>NZ_JBHSRS010000041.1:0-1194 GCF_042659145.1 Polaromonas aquatica | reverse complement strand
TTACGCAATGATCTTGGCCACGACGCCGGCGCCAACGGTCTTGCCGCCTTCGCGGATGGCGAAGCGCAGGCCTTCTTCCATGGCGATCGGGTTGATCAGCTTGACGGTGATCGACACGTTATCGCCTGGCATGACCATTTCCTTGCCTTCTGGCAACTCGATCGCACCGGTCACGTCCGTCGTGCGGAAGTAGAACTGGGGACGGTAGTTGTTGAAGAATGGCGTGTGACGGCCGCCTTCGTCCTTGGACAGGACATAGATCTCGCCGGTGAAGTGGGTGTGTGGCTTGATCGAACCTGGCTTGCACAGCACCTGGCCGCGCTGCACGTCTTCGCGCTTGGTGCCGCGCAAGAGGATACCGACGTTGTCGCCGGCCTGGCCCTGGTCCAGCAGCTTGCGGAACATTTCGACGCCGGTGCAGATGGTTTTTTGGGTATCGGCAATACCGACGATTTCGATTTCTTCGCCGACCTTGATGATGCCGCGCTCGACACGGCCGGTCACGACGGTGCCGCGGCCGGAGATGGAGAACACGTCTTCGACTGGCATCAGGAAGGCGCCGTCAACGGCACGCTCTGGCAGGGGGATGTAGGTGTCCAGCGCTTCGGCCAGCTTGAGGATGGCCTCTTCACCCAGGGGACCTTTGTCGCCTTCCATGGCGAGTTTGGCGGAGCCGTGGATGATGGGGGTCTTGTCGCCGGGGAAGTCGTATTTGTCGAGCAGCTCGCGCACTTCCATTTCAACGAGTTCGAGCAATTCGGCGTCGTCGACCATGTCGCACTTGTTCAGGAACACGATGATGTAAGGCACGCCGACCTGGCGGGCCAGCAGGATGTGCTCGCGGGTCTGGGGCATGGGGCCGTCAGCGGCGGAGCAAACCAGGATGGCGCCGTCCATCTGGGCTGCGCCGGTGATCATGTTTTTCACATAGTCGGCGTGGCCTGGGCAGTCAACGTGGGCGTAGTGGCGGTTGGCCGTTTCGTATTCGACGTGGGCGGTGTTAATCGTGATACCGCGGGCTTTTTCTTCCGGTGCCGCATCGATCTGGTCGTAGCCCTTGGCTTCGCCGCCGAACTTCTGTGCCAGCACGGTCGTGATCGCTGCCGTCAGGGTTGTCTTGCCGTGGTCAACGTGACCAATCGTGCCGACGTTGACGTGCGGCTTGGTCCGCTCAAATTTGCCTTTTGCCATTTT
>NZ_JBHSRS010000040.1:0-1123 GCF_042659145.1 Polaromonas aquatica | reverse complement strand
GCTGCCCGAGCTACTGGAGTTGGTGCTGCTCTGGCTGGCGGTGTTCTGTGCGGCGAGCAGCTTGACCTGGTTGTCTGCGGCAAGGATGGCGTTGTTGCCGGCCGTGACGCTTGAGCCCTGCACCGTGAGGTTGCTGTCCGCACCTGCGCCCGTTGCGGTGATGCTGACGTTGTTGCCCGCAGCCACCGTACTGCCCCGGGCGGTATCGCTCTGGTTTGTGCTGTTGCTCTGGCTTTTGGAGCTGCCCAGGCTGATGCTGACGCTGACGCCTTGGGCTTTGTCTGCATCAAAGTTGCCGGCCTTGTCCGTCAGGCTGTTGTAGGTGTTGTAGCCATTCAGGCCTATGGCTGCCGCGCCCAGGGCCTGCATGCGGCTGTCGCTGGTGTTGCCTATGGCCTGAGCCATACCTTCGGCATTCTGCATGGCGCTGAGCACAGGGTTGCTGATGGCGACGGTGATGCCGCTTTGCTTGAACTTCTGTTCGATGTCGGTGCGGCTGGTTTCCCTGGCCTCCACGATGTCCACCTTTTTGGCAACGATGGTGATGTCGCCGTTGGGGGCCAACACATCGCTGCCAACCTGCCTGTACTGCTCCCCCGCAATCAGCGTGACGTTGCCGCCTATGCTGCCCACGGTGCTGGCTGCAGCGCTTGTGCTTCTGTTCTTCTGGTCGGTGCTTTGCTCGCGGCTTCCTATGGTGATGCCCGCGCCGCCGCTGTCGAGCAGACCGGATTCTTTCTTCTCGTAGAAGGAAGTGGAACTGCTGGTGTTTTGCGCGGCCTCCAGGGTGAGGTTGCGCCCGGCTTCCAGTGTGGTGCCCGTGTCGCTGATGACGCTTGAGCCCAAGACATGGATGTCCTGGCCGGAGGCGATGGTGACGGTGTTGCCGCCAAAGCTGGAGCCGACGGCGTTGGCCTGCTCGCTGGTTTTGCGCTCTTTGGTGGAGGTGGCGCTGAACAGGTCGCTCTCGCTGGTGGTCATGCCCCAGCTGAAACTGCTGGTGCTTTGCCCTGCGGTGATGTTGACGCTGTTGCCTGCGGTGGCCGTCAGTGCGCCACCGGCCTGCACATTGGCGGCTTTGGCGTTGAGGTCGTTTCCGGCTGCAAGCCTCAGGTTGCCCTGC
>NZ_JBHSRS010000039.1:0-1120 GCF_042659145.1 Polaromonas aquatica | reverse complement strand
GCTTGTTCTTCTGTCCTTGAGGACAGGTCCTGGTTGCCTGAGGCTATCTGGCTTGAGGCTGTCGCTATCGTGTCTGTGCCATGGCGGATACCGTTGACCAGTTGAACCAGCTCTCCTTGCATCCGCTGAATCGCATACAGCAGGCTGCTGGTATCACCCTTGCGGATATCAACTTGCACGGTCAGGTCTCCCGCTGCCACACGATCAACAACGTCCGTCGCATAACCGGGCTCTCCGCCGATTTGGCGCGCCAGCAGGCGCGCAACAACCAGGCCAAGCCCGATGCTGATCACAATGCCCGCCAATACAAGCATCAACATCATCAGGCGTGAGCTTGTATAGGTGCTGCGGGCGTGTTCCATGCCAGCCTGGGCAAACTGGTCACTGCGCTCAACCATGCGTTTGAACACCTCTTCTACCGCACGCGACTCCTTTACCAAGCTTGCGCTGTTATCGGTCACCCCGTTTTCATATTGGGAGGAATCCAGGGGCTGCTTTGACAACAACACCACAAAAGCGTCCAGGTTTGCCTTGAGGCCTGGAAATTTGCTCTCATATTGCTGGTACAGGGCCTTACCCTCGGCATTGGCCTCCAGTAAAGGCTTGATCTCGGCCATGCTTGCCTGAAGTGCATCCAGGGCTGCCTGGACATTCTTTTTCTCAGCGTTGCGCTCCCCCAGGGTGGAGGCCGCCAGGAGGCCCACCTGGGCCCGGCTTGCATAGAGCAAATGGACATTGGCATCCTGAACACCCTTGAGCACCCGCATGTCCTTGTTGTAAAGATCTTCGGTGGCCGTGCTGATGCGCCCCATGTGAAAGATTCCAAGCGAACCGATGGCCGCACCAACCATGGCCACAATTAGAAAGCTGAGAACCAGCCTGGTCGTCACACGGAGCTTGAAAAACCATTGCATATTTTTACTTCATCCAGGTAATGGCTGCACAAGCAGCCGGGTTTTGAGCGTTTGACACGCGCGGCGAGATTTAAAAAGTTTCCCATTCCCCTGCAGTGGCAAGCGCGCCCTGCGCAACCATCTGGGAATTGCGCTGGGGCGCAGCAATCGCCTGCTTGGCCGCTGGTGGCTGCTTGGGGGCGCTTTTTGGCTTGCTACTGCTGGCA
>NZ_JBHSRS010000038.1:0-1052 GCF_042659145.1 Polaromonas aquatica | reverse complement strand
GTTGCCTGAGGCTATCTGGCTTGAGGCTGTCGCTATCGTGTCTGTGCCATGACGCACTTCGCCAACAACCTTGGACAGGCTGTTACGCATGCTTTGGATGGCGAACAGCAGGCTGGATGTGTCGCCCGGCTGGGTTTTGACATCCACCGACAAATCACCGGCAGCAATGCTGGTGGCAATGCCGGCCGCATAATCCGGCTCGCCACCAAGTTGCTTCATCACACTGCGGGTCAACCAAAATGTCACGCCAGCGCCCAGCAGGATGGCCACCAGAGCCATCACCAGGCTGATGACCAGCATTTTGTGGGTGGCGGCCCGCAACTCTGATTCGGCATTGTCGGCGGCTGCATTTTTGTCCTTGATGAAGGCTTGCAACTGTTCGCGTATTTCACGCCAAACCGGCGTTTCCTCGGTGTTCAGCAGCGTCATCGCTGCGTTCATGTCCCCTTGGGAAAGGCTGACAATCCTGGTGTGAAGCAGGGCCTGTTTCTCCCGCAGGACACCCACCTTCTGCAAGATCGCCAGGGCGGGCGCGTCTGCGCTTGCAAGTTTTAATGCAGCAGCGTGCGAGCTCTTGAATTCGCTGCCGGCCGTCATGAGGTTCTCATGAGCCTTTTTATTGGACGTGTCCAGCACGATATTGCGCAGCGCCTGACCCATTTGCAGACCTTGTGCGTAAAGATTGCTGCCCGCTTGAAGCAGCGCCTGGTCTTGTGCCAGAAAAATCTCGAATCGACTTTTGGCGTTTTGCATGCCAACAAGCGCCACACCAATGGCCAATGTGAAACAGGCGCAGACCAGCGCCATCACCACAATCATCTTGGTTCTAAGTTTCACGTGCATCTTTCATTTGGTTCATACGTGGGTGCGCCCCCGCATCAGCTGCGGAGGCGTCCCTTCAAAGTGTCAAGCCCTTGGCGGGCAAGCCCGGCTTAAAACGTTTCCCAATCCCCGCCAGCAACCGGTGCGGCAATCGCCTGCTTGGCCGCTGGTGGCTGCTTGGGGGCGCTTTTTGGCTTGCTACTGCTGGCAGCCGCCGGACGTTTGCCCTG
>NZ_JBHSRS010000037.1:0-1004 GCF_042659145.1 Polaromonas aquatica | reverse complement strand
TTGCCTCGCACACAGCAGCGATTTCGGCGGGCACCTTGGTGCCGCGTGGCACGAACAGGTGACGCTGCTTGAGTTCCTTCAGCCGCGGACAAAGATCGAAGCCAAGCAACCGGGCCAGTGCCATCGCGAAGTCAGTGTATCCGTGGGTGTCCACCGCAAGCTGGCTGGTCTCAAGCCGCTCCTGGCGGATGACGCCCTCAATGGCCACGCCCGCCTGGCGTTCATTGAGCACGAAGGGTTGCGCATGGAAGATGCCCCAGCGGTCCCGTACATGGGAGTAAATGCCAACGGAGGGTGTATTGCGCCGGGGATCAAGCCGGGCTTGCCACACCCGTTTGGTGGTCTCCATGCTCATCATGTCAGAAGACGCCAGGTCTGAACGGCCCCAAGTGGTGGCGATCGGGTGGCGTTGCATAAACTCCAGCACCGCCTGGCAAGCCTGACTCAGGCGGCGTTCGTCGCGCGCCCAGCGCATGGCCTGACGGATGCTGGTGGCCGAGAGTTGCGGAATCATGCGCGCGCATTCAATCGCCGTCAGACTGGTGCCGTGGGCCATGATGCCGGCATAGACCATCAGCAGTTCCGCTGTTGACCGTGGTTCACGGCCGAGCATGATCCAGCTGAAGCGCACCTGGGCGTCAACGGCCAGAATCACTTCAGGCAATTGCACTTCGCCGATGCGGTGATCCAAAGCCGCCCGTAGCTTGGTGACTTCGGGGTCTTCGTCTTCGGCGGGTAAAACTGAGAGGTGGAGTTCATCGTCGACGCGCAGTACGCCACTGCGTGCCGCCGCAGCCACAGCATCGACACCTGCAGTTACCTTGGCCAACAATGGCTTCAGAAAGGTGGCCGCCTTGCCGGGCAGCGACAGACGGGCATAGTGCTTCTTGGACTCGTCCTTCCAACGTTCGTCCGTGAAGAACAGGCGTGCACGGCCCCTAAAACTCAGGCTGTGCTCGATCCAGACCGATCCATTGCGCACAGCACGACGCAGGGCAAACAAG
>NZ_JBHSRS010000036.1:0-951 GCF_042659145.1 Polaromonas aquatica | reverse complement strand
TACCTGATTGGCCTGGGCACGCTCGATGAGCGGATGCTGATCCTGGTGGACCTCGAAAAACTCATGACCAGCGATGACATGGGTCTGGTCGAGAGTACGACCGCTTGAGCATCTGCAACTTGCCACCCGTCTATTAGTCAAGGAATAAAAATGTCATTCGCAAATTTAAAAATAGGCACACGTCTAGGCAGCGCCTTCACCCTGATCCTTGTGATTCTGGCCGCCGTCATGGGCCTTGGTCTGAGTTCCATGAGCCATATCGAAGATCGCTTGAACCTGATCGTCGATGAATACAACGTCAAGAGTTTTGCAGCCAGTGAGATGGTGGACAACTTCAGGGACATCTCCCTGATCGCCAGCACCATCGTGCTGCTGGAAGACGAAGCGGGGATGCGTGAACAGAATGACAAGCTGAAGGTCGCACGTGAAAAATACGGCAAGGCCAAGACTGTCCTGCTCGGCATCCGTATGAATGAGAAGGAAAAAGAAATCGTCGAGAAACTGGACCAGGCCATCAAGGCCGGGGCGCCGCTGGTAAACAAGGTTGTCGAGCTGGGCTTGCAGAACAAGACTGCAGAAGCGGTCCCGATCCTGATGAATGAGTCCGCGCCAGCTACGCGGCGTGCCATTGCGGTCCTTGATGAGCTGGTTGCGTATGAACGGCTGCAGATCCAGGATGCCTCCGCACAGAGCAAAACAGAATACGCCAGGGCGCAGTTGCTGATGTTGGTGCTTGGCGGGTTTGCGATTGCGCTGGGTGCGTTTGTTGCATGGTCCATTACGCGCTCCATCGTGCGGCCGCTCAAGGACGCCGTAAAAGTGGCCCAAACGGTAGCCGCTGGCGACCTGAGCAGCCGTATAGAGGTGGGCAGCAAAGACGAAACAGGCCAGCTGATGCAAGCCCTCAAAGCCATGAACGACAGCCTGTCCAAGGTTGTTGGCGAAGTGCGT
>NZ_JBHSRS010000035.1:0-890 GCF_042659145.1 Polaromonas aquatica | reverse complement strand
CCTGACGGGGTATCTTTTGAGCAACCGGATGGGCGAGGCCATCGTGTTGTTTGGCTCAATCAACCTTCCTCCTCTGTTGGTGGGAGGGTGTACAGAATTTTGTGTAAACGGACAATCCACCGCCGGCGCAAGCCGGCCTGTCCGTAAGCACAATGAACACCAAGAAACACGACGTACCCGAAGAACTGCTGTCTGGCCTGCTGGCCAACTACAAGAAGCCTGAAGACCTCATCGGCGAGAACGGCCTGCTCAAGCAGTTAACCAAGCTGCTGGTCGAGCGAGCCTTGGACGCCGAGCTGACTGAGCACCTGGGCCATGAACGCAACGAAGCGGTGGCCAACCCCGCCGGCAACACCCGAAACGGCAAGAGCAAGAAGACCCTCAAGGGGGAGTTTGGCGAGTTGCCCATCGAGGTGCCACGCGACCGCCATGGCAGCTTCGAGCCCCAGCTCATCCCCAAGCACCAGACCCGCTGGGCCGGCTTCGACGACAAAATCATCTCGCTATACGCCCGTGGCCTGACGGTGCGCGAGATACAGGCCCACTTGCAGGAGATGTACGGCACCGAGATCTCGCCCAGCCTGATTTCCTCGGTGACCGATGCTGTGGCCGATGAGGTCAAGGCTTGGCAGACACGACCGCTGGAGCCCATCTATCCCATCGTCTATCTGGACTGCATCCATGTGAAGGTGCGAGAAGGTGCTGTGCGGGTCAAGGCGGTGTACCTGGCCATTGGCATCACCATGACGGGCGACAAGGAGGTGCTGGGCCTGTGGCTGGCGCAAACCGAGGGCGCCAAGTTCTGGCTGGGGTCTCCTCGTTTTCAGTGCAATAAGTGACGGTACGAAAAGCTAGCACTGGCGCGGAGGTGGTGTTGGTAGATCGTTGAT
>NZ_JBHSRS010000034.1:0-809 GCF_042659145.1 Polaromonas aquatica | reverse complement strand
GGGGTCGATTTGTTTTCGTTGTCAAAAGTGACGGTAGGAGATCGAGCACTGGCGTAGGGGTGGTCTGATAAGCCCTTGATTTCATTGGTTTTCCTGTTCACTTTTTCAGGCGTATTGTGTCTGCCCCAATCACCGGAGACACAAGATGCAAAGCTGGCACACAACCTACCTTGGCCTGCGAGAGCTGCCAAGGGAAATCAGCACCTTCGAGCTTCAGTCGTTTTTCACGTACAGCCGTACTGAGCGCGAGCTCATCAACGCCCGCCGAAGCAACGCCCACAAGCTGGGTCTGGCACTGCACATAGGTTTCTTGCGCTTGAGCGGGCGCCTGCTGAATTCGGTGCGCATCGTTCCGACAACCCTGTGGCGCCATCTGGGTGACGAAATCGGCATCACTGCTGTTGAACTGGCATCCCTGCGAGCCCTGTATGTTCGCGGTCGAACCCTCTTTGACCATCAACAACTGGCCTGTGATGTCCTGGGGTTTCATTGGATGACGGAGCACCAACGTCGCGCCCTGGTACGCACCCTGCGCGATGAGGTGGCCCGCTGCGCCGATCGGGATCAATTGCTCGTATTCGCTCGGCGCTGGTTGTATCAAAGCAAGATCCTGATCCTGCGCGACCGTGACATCCGTGTCCTGGTCACAGCGGCGCTGGGACAACTCGAAGAAGAAACAGCCAAAACGATTGCGGCATCTGTGCTGCCCGAACAACTGGTGCGCTGGCGGGATGCCATGGCCGCATTGCGCCCGGATGGGCAAACCCAGCAGAGCTGGTTGTGGTCGGCACCGGCCAAACACTCAACCA
>NZ_JBHSRS010000033.1:0-766 GCF_042659145.1 Polaromonas aquatica | reverse complement strand
GTGCCCTCGGTGTTCAGGCGTTGCATGGCGAAACGCTCGAAACAGGTCTGCTCGATCAGCCGGTGGCCACGGGCCAAGCCGCGCGACTGCTTGCTGAAGCGGGCCAGTACCAGCGTGACGCGCAGGACCGCCACGGTCGTCCCTTCGGCCTGTTCGGTCAACAACAACAAAGGCGGCGGTGGCTGCGCAGCTGCCGGCGCCAGGGCTGTCAAGCCTTGCTCAAAGCGGGCTTGCAGGCTGGAATCCGACGCATCGAGGTAGCGCACGGCCGATTTGACATCCTTCCAACCGACGTATTCCATCAACTCCTTGATATCCCAGCCGCTGGCGCGGGCCCAGCCGGCAAAGCCGCGGCGCATTGAGTGGCTGCTGTAGTCCTCGGGTGACTCGACGCCGGCTTCGGCAAACAGGCTGCGCAGCAAGGGGATCAGGCTGTTGGCATGCAGGCTTTCGTCGGCCACATTCCCCCAGCGGTCGATCTTGCGGAATACCGGACCCTCGGTCAAACCGGCCAGGCTGACCCAGGCGTTGAAGGCGTCTACTGCGCACAGGCGGGACAAGGCCGGGCATTGGAAGGTTCGGCCCTGCAGCTGCCTGTCGCCTTTGCTGCGGCCCAGGTAGCAGGCCATGCCTTGGCCGGGGGTGACTTCGGTGTTCTCGACGCGCAGGTTGACCAGTTCGTCGGAACGGAAGCCGCGCCAAAACCCCAGCAGTATCAAACTGCGATCGCGCGTGTGGCGCAGCAAGGCCGGTTGGTCGCCGGAGC
>NZ_JBHSRS010000032.1:0-728 GCF_042659145.1 Polaromonas aquatica | reverse complement strand
GCGGCTTCACCGTACAGATTGTTCTGGGCAAAAGCACCGGAGCTACCCATGGCAGCAAGAGCAACAACAGCAGAGGCGATAAATTTCGAGTTCATGATGTATTTCCTTTGGATGACTTGGTTTTGTTATTGAATAAAGACAGACAGCCGCTTAGCGGTAGATCTTGCGATTGCTGCCGTCCAGGATCACGTAATGACGGGCTTCCTCACGCACGGCAGCGCGGGTGACAGTGCTGGCCTCGGCAGGAGCCGCAGCAAAAGCAGCTTCCTGGCTGACAGGCAGGGCACCAGCCTGGCGGGCCTGCAGGTACTCGGCCTTCACTTCAGCGCGGGAGACATTGCTGGCGGTGGAAACAGCAGGGTTGGCCACAGCGGCTTCACCGTACAGATGGTTCTGGCCTTGTGCAAAAGCACTGACGCTACCCATGGCAGCAAGAGCAACAACGGCAGAGGCGATAAGTTTCGAGTTCATGATGAGAATCCTTAAAGTTAAAAACAAAGAGACTTGGTTACCTATCCAGCTACAGCGGCGGGAGCCCGAAGGCGCCTGGCTTGCTTGGCTGGCCTCGGTGAGTCGTTTTTCTTGATTCGGCTCATCGATGACTGAACTTTAGGGTTTACCCGGACGTTTGCAAACCACCTAAAGCACAATACATAGTTGCAGAATCCGTAATAATTGTTTATTCCCACTGGCCCATGGGCCTTCAAAGGTGCTTATGGACCGGTTGC
>NZ_JBHSRS010000031.1:0-723 GCF_042659145.1 Polaromonas aquatica | reverse complement strand
TGACCTTGCCCCCGAAAAACGTACTCCTTAGCTGATGGGTAAAAATCAGTTTTAGGAGATTGAGATGAGCGAATCGAAAAGACGGGCACGGTACACACTGGAATACAAGCTGGAGGCCGTCAGGCTGGTCAAGGGTGGCCAGGTGGCGGCGGTGACGGCCAAGATACTTGGCATCCCGAAGCAGACGCTGGAGAACTGGGTGCGCTTGCATGGCAAAGGCCAGCTCAAGGGCGCCGGTGACAAGCCGGTAAGCCCGGAGCAGATGGAGTTGGCCAGGCTACGCGCTGAGAACGCGCGATTGAGGATGGAGCGCGACATCTTAAAAAAAGCGACGGCGTACTTCGCAAGGGAATCAACGTGAAGTACGCCTGGATAGCCAGCAACAAAAAGCATTGGCCGGTGTCTATGGCGTGTGACTTGCTGGGCGTGAGCACCAGCGGTTACTTCGAGCACGTGCGCCGCAAAGGCTCTCAGCGGCCATCGAAGCCGGGTGTCGGACAGCGCATCAGCAACGAAGCGCTGCTGGCCTATATCCGGGCCATCCATGCCGAGGTCAGGCAGGAATACGGCTGGCCCAAGATGTGGAAGGAACTGGTGGCACGGGGTATCCGAGTGGGCAAGGAGCGCGTGCGCCGGATGATGAAAGAACACGGAATCAAAGCCAGGGGCAAGCGGAAGTTTGTCGTTACCACCGACAGCAAACACAACCTGCCCATTGCACCG
>NZ_JBHSRS010000030.1:0-693 GCF_042659145.1 Polaromonas aquatica | reverse complement strand
TGCGCCGAGAACGGTCTCTCGCATCCTGGCCCGACAGGGCATCCCGCACCTGGCCCGCCTGGACCCGATGACCGGGGAACCGATCCGCGCGTCGAAAACCACCACGATTCGTTACGAGCGAGACCGTCCCGGTGAGCTCGTCCACATGGACGTGAAGAAACTCGGCCGTATCCCCGATGGCGGCGGCTGGAAAGCGCACGGCAGATCACGGCGAGAAGAGACCTACCAGCGCACACAACCGGTCGGTTACGACTACGTGCACTCACTCGTCGATGATCACTCGCGACTCGCGTACTCTGAGGTCCTCCCCGACGAGAAAGGTACGACCTGCGCGGCGTTCTTGGAGCGTGCGATCGCGTACTTCGCTGCCCGTGGGATCACCCGCATCGAGCGTCTCATCACGGACAATGCGTGGGCCTACCGGTACTCGCTCCGTCAGGTCTGTGCCGACCACGGGATCCGGCAGAAGTTCATCCGCCCGCACTGCCCCTGGCAGAACGGGAAAGTCGAACGCTTCAACCGCACCCTGCAAACCGAGTGGGCCTACCGGCGACCCTACGCCACGAACACGGAACGCACGAGGGCGCTTGCACCCTGGCTCGAGTTCTACAACACTGGACGCTGCCACTCAGCCCTGAGAGGCTTCCCACCGATCAGCCGACTGGAACCAACGTCCTGACCGGGTACAGCTAG
>NZ_JBHSRS010000029.1:0-642 GCF_042659145.1 Polaromonas aquatica | reverse complement strand
GCTAGGGCGCGTCTCCTATATGCGTAGCCAGGTCAGGATCGCTGCGATCACAACCCCGGCTCGATAGGTCACCGCGAGTTTGTCATAGCGCGTAGCGAGCCCTCGCCACTGCTTCATCAAATTGAAGGCCCGCTCCACCACGTTCCTGTCCTTGTATTTCTCGGCCTCGAACTTCGGCGGCCTCCCGCCCCGGCTGCCTTTGCGTTTGCGTGAACTGATCTCGGTCGTCTTCTCCGGGATCACCGCCCCAATACGACGCTGCCGAAGATAGTCTCGGTTCACGCCAGTCGCGTACGCCTTATCCGCGAGCACTGCATCAGGCCGGCTGCGTGCCGCACCACCAGCAAGCCGCGGCACTCGAATATCCTCGAGCACGGTCTCGAGCATCACTCCATCATTGCGTTGCCCGCCGGTGACCACGATCGAGAGCGGTCTCCCGTTCCCATCGACGGCGTAGTGCACCTTCGTGGTGAGTCCGCCACGGGAACGACCGATCCCGTGACCGTCAGGCTCTACCTCCACCAGCGGCAAATTCTTGTAATTCGATAGAGCCCCCTGTGTCCTGGTCAGGGCGCGAAAGGTTCGTCCCGTGCTGGTGCGCACGGTTGATCGTCGCATCGACCGACACGTCCCAGTCAATGT
>NZ_JBHSRS010000028.1:0-627 GCF_042659145.1 Polaromonas aquatica | reverse complement strand
GCCACGGCCGACAGCGGAAGATCCCATGCGCCTGCTGTGGCAGCTGCCGGCAGTTCGACGGTCAACAACTCGCCGGGGCGTACCTGGCCTGCTTTGCCCTGAACAAGGGCGCGCATCACCACCATCTGACTGCCGGATGCCACCATGGCGCTGCTGCTCATGATCTGCGCAGTGATATCGCGCCCTTGAACTTTCAGCTTGCTGCCCGGTGCCCAACTCGCGCTTTCGGCAACTGGCACTTGAATTTCGAGCCATAACGTATCGGTCTGGGCCAGATGCATCAGAGGAGTGGCCGAGTCGACCCGTTGTCCCGGCTTGGCCTTGATCTCGGTAACGACGCCTGTTTGGGAAGCAGTCAGGATCAGGCTGTCTTGGGGATTGCCTGACGCCGCCACCTTGTCTATGGCCGCCATCGACATACCGCTCAGGCGCAATGCTGTTTTGGCCTGCGTCAATGTCGCCTCGGCTTCCTGCAAGGCAGCTTGAGCTTCCTGCACGCGGCGCTGCGCAATCAGGCCCTCGCCAAAGAGATCCTGTTCACGCTTGGCCGCCTGCCTTGCAAGTTTGGCGCGCGTGTTCGCCTGAAGCAGTTGCAGCTGCAGTTGACTAAGTTCCGGGCTGGCAATA
>NZ_JBHSRS010000027.1:0-586 GCF_042659145.1 Polaromonas aquatica | reverse complement strand
TGAACCTGCCCCTGTTGGACGTACCTCTTAGCTGCTCAATTATGCGGCCTTCAATAGCTGTGCCGCGTGCCAGCTTTTCTCAAATTGCATCGGGCTGACATAGCCTAACGTCGAGTGAATTCTGCGGTGGTTGTAGAACGTCATCCAGTCAATTACCTCGTCCATGGCCTGCCTGCGGGTCTCGAATTTTCTACCGTACAGGCGAGCCACTTTCAGGCGTCCCCAGAAACTCTCCGTGGGTGCGTTGTCCCAGCAGTCGCCCTTGCGGCTCATTGAACTTTTCATCTTGTAGCCAGCCAGTGCTGACTGGAATTCGTGCCCACAGTATTGACTGCCACGGTCCGAATGGAACGTGACACCAGCTTCTGGCGCACGCCGGAACCAAGCCATTCGCAGCGCATCCGTTACCAGCGAACTCTGCATGTGCGGCTGCATGCTCCAGCCCACGACCTGACGACTGAATAAATCGAGCACCACAGCAAGGTACAGCCAGCCCTCATCGGTTGCGATGTAGGTGATATCACCCGTCCAGACCTGATTGGGTGCTTCAGCAGTGAAGTTGCGTTGCAACAGGTTCGGTGCAATG
>NZ_JBHSRS010000026.1:0-574 GCF_042659145.1 Polaromonas aquatica | reverse complement strand
GGGGGCTGCTGCACGTTTAGGTGACATTCGACATGGCTAGTTTCGGCTGGCCTGGAAGGATGATCACTATGGCAACCAGGTATCCGCAGGAGTTCCGTGATGACGTCGTGCGCGTCGCCATGAACCGTGAACCCGGCGTTACGATCGCGCAGATTGCGAAGGATTTTGGTATCCACGTCGGCACGCTCGACAAATGGCTCAGACAAGCCCGTGTTGAGCAAGGCGAGAAGCCTGGCGTCACCCGGTCCGAGAGCGACGAGCTCCGAGAACTCCGGCGTCGCAACAAGCTCCTTGAGCAAGAAGTCGAGGTGTTGCGCCGTGCGGCCGCATATCTCTCGCAGGCGCATTTGCCGGGAAAAGGCTCTACCCGCTCGTGAGAGAGCTCGCCGCTGACGGGATCCCTGTCGCGGTATCGTGCCGGGTATTGAAGCTCTCACGCCAGCCCTACTATCGCTGGCTCCGTAACCCAGCGACCGATCGTGAGATTGTGCAGGCATATCGCGCCAATGCCATCCATGCTGCGCACATGGAAGATCCCGAGTTCGGGCACCGCTTCCTCGCCGACGAAGCCCGA
>NZ_JBHSRS010000025.1:0-565 GCF_042659145.1 Polaromonas aquatica | reverse complement strand
GTCAGGTTGGCCTTGTTGATCGTGCTGGTCGTGTTGTCCACATAGCTGATGTTGTAGTTGCCCGTGACGTCGGCGTTGCCACTGTCCTTGATGGTCAGGCCGCTGGCCTGGACCGTCTTGTTGCCGATGCCAAAATTCTTGTCGGTAAAGACTTGCGTGGCGGCGGTATTGACCGACTCACCCGCACCGGCGCCCGCCAGCGTCCCGACCGAGCCCGTACCCGTGGCGCTGGTCGTGCCGTCATAAGTCTTGGTCACGCCCGTGGCCGTCACCGTCAGATTGGCCCTGTTGATCGTGCTCGTGGTGTTGTCTATGTAGCTGACGTTGTAGTTGGCGTTGTTGACGCCGTCACCCACTGTCACACCCGTGGTTGTCACCGTCTTGTTGCCCGTACCGGCGTTCTTGTCGGTAAAGGCGAAGCTGCCGCCCGAGAGGCTGTCGCCGCTGAACACGGTGCCGCTGGACACCGCTGCCGTACCCGCAGCGCTGAGGGTGCCGTCATAGGTCTTGGTGACGTTGTTGGTGGTCAGCACCAGGTTGGCCTGGTTGATCGTGCTGGTCGTGT
>NZ_JBHSRS010000024.1:0-546 GCF_042659145.1 Polaromonas aquatica | reverse complement strand
CTCCTATAGCTTCACTCTCACGTCCGAGACTCAGCAGCGTCTCGAGGCATGTCCCGCAACCCCACACGTGCAACCCCTGCCAGGTATCACACACGCATGGTTTAGCCTGATCCGGTTTCGCTCGCCACTACTCCCGGAATCACTATTGTTTTCTCTTCCTGTGGGTACTGAGATGTTTCACTTCCCCACGTTCCCTCTACCCGCCCTATATATTCAGGCGGGAGTCACCAGGTCAGCACGCCGCCTGGCGGGGTTTCCCCATTCGGAAATCCTCGAATCACAGCCCGTTTATCGGCTCCCCGAGGCTTATCGCAGATTACTACGTCCTTCTTCGGCTCCAGATGCCCAGGCATCCACCGTATGCTCTTGAAGACTTGAAATCACATAAGCATTTTGATCGAACACACACCCACCCAGGCACCCCATACAAGGGGACCCATCAGCAGGTGTGCGACCAATGAAATATTAAGTAAATACACCACGCACCAAACACCCCGAGAACACCCCACCACTCTCACGAGCACTGGAAACTCCCTGGGATCTTTG
>NZ_JBHSRS010000023.1:0-533 GCF_042659145.1 Polaromonas aquatica | reverse complement strand
CACTGCTGCCTCCCGTAGGAGTCTGGGCCGTGTCTCAGTCCCAGTGTGGCTGGTCACCCTCTCAGGCCGGCTACCCGTCGTCGCCATGGTGAGCCATTACCTCACCATCCAGCTGATAGGCCGCGAGTCCATCCCCAACCGATAAATCTTTCCAAACGCTGACCATGCGATCGCGTCTCGTATCCAGTATTAGACGCCGTTTCCAGCGCTTATCCCAGAGTCAGGGGCAGGTTACTCACGTGTTACTCACCCGTTCGCCACTCGTCCACCCCAGCAAGCTAGGGCTTCAGCGTTCGACTTGCATGTGTTAAGCACGCCGCCAGCGTTCGTCCTGAGCCAGGATCAAACTCTCCGTAAAAAACATGTGCAAACCATCCTGCGGAATAAGCAGAACAGCTGCGAGTTTGACCTGACAAAATACGAACATCAATTACTGACGTTCAACTTTTGTCCAAAAGGAATCACCATCAACCACACCCACACAAAGGGCGCGGCGACGGGGATAAATAATTGGCATTTGACAATCAAGTGCA
>NZ_JBHSRS010000022.1:0-528 GCF_042659145.1 Polaromonas aquatica | reverse complement strand
AGCCTTGGTGGAAGAAGCCGCAGCCGCAGCGGCTTCCCTGCAGGAGCAGGCCAGTGGCTTGTCCCAGGTGGTCAGTGTGTTCAGGCTGGGCGGTGGTGAGCGACGTAGCGCCCCTGTGGCGCTGGTTGGGTATCAAAAGGGCCTGTAGCCATTGATGAGTGCGCGCAGACAGCTATTGTTTTGATAGCACTGCCTATCGGCCCGGAAAACCTCCAGGTGTATGCGTGCCTTGCCTGGGCATGCCTTGAAGCGCGTCGTATGTGATTAAGGTGCCTTAAATATCAATGAATTTGATGGGCAAATCAAATTTATTGATTTACCTCAATTTTCTCGATAAGTTACCGATAAGCAGGCTGGGGCATATGCTGCGGCAGGTTTGTCACATACCCGGGTGCGTCTGTGCGCGGCCGGGCGTATGCCTCCCATTGTCCAAGGAGCGCATATTTATGAATACGACAACAAACAAGCCCCATCCGGCATTAGCAGCGGGAACGCCCGCGGGTGGCCCGTCCGGCAAGGCACTGGAAT
>NZ_JBHSRS010000021.1:0-523 GCF_042659145.1 Polaromonas aquatica | reverse complement strand
TATGTCGATGTTTCACGAACCTTCTATCCGCGCGCGCAATCGGGCGGGCAGAGACCAGCCACCACGGTTCGCGCCGGCTTGCGCTTGATTTTCTAGCAACAAGATTGACGGGTGGATTTTGTGTCTGATCAGGATGCCAATGGGATTGGGCGTTATGGACGTCCGACCGTCGCACTGCACTGGGTGGTGGCTCTGACTCTGATCGTCGCCGTCGTATTAGGCTTGACGCTCGGCAACACGCCCGAAGAGGCATCTAACCGCAAAGATTTATTTGACTGGCATCGCTGGGTGGGCGTAACGGTATTTGCTTTGGTCCTCGTGCGAATCGTCGTCCGGGCCTTTAACCGGGCTCCGCCACCTCTCGCTTCTATTTCGTCTTTTCAGCAATGGGTTGCGCACTTTACACACGGAAGTCTTTATGTATTGATGGTTGCCGCCCCCCTGACGGGGTATCTTTTGAGCAACCGGATGGGCGAGGCCATCGTGTTGTTTGGCTCAATCAACCTTCCTCCTCTGTTGGTGG
>NZ_JBHSRS010000020.1:0-523 GCF_042659145.1 Polaromonas aquatica | reverse complement strand
CGTAACGAATCGTGGTGGTTTTCGACGCGCGGATCGGTTCCCCGGTCATCGGGTCCAGTCGGGCCAGGTGCGGGATGCCCTGTCGGGCCAGGATGCGAGAGACCGTTCTCGGCGCAAGGCCGGTGCGGCGAGCGATCTCGTCACGACTGACGCGTTCATCGCGACGGGTGCGGAGCACGAGTTGTTCGAGATGTGTCGGCGTCTTCGAGGGCGAGGTGCGGGGTCTGGAAGATCGATCCTCAAGACCGGGCAAGCCCTCTGCCCGGTAGCGGTCGATCCAGCGAGCCACGCAGCGGCGCGAGATACCCATCGCGGCAGCGATATGGGATTGTTTCCAGCCCTGCTGATGACGTTGAATGATCAATCGCCTACCAGCAGGAGTCAGACGGGCGTTACGGTGGGTCACGAGAACCTCCGGGAATAGGTGAAGACGTTAGACATCTCCACTAAGCCCGGAGGTTCTCCTGTTTCACAAGCCCGTCGCTGCTACCAACCTCCTGACCGGGTACACCTAGCCGAGCTG
>NZ_JBHSRS010000019.1:0-513 GCF_042659145.1 Polaromonas aquatica | reverse complement strand
GGTGGAATGACCTGCCGGCGGTTCGACCAGCGATCCAGAACTGCCTGCATTTGTGAGGTATTCCATGCCATCACGATGTTGGCCAGCAGACTCAAGGCGTCGGCCACTGCTTGCATTTCGTCCACACGCTTGGCCTGTGCCGGACTGATCCGGCCGGTATAAATGGCGCGCTTGAGGGCGTTGACCGCCTCGCCCCGGTTGAGCACTCGCCGCAATTCGTTGCGGAAGGCGTCTTTGACAAAGTAGTCCGCCAAAAATGCCGTGCGCAGTAGACGTCCCAATTGCACGCCAGCGTCATAGATTGGATCGCCTTGGGCCGCAGAGCCAAACCGCGCCAGAGCCGCCACCGCGCTGGCGTGCCCACTCATGACCGAGGCCGCCAAGTGCACCAGGCTATCCCAATGTTTTTCGATCAATGCAATGTCAACGTTTGCCTCGCACACAGCAGCGATTTCGGCGGGCACCTTGGTGCCGCGTGGCACGAACAGGTGACGCTGCTTGAGTTCCTTCAGC
>NZ_JBHSRS010000018.1:0-775914 GCF_042659145.1 Polaromonas aquatica | reverse complement strand
AGTGAGCTGGCTTGTTCTTCTGTCCTTGAGGACAGGTCCTGGTTGCCTGAGGCTATCTGGCTTGAGGCTGTCGCTATCGTGTCCACCCTCATCCTGACCTGGCTCACACTTTGGACCAGTGAGGCATTCATCTCTTTCAGTGCGCTCAGCAACTGGCCGATTTCATCTTCCGAGTTCACCCGTATCTGGTGCCGCAGGTCACCGGAAGCCACGGTACGCGCCGCCTCCACCGCCTGGCTCAAAGGCCGGGTGATGCTGCGCGACAGCAGCCAGGCCAGCAAACCACCGGCCACCAGCGCGATCGCGCCCAGCACAGACACCAGGGTCTCGGCGTTATTCACCACGGCTTCGGACTCCGTGGTGGTACTTGACAGGCGCGTTTTCTGGCGCGAGACCACTGTCTGCACCGCCTGGACATAGGCATCTGTGGCCGGCGTCAATTGTTTGTGGATGATGTCTTCCAGCTCCACACGCGACATGCCGTGGTTGGGATCGGATCGGCGCTTGACGAGATCCCGGCGGACCTTGTTGTAGGTATCGCGTTTGACGGCAACCGCAGCCATCAGGGCCTTGTTCTCCTCGTTGTTGCCGGCCATGCTGTCCAGCTCCGCGTTCAGCTTGCTGTTGATGGCACTTTGTTTGTCGAGTTCGGCCAGGAAATACGCCTCATCGTCGCCCGTGGTGCTTTTGACAAGGGCGATGGTCCGTACCGCATTGCTGGAGATGCCGCCCAACCACTGCTGCGACAAACTCTCGGCATAGGCCATTCTTTGCATCAACTGCACTGCGTGCCCCACATCCTGCAAGCGCGTCAGGCCTACGGCGGAAATCACCGCCATCAAGGCCAGGATCAGGGCAAAGGCCATACCCAGGCGGGTGCCTATCTTTAAGTTATTAATCTTCATCGGTTTTACTCGTAATATTTTGGGTTGCTGGTGGGGCGTGTAAAAACGTTCCTGCCAGGCCGGCGGCACAGCCCGGGGAAACGGCTTTTGCCCATGACAGGTACAGACGCACCTGAGGCAGCAACCAACTTTGCTACAGCGTACGCCTTGGCTTGTTTATCGGTAATTTCCCGATAAATTTGAGAAAAATACGATTAATTTGACTTTCTTATCAAATTTTTCAGTATTAAGGCTGCGTTTACCGTGCGGTGCGGCAACTACATGGGCATCAGGTCAGCGGCAGGCGCCGCCGGCGTCAAACCGAGGGATCAACCGCCCGCCCCAGGGCTGCGACCAGGTCGGACTGGGTGATCATCCCGACCAGCCTTTCGCCCTCCCCGATGATGGGAATATGGTGATGCCCGGTGCTGCCAAACAAGGGCACCAGATCCACCAGGCGGCTTTGCTCGCTGGCCACCCGGACGTGTCGGGTCATGATTTGCCCCACCGCTTCGGGCTTGTCCGAATAGGCGCTGCGGGTGCTGCGGACCAGCTTGCGCAGCTTGCCGTCAAAACCCTCGTACAGGTCAAGGTCGGCAGCGCGCATGAAATCGGCCAGCGTGACGATCCCGGCAATACGGAAGGTACGGTCCACCACCGGCAGCGCCTTGATGTGGCGCTCACGCAGCAGTGCCCAGGCGTCCTGCAAGGGCGTGCCGAACTGCACCGTCACCAGCTCACGGGACATGATGTCGGCACAGCGTACGTCGGCCAGCTTGCGGTCATAGGCACGCAGCCTGGTCTCCGCCAGCAAGGCCTTGAGGTCATCCCGGCTCACGTCCAGTACCTGGTTGTAGCGTGCCAGCACCAGGTCAAGGTCGGCATCCAGTTGCCCGGCCTCGCCCTGCAAGGGCCGCTCATCCGGTGGCATTTGCATGTGCGGGTAGGGCCTGCGTGTTGCATTGTTGTAGGCAATTCCCGCCACCACCAGCAAAGCGGAGTTAAGCATGACCGGGTAAAAGGCAAAGGCCGGATCGGCAATGCCGAGCAGCACAATCATCAGCGCGGTAGCCCCGCCCGGCGGGTGCAGGCAGCGCAGCACCAGCATCAGGGCCACGGCCGTGGCCACAGCCAGCCCCGCAGCAAGCTCGGGCGAACCCAGCAGGTGAACACCATGCACCCCTGCAATGCCGACCAGTGCCGAAAGCGTGTTGCCGCCCACCACCGCCCAGGGTTGCGCCATGGGACTGGCAGGCACTGCAAACACCAGTACAGCACTCGCACCCAAAGGCGCCACCAGCCAGGGCAGGGCCGAAAGGGTCGCATCACTGGCCAGATGGCATAACAGGCCCGTCAGGAAAACGCCGACCAGCACGCCAACCACCAGGCGAAAGCGCTCGCGCGCGTTGATGCGCGTGCGGGCCGGCCTGAAGGCGAGCCACCACTCGCGTGAAAAAAGAGGCGCCACGCGGCTCCTGTTCGCCGTGGCAGGTTCTTGCGGAGTGGAGGTCATAAGACGCGGGGATGAGAGCAGATGGGCCAAAAAGAAAGGCGACCTGCATTGTCCGCCACCCGGAGGTCCGCGCCTGTCAGGCGGCGGATTGGCTGGCCGCAGGGTCAGCCGCGGGCGCGCTGGTACAGGCCCTGGACCTTGGGCACATTGGCCTGCAGTTGCTGGATGCGTTGGGGCCCGGAGGGGTGGGTAGACAAGAAGCTGGGCCCGCCTGCAGCGCCGCCGGCCTGCCCCATTTTTTCCCACAGGCTGACCGAGGCCTGCGGGTTGTAGCCCGCCCGCGCGGCCAGCTCCAGCCCAACAAGGTCGGCATCGGTTTCATCTTCACGGCTAAAACGCAAGGTCAGCAACTGGGTGCCCACGCTGGCCGCCATATCGCCCAATTGGCCCAGGCCCAGCAGTTGTGCCCCCAGCGACAGCAGGGTGCCCGTGCCCTGGCTTTTGGCAATGCGCGCACGTGCATGTTCGCGCAGGGCATGCGCCATTTCGTGGCCCATGATCATGGCAACCTCATCGTCGGTCAGCTTGAGCTGGTCAATGATGCCGGTATAAAAAGCAATCTTGCCGCCGGGCATGCAAAAGGCATTGATCTCCTTGCTGTTGAGCAGGTTGACCTGCCAGTTCCACTGGCGCGCGCGGTCATTCCACTGGGCGGTTTGCGGCACCAGGCGGGCCGCGATATTGCGCAAACGCTGCAGTTGCGGGTTGCCCGCGGACGCCAGCGCGCCCTTGGCTTTTGCATCGGCCAGCAGTTGGGCATATTCCTGCGTGGCGGCGGTTTCAAGCTCCTCTGCGGGCACCAGCTTGCGCAGGTTCGACGACGGCCCGACATCCACCTGCGCCAGGGCAGGAACAACGGCAGCGGCCGAAGCGGCCCCCGCAGCCAGCAAAAAAGCCCGGCGGCCAGCCCAGGCGGAGTGTTTGGCCTCGCATAAAAAGCACATCAGTGAATAATAGTCATAAATCAAAGATCACATGCCAGAAAAAACCCCGTCCTCCGCATCCACCGCATCACCCGGATCCATCGCCAGCCCTGCAGCCGCAGGACCTTCTGCCGCTGAAACGCCACGGAACAGCTGGCGCGGCATCTGGACGGTCTACAGCGAGGCGGCCACCTTGCGCATGCTGCTGCTGGGGTTCTCCGCGGGGCTGCCGCTGCTGCTGGTGTTTGGCACGCTAAGCTTCTGGCTGCGCGAAGCGGGCATTGACCGCACCACCATCGGCTACCTGAGCTGGGTCGGCCTGGCCTATGGCTTCAAATGGGTCTGGGCGCCGCTGGTAGACCGACTGCCCATCCCCGTCCTCACACGCCTGCTGGGGCGCCGCCGCAGCTGGCTGCTGATGTCGCAGGCGGTCATCATCACCGCCCTGGTGGGCATGGCGCTCACCGACCCGCGGCAAACCCTGCTGCCCGTGGTGTGGTGCGCACTGGCCGTGGCCTTTGGCTCGGCCACACAGGACATCGCGCTGGACGCCTACCGCATCGAGTCCGCCGACACCCGGCGCCAGGCCGCACTGGCCGCGGCCTACCAGACCGGCTATCGCATCGCGATGATCTGGGCCGGTGCGGGTGCCCTGTGGATTGCCGCGCGCGCCGAGGTGGCCGGTATCGCCAGCTACCAGCAAGGCGCGTGGCAGGTGGCTTACCTGGTGATGGCCGCATCCATGCTGCTGGGCGTGGCGACGGTGTTGTTTTCGCCCGAACCCCTCGCACGCGCCTTGCGGCCTTCACGCAACGCCGCGGAATGGCTCAAAGGCGCACTGGTCGAGCCCTTTGCCGATTTCCTGCGCCGCTACGGCAAACAGGCCTTGCTGATACTGGCACTGATCGCGATTTACCGCATCAGCGATGTTGTCATGGGCATCATGGCCAACCCGTTTTACGTGGACATGGGTTACACCAAGGACGAAGTGGCGGCCGTGACCAAGATCTACGGGGTTGTCATGACCCTGGTCGGTGCCTTTGTCGGCGGCGGTTTGGCCATGCGTTTTGGCGTGATGAAGGTACTGATGCTGGGCGCCACATTGAGCGCCGGCAGCAACCTGCTGTTTGCCTGGCTGGGCACGCGCGGGCATGATGTCAACGCGCTGATTTTTGTGATTTCAGCCGACAACCTGTCCAGCGGTATTGCTTCGGCGGCCTTTATTGCCTACCTGTCGAGCCTGACCAACGTCAACTACTCGGCCACGCAGTACGCGCTTTTCAGCTCCATGATGCTGCTGCTGCCGAAGTTCCTGGCCGGTTATTCAGGCAAGTATGTGGATACCTTTGGCTACAGTCATTTTTTCACGGCAACCGCCATCCTGGGTTTGCCGGTGCTGTTGCTGGTCTGGCTTGCGTCACGCATAAAACAGCCTGAAGCCGAATCAGGCAAAGCGCAAAACGCTATCGATTAAGTAGCGCCTACAGGCTTGGGCAGCCTGGAGTAAGCTGAGCTTTTCGCATTACGGTTTACCGCAACTTTACGATGGCTTCAAGCGCAATTGTTGCGTTGCGCGCACCATCTATTTCATTGCGACTCACCAGGGACACGCTCATGGCACAACAACTTTTGATGATCGAAGACGATACCCGCCTGGCCAACATGGTTGGAGAGTATCTGCGCCAGTCCGGCTATGGATTTACCCATGCCGCCGACGGCACCAGCGGTCTCGCGGCATTGCAGGCCAGCCCGCCGGACCTGGTCATCCTGGACCTGATGCTGCCCGACATGGACGGCCTCGAAGTCTGCCGCCGCATCAAGGGCCAGGGCGGCACAGGCGGCGAGCAGGCCAGCACGGCCGTTCTCATGCTGACAGCCAAGGGCGACCCGATGGACCGCATCGTCGGCCTGGAAATCGGCGCCGACGACTACCTGCCCAAGCCTTTTGAGCCGCGCGAGTTGCTGGCCCGCATTCGTGCCGTCCTGCGCCGTGGCGGCGAAACCGGCAACGGCGCCGGTGGTGTGGCGGGCAGTGGCCAGAAGGTCATGCGCTTCGGCTCCCTGGAGATCGACCGCGATGCACGCACGGTGACGGTGTCAGGCAACCTGTGCGAACTCACCTCATACCAGTTCGACCTGCTGGTGGCCCTGGCAGAGCGCTCCGGCCGCGTGCTGAGCCGCGACCAGATCATGGAAGCCGTGCGCGGGCGCGAGCTGGAAGCGTTTGACCGCTCCATCGACGTGCATATGGGGCGTATCCGTAGCGCCATCGAGCTTGACCCGAAAGACCCCAAACGGATTCTCACGGTACGCGGCGTGGGCTACGTGTTTGCCAAGCAGCAGGACTGATTGGCAGCCCATGCTCCTCATGTGGTCGCGCTTTACCTCACACCTCTACGTCCGTATCTGGCTCGCCGTGGTGGCGACCGTGGTGGTCCTGACTTTTCTTGTCGCAGCGGCGTGGCGTTTTACCAAGGACCCGCCGCAGTTGCCGATACGCGAAGTGCTGGTGCACAACGTCGCCGGGGAGGTCATAGGCACGGCGCAGACCAGGCCGGACCGCAAACTCGGCGAGGACCTTGAGTTTGATGTCGTCACAAAAGACGGCCAGGCACTCAAGTTGTTGCTGCCGCGGCCAAAACGACCGCCGCCACCGCCGTGGGGCCGCCTGCCGTTTGATTTCGGCTGGATGCTGATTGTTGTTGGCCTGGCCGTGGCGCTGGGCGCCTACCCGGTCATGCGGCGCCTGACCTTGCGGCTGGAATCACTGCAGCGCGGCGTGGAGCGCTGGGGCGAAGGGGACTTGTCCGCGCGCGTCGATACCTCCGGCAGCGACGAGGTGGCGTTTCTTGCCGGGCGCTTCAACCACGCCGCCGAGCGCATCGAAACCCTGATGAACTCGCACAAATCGCTGCTGGCCAATGCCTCGCATGAGCTGCGTTCACCGCTGGCGCGCATACGCATGGGGCTTGAACTCATGGGCGCAGACATTACGTCACCGCAACGCATTGAAATCTCGCGCAGCATCAGCGAACTTGACCAACTGATCGATGAAATCCTGCTGGCCAGCCGCCTCGATGCGCGGCAGGCCGACGCAGAACCCTTTGAGCGGCTGGACTTGACGGGCCTGGCTGCAGAGGAATGCTCACGCCTGAATGTTGAACTGAGTGCCGACCTTGGTGCGACGCCGGACGAGCAGACGAATACCGGCCTGGGCATCGCCACCACCGGCCACAGCCTGACGGTGCAGGGCTCACCGCGCCTGTTGCGCCGGCTGATCCGCAACCTGCTGGAAAATGCTAGGCGTTACAGCAATGGCGACATCAACCTGGAGCTAGCCCAGATCCGCAAAGGCCCGGAAGACATGGCCGTGATCAAGGTGCATGACCGCGGTCCGGGTGTGCCGGCAGCACAGCGCGAACGCATTTTTGAGCCCTTTTACCGCCTGCCTGGCGCCAGCGAGCGTGAAGGCGGCGTGGGCCTGGGGCTGGCACTGGTCAAGTCCATCAGCCAGCGCCACGGTGGCACGGTCCGCTGCGAAGCACGGCCGGGCGGCGGCGCTTCGTTTATTGTGGAACTGCCGATTGCCGGCGCCAGGCGCACAGCCTGAGCCCTATTGGTAAATCTAAAAAACCGCCGTGAGGCGGTTTTTTTTCTGGCCGAATCTGGCCAGGGCGATTCAAACGCCGGCCATCAACTCGCGCGTCAATTGCGCGGCGGAAATCTCGCGGCAACCGCTGCTGTTCTGTCCCGACCACAGGGGTGAAAAATCACCACGGCCCAGGCTTTCGGCCCGCGCGCGCAGGGGCGCTATGGCAGCGGTGGCCAGCGGGAATGCCGGCGGCGCCGCGCTCATGGGGCCAAGCTCCCGCATGATGCGGTTCATGATGCCACGCGCCGGCCTGCCGGTGAACAGATTGGTCAGCGCCGTATGGCTGGCCGCCTCGCTTTTGAGCGCCGCCCGGTGCAAGGCGCTGGTGCTGGCTTCAGGGCACAACATATAGGCCGTGCCCACCTGCATGGCGGCGGCGCCCAGCGCCAGCGCAGCCGCCACGCCTCTGGCATCGGCAATACCACCTGCGGCAATCACCGGAACGCGCACGGCATTGACGATCTGCGGCAGCAGGGCAAAAGTACCCAGCTGGCTGGTCACCTCGTCCATCAAGAACATGCCGCGGTGCCCGCCCGCCTCCAGGCCCTGGGCGATGATGACGTCAGCACCATGCGCCTCCAGCCAGCGCGCCTCCGCCACCGTGGTCGCGGAAGCCAATACAGTTGCGCCCCAGGCCCGCACCCTGGCCAGCAGGTCTGCCGAGGGCAGGCCAAAATGAAAACTCACGACCGCAGGCTTGAAGGCTTGCAAAACATCGGCCGCCTCATGGCTGAAGGGCGAGCGGCCGGCTCCCGGCGGCACCGCCGTCACATCCAGGCCCAATTCGGCGTAATAAGGCGCCAGTGCCTTTCGCCATGTCGCCTCGCGTTCGGCGCTGACCACCGGCTGCTCGTGGCAGAAAAAGTTGACGTTGTACGGCTTGCTGGTCTGCGTGCTGATGACTTCCAGTTCGCCCTGCAAGGCCTGCAAACTCAGCATGGCGCAAGGCAACGAGCCCATGCCGCCGGCATTGCAAACCGCAACCGCCAGCGCACTGCCCTGCACGCCGGCCATGGGCGCCTGGATCAGGGGCAGTTCAATGCCGAGCATGGTTTTGAGCGATGTCTGCTGTGCGGTCATGTCTTTCCCCTTTTGCCTTTTAGTTTGCCTGTTTTCAGGCCCCGGTTTTCACCCTGCCCCAACGGTTTGCTGCAGGCCATCGAGCACGCGCTGGGCGCTGATGTCGTTCAGGCAGCGGGTATGCCCCAGCGGGCACTCGCGTTCAAAGCAGGGGGCGCAGTCCAGCGGCGGTTGGTAGGCAGGATCGTCCTTGAGCCAGAGCACCCTGGCCTTCTCGCTCAACGGCGGCGTGTGCAGCGGGCTGGATGAGCCGAATATCGCCACCTGCGGCACGCCAAACGCGGCAGCCACATGCATCAGGCCGGAATCGTTGCTGACCGTACCCCTGCTCGCTGCAATCAGGCACAGGGCCTGGAGCAGCGAGGTGGTACCGGCAAAGTTTAGGCACTGCCCGGCCCGCGCGGCATTCACGGGTGCGGCGATCTCGCCGCACAGCGCAGCTTCCTTGCCTGAACCGAGCAACACCACGGGCCGGTCCAGCTTTATCGCCAGCTCCGCAAAATGGTGCGCAGGCCAGCGTTTGGCCGGACCGTACTCTGCGCCGGGGGCAAACACGTAATAGGCGCCGCGCTGCAGCTTCAGGCCGGCAAGGGTTTCCTCAATGCCGGCATCACCCATCTGCAATCGCGGACGGTCAGCCTCAAGCCCGCCCTCACCGCTAAGCGCGGAGTAGAACGCCACCATGGGCGGTTTGTTTTTCGGGTTCTTCAGCCGATGCGTCAGCAGGCCGATGCGCGCTTCACCAAAGTAACCGATACGCTCCGGGATACTGGCCAGAAAAGGCAGCAAGGCACTTTTGAGCGAGTTGGGCAGCACGTAGGCCTTGCCAAAGCGGCCTTCAATGCGTTTTGCAATCGCGCGTCGCTCCCGGAACTGCAGGCCGCCGTGGGCAAAGGGGAATTCAATGACTTCGGCCACTTGCGGCATGGCCCGGTAGACCGGCGCCACCCAGGGCAGCGCCCCTACAGTCAGCTGTTCGCCGCGCGCATGCAGCCGGCGCAGCAGTGGCTCGGTCATCACCGCGTCACCTATCCATTGCGGGGCAATAACCAGAGAAGCCCCCCCGAAGCGTCCTTCGGCCGCCTCCCCCCCAGGGGGGCGCCGCTTGCGGCCCGGCGAAGCCGGTTCCGCGGCGGCCGCTTGAAGGGGAAGAGACACGCTAGTGGCCGGCGCCGAAATGTTCGCCGGCCTTCAACGCGTAAACCGTGCCGCAATAAGGGCACTTGGCGCTGCCGGTGCGTGCCACATCCAGGTAAACCTTGGGGTGGCTGTTCCAGATCTTCATGTCTGCTTTTGGGCTGGGGCAATAAACGCCGCCCTGGGGATTGAGGTCGGAGGCCAGCAGTTCAATGGATGCAGTTGTAGTCATGTCATGATTCACAGTCTATTCAGGATGCCGCAGCGCCGGGCCGCCCCAAGCAAGGCACGGCCCCCTCGGGGGCAGCGTAGTACACGAAGTGACGAGCGTGGGGGCTCACACTTTGCTCAGCCAATGGGCGTACTTGGGATTGCGGCCGTTGACGATGTCAAAAAAAGCTGCCTGGATTTTTTCGGTGATAGGCCCGCGAGAGCCGGCCCCGATCTCGATGCGGTCCAGTTCGCGGATGGGCGTGACCTCAGCGGCCGTGCCGGTGAAGAAGGCTTCGTCTGCGATGTACATCTCGTCGCGCGTGATGCGCTTTTGCACCACTTCCAGGCCCAGGTCCTTGCAGATGTGGAACACGGTGTCACGCGTGATGCCCTTCAGTGCACCGGCCGACAGGTCGGGGGTGTAGACCACGCCGTCCTTGACGATGAACACGTTTTCGCCGGAGCCTTCGGACACAAAACCGGAGGTATCGAGCAGCAGGGCTTCGTCGTAACCGTCATCGGTGGCTTCGGTGTTGGCCAGAATGGAGTTGGTGTAGTTGCTGACAGCCTTGGCCTGCGTCATGGTGATGTTGACGTGGTGGCGGGCATAGCTGGAAGTCTTCACGCGGATGCCCCTGGTCATGCCGTCTTCGCCCAGGTAAGCGCCCCAGGCCCAGGCGGCGACCATCACGTGGATGTCATTGCCCTTGGGCGAAACGCCTAGCTTTTTGTCGCCTATCCAGGTCAGCGGGCGCAGGTAGCAGCTTTCCAGCTTGTTCTCGCGCACCACGGCCTTCTGGGCTTCATTGAGGGCTTCCTTGCTGAAAGGCACCTTCATGCGCAGGATTTTGGAGCTGTTGAGCAGGCGCTCGGTGTGGTCTTCAAGCCGGAAAATCGCCGTGCCGTTGACCGTGTTGTAGGCACGCACGCCTTCAAACGCGCCGCAGCCGTAGTGCAGGGTGTGGGTCAGCACGTGGATCTTGGCGTCACGCCAGTCAACCATCTGGCCGTCCATCCAGATTTTGCCGTCGCGGTCTGCCATGGAGGGTGCTACTGGGGACATGATATGTATCCTGTGATGAATGTCGTGGAGTGTTGTTGTCTATCAGGGCTCGCCGGCCGCCATGGCGGCGCAGGGCGCTGAAAACCCGAAACACTGATTTTACGGGGCGGGCGGGGCAGCGTCGCCAGACGGGGGTAAATCCGGCGTTTCGGGCCGGAAAAGCTCGTAGTGCGAGAGCTTGCCACCCACAAAGGTGCAGGTCACCGACGACCTGGAACCGTCCGTCCAGACAAAGACCTCCGGCTGGGCATCCTTGACTGAAGTGAGCTGGCCAAGCGCGCGCGTCATGGCGACCACATGCATCAGCGTCATGCCGGGCTTGAGTTTGGCATTCAGCATGACGGCGCTGTCGACATAACCGATGGGCCGGTTGGCCGCGCGCTTGAGCACCTGCATCATCCGGTTGAAGTTCAGCAGCACCCCGAATATCAGGACACTGAAAACGGCGGCAATGCCGGCCCATCCATAAG
The DNA here is from genome assembly GCF_042659145.1 of Polaromonas aquatica. Classification (NCBI taxonomy): domain Bacteria; kingdom Pseudomonadati; phylum Pseudomonadota; class Betaproteobacteria; order Burkholderiales; family Comamonadaceae; genus Polaromonas; species Polaromonas aquatica. The sequence goes on along the minus strand of NZ_JBHSRS010000018.1, from coordinate 764,979 downwards.
AACGGTAAGCCAGCACAGATCCAACGATCACGGCAACGGGAACAAGAATTTTTTGGAAGTTCATGGCGCTATTTTCGCAGCCCTCGTCGCCCGCCCGCGCTGCGGGAAGTGCGTAAGGGCCCAAAACCTCATTTTTGGCGCAATATCTGGATCTTTCAGACCCGAGGCCAAGGAGTTTCAAGCGCGACCAGCTATTGTTTTCATAGCAAGCCCTCTTGCCGCCCGTGCAATGCCCACGAACACTTTTACTCCTTGACCAGTTCCCGCATTTTCTTTCGCAGGTTTTTCTCCTTGCGCTGGTCGGCCTGCCAGTCCTGGTCTATGGCCCGCGTGACCGAAATGGCCATCAGCACCAGCACCACCGAAAACGGCAGGGCAAAGATGATGGTGGCGGTCTGCACCGCCTTCAGCCCGCCGGCAAACAGCAGACTCATGGCAATCGCCGATACCAGCACCCCCCACATGATCTTGATGCGGCTGGACGGGTTGGGGTCACCGCCGCTGCTCATCATGCCCAGCACCAGTGTGGCCGAATCACCCGAGGTCACAAAAAACACCAGCACAAGCAAGGTGGCCACCACCGACATCACGGCGCCCATGGGCAGGGCATTGAACAATACAAACATGGCGGTGGACACATCGGCCCTGACGGCTTCGACCAGGGGTACGCCCTGGAATATCCCCATATAAAGAGCCGCGCCGCCAAAAATGGAAAACCAGGCAAAACCCACCAGCGTCGGCGCCAGTACCGTGCCCATGATGAACTGGCGAATGGTGCGGCCGCGCGAAACACGTGCGATAAACAGGCCGACAAACGGCGACCAGGAAATCCACCAGGCCCAGTAGAAGATGGTCCAGTCACCTATCCAGGAACTGTCGCGGAAGGGGCTCATGCGCAGGCTCATGCGCACAAACTCGCTGAGGTAGGACCCCAGCGTGGTGGTGAAGGTATCCACGATGGCAATCGTCGGCCCGAGGATCAGCACCGTCAGGGCCAGCAGGGCCGCCACCACCAGGTTGCCCGAGGACAACCACTTGATGCCGCGCCCCACCCCGCTCACGGCCGAGACCAGAAACAGCGCTGTCGTCACAGCAATGATGCCGGCCTGCGCGGCCACCCCCACAGGTACACCGAAGACAACATGCATGCCGCTGTTGATCTGCGTCGCGCCCATGCCCAGCGAAGCGGCCATGCCGAAGGCCGTGGCTACGACCGCCAGCACGTTGAAGGCCGGCGACAGGCGCTGCACCACCTTCCAAGGCAGCGCTTCGGTCGCCGAACTCACCAGCGCCGAGGACTTGCGGCGGAACTGGAAAAACGCAATGGCCAGGCCGACAATCCCGTAAATCGACCAGGGATGCAGGCCCCAATGAAAAAAGGCGTAACGCATGGCAGCATTCGCCGCTTCGGGCGTGCCCGGCGCGATGCCAGGCGGCGCGTTGGTGTAGTGGGAAATCGGCTCGGCCACGCCCCAGAACACCAGACCAATGCCCATGCCGGCGGAAAACAGCATGGCAAACCAGGCGCCCAGCGAAAACTCGGGCTCCTCGTCTTCATCACCGAGCTTGAGATCGCCGTAGCGGCTGAAGGCCAGGAAAAACGCCAGCACCACCAGCCCCAGCACCACCCAGAGGTAAAACCAGCCGAAATTGCGCGTGATGCTGGCCAGCAGCAGGCTGAGCACGCGGTCCAGGCTGTCCGGCGACAACAGGCCCCAGAGCACCACCATGGCAATCATGCCGGCAGACATCACACGTTGCATGGACCGCTCCTGGTTTATCTGGATCAGGGATGAGAGAAATTCAACTCAGGCTGCGCACCAACTCCATGGCCTGTTCGATACGCTCCACCGAGTGAATGGTAAGCCCCTCAAAACTTTTGTCATTTTTTTTCGGCGCGTTGGCCTTGGGCACCACCGCCACGCTAAAGCCCAGTTTGGCAGCTTCACGCAGACGCTCCTGGCCACGCGGCGCGGGACGCACCTCGCCGGCCAGCCCGACTTCGCCAAAGGCAATAAAGCCTTTGGGCAGCGACTTGCCGCGCAGACTGGAAGTGATCGCCAACATCACGGCCAGGTCAGCCGCCGGCTCAGTGATACGCACACCACCCACGGCGTTGACAAACACATCCTGGTCCATGCAGGCGACACCGGCGTGGCGGTGCAGCACCGCCAGCAGCATGGCTAGGCGATCCCGGTCTAGGCCGACCGACAGCCGGCGCGGACTCGGGCCGCCGTTGTCGACCAGCGCCTGGATTTCAACCAGCATGGGCCGCGTGCCTTCCAGCGTGACCATCACGCAGCTGCCAGGCACGGGCTCGGAGTGCTGGCTCAAAAAGATGGCACTGGGGTTGCTCACGCCTTTCAGGCCTTTTTCCGTCATGGCAAAAACGCCGATCTCATTGACCGCGCCGAAGCGGTTCTTGATGGCGCGAACAAGACGAAAGCTTGAATGGGTGTCGCCTTCGAAATACAGCACGGTATCGACCATGTGCTCCAGCACACGCGGACCGGCCAGAGCGCCCTCCTTGGTGACATGCCCCACCAGGATGATGCAGACGCCACTGGCCTTGGCCGCGCGCGTCAGGTGGGCTGCGCATTCACGCACCTGCGCCACCGAACCGGGCGCCGAGGTCAACTGGTCCGAATACACGGTCTGGATGGAGTCGATCACCGCGACCGCCGGTTGCCTGGCCTCCAGCGTGGCAAGAATCTTTTCGAGCTGGATTTCGGCCATCACCTTGACCTGCGAGCCGTCCAGCCCGAGCCGGCGCGAACGCAGCGCCACCTGGGCGCCGCTTTCCTCGCCGGTCACATAAAGCGTATCCAGGCCGGCGCGCTGCAGGGAATCGAGCGCTTGCAGCAGCAGCGTGGACTTGCCGATACCGGGGTCACCGCCTATCAACACCACCCCGCCCTCCACAATGCCGCCGCCCAGCACACGGTCAAGCTCTTCATGCCCGGTAGGGGTGCGCGCCATATCGGTGGCATCAATGTCCGAGAGCATCGTGACTTCGGAGGTCTTGGCCAGTCCCTGGCGCTGGTTGCTGTAGCGGTTTTTGACAGGCGAGCTGCTCTCGGCAACAGATTCGATCAGCGTGTTCCAGGCTTCGCAATGCGGGCATTTGCCCAGCCATTTGGGGCTGCTGCCGCCGCATTCTGTGCAGGTGTAAATCGTTTTTTCTTTTGCCATACCGAATATTACTGTACAAACAACCAGTAGTCATTGATTCGGAGTTACCGTATGCCCACGACCAATATAAAAGCAGGCGCCATGCCCGCGCTACCCGTTACCGCACTGCGATTACACAATCAGCAAATTACGCAATCCGGATTTAAAACACCGGCGCAAGTGCGGGGTTGGCTGGGCGGCATACAGGGGCAGGATTACAGCGGTGCCAAGTGGTCGCTGGGTTTGCGTTTGCCGGGCGCCACCGATCACGACATCGAAAAAGCGATTGAGAAGGGCAGCATAGTGCGCACCTGGCCCATGCGCGGCACGCTGCATTTTGTCGCAGCATCTGACGTGCACTGGCTGCTGGCACTGACAGCGCCACGAAACATTGCCGCCAACGCCCGTCTCCGTCGCGAACTTGAACTGGACCAGCAAACCTTTGGACGCAGTGCGGAAATCCTCATCAAAGCGCTGCAAGGCGGCCAGCAGCGCACACGCGACGAGCTGTATGCCTTGTTTGCGCGGGCGGCCCAACGCTACGCCAGGTTCCTCGGCAAGGCCGCGGAAATCTTCTGAGCATCCATGTCCTGTTTGCCCGGCAAGGGTAAATACCGATCACTCCACATCGGTCGGCGCTTGTTGCTGTCGGTCAATTCATTTAATATATTAAATAAATTGACCCTGGAAACAAACGCCTGCCATGACCATTCCTTTTGTCCACCGCAACCTGCCCCGCCTGCTGCTGCAGGCACGTGAATCCGTGATGACACACACCCGGCCGGGCCTGCGCGAGCACGGCCTGAGCGACCAGCAGTGGCGCGTGCTGCGGGTGCTGGGTGAACTCGGCGTGGTGGAGACCGGGCGCGTGGCGCGTGAAGCCTTCATCCTCGGCCCCAGCCTGACCGGCGTACTCAGCCGCATGGAGCGCGACGGGCTGATTAGCCGCGCACGCGACGCCGAAGACCAGCGCCGCACCGTCGTGGAACTCACGAGGCAGGGCCGCGAGACAGTCAAAAGGCTATCGCACCTGATTGAAGCGCACTACGCCCATATGGAAAAATCGCTGGGCAAGCAAAAACTGGCGCAGCTGTATGCGCTGCTCGACGAAGTGATCGCACTGGAGCAGCCATGAAATACCTGCCCTCGGGCACCGTCTACGGCGTGCTGCTGAACTTCCGGGGCGAAATGCAGGCGCTGGCGCCGCAAATGGACCAGCCCCCCTACAAGGCCGCGCCCAGGGCACCGGTGTTGTATGTCAAGACAGCCAACACATGGAGCACGCACGGCGCCCGGATCATCGTGCCAGCCGGTGTGCCCGAAGTCGAGGTGGGCGCCACCATTGCAATGGTCATTTCGGCGGACGTCACCGCAGACAAGGCGCAATCGGCTATCAAATCAATCGCATCCTTTGTTCTGATGAATGATCTATCGGTGCCGCACAAAAGCTTCTTCCGGCCGCCGATCAAGTTCAAATGCCTGGATGGATTCCTCGGCATAGGCGCCCAGCCACTGCCGGCTGACCGGGCGGGCGACCCTGCGCAGTTCGCGCTTGAAGTACGCATCAACGGCGAACTGCGCCAATCGGTGAAGTTTGCCGACCTGGTGCGCAATGCATCGCAATTGCTGGCAGACGTCGGCGAATTCATGACACTGCATCCGGGCGATGTTTTGATGCTGGGCTGCGATGTGGGCAGGCCCCTGGCGAAAGCAGGCGATCGCATCGACCTCAATGCGCCGGGCTTTGACACGCTGAGCAACACACTCGTCGCAGAAGAGGTGAACGCATGAAACACGCACGGGTCATTTACGAAGGTGCGGTGCATGAAGCCACGGAGCGCGATGGCCGGCTGCAGCTCAAGGACGGCCGCCTCGTCGCCGAAGATGCGGTTCACTGGCTGCCGCCACTGGCACCCGCGCCGCGCCCGCGCACCATACTCGCGCTGGGCCTGAATTACGCAGACCACGCCAAGGAACTTGAATTCAAGGCGCCTGTAGAACCGCTGGTTTTCATCAAGGGCGAGGGCACGCTGACCGGGCACCGGCAACTCACACACCGCCCGGCCGACGTGCAGTTTATGCACTATGAATGCGAACTTGCTGTAGTCATCGGCAAAACGGCGAAGAAGGTCAAGCGGGATGACGCCCATGACTTTGTCGCCGGCTACACCGTGGCCAACGACTATGCGATCCGCGACTACCTGGAGAACTGGTACCGCCCCAACCTGCGCGTGAAAAACCGCGACACCTGCACGCCGCTCGGGCCATGGCTGGTGGACGCGGCCGACATCGCCAACCCGATGGCTTTGGCACTGCAAACCAGCGTCAACGGCAAGATCACACAAGCCGGCAATACCCGCGACATGATTTTTGACGTGCCTTTCCTGATTGAATATTTCAGCAGCTTCATGACCCTGCAGCCCGGCGACCTGATCCTGACCGGCACACCGGATGGCGTAGTGGATTGCCGCCCGGGCGACGTCATCGTGACCGAGATAGAAAAAGTGGGCGCGCTGCGGAACACCATCCTCGCTGCCTGATGCAGCGCACAGCCAGACTTACAACAACCGGAGACAAAACCATGACTTTTTTCCGAAAACTGACGACCGCCGCAGGCGTGCTCTTCGCCCTCCTGCTGGCTGGAGTTGGAGTACATGCGCAGACCTACCCGGCAAAGCCAGTGCGCTGGGTCGTTGGCTATCCGGCCGGCGGCGGCACCGATTTCCTGGCACGCACGGTCGGTGCCCAGTTGTCCCAGCAGCTTGGCCAGCCCGTTGTGGTTGACAACCGCCCTGGCGCAGGTGCCATCATTGCCTCTGAAAACGTGGCGCGCTCTCCCGGTGACGGCTACACGGTATTTTCGGCCGACAACGGCGTGCTGATTTACAACCCCGTCCTCTACAAAAAACTGCCTTATGACGCAGGGAAGGATTTTGTTCTGCTCGGCATGATGGGCCGGTCACCGCTTGTCATCACTGCGGCGCCAGGCACGAATATCAGCGACGCCAAAGGCCTGATCGCCGCCCTCAAGGCAGCCCCAGGCAAGTACAGCATTGCGACACCAGGCACCGGCAGTCCACACCACCTTGCGCTGGAGTTGTTCCAGCGCGAAGCGGGGGTTTCCTTGCTGCATGTTCCCTACAAGGGCGGCGCGCCGGCTTTGCAGGACCTCATGGGTGGCCAGGTGCCGCTGATGATGCTGGACCTGCCAAGCGGCATCAGCGCCGTCAAGGCTGGCAAGGTCATCCCGTTGCTGGCCCTGTCGGGAGAACGCATCCCGCAACTTCCCAGCGTCCCGACCGCGAAGGAGCTGGGTTTTCCCCGTGTGGAAGCTTACACATGGCAAGGGCTGGTTGCGCCGGCCAGCACGCCCAAAGACATTCAGGCCCGGCTTGGCTCCGAATTGCAAAAGGCCGTGAAGGAGCCGAACGTACGGCAAAAGCTATTTGAGACTGGCTGGGAAGCACGTCCCATGAATGCGGCCGACATGACGCAATACGCCGATGTCGAGCGTATCAAATGGCACACGCTGATCAAGGCGCGTGACATCAAACTGGATTGAAACCGGAAAGCCCACGCACATGCAGATCAATCATCTCATCAATGGCAAGGCCATCCCCGGCCGCGACTACTTTGAAACCGTCAACCCGGCCACGCAGGAGGTGCTGGCCGAGGTCGCCTCGGGCGGCGAAGCTGAAGTCAATGCCGCCGTGGCGGCGGCCAAAGAGGCTTTCCCGAAATGGGCAGGCATGCCGGCGCCACAACGCGCCAGGCTGGTGCGCAAACTCGGTGACCTGATTGCTGCGCATGTGCCTGAAATTGCACAAATGGAAACCCGGGACTGCGGCCAGGTGATTGCCCAAACCGGCAAACAACTGATCCCGCGCGCCGCCGACAATTTTTATTACTTCGCCGAAATGTGCACCCGGGTTGATGGCCACACTTACCCGACCGAAACGCACCTGAACTACACGCTGTATCACCCCACCGGTGTCTGCGCCTTGATCAGCCCGTGGAATGTGCCCTTCATGACCGCGACATGGAAGGTGGCGCCCTGCCTGGCTTTTGGCAACACCGCCGTACTCAAGATGAGCGAGTTGTCACCCATGACCGCCGCGCGCCTGGGAGAACTCGCGCTGGAAGCCGGCATTCCGCCCGGTGTGCTGAACCTGGTGCACGGCTATGGCAAGGAGGCCGGCGAGCCGCTGTGCCGCCACCCCGATGTGCGTGCGATTTCCTTCACAGGCTCCACCGCGACCGGCAACCGAATCGTGCAGGCGGCCGGCCTGAAAAAATTCAGCATGGAACTGGGCGGCAAATCACCGTTTGTGATTTTTGAGGACGCGAACCTGGAGCGTGCGCTCGACGCTGCGCTGTTCATGATTTTCAGCAACAACGGCGAACGTTGCACCGCCGGCAGTCGCATCCTGGTGCAGCAATCGATTTACGCCGACTTCGTTGCGAAGTTTGTGGAACGCGCCAAACGTATCAAGGTCGGCGACCCGATGGACGACAGCGTCACGGTCGGCCCGATGATTTCGCAGGCCCACCTGGCCAAGGTGCGCAGCTACATCGACCTCGGCCCCAAGGAAGGCGCAACACTGTTGTGCGGCGGCCTGGGTACACCCGACTTGCCGGACCATGTAAAAAGAGGCAACTACGTCTTGCCTACCGTGTTTGCCGATGTCGATAACCGGATGCGGATTGCCCAGGAAGAAATCTTCGGCCCGGTGGCCTGCATCATCCCGTTCAAGGATGAAGCCGAGGCGATCCGCCTGGCCAACGACACGCAATACGGCCTGTCGAGTTATGTCTGGACCGAAAACATAGGCCGCGCGCACCGCGTCGCTGCAGCGGTCGAAGCCGGCATGTGTTTTGTCAACAGCCAGAACGTGCGCGACCTGCGCCAGCCTTTCGGCGGCACCAAGGGTTCGGGCACGGGGCGCGAAGGCGGCACCTGGAGTTACGAGGTTTTTTGCGAGCCGAAAAACATCGCGGTGTCGCTGGGCTCACACCACATCCCGCACTGGGGGGTTTAACCGTGGCCGTCAATCACGTGCATCGTCGAGCCTTCCTGCGAACCTCGGGCGCAGTTGCCCTCGCCGCGCTGCCGGCCTTTAGCCATGCCCAGGCCTGGCCGGGCAAACCGGTCAAAATTGTTGTGCCGTTCACCCCCGGCGGCACCACCGACTTCGTCGCACGGCTGGTTGGCGTGGAGCTGGGCAAATTGCTCGGCCAGCCAGTGATTGTTGAGAACAAACCCGGCGGCGGCACGGTGATCGGTGTCGATGCCGTTGCCAAATCGCCAGCTGACGGCTACACGCTGGTGTGTGTGGCCAACAGTTTCACGGCCAACCAGACGCTGCTGAAAAACCTGCCTTACGACACGCTCAGGGATCTCAAACCGGTGGCCTTGATGGGCATGTCGGAACATGTGCTGGCCACCCACCCGGGCAGCGGCATCAAAAACATCAACGACTTGCGCAACGTTGCCAAAGCCAGGCCCGGCACCTTGAGTTTTGCCTCCTTCGGCAATGGCACCTCGGCCCATCTCTCGGGCGAAATGCTCAAATCACAAATGGGCCTGGACATCGTGCATGTGCCTTACAAGGGCCAGGGGCCGGCGTTGACCGATTTGCTGGGCGGCCAAGTCACGGTGATGTTCGGCAACTGGCCTGAATTTCGCAGCCACATCGAAAGCGGCAAGCTGGTCGCCGTGGGCATGGCCACCGCCCAACGCTCGGTCTATGCACCGGCCATCGCGACGCTGGCCGAGCAGGGTGTGCCCATCGAGTCGAATTCCTGGAATGGCTTGCTTGCCCCCGCCGGCACACCGGATACCGTGGTGCGGCGCGTGAACGCCGAGGTCAACCGGGCGCTGGCCACCCCGGCTGTGACCGAAGCGTTCAGCAAGGGCGGGATTGCTTCGCTGTCTGGCTCGCCGGAGCAATTCGCAACCTTCATCCAGAGTGAGATCACCAAATACGCGCAAGTGATACGCCGCGCCAACATCACGACCTGAGGCGCAAGCCCGTTCAACCGTCAACGCTGGAGCCAACCATGGGCACCCTCGCACTCGCCGCCAAAATCACACATGTTCCGTCGATGTACCTGTCGGAATTCCCCGGGCCGAACTTCGGTTGCCGCGACGCCGCCATCAACGGCCACAAGGAAATCGACAGGCGCTGCCGCGCGCTGGGTGTGGACACCATTGTGGTGTTCGACGTGCACTGGCAGGTCAACAGCGAATACCACATCAATTGCGGGCCGAGATTTGAAGGCACCTACACCAGCAACGAGCTGCCGCATTTCATCAAGAACCTGCCCTACGCCTACCCGGGCAATCCGGAACTGGGCCACCTGATCGGCGACATGGCCAACGCCATGGGCGTGAAGAGCCGCGCGCATTCGGACACCACGCTGGAGCTGGAGTACGGCACGCTGGTGCCCATGCGCTACATGAACAGCGACCAGCACTATAAGGTGGTGTGCGTCAGCGGCTGGTGCGACTGGCACGACCTTGAGGAGTCGGGCCGCTTCGGCCTGGCGGTGCGCAAGGCCATCGAGGAAAAGTACGACGGCACGGTGGCGGTGTTTGCAAGCGGCTCGCTGTCGCACCACTTTGCCGACAATGGCCGTGCGCCCGAGTTCATGCACAAGGTCTACGATCCCTTTCTTGAGCAGGTGGACCGGCGCGTGGTCGAGCTGTGGGAGGCGGGTGACTGGAAAACGTTTACCGGCATGCTCCCGATGTACGCCGAAAAGTGCTGGGGCGAAGGCGACATGCATGACACCGCGATGCTGCTTGGCCTGCTGGGCTGGGACAGCTACACTGCGCCAGTGGAAATCATCACGCCCTACTTCGGCAGCTCCGGCACCGGCCAGATCAACGCCATTTTCCCCGTCACCCCGCTGAAGGCCTGAGATGCCGCACCTGGTCGTCCTTTACACCGGCAACCTTGAGGCCGAGGCCCATATGACAGCGCTTTGCCGTACGCTGGCCGACACCATGCTGACGGTGCGCGACGAAGCCGGCAAACAGGTTTTCCCCACAGGCGGCACGCGGGTGCTGGCCTACCCGGCCGCGCATTTCGCGGTCGCGGACGGCAAGGCCGACTACGCTTTTGTCTACCTCAACCTGCGCATGGGCCGGGGCCGCAACGCGGCCACGCACAAACAGGCCGGCGACCGGCTGATCGCCGCCACCCGTGAACACTTTGCCCCCATCTTCGACAAGCGCCCCATAGGCATCACACTGCAAATTGACGAAGGCCCCGAGGTCTTCGACGCGAAGCACAGCAACCTGCATCCCCTTTTCAACAAACCCTGACCATGTTCTCCCCAAACCTGATTGCCCAGCTCGCAGCCGAGTTGCACGAAAGCGAAAAGAAACGCGTGCAGGTCGAGCATTTCTCAAAGCGCTTTCCCGGCATGACGATTGAGGACGGCTACGCGGTTTCCCGCGCCTGGGTCCAGATGAAACGGGACGAGGGCCGTGTCGTGCGTGGTCACAAGATAGGCCTGACCTCGCGCGCCATGCAGCAGGCCAGCCAGATCAACGAACCTGACTACGGCACACTGCTTGATGACATGTTTTTTCCGGAAGGCAGCGATATTCCGTTCGAACGTTTCATTGCGCCGCGCGTCGAAGTCGAGCTCGCTTTTATCCTTGGCAAGCGGCTGCAAGGGCCCAATGTCAGCATCTTTGATGTGCTGGAGGCTACCGACTATGTCGTGCCTGCCATCGAGATCATCGACGCACGCATCGAACAGTTCGATCGCCACACCAAGGCCATGCGCAAGGTGTACGACACGATTTCCGACAACGCGGCCAATGCCGGGATCATTACCGGCGGCAGGCCCGTCAAACCCAATGCCGTAGACCTGCGCTGGGTCAGCGCCCTGCTCTACAAGAACGGTGTGATCGAAGAGTCCGGCGTGGCGGCAGCTGTGCTGAACCACCCGGCCAATGGCGTTGCATGGCTGGCCAACAAGCTGGGCGCCTGGGGCGAATGCCTTGAAAAAGGCGAGGTGGTGCTGGGCGGCTCCTTCACAAGGCCGGCCAATGCCGTCGCTGGCGACACCTTCCATGCCGACTATGGACCACTGGGCTCCATCGCCTTTCGCTTCGTTTAAGAAATGATTTCACCTGCTGGCCCATGTGCTACGCTGCCTCCCGAAAAGGCCGCGCCAAGCTGGAGCGGCATAGCAACGTAACTTGAGAACCCTTATGCAAACCCCCGTCAATACCTTCAAACAAGCCCTGACCAACAAGCAGGCACAAATCGGCCTGTGGCTGGGCCTGGCCGACCACTACACCACGGAAATCTGCGCGGGCGCCGGCTTCGACTGGCTGCTGATCGACGGTGAGCACTCACCCAACGACCTGCGCAGCATCCTGCAACAGCTGCAGGCCATTGCACCCTATGCGTCACACCCGATCGCACGCGTGCCCATGGGTCACGGCCATGTTGGCGAGGCGCTGGTCAAGCAGTACCTCGACCTTGGCCTGCAAACCCTGCTGATCCCCATGGTGGACACGCCCGAGCAGGCAGCCACGCTGGTGCGCGCCATGCGTTACCCGCAAAATGACGGCAAGGGCGGCATCCGCGGCATGGGCGGCGCGCGTGCCTCTGGCTGGGGCCGCAATCCGGCGTATGTGCACGAGGCCAATGCACAGGTCTGCCTGCTGGTGCAGGTAGAAACCCGGCTCGCGCTCGAGAACCTGGACGCAATCGCCGCCACGGATGGTGTAGACGGCGTCTTCATAGGCCCGGCCGACCTGTCCGCATCGATGGGGCATGTGGGCAACCCCGGCCATCCCGAAGTGCAGGCCGCGATCGGGGATGCCATCCAGCGCATCGTCAAGGCAGGCAAGGCCGCCGGCATATTGACGCCCGACGAAGCCCTGGCGCGCCACTACCTGGAACTCGGCGCCACTTTTGTCGCTGTCGGCCTGGACACCAACCTGCTGGTCAAGGCCACCAGCGCGCTTGCAGCCAGGTTCAAGGCCTCCGCTGCGCCAGCCCCTGCCAGCAAGACCTACTGAGTGCCATGGGCAAAACCGGGCCCGTCTGCCTGATTACCGGCTCGGCCACGGGCATAGGGGCGGCCTGTGCGCGCGAATTTTCACGCCACGGCTGGCATGTGGGCATCAGCTATCAGGGCGAAGGCCAGTTGCAGGAAGCGCAGGCCGTGGCGGCGGACTGTAGCAACGCGGGCGCCACCTGCCTGCTGCAAGCGCTCGATGTGCGCCACGATGCAGAGTGCGTGCGCTTTGCACAGGCAGCCTTGCAGCGTTTCGGTCGCATAGACGCCCTGATCAATTGCGCCGGCACGACACGCTTCATCGCACATGACGACCTGGCTGCGCTCGATGCCGATGAATTTCACCGCACCTACGACGTCAATGTGGTGGGCATGCACCAGATAACCCGGGCCTGCGCCCAGGCACTGAAGGCCAGCGGCGCAGGATCCGTCGTCAATATTTCATCCATTGGCGGGCTGCTCGGGCGCGGCTCGTCTGTCGCCTATGCAGCCTCCAAAGGCGCAGTCAACACCATGACCCTGGCACTGGCCCGTGCGCTGGCCCCGGTCCGCGTCAATGCGATCGCGCCCGGTTTTGTGGCTGGTGGCCTGCCCAGCCGGGTGCTCGATGCGAAGGCGCATGCCCAGGCTACTGCCGCGCAAACGGGCAACTCGGTGCTGCAGCGGATTTCCCAACCCGAAGAGGTCGCAGCCCTCGCCTGGTTTCTCACGGCCCACGCACCCGGCATCACCGGAGATATCGTGATGCTTGACAACGGCCTGCACCTGAACGCCGGATAGAAAAAATGAGCAATACAGAAGACCCAAAAAAGAAATTCCGTTCAGCCACGATCTACGAGGGCACGATACGCGCCACCACGCGCAGCTTTCTGCACGCACTGGGGCAGGACGACGAGGACATTGCCCGCCCGCACGTTGGCGTGTTCCACACCGGCGGCGAAATGAGTCCCTGCAACATGAACCTGCGCGAGCAGGCGCAGCACGCCAAGACAGGTATTTACGCGGGCGGCGGCACACCGCACGAATGCCCGGTGGTATCCGTGAGCGACGGCCTGACCATGGCGCATTCGGGCATGCGCTTTTCACTGATCTCGCGCGAACTGATTGCCGACAGCGTCGAGGCGTCGGTGCGCGGCCACCAGTGGGACGGCATCTTCGGCATAGGCGCCTGCGACAAAAATTTGCCGGGCCTGATGATGGGCATGGTGCGCTGCAACGTGCCCAGCGTCTTTGTGCACGGCGGCTCCGCACTGCCCGGCCAGACGCCGGGCGTGGATGGCCGCGACCTGAACGTCGTCGACACCTACGAGACCATAGGCAAGGTGCTGGCCGGCAATGCCACCACCGATGAACTCGAAGCCATGAGCCGCGCCTGCCTGCCCACGGCCGGCGCCTGCGCGGGCCAGTTCACCGCCAACACCATGGGCATGGTTTCCGAGGCGCTGGGACTGGCGCCCATAGGCTCCAGCATGGTGCCCGCCGTTTTCAGCGAACGTGCGCCACTGATGCGCCGCGCGGCCAAAACCCTGATGAAAGCCGTGATGGGCGACAGCCCCCTGCCGCGCGACATCGTGACACGCAAGGCACTGGAAAACGCCTGCGCAGTGGTCTCCGCCACCGGCGGCTCGACCAATGCGGCCCTGCACATACCGGCAATTGCGCATGAGGCGGGCATCAAATTCCATCTTGACGATGTGGCCGAGGTGTTTGCCCGCACCCCGCTGATCGCCGACCTGCGCCCAGGTGGCCAGTACCTGGCGCGCGACGTTTTTTACATAGGCGGCGCCGGCGTGATCCTGCGCACATTGCTTGAGCAGGGCTTTCTTCATGGCGATGCGCTGACCTTCACCGGCCGTACCCTGGCCGAAGAAGTCGCAGATGCAGCCATGCCCGACGGCCGTGTGGTGCGCAAGGCCGGCGATCCCATCACGCGTGACGGCGGGCTCGCGGTACTCAAGGGCAACCTGTGCCCCGACGGGGCGCTGCTCAAGGTCGCAGGCCTGAAAACACTGGTGCATCGCGGCCCCGCACGTGTTTTCGACTCGGAAGAAGAGGCACAGACGGCCGTGCAGAATCGCCTTTACCAAAGTGGCGACGTGATCGTGATCCGCAATGAAGGCCCCAAAGGAAGTCCCGGCATGCGCGAAATGCTGGGCATCACTGCCCTGCTCTACGGCCAGGGCATGGGTGACAAAGTGGCATTGCTGACCGATGGCCGGTTCTCGGGCGCCACGCGCGGCCTGTGCATAGGTTATGCAGGGCCGGAAGCGGCCGACGGCGGCCCGATCGCCGCCTTGCGCGACGGCGACATGGTCAGCATAGATGCCCGCCCCGCCAGCCTCAGTATTTCGGTGGAGCTGGGAGCAGAGGAAATCGCCCTGCGCCTGTCCGCCAGGACGGCCAAACCAGCTACCCATCTGGGCGGTTTGCTGGAAAAATACGCATTGACGGTTCGCCCCAGCCACCAGGGCGCGGTCACCCATTCGGGTAACGTAGTCTGGTTGCGGGACCTGTCCTGAGTTTTCGTTCGTTTATTCCAATTAATCAAAAGGAGACAAATCCATGAGCATTTCACGTCGTCAAGTCATTCAGTCCGCGGGCGCTTCGGCGTTGCTGGCCAGCATAGGCCAGGCCGCCTGGGCCCAGGCGCTGGACAACCTCAAGATCATCACCGGCTTCGCGGCCGGTGGTACGTCCGACACTTTGTGCCGCCGCGTCGGCACCAAAATGGCCCCCGACTATGCCAAGACCGCCGTGGTCGAGAACAAGACCGGCGCCGGCGGACAGATCGCCGTGCAGTTCGTCAAGGGCGCACCACCGGACGGCATGACTCTGCTGCAAACGCCAACGTCCATCCTCACGATCTACCCACACATCTACAAAAAACTGCCGTATGAGCCGCTGGTTGATTTGGCGCCCGTGACCCTGGCCTGCGTCTTCGACTTCGGTTTTGCCGTCGGCCCGGCCGTGCCTCTCAGCGTCAAGACCGTGCCCGAGTTCCTGGCCTGGGCCAAGGCCAATCCGCTGGGCGCCAACTTCGGCTCGCCAGCTGCCGGATCCACACCGCATTTCATAGGCGCGTTGCTGGGCAAGAGCGCCGGCATCGATCTGAAACATGCGGCTTACCGCGGCACACAACCGGCCATGCTGGACCTGCTGGGCGGCAACATCTCCGCCGTATCGGGCCCGATCGGCGACATCACGCAGCACCTGCCCACGGGCAAGATCCGTATCCTGGGTGTTTCCGGTGCCAAACGCAGCCGCTTCGCACCTGACGTGCCCACCTTCTCCGAGCAGGGCCTGAAGGACATGACCCACAGCGAATGGTTCGCCTTCCTGCTGCCGGCCAAAACCCCGGCCGATGTGGTGAACCGCATGAACGCGGCCCTGAAAGTCGCGCTGGCGCAAAAAGACGTGGTCGATGGCCTTGCCGGTTTTGGCCTGGAAGCCATGTCGTCCACACCGGCCGAGCTGACCGACCTGCTCAAGAAGGACACAGCCAAGTGGGCACCCATCGTCAAGTCCGTCGGCTTCACCGCCGAGGCATAAAGTGGCCCCCACGTTCGCTCACTTCGTGTAGCTCGCTGCCCCCCGAGGGGGCCGCTGCGCCTGCGGGCCGGCAGAGCCGGACCCGCGGCCCCGGCTTGAACATGCGGAAATACATGCGCCCCTCGCTTGATTGACTGATCTCAGGAATAAATCACCATGAATGCCGTATTGAAACCACCTCCAGCAGCCATGCACCCCGACGAGTGGAAGGAGCGACTGCAACTGGCCGCCTGCTACCGCGTCTTTGCGATGCTGGGCTGGACGGAAATGATCTACAACCACATCACGGTGCGGCTTCCTGACAGCGTCACGGGTGGTGCCAAGCAATTCCTGATCAACCCGTTTGGACTGCACTACTCGGAAGTCACGGCGAGCAACCTGCTCAAGATCGACCTGCAGGGCCGCAAGCTTGACGACAACCCCTGGCCGGTGAACCCGGCCGGGTTCACGGTGCATGCAGCCATCCATGACGGCTTGCCCGATGCCCATTGCGTGATGCACACCCACACGACATCCGGCGTGGCGGTGGCCTGTACGCAGGGCGGGCTGGCACAGAACAATTTTTATTCGGCGCAGTTGCACGGCCTTGTGGCCTACCACGACTTCGAAGGCATCACCATCCATGCCGACGAGGCGCCGCGCCTGCTGAAAAACATAGGCGACAAACCGGTGGTGATCCTGCGCAACCACGGCCTGCTGGCCTGGGCCCCAACCCTGCCGCTGGCTTTTGTGCGGCTGTGGACATTGCAGCGCGCCTGCGACATACAGATGGCGCAGGCCTCGATGGGTCCGGCGATTGCCGTACCCGAAGCCGTGGCACGCAAGACCACCCACGACTCCTTCCAGTTCGACGCCCAGTTCGGCGCCGGACAGGACGTGTTTGATGCGCTGGTGCGGCAGGTTGACCGGATCGATGACAGCTATAAAAACTAGAGCACGTTGCGCAAGATCAGCAATGGCTGGAGCCCATTTTGACCATTAAAAAAGTCTGTATTTACGGCGCCGGCGCGATCGGCGGCTGGATGGGCGTGAAGCTCGCGCGAGCCGGCTGCGATCTCAGCGTGGTGGCGCGCGGCGCCACGCTGGCAGCCTTGCAGGAACACGGCCTGCGGCTGCAGCGCGGCGCCCCTTCGACAGGCTCGGGACAACCGGAAGTCATGTCGGTCCCGGTGCGCGCCAGCGCCGACCCAGCCGCGCTGGGCGTGCAGGACCTGGTCATCGTTGCCGTCAAGGCACCAGCCATGGCCGATGTGGCCAAAGCCATCGCGCCGCTGATCGGCCCCGAGACCATGGTGCTCACCGCCATGAACGGCGTGCCCTGGTGGTTTTTTGAAGGTTTCGGCGCGCAGTACGCCGGCACACGGCTCAAGGCCGTGGATCCGGACGGTGCGATTGCGCGCGCCATTCCGGCTCAACACATCATTGGTTGTGTGGTGCACGCGAGCTGTTCGCTGAACAGCCCGGGCTTTGTAAACAACCACTTCGGCAACAAACTCATCATCGGCGAGCCCTCCGGCAAGAAGACCGCACGCGTGCTGGCACTGACCGCATTGCTGGAAAAAGCCGGCCACGAAGTCGTGCTTTCGGAGCAGATCCAGAAGGACGCCTGGTACAAGCTCTGGGGCAACATGACGGTCAATCCCGTGAGCGCCCTCACAGGTGCGACCACAGACCTGATCATGAGCGACGAACTCGTGCGCGGCTTTATCTCGGCCGTGATGCTCGAAGCCCGGGAAATAGGCGCGCGCATCGGCATTCCCATAGACCAGCAGCCGGAAGACCGGCACGCGGTAACACTCAAGCTCGGTGCTTTTAAAACATCCATGCTGCAGGACGTGGAAGCCGGTAAGGCCGTTGAACTCGACGCCTTGGTGACAGTAGTGAAAGAACTGGGCGAACTGACCCGGGTTCCCACACCCTTCACGGATGCGCTGCTCGGGCTGGCACGCCTGCACGCCCGCGTCCGCGGCCTTTACTGACAGGCCATCGCGCAGCGACGGCTGGGACCACCCCAGCCGGTTTTGATAGCTGCGCCATGAATTTCGGGGGGCGCGTCCCACGCCCTCAATCCGGCCACACACTCCCGCATGCCCATGCCACCCAGCCGTTGGCAGGCGCAGCTGTTGCCGATTGAAGCGGTTTACATGCTGCAACCAAGGTGACAGCAATTGAGCAAAGCCTCTCTTGTCAAAACCATTTACTTGTCCTAGACTAAGTTCAATTAAGAAAGTTATATGCCTTTTGGTGTGACTTTTCTGTTTGGAGACAAGGCTTGGACAAAATCAACAATCCCCTGCTCGGCACCTGGCAACTGGTGCGATGGGAAATCACTTATGGCGATGGCCGCGCACCCACCCTGCCCTTCGGAGCGCAGGCAACGGGCCTGATCCAGTACACGGGCGACGGCTGGATGAGCGCCTGCATTGCCCGCGGGGTCCGTGGCCGCCTGTCCAGCGACAGTGTGCGCAGCGCACCTGAGGCCGAGCGACTGGCTGCCTTTGAAAGCTACTTTCAATACGCGGGTCCTTATGAAGTCAAGGGCGCTGCGGGACAGCAGCAGGTGGTGCACAAAGTCAGCCACTCCCTGAACCCCAACTTCGTCGGCACAGAGCAGGTACGCAATATGACTTTCGCAGCCGATGGCGGCCTTACCCTGTCGGCCTCCGACACCGTGCCCGGCACGGATGTCGCCCGCCACCACCGTCTGATCTGGTCGCGCGCAAGCAGCTTTTCGGGGGCCGCATGAACCTGTTTGACAAGCACCGCGCAACTTTCGAGCGTGCCCGGCTCGCCTGCAGGGAGCGGCATTGCTGGAGCCCATTCCCAGAGCTTCCGCAAAAATACCCCAACGCGACCGAGGCACAGGCGACAGGACTGGCTGCATACCAGGCGCATCTGGGTACACGTTTTACGCTGGACCAACCGGGCACGATTGGTGAAACCGGTGAGGAAATCTCGCCCTACACACAGCAGGCCCTGGGCATACGCTACCCGCACGCAGATGTAGACACCTTGTTCGATGCCGCCGAGGCAGCCATCCCGCGCTGGGCCGATGCATCGGCTGAGACGCGCATCGGCGTGCTGATGGAGGTGCTGGACACGATCTACCGGGAACACCTTTTCGAGATCGCACAAGCCGTCATGCACACTGCCGGCCAGAGCTACAACATGGCTTATGCAGGCTCGGGTGTGAACGCGCTGGACCGCGGCATCGAGGCACTGGTCTATGCGCACCAGGCCATGCAGGCCGTCACGTCAACCAGCCGCTGGGAGCGCCAGTTCGGCTCAGCACACATCGCTCTTGACAAAACCTACCGCCTGGTGCCGCGCGGCGTTGCCGTCTGTTTTTCATGCGCCAGCTTTCCCACCTGGAACGCCTGGCCGTCGATGATGGCCAGCCTGGCCACCGGCAACGCAGTGATCGTCAAACCCCACCCTGCGACGGTGCTGCCCATGGCTATCTCGGTGCGGGTATTTCGCGAAGTACTTGCGCGCGCAGGCTTCGATGCCAACCTGGTCACCATGGCGCTGGACACGACAGCCGAGCCCATCGGAAAGGTATTGGTCAAACACCCCAAGACAGCCATCGTCGATTTCACCGGCAGCGTGCGTTTTGGCCAATGGGTTGAGCAGAACGCGCATCCGGCCCTGAGCTTCACCGAGACCGCCGGGTGCAATACCGTGGTGCTGGAGTCTGCCGAAGACCTGGATGCCGCCTTGCGCAGCCTCGCCACCACGCTGTGCATGTTCAGTGCGCAAATGTGTACCAGCCCGCAGAACATCTATATACCGGCGGAAGGCGTCAAAACGCCGCAGGGCACAGTCGCGCTGGGCGAAGTGGCACGCCGCCTTGCAGCGGCTGTGGCCGGGCTGACCGGCGATGCGAAAAAGGCATCGATGATCCTGGCGACCATCCAGTCAGCCCAAACACTCGCGCTGCTGGATCAAATGAAGCAGGAAGGCGCAAAACGCGGCGAGGTACTGCTTGAACCACAGTCCTATATCCACCCTGACTTCAGCAATGCCCGCACCACGACACCGCTGATGCTCAAAGTTGGCAAAAGTGAACGTGACCTGTATGGCGAAGAGCGTTTCGGCCCGATCAGCTTCGTGATTGCCTGTGACGACGCAGAGGACGCATTGCACCAGGCAACAAACGACGCAAAACAGTTCGGCGGGCTGACGGCCTTCCTGTATTCCACAGACGAAAGCTACATCGCGCAGGCAGAACGCACTTATGCCCGTGCGGGTGCCCAGCTCACCATCAACCTCACCGGTCCCATGCCGCTGAATTTTGCGGCCGCCTACAGCGATTACCACGTGACCGGCCTGAACCCGGCCGGCAACGCCTCGCTGACCAACCTTGCCTTTGTAGCCGGCCGCTTCTGCATCACGCAATCGCGCCGCCCTGCACCCACGGCCCCAACGGCCGCCACTTCCTGAAGGAGAACACCATGGGTTTTAACGAAATTCCGGTACTGAACGGGGGCTTTGAGCCCATCGAGCAGGAGCTCACGCTGGAGCTGACAGACATCGAAGGCGAAGTCCCCAAGGACCTGACCGGCATGTATGTACGCAATGGTCCCAACCGCCGCTTCGAGGCACCGGGCCGCTACCACTGGTTCGACGGTGACGGCATGTTGCACGCCGTGCGTTTTGAAGGCGGCAAGGTCCTGTACCAGAACCGCTGGGTCATGACCGACAGCCTGCAGGAGGAACTCGCGGCCGGCTCGGCCCTGTGGCAAGGCATCAAGGACCCGCCACGCAAGGACAGGCCGGACATGCCCATGAAAAACACGTCGAACACAGACGTCAAGTTTTATGCCGGTAACCTGGTGTCCATGTGGTACCTGGGCGGCGCGGTGTACCAGGTGCGCCCCGGCGACCTGTCCACTGTCGGCAAGCTCGATATGGATGTACGCCTCAAAGGCCTGCCGATATCGGCGCACTCCAAGGTGGATGAGCGCACAGGCGAGTTCCTGTTTTTTGCTTACGGCAAGGAAGCGCCCTACATGCACTACGGCGTGATGGACCGGCATGGCGCGCTCAAGACCTTCATGCCGGTGCAACTGCCCGGGCCGCGCCTGCCGCACGACATGGCCATCACGGCAAACTACACCGTTGTGCACGACCTGCCGCTGTTCTACGACATGGACGCCTTTGCGGCTGGCCGCCACAAGCTCAAGTTCCACCACACACTGCCGTCACGCTTCGGTGTCATCCCGCGTCATGGCACACCGGAGCAGATCCGCTGGTTTGAAGCCAAGCCGACCTATATGTACCACGTGTCCAACGCCTGGGAAGAAGATGACGGCCACGGCGGCATAGAGATCGTAATGACCGGCACGCCGTTCCGCCTGCCGCGCGATGAGCGCGGCAAGCTGGAGGTAGAGCGTTTCCCCAAGATGCTGGCCAACCTTGAACACGACTTCATGTTCTATGAGTGGCGCTTCAACCTGCGCACCGGCCAGACCAGGGAGCGTGTCATCGACGACATCGTGAACCAGGAGTTCCCGGCCATCAACTCGTGGATGCAGGGCTACAAAACACGTTACTCATGGAACGTGCTGATGGGCCGCAGCAACCGGGCCGAAGACCCGCGCTTTTGCGGCGTCGTGCGCTACGACCTGGAGCGGAACAGCTGCACCAGCTACCACGAAGGCGTGAACAAATGGTTCAGCGAAGCACCTTTCGCGCCCAAGGACAACTGGAAAGAAGAGGACGACGGCTACCTCGTGGGCTTCATGTGGGATGACGAGAAAAAAGCGTCCTACGTGACGGTTTTCGACGCCAAGGACATCGCACAGGGGCCGGTCGCACGCATCAAACTGCCGCAACGTGTGCCCAATGGTTTTCATGCCACCTGGGTCAGTGACGAGCGGATAAAGCGCGGTTATTGAACCCCAACACCACAACCAGGCGCTGCGCGGCAACCCATAGAAATTAGAGACAGAGACAGGCACCATGATTCTTATTCCACAAGCAAAAATCAACGACTACACCGGGCGCGGCTGGTGGGGAACACAAACCTTGTGGGATTTATTCGTACACAACCTGCGCGAGCGGCCTGATGCCGAAGCAGTTGTCGATGCACCCAATCGTGCAGACTTCGCGCACGGCACGCCGCGCCGGCTCAGTTGGGCCGGCCTGGCAGACGAGGTTGACCGCTTCTGCCTGCTGTTGCTCAAGCAGAACATTCGACGTGACGATGTGCTGGTCATGCAGATGCCCAACTGCGTGGAGCAGTTTGTGGTCTACCTGGCCTGTGCCCGGCTGGGCGTGATCGTCACCCCCGTGCCCGTGCAATACCGCGAACACGAGCTGGGCCATGTCCTGTCCATGACAAAAGCCGTGGCGGTGGCGACCTTCGCGCGCATCGGGAAACCCGACGGCGGGCATGGCGCCGCCGCCATGTATGCCGAGCTCACGACTTCCCACAAGTCGCTCAAAACGGTTCTCGCATGGGGCGACGATGCCAGCGGCGGCATGCCCGAAGGTGCGATCAACATCGCGGTGCAGACCCAAAGCCCTGTCAGCGAAAACGACCGCCTGCAGCTTGCGCAGGCAGAACGTGCAGCCAATGTTAGCGCCAACGATGTTTTCACCATCTGCTGGACATCGGGCACCGAAGCCACGCCCAAAGGGGTGCCGCGCAGCCACAATGAATGGCTGATCATCGCGCCCTCCATCATCGAGGCAGGCGAAATCCGTCCACAGGCACGCCTGCTCAATCCGTTTCCGCTGGTCAACATGGCGGGTGTCTCCACGGCGTTCGCCACCTGGCTTGTGCTTGGAGGCACGGTAGTGCAACACCAGCCATTTACGCTGCCGGTGTTCCTGCAGCAGTTGCGCGAAGAGCGCATCGACTACACCGTGGCGCCGCCGGCCATCCTCAACATGCTGCTGCAGAACGAAGCACTGCTCGCAGGCATAGACTTCAAGCGGCTGGGCCGCATCGGTTCGGGTTCTGCCCCCCTGTCGGACTGGATGGTGCGCGGCTTCCAGGAAAAGTACGGCGTACAGATCGTCAACTATTTCGGCTCCAACGAAGGCGCAGCACTTTCGGGCAACCACATCGACATCCCCGACCCCGCCCTGCGCGCCGGATTCTTCCCGCGCGCCGGTGTCACAGGCTACGACTGGAGCATCTCGACCACCCGCAAAATCAGGACACGGCTGGTGGACCTGCTATCCGGCCAGGAGATCACCAAAGCAGGCATTGCAGGGGAGCTCCGTTTTGCCGGCCCGACGATTTTCAGCGGCTATTACAACGCAGCGGAGCTCAGCCAGCGCGCCTTTGACGAGCAGGGGTTTTACAAAACCGGCGACCTGTTCGAGATCGCCGGCGACAAACTGCAGTACTACCGCTATGTGGGCCGCTCCAAGGATCTCGTGATTCGCGGCGGTGTCAACATCTCGTCCGAAGAAATCGAGAACCTGCTGCTGGCCTGTCCCGGCGTGCGCGAAGCCGCCGTGGTCGGCGTTCCGGACGAGGTGCTGGGCGAGAAGATGTGCGCCTGCGTGGTTGCCTCCGACGGCGAGAGCGTGAGCCTGGACGCCATCAACGACTTCCTGCGTGAAAACAAACGTGTGGCCGTCTACAAGCTGCCCGAGTACCTGCTGCCACTGCAAGCCCTTCCGCGCAACCCGGTGGGCAAGATCCTCAAGCGTGAACTGCGCGAGCAGGCCAAGGCACTGGCCACGTCACCCCAAAAGGAAACAGCATGAAGCCCGTGCTGCTGCTGATCCCTGGCATGCTCAATACGGCCCAGGTCTGGGACGGCGTGGCCGACCGCCTGCGTGAGGGGGCCGAGGTGCGCGTCGCCAATGTACTGACCCAGCCGTCGATCGCTCAGATGGCCCGGGAGGCCTGGACCCAGGTGGCTGACCTGCCGCCCGGCGTACCACTGGTACTCTGTGGTTTTTCGATGGGCGGTTATGTTGCTATCGAAATGCTAGCTGGTCCCGCGCGGAAGATAAGCGCCCTGGCCCTTTTGGACACTTCAGCGCGGCCGGAATCGCCTGAAGGTGCCGTGATGCGCGAAAAAACCATCACGGCCATCGGCCGTGACTACAGCAAGGTGGTGGATGGTGTGACGCAGTTCGCCACGCACGCTACGAGCCGCGAAGACGCCGCGCTGATGGCGCAGATCCGCGAGGTCATGCTGGGTGTGGACAGCGAAACCGCGATCCGGCAGAACCGCGCCATCCAGGACCGAAGCGACCACCGTGCATTGCTGGCGCGCCTCGACACGCCGACCCTGGTGATATGCGGACGCGAGGACAAGGTCACACCACCAGTGCTCTCGGAAGAACTTGCCGCGCTGATTCCAGGCGCGCGGCTGGCGCTGATCGACAACGCGGGCCATATGGCCCTGATGGAACAACCGGCCAGCGTAGCCGCATTGATCAAAACATTGTTGTAGACACCTCTTACCCGTCAGGAGACAAAACCATGAAACGACGCAATGTATTGCAGGCGCTTGGCGCCCTGCCGCTGGCCGCAACCCTGCCCGCCGCCCGGGCCCAGAGCTATCCCGACAAACCTGTGCGCATTGTCGTCCCGTTCGCCGCGGGCAACACACTGGACACCGCACTGCGCCTGGTGGCTGAGGAGTTCAAGAAAAACACCGGCCAGCCCATGCTGATCGACAACAAGCCTGGCGGCTCCGGCATCATCGCTGCGCAAACGGTGATGGCAGCGCTACCCGATGGCTACACCCTGCTGCTGGCCAACACCAGCATGTTCACCATCAACCCGCATACCTTCGCCAGGCTGCCCTACGACCCGGAGAAGAGCTTCAGGCCCGTGACCAATTTCCTCGGTGCGGCGATGGTCATGGCCGTGAATGCCAGTGTGCCCGCCAACAACCTCCAGGAGTTCATCGCCTGGACCAAGGCGCATCCGGGCAAGGTCTCGTTCGCCTCGTTCACCGCTGGCAACTCCTCGCACTTCTCGGGCGTGATCCTGAACCAGCGTGCCGGCATCGACATGATTCATGTCCCCTTCAATGGCACACCACCTGCGGTGCAAAACCTCGTGGGCGGCCAGGTCAACGCAGCCTTTTTGCCGCTACTGGCCGTCAAACCGCACATGGATGCCGGCAAGGTCAAGGTACTGGCCGTGACCAGCCCGCAACGCTCGCCGCTCATGCCGGGCGTCGCGACCTTCCGCGAGCAGGGCTTTCCGGATCTGGAAATCTACATCTGGGCCGCGATCGTAGCGCCTGCCGGCACGCCCGAGGCAGTGATTGGCAAGCTCAATACAGACCTGGTGCGCATCCTGAAATCCGCCGAAATCAAGGACAAGTGGCGCACCATGGACTTCGAGACCCTGCCGTCCACACCGCAGGAGTTCACAAAATTTGCCCAGGCCGACTCCAAACGCTGGGCGGAGGCAGTCAAGATTTCCGGCTTCAGGGCAACGGAATAAATGACGTAGCCAGCGCTTGCCTCGCCTCAACCCTTCATCGGCAATTTCAAAACCTTTCAATGACCAAATCATCCTTCCAGCTCCGCCTCCCCGTCTTCGCGGCCCCCATGTTCCTGATTTCCGGCCCGGACCTCGTGCTCGCCGCCTGCAAGGCCGGCATCATAGGTGCCTTTCCCACGCCCAACGCGCGCCCCATAGATACACTGGATGCGTGGATGAAACAGATCACCGAAGGCCTGGCCCGAGCACGTGACGAGCAGCCCGCCGCCACCATAGGCCCGTGGTGCGCCAACCTTGTCACGCATTCCTCCAACACCCGGCTTCAGCAAGACCTGGAACTGATCGCCAAGTACAAGCCGCCCATCGTCGTCACGGCGCTGGGCAGCCCCAAGCCTGCCATCGAAGTGGTGCACGCCTACGGCGGACTGGTGTTTGCCGATGTCATCAGCATCACACTTGCAAAAAAAGCGGTGGCCGCGGGCGCCGACGGCCTCGCCTGCGTGTCAGCCGGTGCCGGCGGGCACACCGGATCGCTCTCGCCATTTGCCTTTGTCAGCGCGGTGCGCGAGTTCTTTGACGGCCACGTGATTGTGGGCGGCGGCATCAGCGACGGCTGGGGCGTTGCCGGTGCCATCGCCAGCGGTGCCGACTACGTCTACATGGGTACACGTTTCATCCCGGTGGCCGAAAGCCTGGCGCAGGCCGAATACAAGCAGATGCTGGTGGACAGCACCGTGGATGACCTGATCGTCAGCGCCGGCGTCACCGGCACGGCAGCGAGCTGGCTCAAGCCCTCGCTGCGCAGCAATGGCCTGGACCCGGACAACATGCCTGCAGCGCCAGGCCGCAACTATGACAGCAGCCAGACCTTTGCCGGCAAAAAATGGATGGACGTCTGGGCCGCCGGCCAGGGCGTGGGCGCCATCAAGTCCGTCGAGCCACTGGCCAAGGTGGTGGACCGGCTTGCACATGAATATGCCCAGGCCACACAGCGCATCACGCAATTGTCCTATTCAATTAGCCCTTTGAGGAGAACGCCATGAGCGAGCCAGTTTTCATTCTCGGCGGCCACCAGACCGATTTCGCCAGGGTCTGGTCGCGCCAGGGCCAGGACATCTCGGACATGATGCGCGAAACCACGCTGGGCGCGCTGGCAGCCAGCGAAGTCAACGCGTCGGCGATCCAGAGCATTCATGTCGGCAACGCCTTCGGAGAGTTGCAGCGCCAGCAGGCACATCTGGGCGCCATGGTTGCGCAGGTGGTGCCCGAGTTGTGGGGTGTACCGGCGATGCGCCACGAGGGCGCGTGCGCGTCCTCCTCGCTGGCCGTATTGTCGGCCATGGCCGAGATCGAGGCGGGCCGCTACGACTGCGTGCTGGTGGTAGGCGCAGAAGAGCTCAAGAACCTGCCCGGCGATGCGGCATCACAGAACCAGAACTCGGCCTCCTGGCAGGGGCACGAAGACATCGATTGCAAATTCATGTGGCCCGCCGCGTTTGGCCTGGCGGCCCAGGAATACGAACGGCGCTACGGGCTGGACCGCAAGTACCTCAACCGGATTGCCGAACTCAACTATGGCAACGCCAAACGCAATCCGCTGGCACAAACCCGCAAATGGAATTTCGAGCCCGCCAGCTTTACCGACGATGACGAGGCCAACCCCATGATTGAACCGGGCAGCCGGCGCCAGGATTGCGGGCAGGTCACTGACGGCGCCTGCGCTGTGGTGCTGGCCTCCGGGCGCTTTGCGCGTGAGCACGGCCTGGATACGGCCCGGTTGCCGCGCATTGCCGGTTGGGGCCATCGCAATGCAGGCCTGCGCCTGCTCGACAAGTTCGAACGCAGCCGCGGAGAAAGCTACGTATTCCCGCACCTGCGGCAAACCATCCAAGAAGCCTGGGCACGTGCAGGTGTCGCCGGCATAGATGCCATGGACGGCATAGAAACCCACGACTGCTTCACCACGACCGAATACATCGCCATAGATCACCTGGGGCTCACCCCGCCCGGCCAGAGCTGGCAGGCGGTTGAAGACGGCTCCATCGAACGCGGCGGGCGGTTGCCGGTGAACATGAGCGGCGGCCTGATCGGTTGCGGCCATCCGGTGGGCGCAACAGGCGCGCGCATGCTGCTGGACGCGGCACGGCAGGTCACCGGCCAGGCAGGTGATTGCCAGATCGACGGTGCACGGCGCATACAGACACTCAACATAGGCGGCTCCTTTGCCACCGTGGTGAGTTTTGTCGTGGCACGCGGCAACGACTGAGTTATTGCAGGAGATATGCATGCCCACTGAACTGATTCGTCGCCTTTCAGGCAATATCGAACCCGGCGACCACCCCTACCTCAACGGTGCCTGGACGCCCCTGATGGAAGAGGTCAACGCCACCGACATGCGTGTCCTGGAAGGCCGTATTCCGGACGATATCGACGGCGTGTACCTGCGCAACACCCAGAACCCGGTGTACCAGTCGATCGGCCGTTACCACCCGTTTGACGGCGACGGCATGATTCATATGATCACCTTCAAGGACGGACAGGCCACATACCGCAACCGCTTTGTCCAGACCAAGGGACTGACGGCCGAGCAGGAAGCGGGCAAACGCCTGTGGGCCGGCCTGATGGAAGCCCCCTCGCTGTCGTCAAGGCCCGGCTGGGGGGCGCACGGCTCCATCAAGGATGCGTCCAGCACCGATGTGGTGGTGCACGCAGGCAAGGCCCTGACCTCCTATTACCAGTGCGGCGAAGGCTACCGGCTTGACCCCTTTACGCTGGAACAGCTCGGGATTCCGTCCTGGTCGCCACTGGACGGCATATCGGCCCATATGAAGGTGGATGAAGCCACCGGGGAGATGCTGTTTTTCAACTACTCCAAGCATGCCCCCTACATGCACTACGGCGTGGTGGACAAACATGACAAGCTGGTGCATTACGTACCGGTTCCGCTGCCGGGGCCGCGCCTGCCGCACGACATGTGCTTCTCGGAAAACTACGCCATCCTGAACGACTTCCCGCTGTACTGGGACCCGGAGCTGCTCAAGGAAGGCAAACACGTGGTGAAGTTTCATCCCGAGCAGGCCTCACGCTTTGCCATCATCCCGCGGCGGGGCCAGCCGCAGGACATCCGCTGGTTCGAAGCAGCGCCGACCTTTGTGCTGCACTGGCTGAACGCCTATGAAGAAGGCGACGAGATTATTCTGGACGGGTATTTCGAGGAAGAGCCGGAACCAAAGAATTTCTCGGGTGCCCCCAAGGGCTACGAACGCATGATGTCCTACCTGGACCAGTACAAGATGAAAACCCGCCTGCACCGCTGGCGCTTCAACCTGGCCACCGGCAAAACGACCGAACAAAGACTGGACGATCGCACGCTGGAGTTCGGCATGATCAACCAGCAATACGCCGGACGCAAATACCGCTATGCCTACAGCGCAGTGCAGGTGCCGGGCTGGTTCCTGTTCCATGGTTATGTCAAACACGACCTGCTGACCGGCGAGTCGTGGGAGATTCGCCTGCCGGATGGGCAATACGCCAGCGAAGCACCGTTCGCCCCGCGCATCAACGCCAAGGACGAAGACGATGGCTACCTGGTGACTTTCATCACCAACGAGAACACCCAGCGCTCCGAGGCGCTGCTGATCGACAGCAAACGTTTTTCCGAAGGTCCGGTATGCCGCATCGAGTTGCCGCACAAGCTGTGCAGCGGCACCCATTCATGCTGGGCCAATGGCTCTGCTGTCCGTGACGGATTGTTGAGCGGCCTGTAAAGAGCCGCCGCATGCAACTTACGTTCGACTGGAAAAATTCATGACATTGCAATTGTTGACCCTGGCTGCTGTTTTGTGGTTCGTCTGGATTGCCGGCCTGCTGGTTTTTGGCCGCCGTGCCGAACTGCGCATAGGCGCCCCGCGTGATTTCATCTTCCCCATCGCGGCGTTGCTGCTGGTACTGGCCTGGTTGCTGTCGGCCCCGTCACCTGCACTGCACGACTTTTTGTCGCTCTATCTGCGCGCCGGGCTGATCGTCGCGGCCTGGATGACACTGGTCTGGCTGCTGAGTCTTGCTGTGCGCGACGCCAGCATCATGGACATCGCCTACCCGTTGACGGCCTTCCTGCCGGTGGCGGTATTGCTCGGCCTGCGCGGCACCTGGTCGGCGCATGAGATCGTGACACTGGTATTGCCAGGTTTGTGGAGTGTCCGCCTGGCGGCCCATATCGGAATCCGCAACCTCGGGCACGGCGAAGACAAACGCTACGCGGCATGGCGTACGCGCTTCGGCAAACAATGGTGGTGGTGGAGCTTTTTCCAGGTGTTTGCCACACAAGGCGTACTGGTCTGGTTATGGTCGCTAGGCCTCATCATGGCTGTAGCGGCCGGGCCAGCGGCATTCGGCTGGCAACACGTTCTGGCTCTGCTGCTGTTTGCGACGGGATTTGTTTTTCAGGCTGGCAGCGACATGCAGCTCGAGCGCTTCAAAAGAACCCGCACGGACCGCAGCAAGGTGCTGGACACCGGCCTCTGGGCTCTTTCGCGCCACCCCAACTATTTCGGCGAGGCCATGATCTGGTGGAGCTTCGGGGCACTCGGGCTTGTCCACCCCTGGGGTTGGGTCGCACTGGTGTGCCCGCTTTACGTCACCTGGTTCATGAGCAGCGGCTCGGCCACGCCCATGCAGGAGCGTTACATGGCCAAGACCAAACCGGCGTACGCCACCTACATGGCCAGCGTACCCAGGTTTTTTCCATGGAGCAAACCGTGATGCCTGCATCCAGTGATTTGCAGAGGCGCAGCGCCATCGTGACAGGGGCCGGCAAAGGGCTGGGGCGGGCCTACGCACTTCACCTGGCGAGCAGGGGCGCATCTGTCCTTGTCAATAACCGGCGCCACGCGGGAGAGGCGGATGCGCAAACCTCCGCAATGCAAACCGTCAACGCCATACGCGCAGCAGGCGGTGTGGCAGAAGCCAACTGGAGCGATGTCCGTGACCCGGACAGCGGTGAGGCCATGGTGCAACAAGCCCACGCACACTTTGGCCGGCTCGATATCGTCGTGGCCAATGCCGGAGTAGACAAGGCCAGCAGTTTTCAGAAGCAAAGCATGGCGGATTTTCGCCAGATATTCGATATCGGTTTTTTTGGCAACCTGCACCTGGCACATGCAGCCTGGCCCTATCTGGTCAAGCAATCCTATGGCCGGGTCATACTGACCGCATCAAGCGCTGGCTTGTACGGCAACTACGGGCAGGCAGCCTATTCCGCAGCCAAGGCAGCCGTGATCGGGCTGATGCGGGCACTGGCGGTCGAGGGACAACGCAACGGCATTCGGGTCAACGTCATCGCACCTTACGGTTATTCGCAGATGACAGCCCCTTATATGACGGGTGACATGGCCCGTTTGTTTGACCCGGCATATGTCGCACCCCTTGTTGGCTGGCTGGCCGGTGAATCCTGTGATGTCAGCGGCGAAGTGCTGGTCAGCGGTGCCGGCCTGTTGCGCCGCGCCGGCATCGGGGAAACCGGGGCCAGGTTGCAGGAGCAGGATGGCATCGCGGACGCGGTGCATGCCCTGCAAACCCAGGCGCTGAACAGCTATGCCACGGCCAATGACTCATTCGCCAGGCTGGTACAGGAACATTCAACACTTGTGAAAGACGAAAGCACACCATGACCCACGCATATATCGCGGAGGCGGTACGTACGCCGCGCGGCAAAGGCAATGACAAAGGCAGCCTCAAGGGCATCAAGCCGGCCGTGTTGCTGGCGCAGGCCTTGCAAACCCTGGCCCAACGCAGCTCAGTAGACACGGCACAGGTCAGCGATGCGATTTTTGGCTGCGTGTCACAAACCGGCGACCAGGGCACCAGCGTGGGGACACTGGCCCTGCCGCTTGCGGGCTGGAGCGACAGCGTATCGGCGGTGACGCTTAACCGCTACTGCGCCTCCGGCCTGTCCGCAACCAACTTTGCGGCCCTCCAGGCTCTTCATGGCGACACACTGGCCGTAGGCGGCGGTGTCGAAATGATGTCGCGCGTGCCCATGGGCAGCGACCTGGGACCGCTTACCCATGACAGCGAATTGCAGGCGCTTGCGCATCTGGTGCCCATAGGCATTGCCGCCGATGCCATCGCCACCCAGCGCGGCTATACCCGTGAGATGCTGGACACCTATGCGGCCACATCGCAACAGCGCGCCGCTGCCGCTGCTGCGCGCGGGCCATCACTCTCCATGTTTTCCGTCACGGGAGACAACGGCCAGGTACTGCTGGAACATGATGAAAACATACGTCCGTCCACCACGGCGCAGTCCCTTGCAACGATGCAAGCAGCATTCGCGCAATGGGGCGCCAAGGGCGGCGACGCAGGATGGGACGCGCAGCTGTGCCGGCGCTACCAGTTGCCGGCGATTCATCATGTGCACCACGCAGGCAACTCTCCCGCCATGGCAGATGGCGCAGCTGCCGTACTGGTCGGGTCACAGGCCGCGCTCTCCCGCGCAAAAATCAAACCGCGCGCACGTATTCTCGGATTTGCCGATACCGGTTCGGACCGGACACTGGCGCTCACGGGAACCGTTGATGCCGCCCGGCTGGCACTGGCGCGAGCACAACTGCAGCCGGGGGACATGGACCTGTTCGAAATCAACGAAGGCTTCGCCGCCATGGCGCTGCATTTCATGGATGAAATGCAGGTCGGCCACGATCAGCTCAATGTCAACGGCGGCGCCATCGCCATCGGGCATGCCATGGGTTGCACAGGTGCTGCGCTGATCAGTGTGTTGCTCGACGAACTGGAGCACCGCAAGGGCCGCTACGGTTGTATTTCGATTTGCGGTGCGGCCGGCGTGGCCAGTGCCATGGTCATTGAACGGATGGACTGAAACGCCACCTGCCTGCAGGCAACGCCGGTCCGGAACCCTGCCAGTAATTACCCTATTCGGGCAAGTATCACTTTCTTATCCAGACTAATGATTTAAATTCAGGACCTGTCGAACCACCGCATGCAGCGGAACGGATTCGGGCAACCCGGCTTTCATGCCGGACAAGCTGAAACAAGGAGACAACCGTGAACTTCAACACCACTGCCATGGCCCGCGACAAGCGCTTTTTTGCATGAACCAGGAAATGGTCCAGGTTATTCAACTCGCGATCAATGGCATGGCCATTGGAGCGATTTACGCGCTGGTGGCCCTGGGCCTGGTCCTGACTTACAAGGCCACGGAAGTGCTGAATTTCGCGCACGGCGATGTGCTGATGGCCTCGTCATTCGTCGGCTGGGGTTTGATCGTGGGACTCGGATGGCCGTTCTGGCTGTCAGCACTGTGCACGGTGGCATTGGCGGCCGCGCTGAGCTGGATCATTGATGCGCGTGTGATGCGCCTCATCGTCGGCCAGCCGCAATTTGCAGGCGTCATGCTGACGATCGCCATCGCCTTTATGTTGCGGGGGCTGGTGAGCATGGTCTTCGGCCCCCAGTCACGCACCTACCCGACACCATGGAGCGACCAGAAAACCCAGCTGGGACCCATCATTGTCAGTGACCTCAGCCTGGTGATTGTGGCCGCTGCGCTTGTGATCACGCTGCTGCTGTTCTGGTTCCTGAAAAAGACCACGCTCGGTGTCGCCATCCAGGCTGCATCGCAGAACCAGCTCGCAGCCTACCTCAACGGCATCCGGGTCAAGCGGGTCACGTCGCTGGTATGGGCCATTTCCGGCGCCGTGGCTGCCGTATGCGGCCTCCTGCTCGCACCGACCGCACTCGTGGATATCGGCTTGTGGATCATCGTGCTCAAAGCCCTGGCCGCCGTGGTGCTGGGCGGCTTTGGCAGCATCCCCGGGGCCATCGTCGGCGGCTTGCTGTTGGGACTGATAGAACAGTTCGCCGGGGTGTACCTGCCGGACGGTTTCAAGGACGCCATGGCTTACCTGGTGCTGATCGGCGTTTTGATCCTCTGGCCACGTGGTCTGCTGGGTGAAGCCCACGGCCGGCGCGTCTGAGCAGGCAACACAACCATGCAATTTCCCTATGACACCTCCTACCGCGACAGCCATGCGCTGCTGCGTTATTCACCCGGGCGCATTGCCTACGCCCTGCTTGTGCTGGCGCTGCTGGCCGCACCGTGGCTATTGCCCAAATATTATGTAGGCGAGATTTCCTACCTGTTCATCATGTGTGTCGCGAGCCTGGGCCTCATGGTCCTGGTCGGCTACACCGGCCAGGTATCGCTGGGGCATTCGGCGTTCCTAGCGATAGGGGCTTACGTACACAGCTGGATGCTCTCCCAGGGCGTACCGTTTGCGCTGGCTATCGTGCTGGCGGCCGGTATCACCGGCCTGATCGGCCTGGTCATAGGCCTGCCCGCCATCCGTGTGTCCGGCCTCTACCTGGCCATGGTGACGCTGGCGTTTGCAATCCTGTCGGAACATGTGATCGGGCACTGGAGCAGTGTCACGGGCGGCTTCAACGGCTTGACCGTTCAAAAGCCGGTGTTTCTGGGTCTGGATCTGTCCAGCCTGCACGCTTTTTATTACCTGTGCCTGGCCGTACTGGCAGCGGTGCTGCTGGGCCTGGTCAACCTGCTTAGAGCCAAAACCGGGCGCGCGTTCATGGGAGTGCGCGACTCCGAGGCCGCTGCCTACAGCCTGGGCATCTGGGTGTCGGGCTACAAGGTGCTGGCCTTCGTCATTTCCGCTGCGGTGACCGGCCTGGCCGGCGCCCTGCTGGCACACCACGTGCGGTTTCTGACACCCGAAGGGTTCGGGTTGATCCTTTCGCTGGAACTGGTGCTGATGGTCACCATAGGCGGACTCGGCTCCCTGCGCGGCGCCATCCTGGGCGCGGTCCTGATCAGCATGCTGCCGACCTTTATTTCCCGCATCAAGCCGATGCTGCCTGAGCAGATTTCAAAACAATTCGGCCTGGAAATATTCGTGTTCGGGCTGGTGCTCGCCCTGTTTGTGCTGTTCGAGCCCAAAGGCCTCAATGGCCGCTGGATCAAGTTCAAGGCTTTTTTGCAGACCTTCCCGCTGTACCGCAAGGACATGTTCAAACGCGGCAAAACCTATATGAAGTCGGAGCGCTACAAATGAGCCTCTTCGCAGTCAGGGATGTGTCGCTGCGTTTTGGCGGCGTGCAGGCCATAGGCAACGTCAGCTTCGATGTGGAGCAGGGCGAAGTGTTTGCGATCATCGGCCCCAACGGCGCAGGCAAGACTTCCCTGCTCAACGTCATCACGCGCGTCTTCGACCCAACTTCGGGCAGCGTGGCATTCGAAGACCAGGAAATCAGCAGCCTGCCGCGTCACATGGTCGTGCGCAGCGGCATTGCCCGCACCTTCCAGAACATTGAGCTGTTCGAGGGCGGAACCGTGCTCGATAACCTGCTGCTGGGCCGGCATCGTTTCGGGCATGGCAGTTTTGTTTCACAGTGCCTTTGGACACCCGGCGTGCGCGCTGCAGAAGAGCAGTCGCGTGCGCATGTGGAAGACGTCATCGAACTGCTGGACCTGATGCCGCACCGCAACAGCCCTGTTGCCGGCTTGCCTTACGGTGTGCGCAAGGTGGTGGAACTGGCGCGGGCGCTGGCTACCCAGCCCCGCCTGCTCCTGCTTGACGAGCCGGCGTCGGGACTGAACCCTGAAGAGACCCGCGAGCTCGCCTTCTGGATTGACGACATCCAGAAAGACCTCGGCATCACTGTCATCATGGTCGAACATGACATGTCCCTGGTTTCCGAAGCGGCTGACCGCGTACTCTGCATGAACATGGGCCAGGTGCTGGCCCTGGGCACACCCGAAGAGGTGCAGGCTGACCCGGCCGTCATCACAGCCTACCTGGGGGCCTGAGGAATGCCGGACATGAAGCACAACAACGACAAGCACAACGCAACGATGGCCATGACCCAGCCCATCCTCGCCGTCAGGAACCTGGAGACCTGGTACGGCCCCGTCAATGCCATCAAGGGTATCAATCTGGAAATACAGGCCGGACACATCGTGGCTGTACTCGGCGCCAACGGCGCCGGAAAAACCACCTTGCTCAACACCATCGCCGGTGTCATTGACCCGTTCAAGGGCAGCGTTGAGTTCGAAGGACGCGCCATCCACGGACAGGACCCCGACCAGGTCGCCCGCGGCGGTGTGGTGCTGGTGCCGGAAGGGCGCCAGGTTTTTCCTTTTCTGTCTGTGCGCGAAAACCTGATGATGGGAAGCTTCGCACGCAGTAGCCGGGAGGGCATGGCGGCTGATCTGGCGCGCATTTTTGAGTGGTTTCCGCGCCTGCTGGAACGCCAGGACCAGCACGCAGGCTTGTTGTCCGGCGGCGAGCAGCAGATGCTGGCCATCGGCCGCGCCCTGATGGCGCGGCCCGCCGTGCTGCTGCTTGACGAACCCTCACTGGGCCTGTCGCCGCTGCTGACGCGCGAAATATTTTCAATCGTGAAACGCATCAACACCGAGCTGCGCACCGCCATCCTGGTCGTTGAGCAAAATGCCGCGATTGCGCTGGCTACGGCAAATGACGGCTACATCATGGAGCTGGGCCGCATCGTGGCTGCCGGCACCTGCGCAGAACTCATGGAAAAAGAAGACGTCAAGGAGTTTTACCTCGGCGGTGCAGCTGCGAACGCGGACCGTGAAGACGGGCAAAAACAGCGCTGGAAAAGACGCAAGACGTGGAGGTAAACCCTAACATGACCACCACTACATCTTCCCCGCCAGGCGCCTGCGGCCACGACACAGCACAAAAGCTGTTCCGCGCCCGTTGCCGCGAATGGGCCGGCCAGCCCGCCTTGCGGCACAAGAAAAAAGGCATCTGGTCGTCAACCACCTGGAGCAGCTACTACGACCATGCACGCGCCATCGGACTGGCATTGGCTGGCTGCGGCGTGCAGCGCGGCCAGGCCATCGCCGTGCTGTCCGAAAATCGCCCGGAATGGCTGTACGCCGACATGGGTGCCCAGTGCATGGGTATCCTCACTACCGGCGTCTATCCCACCGCTTCGCCGGAACAGGTGCAATTCATCCTCGTCGATGCCGAAGTGCGGGTTCTGTTTGTCGAGAACCAGGAGCAGTACGACAAGGTAGTTGCCGTACGCAACGCCTGCCCGCTGCTGCGCCGCATTGTCATCATGGACCTCAAGGGCCTGCGCGGCCTTGATGATCCCATGGTCACCGATTTCGCGCAGTTTGTGGCACATGGGCAGGAGCTGGCCAGGCAAAACCCGGACAGCTTCGAGCAATCGATTGATGCCGGCCAGCCCGACGACATCGCTTTTCTTGTCTATACCTCGGGAACAACGGGCGCCCCCAAGGGGGCCATGATCGCCAACCGCAACCTGGTGTTCCAGATCTCCAGCGTGCACCAGTACCTGGACCTGAAACCGCTGGACCGCACGCTGTCATTCCTGCCGCTGTGCCACATCGCCGAACGCATGAGCACCTGCTACAACCCGCTTGCGCAAGGCCAGATCGTTCATTTCCCGGAAAACTCCGGAACGGTGTTCAACGATGTGCGCGAGGTCGCGCCCCACATGCTGTTCGGTCCCCCGCGCTTCTGGGAGAAGCTGTACTCCCAGGTCACGCTGTACATGCAGGACGCCATACCGTTTGCACGGCACGTCTACCAGTATGTGTTTGCCGAAGGCGCGACGCTGGCCAACGCGCGCCTGGAAGGCCAACCGGTCAACGGCTGGCGGGCCAGGCGCTACCGTTTCATGCAGGCGCTGGTACTGTCCAACCTGCGCAGCTTCCTGGGCCTGCAGAACATCAAGACGGCGATGACGGGCGCGGCGCCCGTACCGCCCGACCTGCTTCGTTGGTACATGGCGATAGGCGTTGATTTGCTTGAAGCTTTTGGCATGACCGAGACATGCGGCTTTTGCACCTCCATGCCGCCCGACCGGATCAGGATAGGCTCCGCAGGCGTATGCGCAAAGAACACGGAAATCCGCCTGGGCGAGCAGGACGAGATTCTGGTGCGCGGCCCCAACATCTTTGCAGGCTACTGGAAGTTGCCGCAAAAAACCAGCGAAGCCATAGACGCCGAAGGCTGGCTGCGTACCGGCGACTGCGGCGACATTGACGCTGACGGCTACCTGCGGATCAAGGACAGGCTCAAGGACATCATCATCACGTCCGGCGGCAAGAACATCACACCGAGCAATATCGAAAACCACATCAAGTTCAGTCCCTACATCTCGGATGCTGTGGTCATTGGCGAAGGCAGGAACTACCTGACCTGCCTGGTCATGCTGGACCAGGACAACGTGGCCAAGTTTGCGCAGGACAAACAGGTGCCTTACACCGACTTCGCCAGCATGACCCGCGCACCGGAAGTGGTCGCCCTGATCCAGGCCGAACTCGAACAGGTCAACACCAGGCTGGCCCGCGTCGAGCAGATCAAGGACTTCCGGATCATCTCCCAATTGCTGACTGCCGAAGACGATGAGCTCACACCAACCATGAAGCTCAAACGCCAGGTGGTGGCCCGCAAATATGCAGAGGTGATTGCCACCATGTACCGCTCTTGAAATTGTTACCTGTCGGGCCCACGCCCATATTCTGAAAAGGAGACTGCAATGTTGAAAAAAGTCAACCATACGGTTCTTGCCGTATTGATGGTGATGGGTGCCGCCGGCGCAAGCCGGGCTGCTGGTGTCAGCGACAAGGAAATCGTCCTTGGCACACACCT
Organism: Polaromonas aquatica; assembly: GCF_042659145.1. Classification (NCBI taxonomy): domain Bacteria; kingdom Pseudomonadati; phylum Pseudomonadota; class Betaproteobacteria; order Burkholderiales; family Comamonadaceae; genus Polaromonas; species Polaromonas aquatica. The sequence continues at coordinate 727,092 of NZ_JBHSRS010000018.1, read as the reverse complement.
GGACCTATCCGGTCCCGTCGCAGCCGGCATGCCCATGATCCGCAATGGCATGCAAATGCGCCTGGATGAAGCCAACGAAGGCACGGGCGTGAACGGCCGCAAGTTCCGGCTGGTGGTCGAAGACAACGGCAGCCAGCCTCAGATGGCGGTACGAGCCATCGACAAGCTGATCCGCAAGGACGAAGTGTTTGCGGTCGTCAACTCTTTCGGCTCCGGACCCAATGCAGCCGTTGTCAAACGCGCCGTCGACGAGGGTGTACTTTATTTCGCACCTTGGGGCGCTTCCGCCATCATCCGCAAGAGCGCTGGCGACAGTCCGCTGCTGTTCACGCTGACGCCGAACTATGACACCACCATGAATACCGGCGTCAAATGGATGCTGGACACCCATAACCCCAAGAAGGTCGGATACATCTACCAGGAAGGCCCGCTGGGGACACTGGTCGGAGAAGGCGTGAAAAAAGCGCTGGCTGCCAAAAACATGACTTATGCCGCAGAAGCAGGGTACAAGGCCGGAGACATCGATTTTTCATCCCAGGTCGCACGCATGAAGGCGGCCAATGTTGACCTTATTGTGGCGGCCACACTGACACGCGAAACCATAGCGGTCATGGGCGAAGTGAAAAAGCTGGGCTGGAACAACGTCAAGGTACTGACGGCCACCCCCGGACGCACCGGCATCGTGCTGACCCTGGGCAAGGAAACCGTTGACGGCCTGTATGGCGTCGGTACCTGGAAACTGTACAGCGCCGAGAACGCTCCGGCACAAATCAAAACATGGTTTGCCGCATACAAGAAGCGCTTTAACGCCGATCCGGATGAAAACGCCTTGCTGGCCTATTCGTACACCGATGTGTTTGTGAAGGCCGTGCAGGCCGTAGGCCGCGACGTGACCGCCGACAAGGTGAGCAAGTACCTCCAGTCCAACAGCTTCGACGGACCGCTTTTTTATGCAACCCAGAGTTTCAAGGGCAATCACCTCGAGCCGGAATACGTCGAAATCGACCAGGTCAAGGCCGGTGCATGGACGTCGCTCACCAAACCTCTCAAATAAGCCGCATCGCAGCGGGTGGCGATTACGATAGAGGCTTAGAACATTTCCAATGGCCTCCACTTTCCATCGCCACCCCGACGTTGACCTTGACCTGACCCGCGACGCGCTGGCCACCAGCACCCTGAGCCACGGCCTGCACGTACTCGGCGACCGCTGGACCGTCGCGGTGATCCTGGGCGCTTTTCTTGGCGTTCGCCGCTTTGACGAGTGGCAGGCGACGCTCAACATTCCACGGCACACATTGACCGAGCGGCTCAAGGCCCTGACCGAACTGGGCCTGCTGGAGCAGCGGCCCTACCAGGAACGCCCGCTGCGCCATGCCTACCACCTGACGGACAAGGGCCTGGCACTCTACAACCACGTGCTCATGATGTGGCTGTGGGAGCGGCGCTGGGGATCACGCCAGCTGGCCTTGCCACAGCGGCTGGTGCACCACACATGCGGCCATGCCTTCATGCCTGAGCTGGTTTGCACGGCTTGCGGCGACAAGGTGGGCGTAAACGACCTCAGCCTGACCCTCAAGGTCAACAAGGCCTTGCTGGCCGAACCGGTACCGCGTCAGCGCGGTGCGCGCCTCTCGCCGGAAGAAAGCACCCAGATGGGTCTGGGGCTGAGGGTGGACCGCTGGGCCTTGCTGATTATTTCTGCGGTCTTGCTGGGCTGCCACTACTTCGACCAGATCAGTCATGTGCTGGGCATAGGCAGCAGCGTGCTGGCACGCCGCCTTTCGGGCATGGTCGACTCGGGCTTGCTGCTGTGCCAGACCGACCTGAACGACGCGCGCCGCAAGATCTACCGGCTGACACCTGCCAGCCGCGACCTGTTCGGGTACATCATCTGTTTTTCAAGCTGGGCCAGCCGTTACCACTTTCACCAGGCCAGCTCCATCGTGCCCACACACAAAGCCTGCGGACAGCCGCTGCTGCCCCAGGTCGCGTGCAGCCACTGCCATGAGCCGCTCAACCCCAAAGACGTGAGCTACACCCAAAAAGGCCAGGGCGGCTAAGGCCGGCTCATTCCACCACCACAGGCACACGCTGCGCCAGCGCGCACATCAGTTCATACCCCACTGTGCCTGCAGCCTGCGCAATTTCATCAATTGGGAGCACAGATTCTTTTGGTGACTGACCCCACAGCGTCACCTCACTGCCCATGCCCGCATCCGGCACCGGCGTCAGGTCCACGGTCAGCATGTCCATGCTGACACGACCCACCATGCGCGTGCGCACACCGTTCACAAGCACAGGCGTCCCGGTTGTGCAGTGGCGCGGGTAGCCGTCTGCATAACCGCAGGCCACCACCCCGATGCGCAACGGCCCTTGGGCCGTAAAGCTGGAACCATACCCCACAGTGTCACCGGCCACCAGGTTTTGCACGCCTATGATCCTGGACGCCAGGGTCATGGTCGGCTGCAAACCCCATTCGGCGGCGCTGTGTTCAGGAAAATCGGGGGCGCTACCGTACACCGCTATGCCGGGCCGTATCCAGTCGGAGCGCTCGGCAAGCAGGTCGCCATGGCGCAACGCACCCGCACTGTTGCTGAGCGTACGCTCGCCCGGCAGGTCATGCGTGACGCTGTCGAAGGCCTTGAGTTGCGCGGCAATGCCCTTGGGTCCATCGGCGTCGGAGAAATGCGTCATCAGTGAAATCTCTTCAACCTGCGGCAGGGCATTCAGCCGGGTCCAGGCGGCGCGATAGCGTTCGGGCGTAAAGCCCAGGCGGTTCATGCCGGAGTTCATCTTGAGAAACACGCGGTGCGGCAGCTGTGTCTTGTGCGCGGCCAGCATGTCTATCTGTTCATTGCAGTGCACGGCATGCCACAAACCCAGGCGCGAGCACAGTTCCAGGTCGCGCGCATCAAAACAGCCCTCAAGCAGAAGAGTCGGGCCGCGCCAGTCCAGCGCGCGCAGGCGCTGCGCCTCCGCCAGGTCCAGCAGCGCAAAACCATCGGCACTGCGCAGCCCATCGAAAACACGCTCGATGCCGTGGCCGTAGGCATTGGCCTTGACGATGGCCCAGACCCGGGCGTCAGGCGCCGCGGCACGGACACGTGTGAGGTTATGGACAAGCGCAGCGGTATGGATGGTGGCAAGTATGGGGCGGGGCATGGCAGGTAAACGCAGGGTCGCGCGTTGGGTATTTTGGCGTGAACGTCAGGGGTCGTTGACGGAAACGGGGATCAGGGTAAGCCCGGCAGCAGGTTTACAAACCGGCTCCTACAAGCTTTACAAAACTGCTCTATGCATTCTGACACCAGCCCCCATGCTATAAACCAGCATCGTCAGGAGACATTCACCGTTATTTTGTGGCATCAGTTCCGCTGATGCCCTCTCATGAAGTGATCGATACAGTTTAATGAAGCGCGGTTTTTACACCATCATGGCAGCCCAGTTTTTCAGCTCGCTGGCTGACAACGCGCTGTTTGTAGCCGCCGTGGAGTTGCTCAAAATCAGCGGCGCGCCGAAATGGCAGCCCGCTGCATTGGTGCCGATGTTTGCGCTGTTTTATGTGGTGCTGGCTCCGTTTGTGGGCGCATTCGCGGACGCGCAACCCAAGGGCAAGGTCATGTTCATCAGCAACGCCATCAAGGTGGTGGGCTGCCTGATGATGCTGTTCGGCACCCACCCGCTGATGGCCTACGCCATTGTCGGCCTGGGCGCCGCGGCCTATTCGCCCGCCAAATACGGCATCCTGACTGAATTGCTGCCGGCCTCGCAACTGGTCAAGGCCAACGGCTGGATTGAAGGCCTGACGATTTCATCCATCATCCTGGGCGTGCTGCTGGGCGGCCAGTTGGTAGGCCATTCGGTATCGACGCTGCTACTGTCGTTTGACTTCCCCATCATCACCACCGGTATAGACACTGCTCCGGAGGCCGCGATTGCAGTGCTGATCCTGCTGTACGTCGTCGCCGCCTGGTTTAACCTGCGCATCCCAAGCACCGGCGTCGAGATGCGGCCCATGCCGCGCAACAAGCTGGAGTTGCTGCCCGACTTCTGGAACTGCAACGCCGCCCTGTGGCGCGACAAACTGGGCCAGATTTCACTGTCCACCACGACACTATTCTGGGGCGTGTCGGGCAATTTGCGCTACATCGTGCTGGCCTGGAGCGCCGCCGCGCTGGGCTACAGCACCACACAGGCGTCATCGCTGGTGGGTGTGGTTGCTATCGGCACGGCAGTGGGTGCGATTCTGGCGTCCATGCGCATGCGGCTGGACCAGGCCCCCCTGGTGATGCCGCTGGGCATCGCCATGGGCTTGCTGGTAATCCTGATGAACTTCATCACCAACGTCTGGGTGGCGGCGCCTTTCCTGATTTTGCTGGGCGGCCTGGGCGGCTTCCTGGTGGTGCCCATGAATGCCTTGCTGCAACACCGGGGCCATAACCTGATGGGTGCAGGCCGTTCGATTGCGGTACAGAACTTCAATGAGCAGGCCTGCATCTTGAGCCTGGGCGCCTTCTACAGCCTGTCCACCGGCCTGGGCCTGTCGGCCTTTGGCGCCATTACAGCTTTTGGCGTGGTGGTAGCAGGCTTTATGTGGCTGATCCAGCGCTGGCACAAAAGCAACTGCATCAAACACAAGGAACAGGTGGATCACCTGCTCAACATCGCCCGCAGCGATAACACCCACTGATGCAGGAAGACAAAGGCGGCAGGCAATTTTCCGCCGGGCCGCAGCAGGGCAGCGCAATGCCTGAAACCAGAAGCCCCGAAACCAACCAATTTTCCGCCGGGCCGCCCCAAGGAAAATTAGCCCCCTCGGGGGGCAGCGCATTACACGAAGTGAAAAGCGTGGGGGCGTTGCTTCCCGCATGCGCACTGGTGTTCAATGCCTTTGTCTGGGGCGTTTCCTGGTGGCCGCTGCGGCAACTGCAAGGCCACGGCCTGCACCCCCTGTGGGCTACCGCACTGGTGTATGTGATCGTGTTTAGCGGGCTGCTGCTGGTGTACTTCAAGAGCTGGCGCGGTTTTGTCGCGCACCCGCAGCTATGGCTGCTGGCCCTGGCTGCGGGCCTGACCAATGTGGGGTTCAACTGGGCCGTGACGGTGGGCGATGTGGTGCGGGTCGTGCTGCTGTTTTACCTGATGCCGGCATGGTCGGTGCTGGTGGCCTGGGTCATGCTGGGCGAAAAACCATCGGCCGCATCCCTGCTGCGGCTGGCGCTGGCCATGGCGGGCGTTCTGATCGTGCTCAAGACGCCCGACTCACCATGGCCGGTTCCGCAAAGCGGCGCCGACTGGCTGGCCCTGATGGGCGGTTTTTGTTTTGCAGTGACAAATGCCTTTTTACGCAAATTCAGCCACGCACCCAGCGGCTCACGCATGCTAGCCATGTTTGGCGGCGCCGGGGTGCTTGCCACGGTAGTCGCACTGGTTGGCATGTCGCAACAGGTGGTACCCGCCCCGGCCCTTCAGGCTGCGGGCATCCCGGTTCTACTGGGACTCAGCCTGGCACTCATGATCAGCAATGCTGCACTGCAATATGGTGCCGCACGGCTTGCTGTCAGCACAACCGCGCTTGTGATGCTGACCGAGATCCTGTTTGCCAGCCTGTCGGCGGCGGCGTTTGGCGCAGCCGAATTCACGCCGCGCATTTTGCTGGGCGGCAGCCTGATTGTGGCCGCGGCCGTGCTGGCGGCAATGGCGCCAGCGAAATAGGGCCCTCACGCTCGCTCTCTGCGCGTAACCCCTTGCCCCGCGTTTTTCGCTTCGCGTTACAGTGGCTGTTCACATCAGGAGCAGACTTATGAGCACCCCTAGCGTTTACGACTTTGAAGCCCGCCAGATCAACGGCAAGGACATCCCGCTGTCGGAGTTCAAGGGCAAGGTCATGCTGATCGTCAACACGGCCAGCAAGTGCGGGTTCACGCCGCAGTTCGGTGGGCTTGAAGAACTGCACAAGAGTTACGCGGACAAGGGCCTGGCAGTACTGGGCTTTCCGTGCAACCAGTTCGGCTCGCAGGACCCGGGCGCCGATGGCGAAATTGCGGAGTTCTGTCAGGTGAACTACGGCGTGAGTTTCCCGATGATGGGCAAGATTGACGTCAACGGCCCTGCGGCGCACCCGCTGTACAAATGGCTGAGTGCGGAGGCTCCCGGATTGCTGGGCAGCAAATCCATCAAGTGGAACTTCACCAAATTCCTGGTCGGCAAGGACGGCCAGGTGATCCGGCGTTATGCGCCGACCGACAAGCCAGCAGACCTGGCCAAGGATATCGAAGCGGCGTTAGCCGTCTGATATCTTAAAAAAGGGCTGTAGCCTCCGTTTTATGTGCGCAGACAGCTACCAAATCAATAGCAAAAAAGAAAAATTTCAACGCGTTTTGACAGTGCGCAGAAAGTCTGCCAGCGTGCGGCCGGCCTCGTGCCCGAAACGCTCATCCAGCGTTTTCAGCGATGCGATGCGGTCCATACGGAAGGCGCGAAAGTCCTGCCGGCTTTCACACCAGGCAGCCAGCGTCCACACCGTCCCCCAATAAAAGCAGCCCAGCGGCCACAACACGCGCCGGCTCTTTTTGCCTGCGACGTCGCGGTAATCGACATGCACCTTGCGGCGCGACTGCACGGCCTCGCGCAGCAACTGCAGGGTCTTCTGAGTGCCAGTGTCGAACACCATCGCGGGTGCATAAATCGGCAGGCTTTCCGCAGCGGCCCGGGTGGCCGCCGGCAGCACCGGGAAGATTTTTCCCAGCGCCGCCTCTGCACCCGCCGCCATGGACGGGTCCAGCCAGGCTTGCGCCAGCCGCACCGACGCCACCAGCGCGCCGGCTTCCTCCTGCGTGAACATCAGCGGCGGCAAGTCAAAGCCCACGCCCAGCCGGTAACCGACGCCCGCCTCGCCTTCTATGGGCACACCCTGATGCTGCAGGTCGGCGATGTCGCGGTAAATGGTGCGCTCCGACACCTCCAGCCGCTGCGCCAGAAAGTGGGCCGTGGTGAGGCGGCGGCCACGGATCAGCTGCACAAGTTGAAAGAGGCGATCGGCGCGGCGCATGGTCCGGACTTTAGCGCAGCAACAAAAGCACTCAGACAGCCTGGATGTGCAAACCCAGTTGCACCAGATCGGCCTGCATGGCGCGAGCGATCAGCCGCATGTCATGGTCGTTGACCTCAAACAGGCCGAAGCGGAATTTATAGCCCCAGCGCTGGCGGTCTTCCACAAACTCAAACTGGTCGAGCAAGGGCAGGATGGACGCCTCCTGCGCGGCGACATACGCCACATCGCGGCGGTACGGCACAAAGCCGTTGCCCATGTCGAATGCATAAGGCACCCCGGGCTGCACGATCCCGACAGAGACAAAACGCTGAAAATGATCGTTCGCGCCGAAGACGACCGTGGGCGAGTAGTACACCACCCGGTCACCCGCTGCAATACGCTTGAGTGGCGCAAGCTTGCCATGGCCGACCTGCATATACCCAATGGAAGCCGCACACCCGCGCCGGGCGTGTTCGGCGCTGGCCACGGCTATCCAGTTCCTGCGGCGCATGCCAGCAGCCTCAAGTCAGCGCGTGCAGGCCGACGCGGTTGCCATCCAGGTCGGTGATGTGGGCAAAAAAGCCCATGCCCGGCGGCAGGGCCTGGCGCGGCAGTGCAATTTTGCCGCCAGCCTTTGTCACGCGTACCAGGGCAGCATCCAGCGAGGGTGAAGCGTCCAGGTAAACCAGCGTGCCGCCAGTGCCAGGCGCGGGTGCGGCCGGGCCGCATATGAGGGCACCGCCAATGCCGTCCTTTTCAGCGTCATAAGGAAACACGGCTCCTTCGGAGGTCGCCATGTCTTCGCGGCGCATTTTGCAGTTGAGGACCACCTCGTAAAAAGCCTGGGCCTGGTCAAGTTTTTTGCTGGGTATTTCAAACCAGCTGATGACGTTTTTCATGAAAGCTCCTGATGCGTTGAGGAAGCCTCGATGATGCGAAGGGGCTACTGACAGCGTGTTGTCAGTAGCCTTGTCAGGTCATGGCGTCATCAAGCAACTCAACCCAATGCCGAACAGGCGTCTTGGTGCCGCTTTGCAGGTGGGTGATACAGCCGATATTGGCGGAGGCGATCACCTCGGGCTTCATCTCAGCCAGGTTTTCAAGCTTGCGGTCGCGTAACTGGTACGCGATCCCCGGGTTGAGCACGGAATAAGTCCCCGCCGAGCCGCAGCACAGATGTGATTCGCAACTGGCGACCCTGATCTGGAAGCCAAGCGCGCCCAGGTGCTCTTCAACACCGCCGCGCAGCTGCTGGCCATGTTGCAGCGTGCAGGGCGGATGGAAGGCGATCTGGCCGGCCCTGGCAGCGACGCGCGCCCGCAGGGGCTCGACCAGCCCGGGCAGCAGCTCGCTCAGGTCGCGCGTCAGTGCGCTGATACGCGCGGCTTTTTCAGCGTACTGCGCATCGTCCTTGAGGATGTGGCCGTAGTCCTTGACCGTGACACCACAGCCCGAAGCGTTCATCACAATGGCCTCCACACCCGCTTCGACAAACGGCCACCAGGCATCGATGTTGTTGCGCATCTCTGCTTTGCCGCCATCATGGTCATTCAGGTGAAACTTGACGGCGCCGCAGCAACCCGCCTTGGGCGCCACCACGGTTTCAATACCCGCCGCATCCAGCACACGGGCCGTGGCCGCGTTGATGTTGGGCATCATGGCCGGTTGCACGCAGCCTTCAAGCAGCAGGACCTTGCGGGCGTGGCTACGCCCGGGCCAGCTACCGGCGGACTGCTTCGCGGGCACCTTGTTTTTAAGCGTCGCAGGCAACAGGCCGCGCACCGCCTGGCCCAGCTTCATGGCGGGCGCAAACAGCGGCGACGGCAGGCCCTCCTTGAGCGCCCATCGCACTGCCGTCTCGCCCAGGGGACGCGGCACACGCTCATCCACCAGCTTGCGCCCTATGTCCACCAGATGGCCATACTGCACGCCGCTGGGACATGTGCTTTCGCAGTTGCGGCAGGTCAGGCAACGGTCCAGGTGCATCTGGGTTTTGCGGGTAGGCGCCTCGCCCTCCAGCACCTGCTTGATCAGGTAAATGCGGCCGCGCGGCCCGTCAAGCTCATCGCCCAGCAACTGGTAAGTTGGGCATGTCGCCGTGCAAAAACCGCAGTGCACACACTTGCGCAAAATCGCCTCCGCCTCAAGGCCGTCGGCGGTGTTCCTGAATTCAGTCGAAAGATTGGTCTGCATGATGTTCAGGAAGGCAAACGGGCGGCCCTGGCCTTGCGCCTCAGGGTGCGTCGCCAGTCCGAAAAAAGAGGTGGCACAGACAAGGCCAGCAGTCCAATGGCCAGAGGAACCACCCAGATAAAACCGATGTACTTGAAACCCACCGCACCCACCAGGCCGCCCGTGACAAACATGCCCAGCAAGGTGGCAAACAGGCGAAGCTTGATGCGATTGGCCCGCACCCGCGATTCCGGCGGGCGTTCCGTGCGGTTCCAGTAAAACAGTTTGCCCAGCTCGATGCCCAGGTCTGTGATGACCCCTGTCATGTGCGTGGTGCGGATCTGTGATGAGGAAATTTTACTGACCAGCGCGTTTTGCAGGCCCATGGTGAAAGCCAGCACCAGCACGGTCAGCGGAACGGCAAACGGTGTCTGGTGGCCTAGGGTGGCGCCCATCAAGCCAAAGACCAGCAGCAATATGGCCTCGACCAGCAAAGGCAGCGCGTATTCGCTGCGCAGCCAGTTGTGGCGCGACCAGTTCACCAGCACCGCCGTCACGGCGGCCCCGGCCGTGAACGCCAGCAGGGCACCGGCCGCGCCCAGCACCAGCTTCATGTTGCCGAGCACCAGGTTGTCGGCCAGCATGGATGCAAAACCGGTCATGTGCGAGGTGTACATGCTGACCAGCAAAAACCCGCCCGCATTGATGGCGCCGGCATTAAACGCCAGCATGCCGCCCAGCAGCCGGTTGGTCGAGGCCGTCCGGTGCTGTCCTGTGATGTGACGCAAGCGGCGCATGCTTACCAGTCGGCCGACATTCGGCCACGGTTGAAAATACCAGCAGGGTCAAATTCACGCTTGAGTTCGCGGTGAATCCGGTCCAGGGGCGATTTTAAAGCATCAAATCGGGCCATGGCCGCCGTCCCGACTGCGCCACCAGCTATAAAAAGAGTAGCATGCCCGCCGGCATGCGCAGCCACATCGCGCAACTGCTGCCCCTGCCCGGCATCCGCACGCACCCAGCGCTGGCCGCCATGCCACTCCACCAGCGGCGATTCAGGCAAGTCAAGCACAGGAGCGGTTTGCGGCACCGAAAGGCGCCACAAATCCTGTGTGTTGCTGCGTTGCCGGAACCACGGCAACTGCTGGTCGCGGCAGGCGAGCCAGTCGGCTGCGGCTTGGGGTCCGTCCTGCCTCTCGCCACCCAGGGTTTTGCAGGCAGCTTCGACCGCCGCTTGCGCGCCACGCAGCCGCAGGCAAAGCGTGCCCACACCGGCATCTTCCACCCAATAGCTCGCGTTGAGTGGCAATGGCCGGCCGCCCCAGGCATTGAGCCAGTCCAGCGCCTGCGCCTGGCTGCATTCAAAACTCAGCTTGGCCTCCATCGGAGCCATCGGCAGCACCTTGAGGCTGACCTCGGTGATCAGGCCCAGCGTGCCCATGGCGCCCACCATCAGGCGAGACACGTCATAACCCGCGACGTTCTTCATGACCTGGCCGCCAAAGGTCAGCAATTCACCACGGCCGTTGATGAGCTTCAGGCCCAGCACGTAGTCGCGCACAGCGCCAGCAGAAGCGCGCGCAGGACCGCTCAGGCCGCTGGCAACCATGCCGCCTACGGTCGCTACGCCTGCAAAATGCGGCGGCTCAAAAGGCAGGCATTGACCCTGTGCCGCCAGCAACGCCTCGAGTTCGGCCAGCCGCGTACCCGCGCCCACAGTGACCACCAGCTCGCTCGGCTCGTAACTGGACACACCGGCAAGCGCTGCGGTGTCAAGCAGTTCACCCTGCAGAGACTGCCCATAAAAATCCTTGCTGCTGCCGCCGCGAATGCGCAGCGGTGCGCCCCCGGCTGCAGCGATACGCACCCGCTCCGCCAGGGCGCCTGTGACATCAATATCTGCAAACATGGTGACGATGGTAAGCGGCTACGGGATCTGCCGTTTTGATTTTTTTGAACGTGGCCTGTTCAGATTTTTGCAGCGGGAAGCTTTTGCTGCGACAAAAGGGCCACCGGGCCGGTCTCTCATCGACTTAATCGATGAAAAAATTCACAGGCAGCCCCGGCACATCCATTTGCATGGAGAACACACAGCCCGAGCCGGGGAAAACCTGCAACTCGTGCTCAGGGCGGTTCTGGCGCGCGCTTGTGAGGTACAGCGTCTGCAAATCACTGCCCCCAAAGCACGGCATGGTGGGGCATTGGGCCGGCACGGCGATATCGGCCAGCAGTTCACCCTTCGGCGAAAGCTTTACAAGCCGCGCGCCTTCAAACATGGCAACGTAATAGTTGCCCTGGACATCTACAGCAGCGCCGTCGGGCCGGCCGCCGTAACCGGACATGCCCGACTGCCAGTCCGGTGGTTTGCCCGGCCACTGCCTGAAAACACGCTCATTGCGCATGGCGTTGCTTTCACAGTCCCAGTCCCAGGCGCGAACGGTGTGGCTGGGCGTGTCGGCCCAGTACACCGTCTTTTCATCGGGCGACCACGCCAGCCCGTTGGCGACCGTGGCATCGCCGGCCTTCAATTCCAGCAGGGGCTCTTCGCCATTGCGGCGATCGAGTGAAAAAAGTCTGGCCTGGCTGGCATCGCGTGGCTCATATATGGTGCCTGCCCAGAATCGGCCGCAGGGGTCAGCCTTGCCGTCATTAAACCGGGTGGTGGCTTTGTCATGATCCGCCGCCACCATGCACTGCAGCGTCCCGCCCCACTCGTGTGCGCGATAAATGCCATCACGCAGCGCAATCACCAGGCCCGTACCCTCGCCTGCCGCGTTGCGCGCAGGCGCGATGCAGCCGGGCTCGGAGGGCATGGACCAGCTCTGCACGCTGCCCATGAAAACATTCAGGCGATGGATCTGCCGGCCGGGAATGTCCACCCAGTAAAGCATTTGCTCATCGGGGTGCCAGAACGGCGATTCGCCCAGCGCGCTGGGTTGTTCTACAACGGTTTGCCAGGTCATCGGGGCTTTCCTTGGGCTCAGGTCTGTCAGACGCCAAGGTTAGCATTGCACCACGCACCGGGAATACAGGCAAAAAAAAGCCCACCAGCTTGCGCCGGCGGGCTGAACATCCAAAGGAGACTCTCTTTCGCTAACAGTGCACACTGGAAACCATAAGCCTCCAGGGTGCCCTTGTCAATTCATCAACGGTTGTAAGCGGTTTCACCATGCGAGGTGATGTCCAGGCCTTCGCGTTCTTCTTCTTCGCTCACGCGCAGACCAAGGGTCAGGTCGGCAATTTTGAAGGCGATGAAGGCAACCACACCGGACCAGACCACGGTGAGCAACACGCTCTTGACCTGGATCCAGACCTGCGCGCCCATGGCAAAGGTATCGGGCGTGGCGCCACCGGTTCCGCCCAGGCTTTGCGATGCAAACACACCCGTCAGGATGGCACCCAGGATGCCGCCTACACCGTGCACACCGAACACGTCGAACGCGTCATCGGCACCCAGCATCTTCTTCAGGCCATTCACACCCCACAGGCAGACCAGGCCGGCCAGCAGGCCCAGGACGATGGAGCCCATGGGCCCGACAAAGCCCGCAGCAGGCGTGACGGCAACCAGGCCGGCCACGGCACCGGAAGCGGCACCCAGCATGGAGGCCTTGCCTTTGTGCAGGCCCTCACCGGCGATCCAGGACAGGGTGGCAGCAGCCGTAGCGAGCACCGTGTTGATGAAGGCCAGGCCAGCCGTGCCGTTGGCAGCGCCAGCGGAACCGGCATTGAAGCCGAACCAGCCGACCCACAGCAGCGAGGCGCCAACCATCGTGAGGGTCAGGGAGTGCGGCGTGAACGCTTCCTTGCCGTAACCGAGGCGCTTGCCAACCATATAAGCACCCACCAGGCCAGCGACACCGGCGTTGATGTGAACCACGGTACCGCCGGCAAAGTCCAGCGCGCCGTCCTTGCCCAGCAAACCGCCACCCCAGACGATGTGGGCAATCGGCACGTAGCTGAAGGTGAACCAGAGGACCGCGAACAGCAGCACGGCAGAAAACCTGGCGCGCTCGGCAAAGGCACCGACGATCAGCGCCACGGTAATGGCGGCAAACGTGCCCTGGAATGCAACAAAGACATATTCAGGAATGGTGGTCAGCGCACCGAAGGTTTCGATCGTGACACCTTTGAGGAATATCTTGTCCAGGCCGCCAAAATAATTGCCGTCACCGGAGAAGGCCAGGCTGTATCCATAGAAGGCCCACAGGATGCTGATCAACGAGAAGATCACAAAAACCTGCACTAGCACGGAGAGCATGTTTTTGGAGCGGCCGAGACCGCCGTAAAACAGCGCAAGGCCGGGGATGGTCATCAGGATCACCAGCAATGTGGAGGTGAGCATCCAGGCCGTGTCGCCGGAGTCCAGCTTGGGGGCCGGCGCTGCAGCAGGTGCGGCAGGCGCCGGTGCAGCAGCGGCAGCAGGAGCCGCAGCCATGGCAGCTGGTGCTGCGTCGGATGCCGCTGCCTCGGCAGGTTTGGCCTCAACGGCGGAAGCGGCCGGCGCTGCCGCTGGCGCCTGGGCCAGCACGGCCGCGCCGGTGGCCAGCAGGCTGAACCCCAAAGCAAGGGAAACAAGTAGTTTTTTCATGTCAGTGTTCTCTTTTTTAGGCTTGTAAAAGGGCAGTTCCTTACAGCGCTTCCTTGCCGGTCTCACCGGTACGGATGCGCACTACTTGCTCCAGGTTGTAGACAAACACCTTGCCGTCGCCAATCTTGCCGGTGCGCGCGGCGCCTTCCACAGCTTCGATGACACGGTCGACCAGATCGTCGGACACGGCGGCTTCAATCTTGACCTTGGGCAGGAAATCAACCACGTACTCTGCGCCGCGGTAAAGCTCGGTGTGCCCTTTCTGGCGGCCAAAGCCCTTGACTTCCGTGACCGTGATACCTTGAACGCCAATACCGGAGAGTGCTTCACGCACCTCATCCAGCTTGAACGGTTTGATGATGGCTGTAACGAGTTTCATGTTCAGGTTTCCTACAGAGTGATCGACCGGAGCAGCAACACGACGTACCGCTGCTCCCGCCACATTACAGGGTTTTTGTCAGGGTGAAAATCAGGGTGCTCTTATTCAGCGACTTCGTGCTGCCGCCAGCGGTGTAGTTGAACGCCGCGTTATTGGCGTTGGTTCCGCCCTGCACATAACCACCCAGCGCAAGGCCGTTGCCGAGGTCATAGGAAGCGCCAAGGCTGTAATCGGTGTAATTTGGCACACCGCCAGCCTTGACCGCGCTTGTGAAGTAAGTCTGGCCAATCGCGGCCTTGAGGGTCCAGTTGGGCGCCACTTCCTTGGCAAAAGCGACATTCAGGTATTGCGTGCCGCGGCCGTCATTGGTGGCGTAACCGGTTCCGAAGTAGCCTTTGGACACCGTATTGGAGTACTTGGCCGAGAACGGTCCGTAGCTGGTACCGACATAAACCTCGGTGGTGTTTGCCTTGGTGGCATTCGGGTAGTAGTACTGCAGCGCGCCGACATCAAAACCCCAGTCGCCGACCGACCACTTGTAGCCGCCGTAGAAGTCCATCTCCAGCCGGGCGCGTTTGCCGGTGGTGTTGGCCACGTCAGGATCGGTGAAGCCCACGGTCGAGTTCCAGTTGCCGAGGTAAAACCCGCTGGCAAATGCGTAGTCGACGCCGCCCTGCAGCGCCGGCTTGAAGGCCGATGTACGCGAGGTGTCCTGGTCCTGGCCGCGGTACTTGTAATTGGTGGTCAGGCCGATGTTGAACGACAGGGGGGATGCCTCGGCTGCCGGGGCAGCGGGTGCAGCGGTTTGTGCGAACGCGGCGCCAGACAGGGCCAAGGTTGTTGCAAGTGCGATCTGGACGGGGACAAGTTTCATGAGGTGCTCCGCAAGGTTGTAAAAGTTAGCAAGACTATTCAAGCGAGTACCGTCTAGCATGTACCGTGCCAAGGCTAATTACCACAGGAAGGCCGGTCCACCAGTTCACCCGCAGGCACGTTACACCTGTAGCCTTAAAAACCATACCGCACCAAGTTGGCGCATCCATTGCGCACAACCTTGAAGCATTCAGAACGGGAGCCCCTTGATGAGCTTGTCTTTAGTGCATAGTCGTGCCCTGCTTGGCATGGAGGCACGGCCTGTATGCGTGGAGGTGCATCTGGCCAATGGATTGCCCAGTTTCACGCTGGTCGGGTTGGCTGAGACCGAAGTCAAGGAAGCCCGTGAGCGGGTGCGTTCAGCCATCCAGAACACCGGTCTGGAGTTTCCGGCGAATAAGCGGATAACTGTCAATCTGGCACCCGCAGACCTGCCCAAGGATTCCGGCCGCTTCGACCTGCCCATCGCGCTGGGCATACTGGCGGCCAGCGGTCAGATCGACTCCCAAAAGATGCAGGGCTATGAGTTTGCCGGGGAGTTGTCGCTGGGCGGCGACTTGCGACCCGTTCGCGGCGCGCTGGCCATGAGCCTGGCGATCAACGGCAACGCCAGCGACGTCAACGGCCCGCCACCCAGGCTGGTCCTGCCAGAAAGCAGCGCCCAGGAAGCCGGCCTGGTGCCCGGGGCCGAGATTTACAAGGCGCACCATTTGCTGGATGTTGTCAGGCAATTCCTGCCCGGCGACCTGATCCCCGAGGTGCTGGACGGCTGGAGCCGGGTACAGCCCGGCGAGCCGCAGCTGCACGCGCCCTATGCAGACATGGCCGACGTCAAGGGCCAGGCGGCGGCCAGGCGCGCGCTGGAGATTGCTGCGGCGGGCGGCCACAGCATCCTGATGATGGGTGCTCCCGGGTCGGGAAAGTCCATGCTGGCGCAGCGCTTTGCAGGTTTGCTGCCCGCCATGACCACCGAGGAAGCGCTGGAAAGCGCGGCCGTCGCCTCACTTGGTGGACGCTTTTCACTGGCCAGCTGGGCGCTCAGGCCAACCTGTGCGCCACACCACACAGCCAGCGCCGTGGCACTGGTAGGCGGCGGCTCACCACCGCGCCCGGGTGAAATATCACTGGCCCACCGGGGCGTCCTGTTCCTCGATGAACTCCCCGAGTTTCCAAGGGCCGCGCTTGAAGCACTCAGGGAGCCGCTGGAGTCCGGCCACATCACCATCTCGCGCGCCGCCCAGCGCGCGGAGTTCCCGGCCCGCTTCCAGCTGGTCGCCGCCATGAACCCCTGCCCTTGCGGATATCTCGGCTCCCACCTGCGGGCGTGCCGCTGCTCGCCCGACCAGGTATCGCGCTACCAGGGCAAGCTCAGCGGGCCCTTGCTGGACCGGATTGACCTGCATGTGGAGGTTGGCAGCCTGGCTGCCGACGAACTGGTCAACACGGCACCGGGCGAGAGCACCGGGGCCATCCGGGTCCGTGTGGTCAAGGCACGTGAACACGCCATTAAGCGCCAGGGCGGCACCAACCAGGCGCTGGACGGCCAGGCGATTGACGAGCAGTGCAGGCTGGACGATGCAGCCGCGAAATTCCTCAACACGGCTGCAGCCCGCCTGGGCTGGTCAGGCCGGAGCATTCACCGCTGCCTGAAAGTGGCACGCACGATTGCCGACCTGGCCGATGCGCCTGCCGTGCAGGTCTCGCATCTGGCAGAAGCCGTCCAATACCGCCGGGCGCTCAAGGCCGCGCACTGACCCCCTACCAGCGGCCTTTCTTCACAGGTCCTTTTTGGGGGCGCGCCGCCGCCACGCCTTCCACCACCGCGACAGGTTCAGCTTGAGGTCGCGCTGCGGGTGGGTGATGCGCCGGATCGCGCTGACGTAGTCAAGCGCCAGGCCCGGGGTCCACGCGATGGACTCCGCACGTACCCGCACACTTCCCGCCAGCCACATGTCTGGATGCACAGCCAGCCGCAACAAGGTACGCCAGAACGGTTTGTCGGCAAAAACCCCCTCCACCGCAGCGTCAATGGCCTCTGTCACGGCCACAGAACAGTTGCGGTGCGTCAGGTTATAGGTGTCGTTGCGCTGGTAGGCTTGCCAGAACGCCTCCAGGTGATCCGGGTTGAACACACGAAAACGGATACGGAAAGTCGATGGACGCGTGGCCTCTGCCTCCTGCGCATAGGATGGCAACCACATGCCGGGGTGGTCATTGCTGCTGGTGGCCCGGACCTGATGGACCACGTTTTTCTGTGTGATGGACAGGCGTATGCGCGGATGGTGGCTGATATACAGGCCGGGACCGCACTCGAGGGCCACATGGCCGGTCGAAACACTGCCCTTGCGCGAGAGGGAAAAGATATACCGCTCAATCAGCGGGAGCCGGACGCGCTCATCGTTCACCACGTCCAAAGCGGTCCAGACATGAACCACCATGGGCTCCGCACCCTGTTTTTCTGACACCGGGGCCGGGGCAGCATGCGGGACATCCGGCGAAGCCTCCCGTTTCCTTTGGTAGAGTTCAATGGCCGCGAGCCTTGAGCCGGCCGGCAGCCGCCGCAGGCGCCAGGCCCCCCGCACCAGCACAAAACCTCCGGCCATCAAGGCCATGCCCACACAAAACGAGACGTTCATCTCGGCAGGAAGTGGCCAATTGGTGGCCAGCAAGAGTGCCATCAGCAGATAGCCCCAGCCGATCAGGTGGGATGTACGCCAGCCCGGATGGCGGATGAGCAGGCTGGAAACAATCCGGACCAGGCCGTTAAAAATAAAGGCAGAAGCAAAAAGAAAACTGGTGGTCAGCGCGTTGTCCCACGGGAAATCCAGCAGCAGGCTGGCAAAAACCACCATGGCCGTGCCACGCAGCATCTCGAACCGGCGGCGGGCCCGCGTGTGGGTGGCACCCACAGCGATTTCCACCAGGCCCTGCAACAGCAGCAAGGTGCCCAGCACCCCGGTGGCGATATCCGCAACGCCATCGACCAGGTCGATCAGGACAATCGCAGCCATCGCCATGGCCAACACGCCTGCCACCAGGAAAACTTTCCAGCGCCTGATGAGCGCGTCACCGCCAAAGAGGATAAGTGCCAGCCTGAACATGCTTGCGCGTTGCAGTCAGTACGCAGTAAGCGCCAGCAGACGCTGCCTCTGCATGTGCAGAGGAACGGCCCGCGCCCCAGCCTCCAGCGCAGAGGTCGGCCCGCGCACGGAGGCAAACAACGGGACAGGTGATGTGTTGCCCACAGTCCTCGAAAACCGGCGCGGCTTAACCGCCCTGGTACACCGGTGCCGGCTGGACGACGTTGGGCGTTATGGGCTTGGGCGCGCCGTAGGTGGCGCCGTCGCTGGTGCGTATGGTTGAACCATCAATAGTGACGCGACTGCCCACGGCAGGTGGCTGGGCGACTTCCAGCGTACGGCGCGAGCCGTCTTCCATGTGCACACTCACCTGGTAGACGGTTTCCTTGCGCACGTTTTTCTCGATGGCATTGCCGGCAAAACCGCCGCCCACGGCGCCGATGATGGTGCCCAGCGTGCGGCCATTCCCCTGCCCGATCTGGTTGCCCAGCACCGCACCAAGCACCCCTCCAGCCACCGTGCCGACGCCCACGCCCGGTGGTTTGGTGGAACGTGTCACCGGCGTAACGGACTCCACCGAACCGCAAACGGCGCAAACCTGGGCGACAGGCGCCGGCGAGGGGTACGGCGAGGGCGCAGGTGTCACGCCCGAATAGCTGGGCGCGGTTGAAGGTTTCGGGGTCGGTTTGACCACCTTTTTGGCTGGCGCAGGCGCAGGTGCCGGCTTGGCAGGCGCTGCAACAGGTTTTTCAATCAGGTCATCTGCGGCAGTCGCCGATGCGGCCATCGCGGGCGCGGTTACGGCGGCCTGAGGCGCGGCAAGCGCCACCTGGGTTGCAGGGGGCGGCGCCGGAGTGCGCTGCTGGTAAATCATGGCGCCGCCCATGCCGAGCACGGCAACGCCCAGAATGCCGACGGCCGCCCACAAAGGTTTGTTGGCCGACGAGCCGGCCTGTTGACCGGGCTGTAAGTTATCGGTGGATGTGTTCATGGCAATTGCCCTCCAGGTTGAACCGGTTCGGATAGCTACGTGAAACCGAGACGAATACGTGTGCAGCTTTGGCAGGCTTGTCGCCTGCCCTCTGGCTGCCCCCTTGTGGCCTTTTTTGCAGTTTTACCACGCCGGGGACCACGCGCCTACCCTTCAACGTCCCCGGCTGCCAAAAGGTACACAAGGCACATGAATGAGCCATGTCTTTTTGTAAATGCCGCAGCCTGCCGGTGAAGCCACCGTAAAGCCGCGGGCCATACCTCTACAGATTGGGGGCCAGCAGTCGCTGCAGGTCCTCGGCGCGGGCACCGCGCCGCTGCGCGAGGTCCTGCAACTGGTCATCACCAATCCGGCCTACATTGAAGTAGGTGCTCTCGGGGTGGCTCAAATAAAAACCGCTGACGCTGGCCGCCGGGGTCATCGCCAGGCTTTCCGTCAGGGCCATGCCGATGTCTGCGGCACCCAGCAATTCAAACATGTCTTTTTTCACGCTGTGGTCCGGGCAGGCCGGGTAGCCGGGCGCGGGGCGTATGCCCTGGTATTTTTCGGCAATCAGGGCCTCGACCTCCAGTGACTCGGCCGGCGCATAGCCCCATAGGTCCTGGCGCACGCGCT
Source organism: Polaromonas aquatica (assembly GCF_042659145.1). NCBI lineage: Bacteria > Pseudomonadati > Pseudomonadota > Betaproteobacteria > Burkholderiales > Comamonadaceae > Polaromonas > Polaromonas aquatica. Next base: position 707,361 of record NZ_JBHSRS010000018.1, on the reverse strand, counting down.
GGTGCATGCTCTCGGCAAATGCCTCGGCCAGCCGGTCCGCCAGCGCCTTGAGCATGATGGACGAATAGTCGTCATGGTCGTCCTGGAAGTACTTTTCCTTCTTTTCTGCGCCCAAGCCCGCCGTGACGGCAAAAACACCGATGTAATCGGCTATTTTTGAACCATTCAGGCCTGCGGCCGCCGTGCTGTGCGCGCGAGCAGCTATCAATTCAGGAGCAAGATTTTTGGGCGCGACAAAGTCAGCCAGGCATCGGCTGGGGCGCATCACGCCTTCAACGGCGGTTTTCTCGCTTTGCTGGCGCAGGCCATACCAGGTCATGGCGACTTCGCTGCGCGACTCGTCGGTGTATATCTCGATGTCGTCGCCCACGCTGTTGGCCGGGTACAGCCCAATCACGCCGCTGGCCGTGAGCCAGCGCCCTTCGATCAGGCGGCGCAGCATGCGCTGCGCATCGGCGTAGACCCGCACGGCTTCCGTGCCGACAACCTCGTCTTTCAGAATCGCCGGGAAAGGCCCCGCCAGGTCCCAGGTCTGGAAGAACGGACCCCAGTCTATGAATTTCGCCAGTTCGGCCAGGTCAAAGTTCTTGAACACACGCCGGCCAATGAACTTGGGCACGGGCGGCGTGTAGTTCGCCCAGTCCATAGGCGTGGCATTGGCGCGTGCCTTGGCCAGCGGCCACATAGGTGTCTGCTTTTTATTGGCGTGCTGGCTGCGCACCTTGTCGTAATCGCTGTTGAGCTCGTCGATGTATTTGGTGGCCTGGTCTGACAGCAGGCTTTGCGCCACGCTCACACTGCGCGAGGCGTCGGGCACATACACCACCGGGCCTTCATAGTGCGGCGAGATCTTGACCGCCGTGTGCACCCGACTGGTGGTCGCGCCGCCTATCATCAGCGGAATTTTCTTGATGCGGAAATGGTCGTCCTTCTGCATCTCGGCCGCGACGTATTGCATCTCTTCCAGGCTGGGCGTGATCAGGCCGGACAGGCCCACGATGTCAGCGCCCTCGACCTTGGCGCGCGCCAATATTTCATGGCAGGGCACCATCACGCCCATGTTGACGACTTCGAAGTTGTTGCACTGCAGGACGACCGTCACGATGTTCTTGCCGATATCGTGCACATCGCCCTTGACGGTGGCAATGATGATCTTGCCCTTGGTCTTGACGTCGCCACCCGCAGCCTCAAGCAACAGCTTTTCGGCCTCAATATAGGGCAACAAATGCGCCACGGCCTGTTTCATCACGCGGGCGCTTTTCACCACCTGCGGCAAAAACATCTTGCCCTGGCCGAACAGGTCGCCGACCACGTTCATGCCGTCCATCAACGGGCCTTCAATCACATGCAGGGGCCGGCCGCCCTCGGCCAGGATGGCCTGGTACATCTCTTCGGTGTCCTCGGTGATGAACTCGTTCATGCCGTGGACCAGCGCGTGCGACAGGCGCTGGCGCACCGGCAGGGCTCGCCATTCGTTTTTCTTGCTGTCGTCTTTCGCACCGCTTTTTGCCGTCTCGGCGACCTCAATCAGGCGCTCGCTGGGCGTAAGTTCTTCCTCGCCATCCTTGTAAATAGGTTGGCGATTGAGCACCACGTCCTCGACACGCTCGCGCAAGGTCGGCTCAAGATCGTCGTAAACACCGACCATGCCGGCGTTGACGATGCCCATGTCCATGCCGGCCTTGATGGCGTGGTACAGGAACACCGTGTGAATCGCCTCACGCACCGGGTCGTTGCCGCGAAAGCTGAAGGACACATTGGAGACGCCGCCCGAGACCTTGGCACCGGGCAGGTTCTGCTTGATCCAGCGCGTGGCGTTGATGAAGTCGACCGCGTAGTTGTTGTGCTCTTCAATGCCGGTGGCAATGGCAAAAATGTTCGGATCGAAGATGATGTCTTCGGGCGGGAAGTCGAGCTCATCGACCAGCACGCGGTAAGCGCGTTCGCAGATTTCAATCTTGCGTTCATAAGTGTCGGCCTGGCCTTTTTCGTCAAAGGCCATGACCACGGCCGCCGCGCCATAACGCTTGAGCAGCTTGGCCTGCTCCTTGAAGGGCGCCAGCCCTTCCTTCATGGAGATCGAATTGACGATGCCCTTGCCCTGGATGCAGCGCAAACCGGCCTCGATCACGCTCCACTTGGAGCTGTCGATCATGATGGGCACACGCGAAATGTCCGGCTCGCTGGCGATCAGGTTGAGGAAGCGCACCATGGCCGCCTGGCTATCGAGCATGGCCTCGTCCATGTTGATGTCTATGATCTGCGCGCCGTTCTCGACCTGCTGGCGGGCCACGGCCAATGCGGCCTCAAAGTCACCGTTGAGGATCATGCGGGCAAAAACTTTTGAACCCGTGACATTGGTTCGCTCACCAATATTTACAAATAAGGTGCCCGCGCCAATGTTGACCGGCTCCAGGCCGGAGAGCTTCATGGGGGGCAGTACCACTGGGGGATTTCGAATTTCAGACACAACTCACCTTGCAACAAAGGTGAGCGTCGTTGCCGCAGAAGTTTCCGGGCAGAAACAACTGTAACCAAAGCCTGACGAAACGGTTGTTTCGCTGCAACGCTCCTTGGGTTACCATCATTTTAGTCGCTCGCGAAACCTTGCGCCACACCCGCGCCGCAGCAGGCAAAACTCCCGGAAAAAAATGTATGTTTGAAACCCTGTTTGGCAGGAATACGAGGGCGCAGGTCAGCGCACCCGAGCGTATGCGCCCCAAGGACCGTATGCGTGCCATTGAAGGCTCCAGCACCGCGGAACTGGCAGCCGAACTGCTGATAGCCCCGACCGCGCTGATGCAGCTCACCCCGAGTGAAGCACTCACGGTGGTCAGTTACATGATCCCGCGCAAAATTGCCATGGGCACCACCTTCATCGCCGAAGGCGACACGATGGATACCGGTTACATGGTGTTGCTGCTGGAAGGCGAGGTGACGATCGAAAGCATTGTCGTCAGCCGCCATGCGCCGGTGACGGTCAATGTGCTCGGCCCCGGCAGCCTGATCGGCGAAATGGGACTGGTGGACGGCCAGGCCCGCCTGGCCTCATGCACAGCGAGCACCGACGTGCGCTGCGCCATCCTGTCGCGCGAGGCCCTGGAACAGCTCAGCGCAGACAGCCCGAAAACAGCGGCCAAACTGATGTTCGCCGTCTCGCTGCGGGTGGCAGAGCGGCTGCGCGAAACTTCTGAAAAACTGAAGATGTACAGCCAGCTGGTACAGGCCATGCAGCAGGAAATTGATCATTTAATGCCGACCTGAGGCCCCCACGCTTTTCACTTCGTGTAATGCGCTGCCCCCCCGAGGGGGCGCTTCGCCTGCGGCCCGGCAAAGCCGGTTCCGCGGCTCTACTTGCGAAGACCCTATTCAGGCAGCTTCGCGGTAGAAAACGCCGGAACTCAATTCCCGCCTTGCCACCGGCGCCACCGCACTCGCAATCGCCTGGATGTGGTCCGGCGTGGTGCCGCAGCAACCTCCCACGATGTTGACCAGGCCTTCTGCGGCGAATTCGTGCAGCAGGCGCGAGGTCACATCGGGCGTTTCGTCAAAGCCGGTGTCGCTCATGGGGTTGGGCAGGCCGGCATTCGGGTAGCAGCTGATATAGGTGTCACCCGCCACCCGGGCCAGCTCCTGGATGTAGGGGCGCATCAGCGCCGCACCCAGCGCGCAGTTCAGGCCAACAGCCAGCGGCTGGGCGTGGCGAATGCTGTGCCAGAAAGCTGTCACAGTCTGGCCGCTCAAGATGCGGCCGGATGCATCGGTCACGGTGCCGCTGATGATGAGCGGCAGGCGTTCGCCGGAATTATCAAAATATTCGTCGATCGCAAACAGCGCGGCCTTGGCGTTCAGCGTGTCAAAAATGGTTTCCACCAGCAGCACGTCGGCACCGCCCTTGACCAGCGCCTCGGTCTGCTCGTAGTAAGCCTTGCGCAGCTCTTCAAAGCTGGTATTGCGCGCGCCGGGGTCGTTCACATCGGGGCTGATGCTGGCGGTTTTGGGGGTGGGGCCAAGGGCTCCGACCACAAAACGCGGTTTGTCCGGCGTGGAGAACTTGTCGCAGGCGGCGCGGGCAATGCGGGCTGATTCGACATTCATCTCGATGGCGAGGTCGGCCATGTCGTAGTCCGCCTGGGCGACGGTGGTCGCGCCGAAGGTGTTGGTTTCAATCATGTCGGCACCGGCGGACAGGTAACCCTCATGGATGTCCTGGATCACGTCGGGACGCGTCAGGCTGAGCAGCTCGTTGTTGCCCTTGACGTCCTTGTGGAAGTCCTTGAAGCGCTCGCCGCGGTACTGGGCTTCGTTGAGCTTGAAGCGCTGGATCATGGTGCCCATCGCGCCGTCAAGGATGGCGATGCGTTTTTCGAGGATGGCGGGCAGCTGCTGGCCGCGGGTGTAGGTGATGGGCTTCATGGCGGTCATTTTAGGCCGTCCGTTATTTACGCAATACTTTCCATGACAATATAGGGTTACGCCCCAAGACATGAAAAACCTACAACCCAAAGAAGCCTGGATCTGGCTGCAATCGCACCCCGACAGCCTGTTTGTCGATGTCCGCATGGAAATCGAGTCGCTCTACGTGGGCCGTCCACCCGGCGTGGTCAACGTGCCCTGGTACGAATACCCTGACCTGCAGCCCGATCCGCAAAAGTTTGCCGAGGCGGTCGAACGAGAAGGCACCGGCAAGGAGCAGCCGGTGTTGCTGATCTGCCGCTCCGGCAAGCGCACGCAGGATGCCGGCAAGGCCCTGGAAGCCGCCGGGTTTTCGGACGTACAGCACGTGGTTCATGGCTTTGAAGGCGAACTTGACGAGCATTTCCGGCGCTCGACGCAGTCCGGCTGGCGTTTTGACGGCCTGCCCTGGGAGCAGATGTAGGCCGCAGCCCTGCATCCAGCCTGCCCGTTTTACCCGCCCCTACGCCTTGTCATCCATCACACTTATTCCCACCCCGCTGGACATACTTGGCGAGGTCTTCGGTTACAGCGACTTTCGCGGGCCACAGCGGGCCATCGTTGACCATGTGATCGCCGGCGGCGATGCGCTGGTGCTGATGCCGACCGGCGGCGGCAAGTCGCTGTGTTACCAGATCCCGGCGATTGCGCGGCAGAACGCCGGCCACGGCGTGACCATCGTGATCTCGCCGCTGATTGCGCTGATGCACGACCAGGTCGGCGCGCTGCACGAGGCCGGTGTTTCCGCCGCTTTCCTGAATTCCACGCAGAGCTTTGAAGAAAGCAGCCAGCTTGAAAAGCAGATGCTGCGCGGCGAACTCACGCTGGTCTATGCCGCGCCGGAGCGCATCAACACGCCGCGCATGAAAGACCTGCTGCGCTCGCTCAACGAGCGCGGCAAGCTCAGCCTGTTTGCGATTGACGAGGCACATTGTGTGAGCCAGTGGGGCCACGACTTCCGGCCCGAATACCGCTCGCTCAGCCTGTTGCATGAAATGTTCCCGGACGTGCCGCGCATGGCACTGACTGCAACAGCCGACGCACTGACGCGGCAGGACATGGTGGAACGCCTCAAGCTGGAAGACGCACGGCAGTTTGTCAGCAGTTTTGACCGGCCCAATATCCGTTACACCATTGTCGAAAAAACCGATGCCACCAAACAGTTGCTGCGTTTCATAGAAAACGAGCACACAGGCGAGGCCGGCATCGTCTATTGCCAGTCGCGCAAGCGCGTCGAGGAAATCGCCGACATGCTGCAGGACGCCGGCCTCAAGGCCGCGGCCTACCACGCGGGGCTTGATTCGGCCGTGCGCCAGCAGCGGCAGGACCGCTTCCTGCGCGACGACGGCATGGTGATGGTGGCGACGATTGCCTTCGGCATGGGCATAGACAAACCCGACGTGCGTTTTGTCGCCCACCTGGACATGCCGAAAAACATTGAGGGCTACTACCAGGAAACCGGCCGCGCCGGGCGCGACGGCCTGGCCGCAAATGCCTGGATGGCCTACGGCCTGAACGACGTCGTGAACCAGCGCCGCATGATAGACACCAGCGACGCTGCCAGCGAGGAATTCAAGCAAGTGATGCGCGGCAAACTCGACGCGCTGCTCAGCCTGGCCGAAGACACACGCTGCCGCCGCGTCAGCCTGCTGCATTATTTTGGCGAAGACAGCCAGCCCTGCGGCAATTGCGACAACTGCCTGAATCCACCGGCAGTCTGGGATGCGACCGAGGCCGCGCGCAAGATGCTGAGCTGCATTTACCGCGTGCAGCAGGCCAGCGGCATCAGCTTCGGCGCGGGCCACATCATGGACATCCTGCGCGGCAAGCAGACCGAAAAGATGACGCAGTTTGCCCACGACAAACTTTCAACCTTCGGCATAGGCGCCGACCTGGCCGAAGCGCAATGGCGCGCCGTGCTGCGCCAGCTGATTGCAAAAAACATGGTGCGGGTGGATACCGAAGCCTTCAGCACACTGCAGCTGATGCCGGACGCACGGCGGGTTTTAAAAGGCGAGGCCAGCGTGGTGCTGCGCGAGCAGGCCTCGGCAGGCAAGGCCAGCCGGGCAAAAAAGAGCACCAAGACCTCCGTCAAGGGTTTGGCCGAAGCGGCGCTCAATGCCGGCGCGCTGGAAAGGCTGGCCAAACTCAAGGCCTGGCGCGCCGAGATCGCGCGTGAACACAACCTGCCGGCGTTTGTGATTTTTCATGACGCCACGTTGCGGGCGATTGCCGAACGTTCACCGCAAAGCCTTCCTGACCTGGAGGGTATTGCCGGCATCGGGAGCAAAAAGCTGGAAGCCTATGGCGCCGAAGTTCTGCGCATCTGCACCTCCGGCTGAGCACCCAATGGATTACGAATTTTGAAAAAACCGCCCATGCGGCTATCAATCCAGGAGCAAACCGCCTACCGCTCATCCCGGTAGCCCTGACGCCCGGCGCATGGACTGGCAAACAGGCCCCACCCTATTGCAAAATCGGGGGGTGCGCATTATTCAGCATATTGCTGGGAGGAGACATGTGGCGGCCCTGATACACCCGATGCTGGCTCTGCTTGCATTGCTGGCTGCCCTGCTGGTGCAGCCGGCGCGAGCCGAGGCGCCACCACTGGTGCTGGATGGCAACAACAGCCCGGCCTTGCTGGAACACTCGCTGGAAGTACTGCGCGACAGGACCGGCCAGCTCAGCATCGAGCAGATCGAACAACAGCCCGCAGCCGGGTTCACGCCGGTGATCCCCGGCAAGTCCTACACGATTGACAACGGCGCCTTGTGGCTGCGCTTTGATGCCAACATCAAAAGTGCGGCGCCGCACTGGCGGTTGACCATACCCATGCCCACGCTGGACGACGCGACCCTTTACTACCGCGACCAGGACGGCCTGTGGGTCAGGCAGCAGGCCGGTGACACCCGGACCATAAGCAGCCGGGCACAGGCCGGCCGCTACCCGGTGTTTGACCTGTCCCCGGAAACCGGGAAAACCGTACGTTACTACCTGCAGATACGGCATGTGCGTGTCCCCTACTCCATGCTTCCGCGCATTGTGAGCGACGCGCAATTCGTCGAAAGCCGGCAAAACGAGCACATGCTACTGGGCATTTATTTCGGCCTGGCCGCGCTGGCCGTCCTGCTGTCGCTTGGCAATGCACTGGCCTACCGCGACGCTGCCTTCGGTATTTTTGCGCTGTACGTCGCGATGTTCGCCAGCGCGCAGGCCACCTATACCGGCCTGGCCGGGCTGTACGTCTGGCCTGAGTGGCCTCAATTGAACAATGCCTTCGGCCTGCTGCTGCTGCTGCTGGCATCGGCCACGGGACTGTGGTTTGCACGCACGGTGATCGTGCCGCGACGCTATTCCCGCGCACTCGACGTGCTGATGCTGACGCTGATGCTGCTGCTGCCGCTGGCAGGCCTGCTGGACCTGGCCTTTTCCACACCGCTGAGCTTTTTATTGCTCCATCTGCTGATCAGCATGGGCATGGCCGCCCTGGTACTGGGTGTGGGCCTGGCGCTGTTCGAAGGCGACCGGGATACCCGCTGGGTGGCCCTGGGCTTCTCGCCGCTTTTGCTGGCCACGCTGCTGCCGCTGCTGCGCAACCTGGGCGTGGCCTCCTCCGGTTTCTGGACGGAGTATGGCCGGATCATTGCATCGGCGATTGAAGTGCCCATTCTGTTTTACGGGCTGCACAGGCGTGTGTCACAAAGCCGCAACATCAGCTCCCGCACCACGGCACTGCGCCATGCCGATCCGCTCACGGGCCTGCACACCTCCAGCGTGCTGCTGCGCAAGATGCGCCAGTCACTGGCCACGGCCGAACGTTACCAGTTGCCGTTTGCGCTGCTGATGGTGAACCTGGCCAACCTGGGCAGCCTGCAAAAACAGCACGGCCGCGAAACGGCGGACCGCGCCATGGTAATGGCCGCAGCCCGCATTCGCGGGGTCGCACAGGCCAGCGACACGGTAGCGCGGGTCGGCGACACCCAGTTTGCATTGATGATGGAAGGCCCTGTCAGCGTCGAAGCCGCCAACGATGTGGCGACCAAGCTCCTCGCCAGCGGCCTCAGGTCATCCAACCAACTGCCAGGCGCCGAGCCCCTGGTGTTCCATATTGCGGTGGGTCACATCGGCAAAGGTGCCGATGTCGCGGTAACCCAGGCCGAGGCCCGCCTTGCCCGCATGCTGCAGGCAGTCAGGACCATGGACGACGGTTCACGCAAGGCGATCCGGCAGGTGAAGTTCTGAAAATTCCGAAGAAAAGAGGCTGTAGCCCCCTGATTGCAAGCGCAACAAGCTACTGTTTTTATAGCGCTTTCTGGAGCATCAGGGCCATCACGGTATCAACCGCTTCTTTTGTGCGGTGCGCGCTCGCCCTGTGTATCCTGCTGGCAGCCGTCGCCAGCCCGGCAGCCCAGCCGGCACCGCCCCTGGTGCTGAACAGCGATACCACACCGGTCTGGCTGGACCCTTCGCTGGAGTTCCTGCTGGACAGCACCGGCCAGCTCACGGTAGACCAGATTGCACTGACGCCCGCTGAGCGTTTTACCCCGGTTGTCCGCAGCAAGCTGCACCATATTGAAAGCGGTGCCCTGTGGCTGCGCTTTGATGCGGTCATCGTTAACACGGCCTACGACTGGCGCCTGACCCTGCCGCTGCCCGGCGTGGACGAGGTGAGCCTGTACTTCCGCAATCGGGCCGGCCAGTGGGTGCATCAGCAGGCCGGCGATACCGTGCGCATGGACGTCTGGCCGCTGCCGGGGCCCTACCCGGTGTTTTCGCTCAGCCACGAAATCGGCCAGACCGTGACCTACTACATGCAGACTCACCACGCGCGCGTGCCGTTCTCGGCGCTGCCTCGCGTGGTCAGCGATACCCAGTTGCTCACCAGCCGCCAGTCCGAGCACATGCTGCTGGGTATTTATTTCGGCCTGGCAGCGCTGGTGATTGTGCTGGCGCTGGCCAATGCCCTGGCTTACCGCGACTGGGGGTTTGGCAGCTATGCGGTGTACATGACGATGTTCGCCGGGACGCAAGGTGTTTTTTCCGGCGTGGCAGGAGTCTACTGGTGGCCGTCCTGGCCGGCACTGAACAACGTTGGCGTCTTTTTGCTGCCGGTGGCGGCGGCCGCAACAGCCATGTGGTTTGTGCGCACGGTCACCGCGCCGCGGCGCTTTTCACGCGCGCTGGACTGGTTCGTGCTGGCGCTGATGGGCCTGCTGCCGGCCGTCGGTCTGTTGGACGCGGCCTTCCCGACCCCGGAAAGTTTTGCCATGATCAACACGCTGATCAGCGCGGGCATGATTGTGTTGCTGATGGTGGTCGGGGTCTCGCTGGTCGAAGGCGACCGCCACGCCCGCTGGATTGCTGCAGGTTTTTTGCCCGTACTGCTGGCCACGCTGTTCCCGCTGCTGCGCAACCTGGGGCTTATTTCCTCGGGCTTTTTGACTGACTACGGCATGATGCTGGCCTCCGCCGTTGAAGCGCCCATACTGTTTTACGGCTTGCTGCGCCGGGTGGCACAGCGCCGCGAACCGACCACGCGGGCAAGCGCACTGCGCACCGTCGACCCGCTCACCGGCCTGCATTTGGCCCAGGTGCTGGTTGGCAAGCTGCGCCAGGCATTGGGCACGGCCGGGCGTTATCCCCAGCCCTTTGCGTTGCTGGTCATCAACTTCGTCAACCTTGCCGAACTGCAAAGCCGGCACGGACGCGAAACCGGCGACCGCGCCATGGTGATGACCGCCGCACGCATACGCGCCGCGGCGCGCACCTCGGACACCGTGGCACGGGTGGGCGACAGCCAGTTTGCCCTGTTGATGGAAGACCCGATCAACGCCACTGAAGCGAATGACGTTGCCACCAAAATCCTCGCCAGCGGCCTGCGTCCTTCGAACGAGCTGCCGGATGCCGAGCCGCTGCTGTTTCATATTGCCGTGGGCCATCTCGGTGAGCCCGCCGGCGTGGCGCCGGCAGAAGCAGCGGCCTGCCTGGCGCGCATGCTGCAGGCCGCGCGGGACATGAACGACGGCTCGCGCAAGGCCATCCGGCTTGTAAAACTCTAATTATTTGAATGAAATCAGGCTCTAGCCTCCGTCAATCAAGCGCAACCAGCTATCAAATAAGTAGCAACCTCAATCATCAAACCGCCCCGGCAATTTTCCACTGCGTCACATCGAAGTCACGCCGGATCAGGTTTTCCGCCAGCAAAAAGCGCTTGACCTCCTCAATCAGCCTGATCCCTTCCGCTGGGTAGGCCGTGTCGGGGAAATGCGAGAGCGGGTAGGAGTCCTTCACCGCCGCCACCGGGAAACCGCTGGCCTCGGCATGAAAGGCGTAATACGCTGCGCTGTCGCGGCGGATGTCCTGCAGCGCCGCAGTCCGTGCGCGGCCCCAGGCAACGGGCAGGCCGGGCGCCGCAGCCAGCAGTTTTGGCGAAGCGATGATGACCGAGGTGCCGCGCAGCGATGGGTGTTTTTCAGCCTCGTCAATCACCGGGTAGCCGCGCGCTTCAAGCACCGGCCCGGTATTGATGGGTGCGGCAAATGCGGCCACAGCACCACGCTCCAGCGCCGGCTCGCCGTCACGCGGCAGCATGTGCACCACCCTGACTGATTTCAAAATGCCGGCCTCCTTGAGCAGGCCCAGCACATAACGGTGCATATAGGAGCCCAGTGCCACGCCAACCACCTTGCCCTCCAGCTCCTTGACGGTTTTGACGCCGCCGCGCGGCGTGAGCAGCCAGACATTCATGCCGACGTTGTCAAAACCCAGCAAGCTGCCCTGGAAGCCCTGCGCACGCGCCACCACGGCCGGCGTATCGCCGTAAATGCCGACGTCGAGATGCCCGGCCACAAAAGCTTCGTTGAGGTCCGGCCCGTTGGGAAACACACGGGTCACGACATCCGTGAAACCCAGTGGCGCCAGCTCACGCTGCAACTGCCCCTGCTGCAGGGCCCAGCCCGTGGCGGAAGCCGGTTTTTTCCCGGGGCCTATAAACCCCAGCCGCAATGCGCTGCCGGACGCCGCCGTTTGCGCGCGGCTCACGCCGGGCAATGCGAGTGATGCGGCAGCCGCAAGGGCCGAGCCCAGCAGACGGCGGCGTTGTGATGAATGGGAAGTTACGGTCAGACGTTTGGTGAAATTCTGGTCAGGCATGAGAGTAGTGAAATGTTTATTACTTTTCTACATCATTCGTGAACGCGAAGGCGAAGCGACGACAGTACAGACGTACGGCTAGCGAAGCCGACAAAGTGCACGGATGATTTAGAAATGGAATTAGTGGGCTCGTTTTAAAAGTTCGTAACTGGCATCTGCGCCGGCCGTGGGCTTGCGGCCTTTGCCCCAGCCTATGGCGCTGCGGTAGCTGCCCATCAGGGCCTGCGTGCCGTCCGCGTGTTCATCGACCACGGCGGCATGGTCGGCAATAGGCGCGACGTAAAGCGCGTCTTCCGGGCAGTACAGCTCGCACATGAAACAAGTCTGGCAATCGGCCTGGCGCGCAATCACAGGCGGCTTGCCCGGCACCATGTCAAACACATTGGTCGGGCAGGCGTGCACGCAGATGTTGCAGGCGGTGCAGCGTTCGGCGCTGACGATTTCAATCATGCAGTGGCCTCCACCGGGTTTGCATGCACAGACGGTGCAGCGTTGACGCCGTGCCTGCGTACCCAGACCTCATCCAGCCCGCCGCTGACCAGCCGGTGCTGCTGCGCCGGGTCAATCGCGGCATGCTCCTTGCGGCGGTGCATGCCGCGCGTTTCAGTGCGCTGCAAAGCGCTGCGGTACATCCAGCGCGAGGTCGCCAGCATGGCGGCGGCTTCGCGCGCACGCACGGCCTCCTGCGCATTGGCCGCGGGTGCACCACTGCGCAGGCGCGCCCACAGAGCGTCAAGCCGCTGCAGGGAATCTTCCAGTACATCGCCGCGTCTGTACCAATTGCGCTCGTACGGAAACACCTCGGCCTGCACGGCGCGTATCACTTCGGCGCTGTCGGGCGCATGGCTGCCCCGGCCTTGCAAAGTGACGCCGCCGGCACGCAAGGCAAGGCGTGCTGTGTTGCTGCGCACGCTGCGGCCAAACTCCGCCGCGCCCGCACCGGCCCAGAAACCCGACGACAGCGCCCAGGCCGCGTTGTGGCTGCCGCCGCCGGTAAAACCGCCGCAGATCAGCTCGCGTGTGGCCGCGTCGCCGGCAGCATAAAGGCCCGGCACAGAAGTGCCGCAGTCCTCGCTCACCACATGCAACCCACCCGTGCCTCGCACCGTGCCTTCCAGCCTCAGGGTCACCGGGAAGTGCTGCGTGAAGGGGTTGATGCCCTGGCGGTCAAACGAAACAAAGAAGTTGGGCTGGGCCGTACGCATCCAGGCCTTGATGTCGTCGTCGGCACGGTCCAGGCAGGCAAACACCGGCTGGGTTTGCAGGGTCTGGGCAATCACGCTGCGGCCGCGTGACGAACCCGCGCCTTCAATCGGCGAGCCATCCTTGTAATAAAAGGTCGCCCAGTTGTAAAACAGCGATTTGGTGACCGACGAGAACGCCGGGCCCAGGCCATAGGCATTGGAAAACTCCATGCCCGACAGCTCCGCACCCACCTCGGCCGCCATCAGATGGCCGTCACCGGTCAACACATTGCAGCCCAGCGCCCGGCTTAAAAAAGCGCAGCCCCCCGTGGCGATCACCACCGCACCGGCGCGTGCAACCCAGGTGTCGCCGCTCTGGCGATTGACGCCAGTAGCACCACACACCACGCCGTGCTCATCCACCAGCAGCTCAAGCGCCGGGCTGTGGTCAATGATGCGCGCGCCTGCAGCTTTGACCTGCTTGCGCATCAGCCGCATGTATTCAGGTCCTTGCAGCGAGGTACGGCGCAGTTGCCCGTCGGCATCCACCGGGAAGGGGTAGCCCCATTCGGTAAGTTTGTCGACGTTGGCCCAGGTCTGCGCCAGCACACGGTCCATCCACGCATGCTCGGCCAATTGCCCGCCCATGGCGAATCGGCTGGCCTTGGCGGTTTCACGCGCATCACCGACCGGCGAGACGTGCCACAGGCCGGTGCCCGAGGGCGCGGTGGCGCCCGATGTACCGCAGTAGCCCTTGTCGGCCAGCAAAACTTTTGCGCCTGTCGCAGCCGCACTGATCGCAGCCCAGGCGCCGGCCGGCCCGCCGCCAATCACCAGCACATCGACATCATGTCGCACTGATCCGGCAGCGCTGGACAGCGCTTGTGTATCAAAATCCCTTGTTCCCATCGTTCACACTCCTTGATTCAACCGCCGGATGCATCGAGAGGTCGAAGCGCGCAGCGGAGGGCCAGTTTAGGAAGCGATCACATAAATGGGAACGAATGGATTTCTATATCCTTAGTGCTTATTTGTAGGTTGGAGAAACGAAACGCCTGATTCAGATCGAGCCAAGGCGCCAGGGTATCAGGGCGCCGGTTTGATATTGGCGCTCTTGACAACGCTGCGCCAGCGCTGGGTTTCGCTTGCGATGAAATCCGAAAACTCCCTGCCGGTCAGCATGGCGCCCTCACCGCCGACCGCAATGACACCGCTCCTGAACGCCGGGCTGTTGCCGATGGCGGTCAGTTCCTTCTCCAGGCGCTGGATGATGGCCGGCGGCGTGCCGGAACGAACCAGGATGCCGAACCAGCCACCGACCACAAAGTCCGGAATTCCAGCCTCCGCCATGGTGGGCACTTCAGGCAACAGGGGCGAGCGCTTCTCGCTGGTGACCGCCAGGGCCCGGACCTGGCCGTCCTTGATGCGAGGTGCAATCCCGGCAACGGCTGCCGGCATGATCTCGATCTGTCCCCCCAGCAAATCAATGATGGCCGGGCTGCCTCCTTTATAGGGCACGTGCACGATGTCCAGGTCAAAGCGGGACTTCAACAGCTCCCCGACCAGGTGCACATTGGTTCCGCTTCCCGGAGAGCCAAAATGCAAGGCGCCGGGCCGGGCTTTGGCGAGGGCGATCAGGCCCTTCATGTCTTTCGCCGGCACGCGGGAATTGACCACAAACACCGAAGGTATCTTGGTAACAAGGGCTACCGGGCTGAAGTCGGTGGCGGCATTGAACGGCAGCTTGGCCGTCATGTGTTCGGCTATGCCGAAAATCTCCGCTGTGCCCATGAACAGGGTGTAGCCATCTGCCGGCGCCTGCGCCGCTGCCGAGGCACCGATGAGGCCGCCGGCACCGCCCCGGTTGTCGACAATGACGGACTGCCCGAGGCGCTCTCCAAGGTGATGGGCCACCAGCCGGCCCACGATGTCCGTGCTTCCCCCTGCGGGAAAAGGCACGATCAGGCGAATCGGCTTGTTCGGATAGTCCTGGGCCAGCGCGCCGCCCAGGCCCGCAGTGCATACCAGGAACAAGGCCAACAGGGCACGGGAAAATTGATTCTGACGGTACATGCTGAGTCTCCGGATGAGGTGTCAATGTCAGGCGTCAACCAGCCTTGTGGCCAGCGGGGGCTACGCCTCGCACGGTGTCGATGATTTGCTGCGGGTTCTCCGGCATGGCATCGCCGCGCCAGGCGCAATGCCCATCAGGACGCACCAGCACCAGCGCCCGCTCATACAGCCCGGCGATGGCGGGAGAGGAAATATCCACCACCGTCAATGGCATGCCACAGGCACTGGCGGCGGCAGAAAAAGCACTGGTGTCCGGCGGGGTGGCGCCCAGCCTCAGCAACACAAAACCACGGCCAAACAGGTCCAGCGTCGAACGTCCGTCGGCGAGCCAGGCGTGCGGTGCGCGATGCCCCGGCCTTGTGGTCGGCACATAAAACCGCGGGCTGTCCGCATCGGCAGTGCTGCCATCGGGCACGCAGATGGGTGAATTTTCATAGCGGTAACCCAGGTGTATACCCAGCGTTTCCCATTCGGTATGGGTTGCCAGTGCGATCGCGTCACCAACCTCGCTGCGCAGGGCTTCGCCTTGTGCAGAAGACTCTTCAATCACCGCACAGTCCTTGACGGACTTCAATGCGAAATAGTTGTGCGCGGAAGCATTGACGTTGCGCACCCCGATCGGCAGGCGCTCGGCCGAGTAGCTGTCCAACAAGGCCGGCCCGCCCCAGCCCTTGAGCATGGCTTCGAGCTTCCAGCCCAGGTCAACGGCGTCGCCCATGCCGGTGTTCATGCCAAAGCCGCCGGTCGGCGACATGGTGTGAGCCGAGTCGCCGGCGAGGAACACCCGCCCTTCGCCATAACGTTTGGCCGTCAGCTGGCTGCGACGCCACGGCAGGGCGGACAGCACTTCAAAAGGTACATCGTCGCGACCTATGCCGCGGCGAACCCATTGATCCGCGTCGCGGCAAACCTGCTCGACCTGCTCGGCATTGCTGACCACCGTCAGGCGCCAGAGCTCCCGCCCGTCCATGGCACTGATATTGCCCCAGAAGCCCTTTGGCCCGAAAAAGAGATAACGCTCAGCCTCACCCTTGTCATGACTGGCCAGCAAGGCGGAAGACCGGAAAAATATGGCCGCGGAATGATCCAGCGTTGGAGTGCCTTCCATCCCGATGTCCAGCTGGTTGCGCACCGTGCTTCCGGCACCGTCACACCCCACCATGTATTGCGCGATGACAGTTTCCTGCCTGCCGGTTTCCAGATCGGTAATTTCCGTGATGACCCTGTCGCCTTCCTGGCGAAAACTGTCCACGCGGGTGCGGTAACGCAGGTCCACGCTGTCGTATTCCTTGACACATTGGGACAGCAGCGGGTCAAACCAGAGTTGTGGGCAGCGCCACTTCTTCTCCGGGCTCTCTGCCGGTGCGGCATCCTCTTCCAGGCTGGGATAGGGATGGCGCGCCAGGAAATGGCCGGCGATGTTGGTACAGAACACCATGTTCAAACCATAGTCGCGGCGAAACGGCGTTTGCCGGATGCGTTCTGCGATGCCCCAACGGCGGCAGATTTCCATGGTGCGCAGACCGATGGCGCCGAGTTTTGGTGTCTTGATCGTGCCGTCACGCTGCTCCAGCAACATGCACGGGATACCGCGCCACGACAACTCCAGGGCCAGACCCAGACCCACAGGCCCGGCGCCGACGATCAGCACCGGGGTTTCAACTTTCTTGCTCACTGAATCCATTGCTCTGCTTTCATTTGATTTCGTTTTGACTGCAGGCCCGCACAAACACGAGGCGCGCCGCACTACCGTGGCTCAAGCCTGCTTTTCACGGGCATAACCCGATTGCGAGCCGTACAGCTTGTCGCGCTGCGACCAGTCATGCGTCTGCTCCCACAACGCCAGCACCTCGGGTGCCTCCTCTTCAAAATCCCGCAGGCGCTGCGGCGGGCAGGTTCTTGCGGTCAGCTCCAGCCGGTGGCCCGACGGATCGAAAAAGTAGATGGACAGGATGAAGTCGTCATGATTAGTGGGGCCAACCACCTTGACGCCTTTGGATTCAAGGTCGGCCTTGGCCTGCAGCACGGCATCTACGTTTTCCACCTCGAATGCAAAATGCTGGATCCAGTCCGGCGACTCCAGGTCCTTCATGTTGCCGGGGTCCTTGGGACATTCAAAAAAGGCGATGGCGCTGCCATCGTCCATTTCCAGGAAGATGTGCACGTGGGGGCTGTACTTGCCGGTGGACGGCACATGGTCCTCGCCCATGGCGTGGGAAAACTTCAGCCCCAGCACTTCGGTATAAAAATTCACGGTCTCGCGCGCATCCTTGCAGCGGAATGCTGCGTGATGCAGTTTTTTGCACAACATGATGGGTCTCCTTTTTTTTAAACAGCTTGAATGGATTTCGCTACTGCGAAACAGGTGTCTCGTCGACTGCGCAGGGGTTCTGCCACTGCGGCTTGAAGAAGGTCGTGGGCTTGAGGATTTTCGACTCCTGGCTGACCAGCAAGGGGAGCATCCGGCGCACATACGCCTGCCACTGGGGATTTGCCAGAAGTTGCGTGCGGCGTTGCTCCCGCTCGGCCAGATCCGTATAGGCCCAAAGATGCACGATCTGGTTGAGTGTCCCGAATTCGACGGTGTAATAACCCACCATGCGGCCCAGGATCCGGCATTGCACCGCCAGCCCTTCAGCCTCATAAAGGGCCAGGTAGTCGCGCCACTTTCCTGGCTGCGTGGTGTAGGTTCTTTGTTCAACCAGCATGGTGTTCAGGCCGCTTCTATGCTTTGTTCAATGGCGCCAAAAATCGACTGCCCCCTGGCATCAAACATCTCGATGCGGACCACATCGCCAAAACGGAAAAACGGCGTCTGCGCCTTGCCATATGCCAGTTCCTCATGAATGCGGGCTTCGGCAATGCAGCCGAAACCCGAACGCTCATCCTGGTTGGACACCGAACCAGCCCCGATGATGGTTCCGGCGCCCAGGCTACGCGTGCGCGCCGCATGCGCAATCAGGTCGGGGTAGGTAAAAAACATGTCCACACCTGCATTCGGCTGCCCCATGCGCCGGCCATTGACTTCTGAAATCAGGGGCAAGCTCAGCTTGAAACCATCCCAAGCCTCACCCAGCTCGTCTGGCGTCACGGCAACCGGCGAGAAGCTGCTGGTCGGCTTGGCCTGCATAAAACCAAAGCCCTTGGGCAACTCGGTTTTGGTCAAGGCACGCAGGGTGTAGTCATTGAGCAGCATCACCAGCTTGATGTGCTTGCGCGCCTGCTCAGCGTTCGTGCCCATGGGGACGTCATCCAGCACCACCGCCACTTCGGCTTCATAGTCGGCATCAAACTCTTCACCCGGCAGGCGCATCGGCTCCCTGGGGCCGCAGTAACGATCCGACAGGCCCTGGTACATCAGGGGTTCGGTCTTGTAGTTGTTCGGCATCGCGGCACCGCGCGCCTTGCGGGCTTTTTCCATGTGGTGCAGGTAGACCGATCCGTCCAGGAACTGGTAGCCGCGCGGAAACGGGCTGGCCAGGTCCTCCACCTTGAGCGCAAAGGCATCGCCGCACTGACCGGCCTGCAACTTCCGATAGACATCCTGCAGGCGGGGCTCGGCCAGGCTCCACTGGTCCATCGCCTGTTGCAAGGTATGTGCGATCTCCGGAACCGCCACCGCCTGGCTGAGTTCACGGTTTACTACGACCAGGCGGCCATCCCGGCCGCCGCTTTGAAGACTGGCGAGTTTCATTCTTTGATTTCCTACAGGTTTTGTGTGGGCCACCCGACGCTTTTTCCTGCACCGGATGCAGCAGCGGCCAATGATGCGGTTGCCACCTGCGGTTCATCTACATTTGTCCATTCAATGGACATCAAATTGCACAGGACGAGCAAGCGTCCACGCAAAGCGACGGTCTAATAGCAGTGACTTCACAAAGATCCTGTGCAGTTTTTATTTGTCCATTTGATAAACAAGGTGACATGATGAAAGAAGCAGCCGGAGAAATGAAAGGCACGCTCAGGCGGGCCTTTTCAGTGATGCGCTACCTGGCCACGGCCGGCAGCCGGGGCGCAGCCCTGACCGACATTGCCAAGTACGTTGGCCTGCCCCATCCGACCGTGCACCGGCTGCTGCACCAGCTCATTGAGGAGCGCATGGTCCGGCAACTCGAATCCGAAAAGCGCTACACCTTGGGGTCACTGACTTTTGAGCTGGGGCTCTCCGCGGCACAGCAGTTCGATATCCGCGGACTCTGCCGTCCTGTGCTGGAGCGCCTGGCGCTGGAAGCGGGCGACACGGCGTACCTGGTGATTCGCAGCGGCGACGAAGCGGTATGCATAGACCGGCAGGAAGGCCCCTCACCGATCCGGGTGATGACCCTGCAGGTTGGCAGCCGCCGGCCCCTGGGCGTAGGCGCGGGCGGCCTGGCGATTCTCGCGGCCCTGCCCACCCCTGAGCAGCAAGCCGTTCTTGACACGGTTGATGCCCAGATAGCCGGCGTCTGGGGCCTGCCACGCGACTTCCTGCAAAGCTCCATTCATGATGCCAACCGCCAGGGTTATGCGCTGATCCGCAATCGCGTGACGCCCGGGGTTAGCGCCATCGGCATGCATTTTTCGGATTCCATGGGGCGCCCCTTCGCCGCATTGAGTGTGGCGGCCATCAACAGCCGGCTGACCTCAAGCAGGATCAAGACAGTCTCGGCCTTGCTGACGCGCGGCGTGAGCAACATCCGCCAGGCACTGCGCACAACCAACGGCCGGTGGACTGCGCCACAGCCAGGGCCGGCGACTTCAATGGACTGAAGGAGGCACCGGCGCGCAGGCACTCAGTGCATGAACCCCATACTGCGCGCCTCGCGCACTTCGGGCTTGATGCGGTGCTCGGCTTCAAGCTGGCTCATGAACTCATCGGGCGTGAATGTCGCCGCGAGGATGTCGGTCTGGCGCTTAACGGCTGCGAAGTCGCCTGGACAGATTTGGGCCAGTCGCGCCAGCCGGGCTCGCAGGTCTGCTGTCAATAGCGCAGCATCACCGGCCAATGCTTCTGTCACAAACATCGTTTCACGCTGCGTTGCCGTCAGCGGCTTGAACTTGATCTTGAAGGTAAAACGCCGCAGTGCCGCCTGGTCCAGGCTCTCCAGCAGGTTGGTGGTGCAGATGAAGATGCCGTTGTAGCGCTCCATGCCCTGCAACATCTCGTTGACTTCGGTAACTTCATAAGTGCGCTGCGCGCCGCGCCTGTCCTGCAAAAAGCTGTCGGCCTCGTCCAGCAGCAGCACCGCCTTTTCGGTCTCTGCCTCCCTGAACATGGCAGCCATGTTCTGCTCGGTCTCGCCTACATATTTGCTCATCAGGTCGCTGGCCTGCTTGATGATGAGCGGCTGGTCCAGCGCCCTGGCGATGTGCTCACCCAGGGCGGTTTTCCCGGTGCCGGGTGCGCCGTAAAAACACAGGCTGCCGTGGCCGCGGCTCTTGAGCGCCTCGACAATGCGCGGCACCTCGAAACGCGATTCGACATTGAGCATGGCCAGGTCGTAAGTCGTCACACTGCGCCGGCCTATCGCCTGCTCCTTGTTGCCCAATGCCACATCGGCATTTTTAAGCTGCCGCTCTATCAGCGACTCCATCAGCGCCGGCCGGCCGCCTGCCAAAACTGCCTGCATGCCTGCAGCGTCCACCTCGGCATCCATTTTTTCCTCGGGCGCGCTGGCCAGGCGCGCAAAGCGCACCGCCGTGCGTATCTGCGCCGGCGTCAGCCCCTTGCGCGCCGTGAGTTTGGCGACAAAGGCATCATTGACCTGCACGCCTTCCAGCGTCTTGCGCACCACCACTTCACGCGCACCGGGCGGCGGTGAGCGTAACTCCAGGTGGTAGGCAAACCGCCTGCGAAAAGCCGGGTCGATCTGCTCGATGCGATTGGTGACCCAGAGCGTGGGCACCGTGTTGGATTCCAGTATCTGGTTGACCCAGGCCTTGCCATTGACGGAGCCGTTCACGGGCGAAGGCAACTGTTCCGAGCGCGCCATCAGTTGCGCGGCCTCGTTCGAGATAGGCGGAAAGACGTCTTCCACCTCGTCAAACAGCAGCGCCGAATGCGTGCTGCCCTTCAGGAAAACCTGCGCGATCTGCAGGGAGCGGTAACGGTCGCGCCCGCTCAGCGAATTGCCGTCGCGGTCGGCGTATTCGACTTCAAACAAATCCAGCCCGGCGGCGTGCGCCACAACCTTGGCGAGCTCCGTCTTGCCGGTGCCGGGCGGCCCGTAAAGCAGCACGTTCACGCCCTGCTCCTTGCCGGCCACTGCATTGCGCAGCAGCGATACCAGCACGTCTGCATCTTCCTGGACAAAAGCAAAATCCGCGAGCTCCAGGCTGCTGGGCACTGCGGGCCGCGTGAACACGGCCATCAGCTCATTCTGGTCGCGGTACTCGCGCATCAGCACTGGCGGCAGTTTTTCACTGACCTTCATCAGGTCCGCCAGGTCGGTGATGTTGTGTTCGGAGATCAGGTTCTCTACCATGCCTATGCGCTCAAGCCGCGACCCGGCCCGCAAGGCTTCGGCCACCTCGTGCGCCTTGACACCCGCCACGTCGGCAATCGCCGCATAGGCCTCGGGCGCATTGTTGACCTTGAACTCGACCAGCAGCGAGCGCAGGTCGCGCTGGTAACGTGCCAGCGTTCCGTAGAGCAACAGTGCACGCTCTGCCCGATTGAGCAATAGCAGGTTGGCCAGTGCATCGATGTTTTTTTCGACCAGCGTGGACTGCTTTTTGAGTGCCTGCGTCAGCCATTCACCCGTGGCCGCCAGCACGGACAGCAAATCCTTGGGCTGGTCCTTGGCATGCTCATCGAGGTAGAAAAAGAGCGTGCCCTCTTCATAGGGACCGCGCCAGGTGCCGTGGCGCACGAGGAATTCGGCGTCGCTCAGGGTTTCATGGCCAAGCCAGAACTCGTTGTCCTTGCAGCGGCGCCCCAGGAACTCGCGCAGGCGCTGAATGGCGGGGAGCGGCCAGACCAGGTGCCGGCCGGAGAGCGACAGCAGGCTGTTGAGGTCACGCCGCACATTGAATTTGGCGCCCTGGCGCGCGGCCAGCGTCAGCACGAAGTGTGAGCACATCAGGTCCAGCACCGGCGCCTGCTTCAGGCCGGGGGACAGCAGCCATTGCTGCTCGCTCATGGAACGTTTGCTCATTAACAAACTCCCGGTTTGTAAAGAACTTTGCCGAACTCCCTCCGACAAGACCTCACCATAACGCAGCTTCGCGCATCATGGAAGACGCGTCCGGGCAACGAACGTGTGGAATTCGCCACACACCGCCTTGCTGCGTCCCATAATCCATCAAATCAGCGGCAACCGGCCCCACAGCGCAAGTGACCCGTCGGTTACAAAGGACTTTTATGCTCACCCTGACCGATATCGAAAACGCCGCCTTGCGCCTGCAGGGCCACCTGCTGGATACGCCCTGTGTAGAGTCGCGCACACTGTCACAAATTACCGGCGCGCAGGTTTTCCTGAAGTTTGAAAACCTGCAGTACACCGCCTCCTTCAAGGAGCGTGGCGCCTGCAACAAGCTGGCGCAGCTTTCAGACGCCGAGCGGCGGCGCGGCGTGATCGCCATGAGCGCCGGCAATCACGCCCAGGGCGTGGCTTACCACGCGCAACGCCTGGGTGTACGCGCCGTGATCGTGATGCCGCGTTTCACGCCCGGTGTAAAGATCGAACGCACACGTGGCTTTGGCGCCGAGGTGGTGCTGCACGGCGACAGCCTGGAAGAATCCCGGGCCCACGCGCTGCTGCTCGCGGAAGAACAGGGCCTGGTGTTTGTACACCCCTACGATGACGAAGCCATCATTGCAGGCCAGGGCACCGTCGGGCTGGAGATGCTGCACGCCCTGCCGGAGCTCGACACGCTGGTGGTCGCGGTGGGCGGCGGCGGCCTGATCGCAGGCATGGCTACGGCAGCCAAAGCTATCACCCCCGGCATTGAAATCATTGGCGTGCAGACCTCACGCTTTCCGGCCATGGTCAATGCCATCAAGGGCACGCATCACCCGCAAGGCAGCAGCACGATTGCCGAGGGCATTGCTGTGGGAACACCCGGCGAGATTACACGCGAGATCATCGCCCGGCTGGTGGATGACATGGTGCTGGTTGAGGAAGGCGACATAGAGCAGGCCATGGTGATGCTGCTGGAGATTGAAAAAACACTGGTCGAAGGCGCAGGCGCGGCGGGCCTGGCGGCGCTGCTCAAGTACCCGGCGCGTTTTGCCGGGAAAAAAGTCGGGCTGGTGCTGTGCGGTGGCAATATCGACCCGATGCTGCTGGCCGCCATCATTGAGCGCGGCATGGTGCGTGCCGGCCGGCTGGCCCGCATCAGGGTCAGCGTGCGCGACGTGCCCGGCTCACTGGCCAAGATCACCGCGACCGTGGCCGACGCCGGCGCCAATATTGACGAGGTGCATCACCAGCGTGCGTTCACCATGCTGTCGGCGCAGAACGTGGAAATCGAGCTGGTGATTCAGACGCGCGGGCGATCACATATTGAACAGGTGCTGGCCGTGCTGAATGCTGCGGGGTTTGAGGCTTCAGAGCAGCACTAAAAACCGGAAGGTGACGCAGCCGAAGGGATGCCTTCGCAAGCAGGGACCGCGGAACCGCCTCCGCCGGGCCGCAGGCGCAGCGCACCCTCGGGGGCAGAGAGTTACACGAAGTGAACGAACGTGGGGGCCAACATCTAGTTCCAGCCTATCACTTCAAAACCTCTTTCACTCAGGCAGCGCTGAACGAAGTGGCGATAAGTGGTGTTTGGCCGGTCATTGTGGAATGCCCCAGACACCGCACCCGCCGAGCCACCGACGGCGGCGCCTATGGCGCCCGAGCGCAACACATCGCTGCCCCGGCCCGTGAGGAGCGCGCCCACCGCAGACGCCACCCCGGCTGTTGCCGCGCCCTCCCCGGCACGCCGGCCGACTTCATTGGTCTTTTCGTCCGGCGTGAGGCCGGTAGCGACGGCCCGGGACATGCAGGCACTGGCTTCTGCCTGGCCCTGCGCGGCACCCACGCGGTTCAGCGTGGCGTTTGGATAAAGCACGGGTTTGGCGGAAGGGCTGTTGGGGCCGGTCGCGGCACAACCCGCCAGCCCGGCAAAGGCCAGCGCCGAGGCGCACAAGGTAATCAATTTGACCAGGGTGTTCATGCAGGAGCTCCATTCAAGCTGCCCAGTCTAATCATGTTCGGCAGGCCCTTTTGCCCGTGCGCGCACGGGATTCCTGCCCCGCGCCCCGAAAATGTAAAATAGAAGGAGTTTTTCCAAAGTTTCAGGAATCCCCATGTCCAAACCCGCAGACCAGACCACCCACGCCAACCCCGCCGCACACGAGCCGGACGCTGTTGAATCCATTGCATTTGCCGCGCCTGTCATCCTGCCCGTCGTCGGTGGCGTACTGATGTTCCTGCTGGCCTTTATTGCCGTTTTCATGGCCTGAAGTCGCCACCTTCCGGCGCATTGGCGCGCCGGATCTGCGGGAGCCCAAAGACCCGCAAACACCAAAAACAGCCCGCGCCTTGCGGGCTTTTTAACGTCTGCACAGCCCCAGCCTCAGGCACATAAAACATGCATAACCTCATGCAGGTTTTGCATATCTTTTACCCAAAACTGTCAGATAACAGGCGGCCGAAGTTCTTAAAATGAATTTTCTGGTCAGCGCCTGAAACACAAAAAGCACGGCACCTCCTGCTTTTTGCCTTTACGCTGCAGCGCTTGCCACGGCTGCAGCCTCACCCGCCGATCAGTGCTTTTGATACCGTGTTTTTCCCGCGCCCAGGCCCAACGGAGCCGGCCTGGCAGGGTCAAGCGCCATTTCGACAAACGCCTGAGACCAGGGCTGCCGCCCAACGCTGCAGCCCGTGCCACCACTCCCCAGACGCTTGCCGAAATAACGTTTTTAACTTTGGAGTTTTCGATGAACCATCCCGCAATGCAAGGGCTCAACCTGAATACGCCCAGCTACGTCAAGAACGCAAAACTGATCGCCTGGGTGGCCGACATGGTGGCCATCTGCAAACCCGACCAGGTCTACTGGTGCGATGGCAGCGATGCCGAGTACCAGCGCCTGTGCCAGCAACTGGTGGACGCCGGCACCTTCAAAAAACTCAACGAAACCAAGCGCCCCAACAGCTTCCTGGCCTGCAGCGACCCCACCGACGTGGCCCGCGTGGAAGACCGCACCTACATCTGCTCGGCCAAAAAGGAAGACGCCGGCCCGACCAACAACTGGATGGCCCCGGCCGAGATGCGCGCCACGCTGGCACCGCTGTTTGACGGCTGCATGCGCGGCCGCACCATGTATGTGGTGCCGTTCAGCATGGGCCCGCTGGGCTCACCGATTGCACACATCGGCATTGAGCTGTCCGACAGCCCCTACGTTGCCGTCAACATGAAGATCATGACGCGCATGGGCAAGCCGGTGTTTGACGTGCTGGGCGTGGACGGCGAGTTCGTGCCTTGCGTGCACACCGTGGGCGCACCGCTGGCCGCAGGCGAAAAGGACGTGAAGTGGCCTTGCAACAAGACCAAGTACATCGTGCACTACCCCGAAACGCGCGAGATCTGGTCTTTCGGCTCCGGCTACGGCGGCAATGCGCTGCTGGGCAAGAAGTGCTTTGCACTGCGCATCGCCTCCAACATGGGCCGCGATGAAGGCTGGCTGGCCGAACACATGCTGATCCTCGGTGTGACGAACCCCCAGGGCAAAAAATACCACGTCGCAGCGGCCTTCCCGTCGGCTTGCGGCAAGACCAACTTCTCCATGCTGGTGCCACCCGCCGGTTTTGACGGCTGGAAAGTCACCACCATCGGCGACGACATCGCCTGGATCAAACCACAGGCCGACGGCTCGCTGCGCGCCATCAACCCCGAGGCAGGTTACTTCGGCGTGGCCCCCGGCACCAATTTCCACACCAACCCGAACTGCATGGCCAGCCTCGACAAAAACGTGATTTTCACGAACGTCGGCCTGACCGATGACGGCGACGTCTGGTGGGAAGGCATGGAAAAAGACGGCCCTGTGCCATCGCACCTGATCGACTGGCAAGGCAAGGACTGGACACCGCAGATCGCCAGGGAAACCGGCGCCAAGGCTGCCCACCCGAACGCACGTTTTACCGTCGCCGCCATCAACAACCCGGCCCTCGACAGCGCCTGGGACGATCCAAAGGGCGTGGTGATTGACGCCTTCATCTTCGGCGGCCGCCGCTCCACCACCGTGCCGCTGGTCACCGAAGCCCGCAACTGGGTCGAGGGTGTCTACATGGCCGCGACCATGGGCTCGGAAACCACAGCTGCCGCAACCGGCCAGGCCGGCATCGTGCGCCGCGACCCGTTTGCCATGCTGCCGTTCACCGGCTACAACATGAGCGACTACTTCCAGCACTGGCTGGACATGGGCGACAAGCTTGCGGCAACCGGCGCAAAACTGCCAAAAATCTACACCACCAACTGGTTCCGCAAGGGCGAGGACGGCAAGTTTGTCTGGCCCGGCTACGGCGAGAACATGCGCGTGCTCAAGTGGATGATCGACCGCCTCGAAGGCAGCGCCAAGGGTGCCGAGAACGTGTTCGGCGTCAGCCCGTCCTACGAAGAACTCAACTGGACCGGCCTGGACTTCAGCGCCGAGCAGTTCAAGACGGTCACCAGCATCGACAAGGCCGCCTGGCTCCAGGAGCTGGAGTTGCATGCCGAACTGTTCAAGCAGCTTGAGCACCACCTGCCCAAGGCCCTGACCGACACCAAGGCCGCCATCGAAAAACGCCTGGCCGCCTGATGGGCCTCTCCGTCCAGGCGCTGTGAACAACAGTGCCCGGTCAGGACGCAAAAAAGCCACCTGAAAAGGTGGCTTTTTTTATGGCCTGATGCTGCAACCCAAAGGCGCGGCACCGGCCATCAGCGAATCACGCTTAGATGTAATTGCGCTGGTAGGCACGCAGCATCGAGCCACCGGCCTGGACCTTGCGCACTACGGCGGGCACGGCCTCGGCTTGCTCGTACTCGCTACGGCTTTGCGCGACCTGCAGATCGGCCATCACGCGCGGGTCCGACTTGGCCATGGCCCACAGACGCTGGTCGGCGCGTGCTTCTGCCAGCGCACGGGACCAACTGTCAAGGCCGGCTTTCATGCGTACGGCGACATTGCGCGCGGTACCTGCAAACGATGCCAGCACGGCAAAGGCCACGGCCCAGACCGCAATCCACATCACCAGCAGATGGCCTTCGGTGACGCTGTCCATCACCTGGTAGGCCACCACCATGACGGCGGCGGCAATGGCGGAAAGCAGCAGCGTGGCCAGGCCGCGCGTGCCGGAAAACCCATGACGCAGCTGTTGTGCGGCCTCGATAGCCGACTCAACACGTGCGACGCCTGGGTGCTGATTGGAATACTTGATTTGGACGAAGCTGGTCATGATGGTTCCCCTTGGTAGTCAGTACCCGTCAGAACAAACTCAGCGGGTACAGGTATGTTAGGGTTACTACTGATGTTATTCAAGTTTATCTTCATGATTCAGGTTATTCATACTAGTGATAATCAAGGAGCTTTAACGGGAAAATCATGAACCAGCCCAACTTCCGCACACTGGACCTGAACCTGCTCCGCGTTTTTGACGAGGTGATGGCCGAGCGCAGCCTGACGCGGGCGGCGCGCAACCTGTCGCTGACGCAGCCGGCCGTCAGCAATGCCTTGCGCCGCCTGCGCGAAACGCTGGGCGACGAGCTGGTGCAGCGCAGCGGCCAGGGCATGGCCCCCACACCGCGCGCCGTCGCCATCTGGCCGGCCGTACGCGAGGCGCTGCGGCAGTTGCAGGAATCGCTGGTGCCCAACGCGTTTGTACCCGCCGAGGCCAGCACCACCTTTGTGCTGGCCATGGCCGATGCAACGGCCGCCAAACTCATCCCCGGCCTGGCCGAAACACTGGAGCACGAAGCGCCGGGCGTGTCGATACGCGTAGTTCCGCTGACCACACGCGATCCGCGGCGCCTGCTGGATGAAGAAAGCTGCGACCTGGCGATAGGCTACTTCCCCTCGGTACTGGCCGACCTGACGGCCCGCGCCCAAAGCGGCGAGCCCATGCCGTTTTTGTTCCAGCGGCTGTATGACGGCGAATACGTCTGTGTCATGCGCAGGGACCATCCGCTGGCCAGCGGCCCGCTCACGCTCAACCGCTATTGCGCCGCGCGCCACATGCTGGTGAGTTTTTCGGGACGGCCTTACGGGTTTATCGACGAATCGCTGGCTTCGCTGGGACGCAAACGGCATGTGGTGCTCACCGTCAACCAGTTTTTCACCGCCGGCCGGGTGGTCGCCAACTCCAACCTGCTGACCGTGCTGCCGCGGCACTTCGTCAGCGTGACCGGCATCGCCGAGCAGCTGGAGTTCCGGCCCTTGCCCTTCAGTGTGTCGCCAGTGCATGTCGATGCCCTCTGGCACCGCCGCTCCGAGCAGCAAAGCGCCCATATGTGGCTCAGGCAGGCGGTCAACCGGGCAGCTGAAAAGGCATTTACCGCCTGATTTTCAGATAAATAGAGGCTGTGGCCGGCGCAGCATGAGCGCCACCAGCTATCTTATTAATAGCAAACAAACGCTCAGCGCACAACGCTGAGATAGGCGCAAGCCGCGCTGCGCAGTTCCTGCGCCTGCTGCGGGTTGCGGCCGGCGCGGGCTTCGGCGCGTTCCATCAGGTTTTGGGCCACGCCTTGGCCATCGCTGGCGCCTGTCGCGGGGGCGAAAGGCATCAAACGGACGATTTGGGCAAACAGGCTGTTCATATAAAAGTCGCCACACGGGCGGGTAAAAGTTGCGATGACTAAAGATTAAGGGTTTTCCCTAGTATTTCAAACCTAATATCCGCCAAAACCCATGCAAACCCTGCATGAGCAAGGACGGCGCGTGACATGGCCGGGTTCTGCGCAACGGCTTAGTCGCCCCCTGAAACCGCTATGCTTGGCGCCATGTCACAACCCTCCTCCGCACCTTCTGCGCCGGCGCAGGCGGCGGCACTGCCGGGCGAAGCGCTGCTGCGGCAGATTGCGGCCAATATCGACGTCATGCTCTGGTCCTGGGACCCGCAAAGCCAGCGCATCAGCTATACCAACCCGGCTTTTGAGCGGTTTTGGGGCCTGTCCGCGGCATCGATGGCGGGCGACCCCTGGCAGTGGCTGGCTCAGGTTGACGCCGGTGAACGCGAGCGTGTGCGCTCACTGCAGACCAGTGCGACAGCGCGTACGGAGGACTACCGGGTCAAGCGGCCCAACGGCGATATTGCGCGCCTCAGCCAGCGTGCCCTGCCCATGCACGGGCCGTCGGGGCAACTGCTGCGCATCATTCACCTGGCCAGCAACATCACCTGGCAGGTGGACACGTCCAAGCAGTTGCGCGTGGAGATCGACAGGCGCACGGACTCGGAGGCCAAATACCGGGCAGTGGTTGAAAACGTCAGCGAGGGCATCCTCGTCACGGCCAATGGCCGCATCCTGTACGCCAACCCCAAGGCACTGGAGTTCACCGACGTCGACGAGGAAACCGCCAGGTCAAAACCGTTCATCGAGTTCATACATCCGGACGACCACAGCATGGTGCTGGATAACCACAGGCGGCGCCTGAACGGCGAACCGGTTCCGGAGCGCTACCAGTTCCGCGTCCAGCATGGCGCCAGCCCGACGCGCTGGCTGGAAATCAGCGGGGTGATGTTCGAATGGCAGGGCGCGCCGGCCACGCTCAATTTCCTGAGTGATGTCACGCTCAAGCGCCAGGCGGAGCAGGACATGCTCAAGGCCCTGACGCATGAGCGCGAACTGTCGGAGCTCAAGTCACGCTTTGTGGCCGTGGCCTCGCATGAGTTCCGCACGCCGCTGGCAGCCATCCTGTCCTCGGTGGATCTGCTTGACGCCTACGGCAGCAGCTTTCCGGCGGAGGAGCGCCGAGAGCTGCTGGAGCAGATCAAGACCGCCGTGGCGCGCATGAGCGGCATGGTCGAGCAGGTCCTGCTGACCAGCCGGCTGGAGCTGGGCACCTTCAGGTTCGACGCCGCGCCGCTGCTGGTGCCCGACTGGCTGGTGCAGATGATGGCCGAACTCGAACACGGCAACCGCCAGGCCGCGCGCATCTCCGTGACCTGCGACGGGCTGGACGCGCCGCGCATGGCGGACCAGCAGTTGCTGCGGCACGTGGTCGTCAACCTGCTGAACAATGCGCTCAAGTATTCGGACCCCGACACCCCGGTGCAGTTTGCGGTCGCCGGCGTGGGCGACGACCTGCAGTTGCGCATCAGCGACCAGGGCATTGGCATTCCCGAGGCCGACCTGCCGCACCTATTCGGCCGATTTCACCGCGGCACCAACGTCGGCAACATTTCGGGCACCGGCATAGGCCTGAACATCGTCAAGGAATGTGTCGACCTGCACCAGGGAACGATAGCGGTAAGCAGCCAGCCAGGGCAAGGCGCGACATTTACCGTGCGGCTGCGCGCGCCGCTGGCCTGAGGCCGGCGCGGCAGGGCCGATGGGGTACTTTCTGGAGGGCGCCTGCATTCGCGATGTCACTCGCGATGTCACACCAGGCAGTCGCAAAAGCACAACAAAACGCCGGCTGCAGTCTTTACGTTTTCAATGCTGCGCTTTTTAATACCGCTTAGCCGCAACCTGGAGGCTTTCAACCGCATTCCGGCAAGCCAGGGGCTGCGTGCAAATCCGACGTTCAATTCTTCAAGGATAAAACCATGAAAAGGATTCTGATCGCCACGGCACTGCTCGCAGCATCGCCGGCATTTGCGCAAACGGCTGCGCCCGCACCGTTTTATCTCGGCCTGGACGGCAACTACCTCAACCTGAAGGTCCCGATGGACTCGCCTCCAGGCGGTTTCAACGGCCGTTATGACCTGAAGAACAACACCAGCGCTGTCCGTCTCTTTGGCGGCTACCAGTTCACCCCCAACTGGGCCGTGGAGCTGGGTTACCTTTCTTCCGGCAGTTTTTCCATGAGCGAGACCGATGCATTTGGCACCGTCCAGTCCAATATGAAAATCAGCGGCCTGGAGTTGAGTGGCGTGTACAAATTCACCCAGGGCGTCTCCGGCCTGTTCCTCAAGGCGGGCGTGACCCAGTTCAAGGTCAAAGGTTCGTCGCGCGACACGGCAACGGGTACGGGCGTTGTCACCACGGACAGCGGTTCGATATCAGGCAGTGGCGCGCTGTTCGGGATAGGCTACGAAACCACGCTCTCCGGCAGCCTCAGCGGGCGCATCGGCTTTACCCGCTACCAGCGAGTTGCCGGCGAAAGCGACGCGAACATCAACGCGGTTTACCTGGGCCTCAAGTACAACTTCTAGGCCTGCGCCGGCAAGGCGCGGTCTTTGGCGTGAGGCTGCGCACGCCGATAGCCTGGGGTCGCGCCTGCCTGCAGCGCGCTTAATGCTCCTATTTTAATAGCTGACTGCACTCATGCTCAGCCGGCCACAGCCACTATTCGCTTCAAAAAAAGGCGCTTTTTTCAGTCCGGAATGACAAACTGCGGGTTCCAGGCCACTTCCCACAAATGCCCGTCCGGGTCCTGGAAATAACCGGCGTAGCCGCCCCAGTTTTTGTGCTGCGCCGCCCTGACGATGGTGGCACCGGCGCGGCTGGCCTGCGCCATCACCACATCGACTTCCTGCTGCGAGTTCACGTTGTGGGCCAGCGCAAAATCCGCCGCGCTGCGCCCGCGCTCCGCTGGCACCAGCCCCGTATCGTGCGCCAGGCTGGCGCGCGGCCAGAGCGCAAGCTTGAGGCCAGGCTGAAGCTCGATAAAAACCACGGCGCCGTTCTCAAACTCCTCGCCGATGATGCCCGGCGTAGCCAGTCCCAGGCCGTTGCGGTAAAAGGCCAGCGACTGTTCCAGGTTATCGACACCAAGTGTGATGAGGGTGATGCGCGGTTTCATGGCAGCGTTCTCTTTCTGCTTGCATTCAAATCGTGTGAGCCTTCTTTATCGCACAATCACAGGGTGAACATCCAGCTTATCTCCGACCTCCACCTTGAATCCCATCCGTACTTCAGCGTGCAGCCCGTCCCAGGCGCCGACCTGCTGGTGCTGGCCGGCGATGTGGGCTCCTACCAAAGCGGCTCCCTGCTGGGCAGCCTGAACATTCCCGACTTCGGGCTTGGGCGCTTTTCGCCCCTGCCGGTGTCGCAAGGCGGCGCGGGCTGGCCCACGCCGGTGTTTTTCCTGCCTGGCAACCACGAGTACGACGGCCTGGATTTTGACGAGACGCACACCCGCCTGCGCGAGACCTGCGAACGGCTGGGCATGGTCTGGCTGGAACGTGAAGTGGTGGTGTTGCAGGGTGTGCGTTTTGTCGGCTGCACCTTGTGGGCCGACTTTGATGCACTGGCGGCGGACCCCACGGGCAAACACCCTGTTCCGCTGGCCGAGCAGCTCAAGGCGCGCGACAAGGCCTTCCGCGCGGCGAACTACTATCTCAAGACAAACCACGCCTTCCGCAATGGCGAGCCCATGCTTGCCGAAGAGATGCGTGAAGAGGGCCTGAAAAGCCAGGCCTGGTTGCGCCAGGCGCTGGCCGTGCCGTTTGACGGCACGACCGTGGTCATCACGCACTTTGCGCCCAGCCTGCTGAGCGCCGACCCCCGCTACGGCCTGACGCCGGGCACGGCCGGCTTTTGCAATGCGCTGGACGACCTGCTGCCGCTGGCCGATGTCTGGATGCACGGCCACCTGCATTGCGCCATCGACTATGTGTCCCAGGGCTGCCGTGTGGTGGCGAATCCGCTGGGCTACCTGCAGAAGGGCGAGCAGGCGGCGTTCAGGCCTCACAGCTACATCACTGTTTAAACGCCTGCCGGTCGGCACGACTGCCCTGAATATGGATGGGGTAGGCTATTGGGGCTTAGCGCTTTGCCCCCTTCGAGCCATAACGTATCCGATTGGTAAAGACCTCGCGTTAACCGCGCGCCTCCTGCTATTTCGCGCCCCGAGCGAAACTTTAGCCAGGACGGCGGACTCTACCCCTCACACAGCGTTTGATTTTTTGGGCATGAAATCCACACGGATTAAACGAATTGTTCCAATTTTTTGATTGCTGTGTGCAGGGTCGCCGGAGTATCTTGCATATATCTTGCATGCGGGTTTTTCTGAAAGACGTCTGCACCATAGCTAAGCGACTGGAGAGCACCATGAGAACCGACATGATCCGCACCTCTTCCTATGTCCTTGTCTGGCTGGCCGCCATAGGTCTGGCCGTGGCCCTCGCGGTGGCCACGCCGAATGAGTCCAGCGTGATGGGTCACATGCCCTCGTTCACCTCACAAACCCTGACGCGACAGCCCGTGACCGTACCGGGTGGCCTGCCGGCCGACCGGACCCTTGCGCTGATCACTTTCGGGCGCGGCCAGCGGGCCCAGGCAGAAAGCTGGATCGAAGGCCTGAACCTGAACAAGGATGGGAGCATCGCCTGGATGCGCATGCCGGTCATGAATGACCCGGGCACACCGACCGGCCGCATTGCGGTGGAAGACCGCTTGTTGCAGCATTACCCTGCCGATACCGAGCGCGCCAAAATGGTGCCGATTTTCACAAATCGCACCGACTTCGTGCGCTCCGCCGGCCTGAATGGCACAGACCAGGGTTATGCCGTGGTGGTCAACCGCCGCGGCGAAGTGCTTGCCCGGGTCGAAGGCAAGTTTGATGCGGAAAAAGCCCAGGTGCTGCGCGAAACGCTGCAGGCACACGGCCTGTAGAGGTTTTTCCAGGAACCTGTTTATGGCATCTAAAACTTCACCGCACCCAGCGTGAAGTAAAAGGTGGCTCCCTTGCCCAGGGCGGACTCGCCCCAGACCCTGCCGCCGTGGCGCAGGATGATGCGTTGCACCGTCGTCAGGCCAATGCCGGTCCCGGGAAATTCGGACGGTGAGTGCAGGCGCTGGAAGGCATCAAAGAGCTTTTCCGCATAAGCCATGTCAAATCCCGCGCCGTTGTCCCGCACAAAATAAATCGTCTCCCCGGCGGCGTTGATCTCATGGCCAAAGGCGATTTCGGTGTGCTCCGTGCCGGCGCTGAACTTCCAGGCGTTGCCCAGCAGGTTGCCCAGCACCTGCTTGAGCAGGCGCGGGTCCCCTTGCACGACCAGGCCCGGTTCAACCTGCACACGGACCTGCCTGCCAGGCTCTCGTTCCTGGTAGCCGCCCAGCAGGGCCGTGGCCATGGCGCTCAGGTCCGCCGGCTCCCACTGCAGCGGCGCGCGCGATATTTGCGCCAGGGACAGCATGGCGTCGATCAGGTCGCCCATCTGGTTCACTCCGGCACGTATGCGCGTGAGGTAATGCTGGCTGCGTTCGGCATGCGGGCCGGTGATGGCCTTGCGCAGGCTTTTTTCGAGCAGATTGCTGAAACCGTCTATGGTGCTCAGCGGCGTGCGCAGGTCATGGGAGACCGAATAGGAAAACGCCTCCAGTTGCTTGTTCGCAAACTCCAGCTGCGCCGTGCGCCGCTGCACACGCTCTTCCAGGCCGGCATTGAGCTTCAGGATTTCTTCCCGCGCGCGTTTGCGCTCGCGGATGTCGGTGTTGATGCACAGCACGCCATTGACCTGGCCCTGCTCGTCGCGTACCACCGTCCAGCGCGCCTCCAGCCACACCACGGAACCATCACGCGCGACCTCCTCCAGCTCGCCGGTCCAGTCGCCGTTGCCGGCCAGGGTCTGGCGCATGGCCGTGGCCAGCACCTGCGGGCGCCGGTACATCAGGTCCTCCATGGTCCGGCCCAGCACCTCTTCGGCGGTCCAGCCGTACATACGCTCGGCGCCCTTGTTCCAGTAGCGCAGCGTGCTGTCAAGGTTGCGCAGCATGATCGCGTCCTGTGCCCGGTCCAGCAGCGAGGCCTGCTCATGAACCTTGAGGGCGGCCTGCCGCGTGGCCTCCTGGCTGCGGCTGCGCTCCAGCCGCGCGCGCAGGCTGCCTATGCCAAACGCCAGGTTGTCGGCCAGCTCCTGCAGCAGGCCGACCTCGTCGTCGAGGAATTGCAGCATCTCATCGGAGTACAGGCACAACACGCCGAAGCTGCGTTGCCCGTCATGCAGCGGCAGGCACAAGGCATTGCGGTAGCCACGCTGCAAGGCTTCTTCCTGCCAGTGAAACTGCTCGCCGCTTCGGCTGATATCGCCGCTTTGCGCGGGTTTTCCGCTGCGCACGGCCCGCCCGGCCGGGCCCTGGCCAATCGTCTGGTCCTCACGCCAGCTCAGCCGTATCGTGGCCAGGTAGCCATCCTCCACACCTGCATGGGCCATGGGCACAATGCTGCGCGACTCGTCATCCTGCGCATAACCGACCCAGGCCATGCGGTAGTTGCCGACCTCCACTGCCACGCGGCAGATTTCCGCCAGCAGGCCGGTCTCGTCGTCAATGCGGTTGATGGCCATGCAGGAACGGCTGAGCATCTCCAGCGCCCGGTTGGTGCTGGCCAGCCTCAGGTCGGCCAGCTTGCGGTCAGTGATGTCGCGCGCCGTGCCCACCACGCGCACCAGTTCCCCGGCCGCATCCAGCACCCCGCAGCCGTTGTCGCGTATCCAGCGGATCTGGCCGTCGGCGGAAACAATGCGGTACTCCACATCGGACACCCCGCCCGCCCGGGTGAGCTCATCGGCATGCGCCAGTATGTAGCGGTCCTCCGGCAGCACCGCCTCCATGTAAGAGTTCGGGTCGGCATACAGGCTCTCGCAGCTGCGCCCCCATATCTTCTCGTAGTGCGGGCTGACGTAGGCGATGCGGCCTGTCTTGCCGTCCCAGTTGTAGAACACGTCCTGGACGTTTTCCGCAAGCTCGCGAAACCGCGCCTCGCTGCCCACCAGCTCTGTTTCGGCTCGGGCGCGCTCCAGCGCAATGCGGGCCAGGCGGGTTGCCGTGGCGATGGACTCCAGGTCGCTGGCCTGCGGCTGGCCGGGGCTGCGGCGGTACACCGCAAACGTCGCCAGCACCTCGCCAAGCCCCGACAGCACCGGGGCGGACCAGCAGGCGCGCAGGCCATAGGTGCGCAGCAGCCCGCGAAAGTTTTGCATCAGCGGATCGCGCTCCGTATCTTCGACCACCACCGCTTCCTTGCGGTAAGCGGCCGTGCCGCAGGCACCCACGCCTTCGCCGATCTGCAGGCCGTCAATCGCCTGGTTGTAGCTGTCCGGCAAACTGGGAGCCGAGCCGTGGCGCAGCAGCTGGCCCTCCAGCAGCAGGATGGAGCACAGGCTGCCGGGCGAGCGTTTTTCAATCAGCAGCACGATGGCGTCCAGCGACTGCTGCAAGCTGGCACCGCCCGCGATCAGGGCCAGCACCTGCTCCTGCGCCAGGGCAAAACCCTCCGCATGCTGCTGTTCGGTGCCGTGGTCGGCCACAGCCGCAATGGCGGCCGCTGCAGCGCCGGCCATCAGGCGGTCGCCCAGCCACCAGGCGCAAGCCACGCCCCAGCACAGCGCAAGCAGCACCAGCAGCAACTCCAGCGGCCTTGAGGCGACACGCTCGTTGGCCGCGGCAAGGCCGGCCAGCAGCCCAAGGGGCAGCAACGCAAGCAGCACGATCAGCAACAGACGGGAACGAAACCCCAGCCGATTCAGCATAGCGTGCACCTTGCCCTTTCACCGCATCGCGGCATGTTGCGCGCGAAGGCCTCTAGTGTGCGGAAACAGGGCATTTTTGTAAATGGACCGGGCTGTCGCAGCCCCGGCCGGGTCGGGATACACATGGCGCTTACAGGTTTGATCTTGTGCCTTGAGCTTACCCCCCAGCGCCGGGGTGCAGGCCGGAGGTTCGTTTGATGGCCGGCGGCTACGGCCGGCCGTCCGCAGTTGCCAGCGCGGCGCCAGCGGCCTGCTTCAGCGCCGCAGTCAGGGCGTCCAGCACCTCCGACGCCAGGTTCCAGCAGTGCCAGTAGAGCTGTATCGGCAAGGTGTGCGCGGGCGCCACGTTGACGAGCTGCCCCTGCTCCAGCAAGCCCTGCGCAAGCAGGCGCGGAACCACGCTCACGCCCCAGCCCGCCAGCACTGCACGCACCTGGCCCTCGGACGAGGGCACAAACAGCTGGTTCAGCGTGACGCGTTTGAGCCCGAAAGCCTTGCCCACAAACTCGGCCTGCATGTCGTCCTTGCGGTTGAAGGCGACAAACGGCACATCGCGAAAGTTGTGCGCCGTCAGCAGCCCCTGCGCACCCAGGCGGGCCTGCGCAAAAGCCGGCGCGGCAATGGCGATGTATTCCATCGCACCCAGCGGCGCCACCCTGCAGCCGCGCAAGGCCTGTTTGAGCGTGGTGACGCAGCCTAGCACCTGGCCTTCGCGCAGCCACTCGTGGGTGAAGTCCTGGTCGTCGGTGATGATTTCCATGGGCAGGCCCTGCCGCGCCAGCCCGGTGAGGGCCTGCAAGGCCCAGGTGGCAATGCTGTCGGCGTTGATCGCTATGGAGATGCGCTCCTCTTCCCGCGCGCCGCCCAATGAACTCGGCGCCAGCTCCTGCAGGTCGCGCTCCAGGTCCGCGCGCAGCAGGCGCAGCATCTTGGTGTGCTTGAGCAGCAACTGCCCCGCCGCAGTGGCATTGAGCGGCCGGCTGCGCACGATCAGCACCGTGCCGACCTGCGACTCCAGCGCGCGCAGGCGCTGCGACACCGCCGACTGCGTGATGGACAGGCGCTGCGCCGCACGCTCGAAACCGCCCTCTTCCACAATGGCGGCCAGGCACTCCAGGGCGTCGGGGTCAAAGGTGCTCATGTCTGCAATGCTGCCAAAGCTCTGTTTGTATTAGTCATGCTGATGTTTTCAGCAAGAGTTTAATTTTGCTTTTAATTGAAAGCAACTTGCGGCACACTTTAAAAAAGCAAAGTGGTTCGGAGGCTCGGCATGAAAGTCATTGTTTTGGGCGCAGGCATCATCGGCGTGAGCACGGCCTGGCACCTGCTCGAGCGCGGCCATGAGGTCACGGTGGTGGACCGCCAGCCGGGCGCCGCGCTGGAAACCAGCTTTGCCAATGCAGCGCAAATCTCCGTCAGTTACTGCGAGCCCTGGGCCAACCGCGATGCGCCGTTCAAGGCCTTCAAGTGGATGTTCCGCAACGACGCGCCGCTGCTGTTTCGCCCGCAATTCGACCTGCAGCAGTGGCGCTGGGGCCTGCAGTTCCTGGCGCAGTGCAATGATGCGGCGTTCGAGCGCAATGTGCAGCAACTGGTGGCGCTCGGCGCCTACAGCCATGCCGCGCTAAAGGATGTGGTGAGGGCCACAGGCATCAGGTTCGACCGGCTGGAGCGCGGCATCGCGCACTACTTCACCGACCAGAAATCCTTCGACACCGCAGGCGACGCGGCCGCACTGATGCGCCGCTACGGCGTGGAACGCCGGGTCGTGAGCCGGGACGAACTCCTGAAGATAGAACCCGCATTCACATCATTTGCGCAGCACATTGTGGGCGGCACCTACACCGCCAGCGACGAAAGCGGCGACGCACGCGTGTTCACCCAGGCGCTGGCCAGGCACTGCGCCAGCCGGGGCGCGACTTTTTTATACGGCCACGACATCACGCGCCTTGAGAAGGCTGGTGGCGCTATCGAATCCATAGCTGTCTGCGCGCGCAACACGGGGGCCAGGGGCACAAAAGCTCTTGAATTAAAGGCCGATGCGGTGGTGGTGGCCTGCGGCTCCTTCAGCGCGCCGCTGCTGCGCACGGTCGGCGTGGACCTGCCGATTTACCCCGGCAAGGGCTACAGCGCCACCTTCAAAATTCTCAAGCCCGAACTGGCCCCTTACGTCAGCACGATTGACGACGAAGTCAAATGCGCCATGAGCCGCCTGGACGGACATTTACGGGTGGCCGGCACGATTGAAGTCGGCGGCTACGACCTGTCGCTGGACACGCCGCTGGCCAGGGCCCGTTGCCGCATGCTGGCCAGGCGCATCGAGGAAGTGCTGCCCGGCGTCTGCGATACGCGGCTGGAGGAAGAAGGCGGCACGCCCAGCTTCTGGGCCGGCCTGCGCCCCGCTACGCCGACCAACATTCCCTATATCGGCCAGACCAAAGTGCGCAAGCTCTGGGTCAATGCCGGCCACGGCACCCTGGGCTGGACGCACGGCGCAGGCTCGGGCAAGGCGATGGCCGAACTCATCAGTGGTGAAAAACCGGCGATGGCCTTTGGTTTTTACGGCGCGGCGTGCTGATCCAGCATCTGCTGCGCCACGGCGCGTAAGGCCTCACGCAAGGCCGGCGGCTCGCGGATCTCGAACTCACAAGCCAGAGCCATCAGCTGCCGCGCAAACCACGGCAGGTAATCGGTCTGGCTGTGCAGCAGCACACCTTCTTCGGTCGGCTGGAACACGCCTATGTTTTCCGGCAACTGGCACTGCGCAGCTTCAAGGCCGGTGCGCAGCAGCACGCTGACCGACACGGCCCGCGGGATGGTGGCCAGGCCGCGCGCCAGGTGCTGCACCGCATTGAAGTCCGCCGGCGGCGTGAACACCGCATTCAGCGCCTGGACCTGCCGGACCCGGTCCAGCCGGAAGGAGCGCAGGCCGCCGCGCAGGTGGCACAGCCCCACCGCATACCAGCGCCCGCTCCGGAAGGCCAGGCCGTAAGTGTCGAAGTCCCGCTCGCTCACCTCGCCATCGGCGGCCTGGTAGGCCAGGTGCACACGCTGCCAGCCGTGCGCTGCGGCGCTCAACGCCAGCAGGGCCGTGTTGTCGCCCGGCGCCACCGAGCCGCGCAAATCCAGCGTCACCGTCTCGCCCAGGGCGCGGATACGGTTTTTCAGGTTCTGCGGCATCACGCGCTCCAGCTTGGCCTGGGCGCTTTGCACGGCGGGCGCGGCTTCGGCCAGGCCCAGCCCGCGCGCCGCCACCAGGCCTATCGACAGCGCCAGCGCCTCATCGTCGGTGAACATCATGGGCGGCAGCTTGAAACCGGCAATCAGGCTGTAGCAGCCATAACGGCCGCGCTCGGCCACCACCGGGATGCCCAGGTCTTCGAGCTTGCTGATGTAGCGGCGCAAGGTGCGGCCGTCCACCTCCAGCCGCCGCGCCAACTCGGCGCCGCTCAGGCGGCCGTGGGTTTGCAGCAGCTCCAGCACCGTGAGCACACGCGTCGTGGGGGAATACATGCAGAAAGTCTAGCGCTTAATCAGGGCTGAAATTGCCCTATTACCTTTTTAGACTTGGTTTTACGGCGCCGCACACGGCCCGCAAGACATCAACCGGAGGAAGGCCATGACAGAAACTTT
Source organism: Polaromonas aquatica (assembly GCF_042659145.1). Lineage (NCBI taxonomy): Bacteria > Pseudomonadati > Pseudomonadota > Betaproteobacteria > Burkholderiales > Comamonadaceae > Polaromonas > Polaromonas aquatica. The sequence continues at coordinate 667,277 of NZ_JBHSRS010000018.1, read as the reverse complement.
ATTCGCCCCAAGCCCCGTCCTGGAGGACGGCCGGCACGACTTCAACTTCATCACCGGCCGCTGGCTGGTCAGCAACCAGCGCCTCGTCCAGCGCCTGCAGGGCTGCACCGAATGGGAAGACTTTGACGCCGTCCAGGACGGCGCCCTGCTGCTGGGCGGGCTGGGCAACATGAACGACCTCATAGCGGAAGATATCGGCCCGGTCGGCATGGCCCTGCGCTTTTTCAACCCGCAAACCCGGCTCTGGAACATTTACTGGGTCAGCCACCGCGACGGCCTGCTGCAGCCGCCCGTGACCGGAGCGTTCAGCAAGGGCGTGGGCCGTTTTGAAGGCATGGACATGCATGAGGGCCGGCCGGTCCGCGTGCGGTTTCTGTGGACCGGCATCACGCCTACCAGCGCCCGCTGGGAGCAGGCATTTTCCGAAGACAAGGGCCGCAACTGGGAAACCAACTGGGTCATGACGCTCAGGCGGCCGGTTTATTAAGGCTCCGCGTTCCGGACAGGGCCAGAATATACGAAACACATATAATTCATATATGTTTCATATAAAAGGCTGTTTGTGGGCATTGTAAAAATTTCGGACCTGATGCATGAGAACCTGCGCGTGGCGGGCAACGCGCTGAGCAGGTCCATCAATGCACAGGCAGAGCACTGGATGCGCGTCGGCATGTTGACCGAAATGCACCCGGAGCTGGACCACCGGGAAATCTGCCAGCTGCTGGTACGGGCTGAACTCGCGGGGGGGCTGGACATCACCGCGGCCGTCACGGCCCGACCCGGCAAGCCCCGCGCATCCTCGACCGGCAAACGCTGATGGCTCGCGGCGTTTCCATCAAGTCCGCCGAAGATATCGAAATGGCGCGGCGGGCCGGCACACTTGCCGCAGCAGTTCTCGGCATCATCGGGCCACATATCGTGCCCGGGGTAAGCACGGAGACGCTGGACAAAATCTGCCACGACCACATCGTGAATGTGCAGGGCGCCATTCCCGCCAACGTGGGCTATCAGGGCTATCCCAAGACCATCCTCACTTCCGTCAACCAGGTGGTGTGTCATGGCATCCCCTCACCCGGCAAGATCCTGAAGAAGGGCGACATTATCAACATTGATGTCGCCGTCATCAAGGATGGCTGGTTCGGCGACACCAGCCGCATGTTCTTTGTCGGGGTCCCCGGTGTGCTGGCCCGGCGACTGGTGGAGACAACCTACGAAGCCATGCTGGCCGGCATCCGCCAGGTCAAGCCGGGCGCAACGCTGGGCGATATCGGCCACGCCATCCAGTCGGTCGCGCACCGGGAACATTTCAGCGTGGTGCGCGAATACTGCGGGCACGGCATTGGTCAGGTCTACCATGAGGACCTGCAGGTGCTGCACTATGGGCGGCGCGGGGAAGGCCTCAAACTGGAGCCGGGCATGGTCTTCACCATCGAGCCCATGCTCAACGCAGGCAAACGCGACACCAGGCAATTGCCCGACGGCTGGACCGTCGTGACAAAAGACAGGTCCCTGTCCGCCCAGTGGGAACACATGGTGGCTGTGACGCCCGAGGGATATGAGGTGCTGACGCCCTGGCCAGGCGGCACAGGCGCCTACGCGCCGGTTTGATACTCAGCCAGCGTAAGACCTGACTCCTGGCAACTGCGTCAGCGCCGGCAACCGCTTACGCCACGCGCAGCAGCCACCCGGCACGCTGTATCCCTACGTCGCCTTTTCAACGACGACCACATCGTTGAACGCCAGTTGCCGTCCGTCGGTGCTTTGCACTTCCAGCTGCGCAACTGCCTGGCCACTCGCTCTTTCGACCATCCTTGAATGGCGTTCATTTCGGCGAAAAAGGTTGCCCTCACCCCATTGCCGCAGCCCGACGATGACGGGAAAAAGGGTCTGCCCCTTCGCCGTGAGCATGTACTGCTGATAGGCCGTACCGTCAGAAGCGGGTTGGGCCTCCAGGACGCCTGCCTCTACCAATGCCTTGAGCCTGGCAGCCAGGATGTTGCGTGCCACGCCCAGGTTTTTTTGAAAATCGCTGAACCGGCTTATGCCATCAAAGGCGTCGCGCACTATCAGCAATGACCAGCGGTCACCGATCACATCAAGCGCCCGGGCCACCGGGCAGGCTGCAGTATTCATGCGTTTGCGTTCAGCCATTGAGACCACCTTCAACGAGCAGTTTTACCTGATCTGGTTGCATTTTAAAACCAATCATACTATGCTCCATCTGGTTTTATATTGAAACCAGATTGAACAATGCCCAATAACTCATCGAACGCTACGGCAGTCATGCCCCGGAAACTCGTGGCTCTTTTTTCCTGTACCAGCGGGGTAAGCGTCGCCAATGTTTACTTCGCGCAACCCTTGCTCGACCGATTGGCGGCGGACTTTGGTGTCTCGCTCGGAGCCATCGGCGGTGTGGTGACTGCCACGCAGGCAGGGTCCGTGCTTGCCTTGCTATTCCTCGTGCCCCTGGGAGACCAGCATGACCGCCGTCGGCTCGCCCGGTTGCAACTGGTGGGACTGGTTCTTGCACTTGCCTGGCTGGCGATGAGCCGGAGCGCCTTCGGCCTGATGGCGGGCATGCTGGCCGTGGGGCTGCTGGGCACGGCGATGACGCAGGGCATGATTGCCTATGCGGCAAGCGTCGCCGCGCCCCAGGAGCGCGGGCGGGTTGTGGGGGCCGCACAGGCCGGCGTGGTCCTGGGGCTCCTGCTCGCCAGGGTCTGGTCCGGGGTGATTGCGGACCTGGCCGGTTGGCGGGGCGTGTACGCCGGCTCGGCGGCTGTCATGGTCATGCTTGCCGCACTGATCTGGCGGCAGTTGCCGGCTCAAGCGGTGCCAGCCCGGCGCTTGCCGTATTTCAAACTCGTCCGCTCGACGCTTGCGCTTTTGCTGACAAACCGGATGCTTCGGGTTCGAGGCAGCCTGGCGCTGCTGATGTTCGCCGTGTTCAGCATTTTCTGGAGTGCGCTGGCCTTGCCGCTCAGTGCGCCGCCTTTGTCGTTATCGCATTCGGCTATAGGCGCGTTTGGACTGCTCGGCGCAGCAGGTGCCCTCTTTGCCGGACGAGCCGGCCGATGGGCGGACCAGGGCTGGAGCCAGAGGACCAGCGCGGCAGCCCTCGCCCTGCTGCTTCTTGCATGGATACCGCTCAGCTTTCTGGAAACCTCGTTGTGGTGGCTGGCCGTCGGCATCCTGCTGCTCGACGTGGGCTGCCAGGCACTGCACGTCACCAACCAGGCCCTGATTTTTCAGGGTTCAACGGAGGCACATAGCCGCCTGGTGGGGTGCTACATGCTGTTTTACGCTGTGGGTAGCGGCGCGGGCGCCCTGGCTTCAACCGCGGTCTATGCACGGGGCGGCTGGCCTGGCGTCTGCATATTGGGCGCCTGCGTGAGCGTGGCCGCCCTCATGGTCTGGGCAACAAGTGTGGAACGTCCTGGCACGCGCGGTGTTTGTGGCCAGTTTTGAAAATTGCCGGCAAAAAGCCTGACTGGAATGCCAGTTGCTGGCGCCAAATTCAGGCGCTATCGCCACCAGAACGTACAAATGAATACCGCCGGATATCTGTCCTGAGCTTCCAGCCCCTGCCCTCCCAGTAATGCTGAGCAAGGGTGTTGGTTTGAAAAACATCGATATGGCTTTTCAGGATTCCGAGGCTTTCGAGGCTGCCCAGGCAGCTTTCGACAAGGCTGGATGCGATGCCCTGGTTCCGGTGGGATGGAAGAACCATCAGGTGCTGCAGGTAACCGCGACGCCCATCGTGCCCGGACATGACGCATCCGACGAGTGCATCGGACGCCACCGCGACAAAACTCAGCCCCGGGTTGCGCAGCAGGTATCGTTCCGTTGAATCCCTCGAATCTGCATCGCGGAATGAAACTCCCGGAGTGCTCCTCATCATGCCGATAACACCCTCGTAGTCGGCAATGCTCATCTGGCGGATGTGATGTGTGGGCAAATGGGTCATTTCAGTCACGGCATGAACGGTGAAGGGTTACGGAGTGAAGTTGCGCCTTGGCGGCGATCTTTACCTGGGTGTATTTGAATAACGACACTTTCAGCCTTGGTCGTGCAATTTATCAACAATAGTTGTATTTAAGCACCAAAAAGAAGCATCGTTCGACTCAGATAGTCTCAGAAGTTAACACTTGCGGCAGTTTTCAGCAGGCTTTTGAAAGCAGGGGCTCTTTAAAAGGCGTATTCTTTGCTGCGGTGCAACATTTTGCGCCAGATCGGAGCCATCGTGTCGAAATCGCAAACCCGCAAATCATTGAGCCAGACCCTGCTCAGAGCCACCCAGATGACAGGCATGGGGCGGCTGATGGACGCCACACGCATCATCCAGAACGCCCTCATGGGCTCGGGCATGGGCATGGATACGGCCGAAAGGCGCGCCAGCAGCCCCGCGCCGCACCGCCAAACGCCCACGCCGGCAGCCAACGACGCAGAGCCCGCGCACCAGGCGCCAAAACCACGGGCACCCAGGGCGCCAGCGTTTGCCGGGCATTCCTTCCTGTTTGACGGCGAGCAGTACCCCTACCGGCTGTATATCCCGGCCGCGCCGGACAGCGCCGACCAACCAGGCCAGGCGCCCATGCCGCTGATCGTGCTGCTGCACGGCTGCAAACAGGACGCGCAGGACTTTGCGCGCGGCACGGCCATGAACGCGCTGGCCGATGAACACCAGTGCATGGTGCTTTACCCCGAACAGACTTCAAAATCCAACAGCCAGCGCTGCTGGAACTGGTTTGAACCCGATCACCAGCAACTGGACCAGGGCGAACCGGGCATGATCGCCGCGCTGACACGGCACGTGCTGGCTGGCGACTACAAGGGCCGGCATGCCGACCCGGCACGGGTCTATGTCGCCGGGCTTTCCGCAGGCGGCGCCATGGCGGCCGTGGTGGCCGGCCTGTACCCCGACATTTTTGCCGCGGTAGGCGTGCACTCCGGCCTGCCCTCGGGCGCGGCGCAAGACCTGATGTCGGCCTTCGGTGCGATGCGGCGCGGCGCCAAGGGCCACGCTGCACCGGCCATGCCGACCATCGTGTTTCACGGCAGCGCCGACACCACCGTGCACCCCGACAACGGCGACTACGTCAGCGACGCCGCGCTCGCGGCACTCAAGGCCTCCGGCCTGTCGCTGGTGAAAAGCCGCAGCACGGTGGGCGCTGCCAGCGAGCAGCGCACCGAACGCGTGGTTTACCGCGAAGCCAATGGCCCGTCTTATGTAGAGCACTGGCGCATAGACGCCGGCCCGCATGCCTGGTCGGGTGGCGATGCGGCGGGTTCGTACACCGACCCGGACGGGCCTTCGGCTTCGGCGGCGATGCTGGCGTTTTTCCTGCAGCACAAGCTCCAGGCTAGTACTGCAACCTGGAAGTAGCGAAACAAGATGAAAACGATGGATTCGCGCCCAGGGCAAGACGCAAACCGCAGTGAAGGCCGTGCGCCTTCACAAGGGTTGCAACGCCGCCATGGGTGTGAAGGCGCGTTTTCATGTTTCGATATTTTCGGGTTGCAGTACTAGGGCCGCGCGTAGCTGACCGTCAGCATTTCCCACTGGTGCCCGTCGGGCTGGTTCCAGTAAATACCGCTGCCGCCCATGAAGTCGCTCACCCGCATGTCGTCCGGCCCGCGCACCGTGCTGCGGTAGCTGATGCCGGCCGCCTGTATGCGCGCAAGGATGGCATCAAACTCCTGCTGGCTGACGCGAAAGCAGAAGTGGTAAACGGGAAAGTCCTCATCGGTGTCCTTGAAGTCCAGCGTCAGGCCTTCGTTGACAAACACCGGGGCGAATGGCCCCACGCCTGTCGCCGACCATGGCACCCCAAGAAGCTCCGCCAGCAGTTTTGCGGACGCCACCTTGTGGCGCGAGGGCACGATGGTGTGGTCGAGGTGGATGGTCATGGCAACTCTCCTGGCTCCGGCGGCATTGAATACCCAAATGGGATGCGACCAGAATGCTATCGCTAGCCGGGAAACATCGCAAAGTAGGGTTTTGCCTCCTCGACCACACGCGCAAAGGACGGCCGTTTCATCAGCCTGTCCAGATAGGCCACCGTGTTGGGATACGTATCACCCAGGGGCAGAACCAGGTTGGCATAAAACAGCGCAGGCGCGGCGGCGCAATCGGCCATGCTGAAGGCCTCACCGGTGGCCCAGGTGCGCGTCGCCATTTTCTGCTCGATCATGCCGTAAGACGTTTGCAGCACGCCTTTGGCATGCTCCACACCGAAGGCATCGCCCTGGCCTGGGGGCCTGAACTTGTTGGTGACGATTTTTTGCACGGGCACGTTGACATAAAGATCGTAAAAGCGGTCTTCAAGCCGCATCTGCCACGCCAGGTCGGCCCCGGCCGGCACAAGCGTCACCTTGCCCGGATAGTGCTGCGCGAGGTACTCGATGATGATGCTGGACTCGGGGACCAGCATGCCGCGTTCGGTATCGGCCAGCACCGGGAACTTGCCTATGGGCCAGACCTTGAGGAAGGCATTGCGCGAAGTCTCCTCGCCAAGGTCAACAAGCGCAGGCTCAAACGGCGTGCCGTTTTCATAAAAGGCGATGAGCGCCTTCTGGCAGAAGGAGGACAGCGGGTGGAAATAGAGTTTGAGGGACATGTGACAAAAGCTCCGTGTTTGGGATGTCTTTGAATTCACTATGATTTTGATAGCTGACTGCGCGCTCCACACCCCGGCTACAGGCCAGTTTGATGCCTGAAAACGGCTTGCAGGCGCCAAATCCGGCTCCCAGCGCCGGCAGAAACCGTCCAGACGCCCAAAAACAGCCATTTTTGAGCATCAAATCGTGCCAGCAGCCAATATCAGCGCGCGCAACCAGCTACAAAATCAATAGCACCCGGCATTCACCTAAAAAATGGTGATGTCCCTACACGACGAACAAGCCGGCTTCAATCCGACAGGACCGTCCGCTTATTTGTGTAAAGGCGCCCTGTTCATGGCCGCGCCTTGCGCTGCTTGTCGAACTTGTGCCAATAGCTGAACTCGCTTTCATGCACCTCAATGTCCACCTCGGCCACCCGCGCCTGCAGCCGCTCCTGCGTGTCGGCCACGCCCTTGTTGTAAATGCTGGGGCCTATCTCTTCAAGAAAAAAACCCAGCAACGCGCCAGCCGTGACGTTGCCGATTTTTTCTTCCATGTTCACCAGGAAGTAACGCTCTATGGAAGCAATGGCTTCCTTCTTCGCCTCTTTGGAAAGTTCTATGCTCATGTCCGGTCTCGGTATTCAGTTGGCGGTTTGTCAGTGCAAAGGCGCTGGCGCGCATCGGGTCAATCAGTATCGCCCAGATGAACGCTCCGGTGATTGGCTCAGCCCCGCGCGGCAGCGTGCCGCTGCGCACATTGCCAGCCCAGTTCGGCCAGCGGGCCTGCCTTGCGGCCGGTTTCCACCGCATCGGCTGCAGCGGCATTGCCGTCGGCTGCACGCTGGGCAATACCATGCAGGATGGCAGCCATGCGGAACAGGTTGTAGGCGAGGTAAAAGTCCCAATTCTCCACTGCGGCGCGTCCAGTGGCGGCGGAGTACATCCGGACATATTCGGCCTCGCCGGGAATGCCGAGCGCGGCCAGGTCCAGCCCGCCAATTCCCCGCCAGAGCGACGGCGGAATGTGCCAGCTCATGCACTGATAGGAGAAATCGGCCAGCGGGTGCCCCAGCGTCGACAACTCCCAGTCCAGCACACCGATGACGCGCGGCTCACTGGGGTGGAACACCAGGTTGTCGAGCCGGTAATCACCATGCACCAGTGTGGTCTCGTCGCCGGCCGGGATGTGCTCCGGCAGCCAGTCCATGAGCCGCTGCATGGCATCGTTGACCGGTAGCGTTGACTCGCGGCACTGGCGGGACCAGCGTGCGATCTGGCGCGCGAAATAGTTGCCGGGCTTGCCATAGCTTTCCAGGCCAACGGTTTGGCAGTCCACGCGGTGCAGGGCGGCAATGACGCGGTTCATCTCGCGGTAGATCGCAGCGCGTTCGGCGGGCTCCATGCCAGGCAGCGACTGGTCCACCAGCACGCGCCCATCCAGAAACTCCATCAGGTAAAAAGGTGTGCCGACGATCTGATCGTCCTCGCAATAGGCAAGCATCCGGGGCACCGGAACGTCGGTGCCTTGCAGGGCGCTCATGACCCGGTACTCGCGGTCAATGGCATGTGCGGAGGCCACGAGCTGCCCAGGCGGCTTCTTGCGCAGCACATAGCTGCGGGCGCCAGCCGTGATGCGGAAGGTCGGATTGGACTGCCCGCCGGACAGTGCAGAAATGGCTATGGCTTCGCTGCCACAAAGACCCTGGCTGCGCAGGTACCGGGCGAGGGGCTCAAGGGGCAGCAGCGCGCTCACGCTGCGGCTTCTCCTGCGGCTGCGGCCTTCTCGGCCTGGTGCACCAGCTTGCGCGCCATGCTCCAGCGATGCACTTCGCTTGGGCCGTCGTAGATGCGAAAGGCACGCATGTCGGTGAAGATTCGCATCACGGCCGTCTCGCCCGTCACGCCCTGCCCGCCCAGCATCTGCACGCAGCGGTCCACGACGCGCCACTCGGCTTCCGAGCACACGACCTTGGCGCGGCTCGATTCGAAGTTGCACTTTTCTCCTTGGTCCAGCATCCATGCCGTATGCCAGATGTGCAGGCGTGCGGTATGCAGATCCATGTCGTTGTCGGCCAGCATGAAACCAACGCCTTCGTGTTCAGCCAGTGGTTTGCCGAAGGCCTGGCGGCGGCGGGTGTATTCAAGGGCAATGTCGTGCGCGCGGCGGGCCTGGCCGAGCCAGCGCATGCAGTGCGTCAGGCGTGCCGGTGCCAAACGGACCTGGGCGTAGCGAAAACCTTTGCCCACTTCGCCCAGCACGTCGGTGGCAGGAATACGCAGGTTGGTAAAACGCAGAACGCCGTGACCGCCGGTAAAGCAGGCGTCCATGGCATCCATGTTGCGCTCGAGCGTGATGCCGGGGCGGTCCATGTCGGTGAGAAACATGGTGGCCGAGCCGTCTTCCATGCGCGCCATCACGATGGCGTAGTCCGAGCCCTCTGCACCGGTGATGAACCACTTGAGGCCGTTGATGACGTAGTCGTCACCATCGCGCACCGCACTGGTCTCCAGCATGGAGGGATCGGCGCCCGCTCCCGGTGATGGCTCGGTCATGGCAAAACACGAGCGTGTTTTTCCGGCGACCTGGGGACGCAGCCAGCGCTCCTTCTGCTCGTGCGTGGCCACCTCTTCCATGAGGTGGATATTGCCTTCGTCGGGTGCGTGAATGTTGAGCGCCGTAGGGCCCAGCCGCGAGTAGCCGGCTTCTTCGAAAACCACCGCTTTTGCGACATGGCTCAGGCCGAGTCCCCCCATATCAAGCGAAGCGTGGGGTGTGAGCAGACCCGCAGCGCGGGCGCGCCCAACCAGTTCGTGGCGCAACGATTCATCGGGGCCGTGGCGGGACTCGCGCGCATCGTTTTCGAGAGGGATGACCTGCTCGGCAATAAAGCGCCTCGTGCGATCACGCAACTCGCAGATGTCCGGTGTGAGGGTGAAATTCATGGCGGCTCTCTCCGTTGTTGCCTGTAATCATTGGAAATGATTTGTTTTTACATTAAATTCAAGCTGCCACGTTCCAGAGCTCCACCCACACGCCCGGCATTCTGGTTTGTGGCGGCCTGGACTTCGTGCCGTACTGGAAACATTACGGTTGACGCTGCGCGAATTGTGCGGCCCTGGCAATGACCGTACCCACCTCGGTGAGCACCGCTCCGTATGCCAGGAAGCCATGCGTAACGCCCGGCACCTCCATCACGTCCATCTCGTTGCCGGCAGCCCGGAGGGAAGATGCCATCTCCCATGTCTGGTCGCGAAGAATGTCGATCTCCGCGGCGACAAGAAATGTGGGCGGCAGGCCGGACAGATCGGCCGCCGGATTGAGCTGGAAGGCGTATCGCCGGTCCGAGAGTGCGCCGCCCGCATCCGTCTTCTGGTCCAGGCACTGGTCAAAATACGCGTTCAGGTAACGCTGATGGGCGGCGATGGACAGGCCATAGCGGCCATCACCATAGGCTGCCATGCTGGAGCCAGAGAGCGAATCGGTGTAGACGCCATAAAACAAAAGCAGCGCGTCCGGCAGCGTCGCTTCAATGCCCGCAGCGCAGCGGTCACGCAAGTACATGGCTGCGCCCAGCGCCAGGTTGGCGCCGGCCGAATCGCCCGCAACGATGATCCGGGCACCCGGGTGCTCGCGGGCAGCCTGTTCGATCGCTGCTACACAGTCACCCAGGCCCGCAGGAAATGGCTGCTCGGGCGCCAGCGCGTAATCAATTGACCAGGCGACGCATTTCAGCGCATGGGCCAGTCGCCGGACGATCGCCTCGTGGGTACGCGAGGACCCGACGCACCAGCCGCCCCCGTGCAGGTAGACCAGGACCCGATTGGCTTCGCACTGCCCTGGCCGGACCACCTGCATGCCGATTGACCGGCCGGCGGCCGAAAAACTCCGCAAGGAGACGTCGCAGGCTGGACCGTCATTGAGCCACGGCTCGCGTTCAGCCAGCAGTTGCGCACGGGCCTGCGGAAACGGCACCTCGTAGCGGCTGGGCTGGCCGACGCGGGCCTGAGCCAGCCGTGCCAGCAGCGCCGCCATGTCAGCATTGGGCAACGAGGAATGCCTCAAGCCAGATCCCGGCTTTAAGCCTTCCATGCCACTGCATCGACCTCAACCAGCCACTGCGGCCTGGCCAGCGCCTGCACGATCAGGACGGTGGACGCCGGTCGCGCATCGCCGAGGTATTCGGCCCGGATCGCGGCATACGCGGCCATGTCGCCTGGCCGTACCAGAAAATGATTCACTTTGACCAGATCGGCAACGCTCATGCCCGCGTGCTCAAGCACAGCGACCAGGTTGCTCCAGGCCACCTTGGTCTGCTGATCAAAGTCATCAGACACCGAGCCGTCGGGCGCAATGCCCACCTGCCCGGCAATATGCAGCCAGCGGCCGCCGCCCGGGGCCGACACGCCGTTGCAATAGGCGCCGGCTGGCGCTGCGATCGTGGTAGGGTTGTGTTTGAGCATGGTCATGGGATGCCGTCCTGAACAAAAAATGAAAAAAGATCAGTCGTGACCGACGATCGCATGCGCATCGCGAAACAGTGCACTTTGCGGATCAGCGAGTACGTCGAGGATGTCGAAATGGGTGCAGCCCGGCACCACCTGCACCTGGGCTGCGCAACCCTGACGGCGCAGGTGTTCGGCGTAGTCGATCGACTGGCTTCGAAAGCCATCCGTCTCGGCGCCGCCAACAGCCAGAAGATGGCGTGTCGCACGGTCGGCGTCCCGCCACATGGGGCTCATCGCGCGCGCTTCTTGTGGATCAAGCTGAATGTCGGCATTCACGCTGGTATGCCGCAAGGGCTCAAGGTCATAGAGGCCGCTCACGCCCACGAAGCCGGCGGCGTGCCAGCCCTTGGGTCCGTCCAGCACACAGGCACCAAGATGTGCGCCGGCAGAATGGCCGGCCACAACTATCCGTTCCGCGTCGACACCCAGTTCTTGCGTGTTGCCGCGCAGCCACTCCATGGCTTGCCCCACTTGCACGGCGATGCTGCTCACGCTCAGTCGTGGCGCAAGTTCATAGCCGATAAACGCCGCATGAACGCCACTGTCCAGCCATGGTTTTGCCAGGAAGGTGAAGATCCCTCGCTCAAGTGCACGCCAATAACCACCGTGAATAAATACGAACAGCGGCGCGCGGTCTGACACAGGCTTCACGGCGGGCAGAAAATCAAGCAGGCAAGCCGGCGAGTCGCCGTAGCGGATCGTGCGAAAGCCGCTCACCGACGCTCGCAACCCAGCGCTGGCGCGAGCCTGTCGTTCATAGATCCCGCCCCGTTCGGGGTGACGCGTGCGCAGGCTGTATTCCCGCTCCAGCACGGGGTCCACCGGCAGCAGCGATACGGTTTTTGCGGAATCACATGCCAAGGTAAGCCTCCCGCACGCGGTCATCGTCCCGCAAGGCCGAGGCTTGCCCCGACAGAGCTATCACGCCGCTTTCCATCACATGGCCGAAGTCCGCGTGCGCCAGCGTGATGCTCGCGTTTTGCTCGGACACCAGAATCGTCAGGCCGTCGCGCTGTAGTTGCTTCAGCGCGGCGAACACCTGCTCCACGATGACTGGCGCGAGACCCATCGAAGGCTCGTCAAGCGCCAGGAAGCGGGGCCCCGACATGAGCGCCCGGCCAATCGCCAGCATTTGCTGCTCACCGCCCGACAGGGTGCCGGCGATCTGCTGGAGCCGCTCCTTTAAGCGCGGAAATGTAGCGAGTACAAACTCGAGCCGCTCGCTCAGGTCGCCCTTTCGTCGCGGAAACAATGCGGTGAAAGCGCCCATTTGCAGGTTCTCACTCACGCTCATTGGGCCAAAAACCCGTCGCCCCTCAGGGACCAGCGCGAGCCCCCTTGAGACGACACGGGCCGCAGGCAGCCGCGATATGTCTTCGCCCTCAAAGGTGATGCTTCCGCGCACTGGCCTCAGCAAGCCCGACAAGGCCTTCATGGTGGTCGACTTGCCTGCCCCGTTGGCCCCTATCAACGCATGGAAGGAGCCGCGCTCAACTGCGATCGAAACGTTGTGCAGCACATCGGATGCGCCATAGCCTGCACAGAGTCCATTTATTTCAAGCATGCACAGCCTCACCGCCCAGGTAGGCACGAATCACCTCGGGATTTCGCGCGACGTCTGCCGGCTTTCCCTCCGCCAGGCGCTTGCCGTAGTTGATCACCAGGATGTCGGCACATGCGCTCATCACAACCCTCATGTTGTGCTCCACAAGCACAATGGTCACCCCGTCGGCATTGATGGCCCGGATAACTTTCAGGATGCGGTTCTGGTCCTCCAGAGGAACACCGGCGATTGGTTCATCAAGCAACAGAACCCTCGGTTTTGCGGCCATCGCCCGGGCGATCTCAAGCAATTTGGCATCGGCAAATCCCAGGTCCGCAGCGAGATCTCCGGCGCGCGTTTCCAGTCCAAGCAAGGCCAGCAGCCGGTAAGCCTCGGCCTCAAAAGCACGCTCCTCGACGCCGCCCAATCCGAACATGCCGGACAGCCACCCGGCAGACATCCGTGGATGCGCACCCACCATCACGTTCTCAAGCACGCTCATCTGCGGAAACAGTTGCAGGTTCTGAAAGGTACGCGACAGACCAAGCGCTGCGCGCTGATGCGGACGCAAGGCAGTGATGTCGGTGCCGTCAAGCATGACGCTTCCGCTTGTCGGTGAAGTAATGCCGGAGATGGCATTGAACAAAGTCGTTTTGCCGGCACCATTGGGGCCAATAATTCCCTTGATGGTGCCGGGCGCCACCGCGAACGAAAGCTTGTCCACGGCCTGAAGCCCCCCGAACGTCACGGTCAACGCCCTCACTTCGATCGCAGGTGCAGGTGAACCTGCCGTTGTTGCGCTGGTTTCAGGCGATGCCATGACGCCCCGCTTTCTCTCTTTGTTTAGCGGCTGCTGACTGCCTGCGGCGGATCAGGCGGGTTGCGATGCTTGCGATGCCGCCTGGCAGGAACAGCATGACCGCGACCATGCACGCACCGAAGACGAGCAGCTCGGCGTCATGGATACGGCGCAGCAACTCCGGCATGGCCGTAAACACCATCGCTCCGAACAACGGGCCCCAGAAGTGGCCCCAGCCCCCGATGGCGACCATGACCACCAGAAGCACTGAAGCCGAGAAGCTGAAGGTCTCAGGGGACGCGTATTGGTTAAAGTGGCAGTACAGGGCCCCGGCGAGTCCAGCGCTGATCGCCGAAGCCATGAATGCGGCGAGCTTGCTGCGAAACGGATCGATGCCCATGCTGTCAGCCGCTACCTCGCTGCCCGAGACGGCGCGAAGCGCCCGGCCAGCGCGGCTCGCAAGCAGTGAGGCCACCAGCAACATCAGCACGAGCCCGGCCCCCCACGCCAGCCAGAAGAATTTTCCAGGCGTGTCGAATACAAACCCGAATACGCTCATGGGGGGAACACCCGACAAGCCATTGGGTCCGCCGGTTACAGACACCAGCTCGTTGAACAGCACTGACAATATGGCGTTGAAGCCCAGCGTGGCCATGCTCAGGTAGTGGCCGCTCAGGCGCAAGGCGGGCAAGCCGATGACGAAGGCCGAAAAAGCGGTCATCGCCATGGCAACCAGGGCACCAAGCACCGGCGGGACGCCCCAGCGCATCGAAAGGACACCCGAGACGTACGCACCCATGCCGAAGAAGCCCGCCTGGCACATCGAGATCTGGCCGCCGTAGCCCATGGTCAGGTTCAGGCCGCCAATCAGCAGCAGATTGATGAAAAAGAAGATGCCCAGACTCAGCATGTAATCGTTGCCGGCAGCGAACGGCCAGATGGCGAAGACAGCCCAGACGATGGCTATGTGCTTCGCGCGCAGGTTTCGCTGGCCCAGCGGCGAATACGGGGCAGTGGTTATGCCGTTCATACGCGCTCCACAGCATGACGCCCAAACAGGCCGGACGGGCGAAAAAACAAGGTGGCAAGCAGGGCAATGAAAGCGACTGCATCCTTGAAGTGGGAGGAAAGATAACCGCCCGACAATGCCTCGAGAAGCCCCAGCAGCAGCCCGCCTACCAAAGCGCCTGGAAGGCTTCCAAGCCCGCCCAGCATGGCCGCCGAAAACCCCTTGAAGCCAAGCACAGTGCCATGGTCGAATGAAGTCAGCGTGAGCGGCGTGATGACGATGCCTGCGATGGCACCGAACGCTGCGGCCAGGCCGAAAGACAGCGCCATGGCCAGCCGGGGCTCCATGCCGCACAGCGCCGCAGCTTCGGGCTGCGCTGCCACAGCCCGCATGGCACGTCCCAGCACGGTGCGCTCAAAAAACCAGTGCGCGCTGACCATCACCACGGCGCAAGCCAGGACTATCCACAGGGTTTGCGGATGAATCCTCAGCGAACCGATGACGATGGGAGAGCTCCCCGAGAAGCTCGGGAGGTCCATCGGATTTTTGCCGAGGACTATCATCACCAGGCTCTTGAAGCATATCGCCACCGCGATCATGACCAGCGTCACGGTAAGAGGGCTTTGCACCGGCAGGCGCCGCACGATAAAGCGCTCGCTCAACAGCGCAAACACCACCACGGTCACGATAGAGCAAAGCACGGCAAGGCCAATCGGCGCATTGGCTGCATAGACAGCCGCGGCCACCATGCCGCCCATCATCACCCACTCGCCCTGGGCGAAATTGATGGCGCCGGTGCTCTTGAAAATCACATTGAAGCCGAGGGCCACGAGCGCGTAGACGCTACCGGTAGAAATGCCGGACAGCAGGAGGTTGGGAAGCTGGTCCACTTGCGCCTCAGATCTTGCCGAGCGTCGAATGCGTGAGCAGCGGCAAATGGATGCCGATGGTCCCCAGCCTTTCGCGGCAGCTCGCAAGGTACTGTGTGAAGATTGCAACTTCCTCTTGAGCAGTCACGGCGCCCATACCGGCAGAGGCCACCAGGTCTGTGTCCAGCACGTCAGCGCTTGCATCAATTGTTGTGGCCAGGCCAACACAGTGGGCCCCGGCCAGCTCGACCTGCTCCAGATGGCTCACGAGCATCTGCGTGGCCGTGGCGCGTTCTTCATCCGACATGAGCGCCGCACGGCGCTCGATATAGAGCCAGCCGAAACGTGCATGGCGCTCACGATCCTCCGCACAGCGTTTGAGGAGTTCCTTCGCGACAACTTCACGGGTGTTGGCATGCCAGGCCGTCGCCAACGCACACTCGAGCCCGTCGCCGAACAGGCAGTGCGTCAGCACATGCCCATCAAGCGAGCGCTTCGAGTCAAGCGCGTCTCTATGAAAGCCGCGGTTGAACAAGGGTTGCCATTGCGGATTTACAGGCGCTTCCAGATAACCGCCGCAGGCTTCTGCGTAACGGTGAAACGATTCGACGTGCCAGGCTTCCTCGGTGTTGCGAACAGTCAGGAAATATTTCGGATCAGCCTCGCGGTCTAGCTCGAGGCAGAACCGGATGATCAGGGCAGGCGTTTCGGCAAGGCCTGTGTATTCAAGCCAGGCGCGCCGGCTCCAGACTTTTCGAGCGGCGTCCATCGTGGCAGCGTCATACGCGGACGCGTTAAATTTCTCCCAGGGGATATCCACATCCGGTTTCCAGCGCCCACACTTGGCATCCTCGTAAAGTTCGCGGATGGCCTGGTCAGACTGGCGCAGATCGAGCGGGAAACGCCGTTCGACGTTAATCGAAGTTCGTTGGGGCGACATGCGCGAGGAATCAGTGGACTGCACAAATACACTCCTTTGGAAGGAAATGAAAAGCTTGTAAGAAGGTGGGCGGCTTCAGGCGATCAGTTCGCGCCGAGAAGCGCCGCTAGCTCGTACCGGTCAAAACGGCCCGTCAATCTTTGGATGGTGGAACATGGGGATTTCAATGCCCCACTCCTCCCCCATACGTTGGCGCATGGAAGCAATCGACTTGAGAAACACCGGTCTTTCAAGCGTTTCGGTTGTGGCACCCAGGCCAGCCTGGTTGGTGATCTGGTCAACCAGCATTTCGTCCGTGGATGACGGGCTGGCCGGCGCCAGCCATGAGCTGTGATAGCCGTTGAGCTCCACCTTCTCCATCATGTTGATG
Organism: Polaromonas aquatica; assembly: GCF_042659145.1. Classification (NCBI taxonomy): domain Bacteria; kingdom Pseudomonadati; phylum Pseudomonadota; class Betaproteobacteria; order Burkholderiales; family Comamonadaceae; genus Polaromonas; species Polaromonas aquatica. Next base: position 650,636 of record NZ_JBHSRS010000018.1, on the reverse strand, counting down.
ACCGCCTGGCGTACCACGTCTTTTTCGGCGGCCGTCATTTGCGGCATGCGCTGCTGAAGGAAAGCCCAGCCAAATGCACAGTGCCGCACCTCGTCGCGCAGGATGGCCTTCACCACCTGGCGCGCCACCGGGTTGACAGTGATTTCGCTGAGATGGCGAAACACGTCGAAAGCTATTTCTTCTGCCGCACACACCAGCGCTGCAATCGTGCCCTCCAGCGAGATCGCGGGGTCGAGCGCAACCTTGCGGATTCCGTGCGATGCCACGGATCCCTGAAACGCGACGGCAGCCGGCTGGTCGTAGTAGCCACCCAGCGCCTCGGCCATGCGAAAGCAGACCTCGGCGTGGCGCGACTCTTCCTGGGAGCGGATCGCAAAAAATAGCGCCATGTCCGGTGGACAGTGTTCGTGGCAGAAACGGATTTGCAGCGCGGGGCTCTCCGAGATGGCACCGTACTCACCCCAGGCGCGCCGGCTCCAGTACATGCGCGCGGCGCGGCGTTGCTCGTCGGTGTATTGCTCTGGGTGGAGTTGGTCCCAGTCGATGTCGGTGGCCGGATTCCACTGCGACCGTGTGGCGTTGTGGAACAGATCACGGATGCGGCGGTTCTCTACGCCCAAACGAATGGGGAAGCGGTTTTCCTGCACGTCGATGATGGTGCCCGCGTCCGGGAACAAGGTTGGGGCGGCACCGATGTGCGTGGCGCCCTGGTCCAGGGTGACAGTTGATGCGTTAACCATGGCGTTTCTCCTGGCCGTCAGGTTATTTGTAGTCGGCGAGCTGGAACGCGCCATTGCGATAGCTCACCAGCACCAGGTCGTCCTTCGAAAGGCCCGAGTGACGTTGCGGGCTGAAGTTGAAGACACCGCCCACACCGGGCCAGTTGGCGATGCCGGACATCGCGTCCCTAACCTTGGTGCGGTCGCTGCCGCCGGCACGTTCGATCGCCGTTCGGGCCAGGTAGATGGCATCGTAGGTTTGTGCTGCAAACTGGTTGGGCTTGCGCTTGTACTTGGCTTCGAACGACTTGGTGAGCGCAGCGATCCGTTGCTTTTGCGGGTCGGTGTCGGGCAGCTGTGCGCCTACAGGAAACTTCACGGACACCAGCAACAGGTTCTTGGCTGCATCGCCGGCGAGCTCCATGTAGCGCTGGTCAACAAAGCCGTAGCTGTGGATCAGGTTCATCGACTCCATGCCAAGCTGCTTTGCCTGCTTGAGGAAAACCACGCCCGCCGGAGTGACGGTCCAGCAGATGACGGACTGGACGCCAGCGGCCTTGATCTTTCCGAGTTGCGGCGTGAGGTCGGTGTCGGCGGGGTTAAAGCTTTCGTACATGACATCCAGCCCGCGCCGCGCCGCCACCTTCTTCAGCTGCACGGCCGCGCCTTGCCCGAATCCGCTCGAGTCGCCGAGGAAGGCCACCTTCTTGATGCCTTTTTTGGCGAAGTAGTCGGCCAGCCGCTCCATCACCTGCTCGTCGTCCGCAGTGCTCTTGAACGTCCACTGGCGATCGGCCACCGGGGTCACAATGTCCGTCGAGCCTTCGGTCGAGATGAAGGGCACCGACGCTCTTTCCGTGAGACCGAGCATGGCGATGGCCATGCCACTCATGTTGCCGCCGCCAACAATCATGTCCACCTTGTCCTGGTCAAGCAGCCTGCGGGTCGCAGTCAGCCCCTTCTGGGTTTGGCTCTCTGCGTCGTAGAACACCCAGTCGATCTTCTTGCCCGCAACACCGCCCCTGGCATTGATCTCTTCGACCGCCAGTTCCATGCCGGCCTTCATGTCCTCGCCAAGAAAAGCCGCCGGTCCTGTCACTGACAGCACAGACCCGATCTTCACTGTCGATTGCGCAAAAACACCCGCGCTTGCGAATGAAAGGGCAGCCCCGAACAACAGCGTCGAAGCTAGTTTGGACAACATTTCAGTTTTCATCTTGAGACTCCTGGAACAACATGTATGGCCACGGAACGCGGGCCGGCGCGGGAAACTTGGTCGTGCTTACAACCTCACTGCAACTGGTCGGACTTTTCGGGTTGGCTGGTATTGACCCGGACATCGGATTCCACGGTCGCACCACTCATCTGGAGCGGTGCGCTGAATTTGTAGCGAACCTGGTCGGCGCGATAGACGGATACGCCGCTGAATACAGGTTCGTCCCGGACTGAGAAATAGACCATCTCCCGGATCAGGATGGCTGCCGCAGGATCGATATTCAGGCGCTCTGAATATTCCTCACCGGCCAATGCCGCCTCGATCTGGGTGTCTGCGCGTTCAATTTTTACCTTGGGCTGCAGGACATCGATCAGCGAGACGTTTTCAAACTCCTTCACGGGTATGTCGCCCGCGATCGACAGGGGCATGAATCGCAAGTCCCAGGCTATACGCATGTCGCCCGAGACTCGAAGTCGCTCCAGGCTCAATACCTCGCAATGCGGGGCAATACCCAGCATTTTTGCGAAGGGTGGTGGACAGGCCTTGCGGGCGACTTTCAGGTGCTCCACACGGAGCGATCGGCCGCTTTGCGCCCACTGTGTTGAAAAATCCCGGCGCGTGGAGAACGATTCCTCGATCTTGTTGCGATTAACAAAAGTCCCAAACCCCTGTTGCCGGCGCACCAGACCTTCTTCTTCCAGTTCGGTCAGGGCCTGGCGAACGGTCGCCCGGCTCACGCCGAATATTCCCTGCAGCTCCTGGTCCGTATAGAAACGGTCGTCTTTAGGCGGCCAGGACATGATCTCTGCTTTCAGCTTTCGCTTCACCTGCGCATACAGCGGCAGCGGCGAGTCGCGATTGATCATTGAAGAACTAGTCATTTGATTGAAATTACCCAATTGCTTTCAAATTCATTTCCGAAAACATCTTTTCCTGGCCTTCCGGGAGCGACGTGCAGATAACAGAATTAACCTCACACCAAGTTGTTCGGTTGTCTGGTTGTCCTGTTTTACGGATAATACGAACTTGAGTGGGGGTAAGCATTGGGGTATTCCCGTAAATAACCGCACATGACCGGTAAACCCATGTAAACCGCCAGCAGGCGGTTAGCGGGTGGGCAACACGTCTTCCCGAGCCAGGCGCTGCCTGGCTTTCAGCCTGCGCTTGTTCCAATGGCCGCAGGAGATGGCAAAGGTATCCGGAGAGTGCGGCTTAGTCGGTCATCACTTGCTGGATGCGCCGCGGCTGGCGAAAAGCTCAGGCGTCGGGTTCAACACGATAGGTGTTTTGAACAAATCCAAACGGGTAGGACTTCGAAGAAAGCAGCTTGAGCTTCCTGTCATCCGGCAGCGCGCCAAAAAGCGGGCGGCCGGCCCCTATCAGCACAGGAATCGTGGTGACCGTGATGTCGTCCACCAGGTTCGCGGCAAGAAAGGACTGAATGGTTTTGCCGCCGTCAATGTACAAATGTAAACAACCTTGAGCCGTGAGGCGAGCGACCAGTGCCTCCGGCGTCTCGGATGATGCGCTGACCGTGGCTGCGAGATGCGCCGGTATGGCGACCGGGCGCGAGGACATGACCACCAGTTTTTTGCCATCAAACGGCCAGGGGTCAAAAGTCAACACCTGCTCAAAGGTGTTGCGGCCCATCACGATGGTGTCTATGGTGGACATGAACTGCGCATAACCGCAGTCCTCACCGGGCGGAACAGCGGCGTTGGCGTCGTTGAGCCAGTCGATGCTGCCGTCAGGCCGGGAGATGTAGCCGTCGAGGCTGGTGGCTATGAAGATGGAGGTGCGGGCTTTCATATTGGAGATCCCTCGCCGGGAAAAACCCGCTTTGGCTCTTCTCTGGTTCCGGATTAAGTGGATTAGGCCTACGCGTATGCAGACCAAACACGGGCGGCCAACAGAAGCAGAAATCCAATGAGCGCAAGTGCATTTCTTGTCTTGTACTGCCGATGTGCCGCGTCTTTCGCGATTTCAAGAGTCGGTTTGATTGCTTGGACCGTATTCGTCAGTTCCTGAACTCGCTTGATTGCCTCGTCAGGCGTGAAGATCTGCCCAGTTGCTTCGTTGATCAAAGTGCGACTGTCTTGCATCTTCGCCACCATTCCGCCCCGCGCCTCAAGCGCATGAAGCTTTCGACTGTTAAGGACAGTGACCAACAAAGTCTGTTCAATTCGACGGAAGCCCGCCACGATGGCCAGTACCAGAGTGAGAAGAGCGACCAGTTCAAGCAATGCCGGGTTTAGTGCGAGCTTCGTGGGTTTGTAGCTCTGCGCGACGAAGGCGCAGAGTGCACAAATCACTCCCAGGATGAAGTAGTCAAACTTCTCCGTAGAGGTTCTCCAATCGGAATGGAGTTTGTCGCTGCGGTCGGTGGACATGGTTCTTCGTGGGCCTAACGTAATGTATGCCGCAAAACCTGCGGCATAAAACGACGGCAGCAATCTAACCTGGACATTAAATACTCCTGAAGATGGCGTGCCTACAGAGTTTCAGGTCGAAGCACTGCATCTTTTATACAGAGATAAAAACTCCGTCAGCCCCGGCAAAACCCGCAGAGAAATCTACCAGCTTGTACGACCGGTGCGAGGCGCGCACGCCCACTACCTTTTGACTGAGACCTGAAGAGCCTTGCCGTCTCGCATCTTGGAGATTGCTACTTTATTGATAGCTAGTCACGCGCATTCCACGCTGACCAGAGGCCGATTTGATACTTAAAACAGGGCTTCCAGGCCAAAAATCCGCCCGCAAGCACCTGAAAAGCCCTTCACAGGGCCAAAACAGGCGATTTTCAGGCATCAAATCGCCTCTAAAACCAATAAAGACGGGCGCAACCAGCTATTAAAACCGTAGCGCCCGCACCCCTTACATCCGCTCAAAAATCGCCGCAATCCCCTGCCCGCCGCCTATGCACATGGTCACCAGTGCGTAGCGGCCCTTGATGCGTTGCAGTTCGTGGATGGCCTTGACGGTGATCAGTGCGCCGGTCGCGCCGATCGGGTGGCCGAGCGAGATGCCTGAGCCGTTGGGGTTGACCTTGGCCGGGTCCAGGCCGAGGTCGCGTGTGACGGCGCAGGCCTGGGCGGCGAAGGCTTCGTTGGCTTCGATGACGTCGAGGTCGCTGACCTTGAGGCCGGCTTTTTGCAGCGCGAGTTTGGTGGCGGGCACCGGGCCTATGCCCATGTACTGCGGGTCCACACCGGCATGCGCGTAGGCGACCAGGCGGGCCAGCGGCTTGGCGCCGCGGGCCTTGGCGGCGCCGGCTTCCATCAGCACCACGGCGGCGGCGGCGTCATTGATGCCGGAGGCATTGCCTGCGGTGACGGTGCCGTTTTCTTTCAAAAACACGGGCTTGAGCTTGGCCATGTCGGCCAGGCTGCAGTCGGCGCGGAAATGCTCGTCGGCCACATAGGCCACTTCGCCTTTTTTGCTCTTGAGCATCACGGGCACGATCTGGTCCTTGAAGTAGCCGGCCTCGGTGGCGCGCTGGGCGCGGTTGTGGCTTTCGACGGCGATGGCGTCCTGCTCTTCGCGGGTGATGCCCCATTTGGCGGCGATGTTCTCGGCCGTCACGCCCATGTGTATGGTCTTGAAGGGGTCGTGCAATGCGCCCAGCACCATGTCGACAAGTTTGGTGTCGCCCATGCGTGCGCCCCAGCGGGTGTTGAGGCTGGCGTAGGGGCCGCGGCTCATGTTTTCTGCGCCGCCGCCAATGGCGATGTCGTTATCGCCGAGCAAGATGCCCTGGGCCGCCGAGACAATCGCCTGCAGGCCGGAGCCGCACAGGCGATTCACGTTCATGGCGGTCGTGCCTTCAAGGCAACCGCCTTCGATGGCGGCCACGCGCGAGAGGTAAAGGTCGCGCGGCTCGGTGTTGACCACATGGCCGAACACGACCTGGCCGACGTCCTTGCCTTCCACGCCGGCGCGTGCCAGCGACTCGCGCACCACGGTGGCGGCCAGCTGGGTGGGTGGAATGTCCTTCAGGCTGCCGCCATAGGTACCAATGCCGGTGCGCACACCGCTGACAACAACAACTTCACGGCTCATGAGAGTCTCCTTTTATGACAGATGGGGGTGCTGGCGAGGCGCGCAGCGGGGATCACTGCACATCTTACTGACTGGAGACCCGGCTGCCGCCCTGGAAAGAAAAGCCCTGAAGCCGTGTACAAAACAGCTAGCTATGTTTTTGATAGCAAATCATGCAGACCACACCGTGACCAAAGGACTATTTCCCTAAAAAATCCGGATTTTTCAGGCCAGCGAGGCCCACGCCACGTCAGGGCTTTTGCGTAGGACCAGCTTTTGCCGGCTCGGCCCGGTTGCCAGGCCCCACACGCTCACTCATCCAGCGCAGCAGGTCCAGCCACATCTGGCGCATCTCGGCGTCCAGCGGTGTGCGTGTCGAGTTGGGCAGCTCTATGGTGACCACCGGCACGCCCTTGTGCACGCCGCCGTAGTTGCCCAGCGAGCCGGGAAAGATGCCGACCTGGTCGAGGTAGAGGCGGCCCAGCCTTGAAGGCGGCACAAAACCTTCCTTGGCCGGGCCGTCAAAGTCCAGCACGCCGTAGGGCGCGTGGATGCTGACGATGAGCTGGGGGTTGAAACTCTGCATTTCCTCAATCAAAAAGCGCGACTCGGGTTCGGACAGCGGCCTGGCGCCGGGGTAGCGGCGCGGGTCCTTGCGGGTGCGCTTTTCCCAATAGATTTTGGCGTCGCGCTCCCAGTTGGGGGTGGGGAAGTTGCGGTTCAGGTCCACGCCGTTGGCATTGACGCGGCGCGGCGGCTGGTTGAACAAGCCGTCGGGGTTGAGCGCCGGGATAAAACGCCAGTGCACCACCTGCGGCATGTCGGCCGGGGCCTGCTCGGCCAGCTTGATCCACTGCAGCGCCATCGATGCGGAAGACGGCTCGTCGCCATGGATTGCGCCCAGCACCATCACCCTGACTGTCGCGTTGTCGGGCTTGATGTCGCGCATCCAGAGCGTGCGGCCGTTGACGGAACGCGCGGCCGTCGGCTGCAGCGCGGTGGACTCACACAAGGCTTTTTTAACATTGGGCAGGCGGGCGGCAAACTCGTCGCAGGGGGCTGCGGATTGCGCGCCGCCGGCCATACAAAACAAAGCCGCCAGGGCCAGGGCACGGTAAGGAATGGGCATCCGTTTGAGTTTACCTGCGTGCCATGTCGTGCATCCCCGGCGCAGGCCACGAGGCAACGGCCAAGCGCCGGTACGCGGGATGCGGCAAAATCAGGGCCTGACTGCCTGCAGCGCCGGGTCGGCCAGCCTTGTTGCCTCAGGTAAATTACCCTTATGTTGTCCCCCGCCAAGAACGCCTCAGCCCAAGCCCCCAAAGCAAGAGAGCCGAGCTTTTCGCAGCGCGAATTTCGCGCATCACTTGCCATGTTTGCCACGGGCGTCACCATCGTGACGGCGCGCACGCCGAGCGGCGAGCTGATCGGGCTGACGGCCAACTCCTTCAATTCCGTGTCGCTGAACCCGCCGCTGGTGCTCTGGAGCCTGTCGCAGGCGGCCAGCTCCATGGCGGCGCTGAGCACGGGTTCGCACTATGCGATCAACATCCTTGCCGCAGACCAGAAAGCGCTGGCCGAACGTTTTGCCGGCAAGCGCGAGGACCGCTGGGCGGATGTGCCGTTTACCGAGGGGCCGGGCGGCTCGCCCATACTGGCGGGCGCGGCCGCCACGTTTGAATGCTTCAACCGCAGCCGTTATGAAGAAGGCGACCACGTCATCTTTGTCGGCGAGGTGGAGCGCTGCCACCACCGCGCGGGCGCCGCGCCGCTGCTGTTTCACGGCGGCAAGTTCTACACCGAACACCCCTTGTAAAACCGCACTGGCGCCCACGGGTGCCCACTTGCGCCTCTTGCCAATGCGCTGTGTGCGCGGCACGATGGCTGTCCATGCGACATTCTTTCCTGCCATGTCTGGCCCTGCTTTTGTGCCTGCCCCTGACCGGCCGGGCACAGCCGTCGCAGGAGAAAAAGAACTGGTTTGACGACCCGTTTTTCCAGGTCAGCGCAGGACTGCCCGATTGCCCCGTGCCCCTGGGCCCGCTGCTGACCTTCGAAGAGCAGCGCAGGGAGGCCCACTGGCGCGCCGAGCGCGGCACCAGTTGCTGGCTGGCCGGCCAGTGCCGGGACTCCAATGCCTACCGCTACGACAAGGACCTGGCTGCGCCGGTAGCAGCGGCACTGAAGGCCGTGCCGGGCATTGAAAGCGGCAGCGTCTGGGTCGTCATACAGCGCCGCTGGGTGTTTTTGCAGGGTTGCGTTGGCACACCCGGGCTGATGCGCCAGCTGGAGCGCGCAGCCAAGGCCGTACCCGAGGTTGAAACCGTGGTGCCCATGCTGCAGTTGGGGACCCGTGAAACACCACGCTACCCGACGGCCGACAAGCCGTAAGCCTCGGCGTCCCCAGCACCGAGCGTTGATCGCGGCTAACATCCAGTGTGGTGTTGTACGCTATCCGGTACATAAACCCGCGTCTTTTTGCCCATGGCGGCGTTGCAAATCCTCGCAATAGTGGAACTATTGCTGCGGTTTGCGCCTTGCCCTGGACAAAAATCCATCGGTTTTATTTGTACCGTCAAGCATGTAACACCACACTAGCGATGCGCCAGCACAAAACCCATCTCGACACCCTCGCCATTTCCCTGCTGCTGGGCTGCTGCCTGTTCTGGGGCTTCCAGCAGGTGCTGATCAAGGCCACGATTGCGGAGATACCGCCCATCTTCCAGGCGTCCTTGCGGCTGGCGGGTGCCACCGTCCTGCTCTGGTTATGGTGCCTGTGGCGCGGCGTCCCGCTGTTTAACCGGGACGGCACACTCAAGGCCGGGTTGCTGGCCGGCGCGCTGTTTGGTGCGGAATTCGCCTGCATCTACCTTGGCCTGCAGTACACCACCGCTTCGCGCCTGACCGTTTTTATGTACACCTCGCCTTTCTGGGTGGCGCTGCTGGTGCCGTTCTGGGTCAGCGCCGAAAGGCTGCGCGGCATGCAATGGGCCGGGCTGCTGCTTGCCTTTGCCGGCGTGGTGTTTGCCTTGTGGGAAGGGTTCACCTCAGGCCCGGGCGCCACCGCGCAGGGTGATGTGCTGGCACTGCTGGCCGGCATGTTTTGGGGACTGACCACGGTGGTGATCCGTGCATCGGGTCTCGTCAAAATCTCTGCCGAGAAACTCCTTTTTTATCAGCTTGCCATGAGCTGCGTGTGTTTTCCGCTGCTGTCGCTGGCGCTTGGGGAAACCTGGAGCTGGCGCTTCAGCCCCTTTGCAATTACCTCGCTTGCGCTGCAAACCGTGGTCGGCGCCTTTGCCAGCTACCTTGCATGGATGTGGCTGCTGGGGCGCTACCCGGCCACCAAGATTTCAGTCTTTGTGTTCTTCACGCCGCTGTTTGCACTGCTGTTTGGCGCGCTGTGGCTGCATGAAAGCGCCACGCCTGGCCTGCTGGCGGCACTGGCCACCGTGGCGCTGGGCATTGTGCTGGTGAATCGCAAGCCGGCGGCCTGAAAGGCCCTGCCTGCCTGCTTGCTTCAGGGCCTGGCGACCATGTGCAGGATCAGGTCGACGCGGTTGCCGTGGCCTTGCGTGAGGACCGGGTAAATCTTGTCGTTGATAAACAGCAGCTTGCCGCCCTGCTCTATGCGCGCCGCAACGGCATAACGCATGCGCGGGTCGATTCTTGCGGGGTCCACCGTCAACTCGAAAGGCAGCGGCACCTGGCTGCGCGTCGTGAAACGCTGCTCGGCCAGGACGACCGCCGCCGCGTCCATGCGCGAGACATCACGCAACTGCACAATCACGTCGCTGTCGGGCGGCAGTGCGATGCGCTGCAGATAAGACAGCGTGCCGGTCACACGCACGCCGGAAGGTGCAGTTGCCTGCGGCGCAGAAGCCGGGCCCGTGGCGCAAGCCGTCAGCAAACCGAGTACGCCCAGCGCGGCCATCGTCATCATTCGTCGTTTCATGTTTTCCTCGTGTTCAGGTAGTGTTGCGAGAACTGGACATACCAGTCCAGACAACCGGGGTTGGCCATCGCATCGCGATTGACCACCTTTTCGAGCGGCTGGCCCAGGAGCAGCTTCTTGATGGGCAACTCCTGCTTTTTACCAGACAGTGTGCGCGGGATTTCTGCAACCTGAAAAATGTCGTTGGGCACAAAACGCGGCGACAGCGCGGTCTTGACGGCGTTGTTCAGGCGGGCTTTCAGGGCATCGTCCAGCTGCACGCCGGGTTTCAACGCCACAAACAACGGCATGTAGCTTTCGCGGCCCAGGTATTCGAGGTCCACCACCATGGAGTCCAGCACTTCGGGCAGGGCCTCGATCGCACTGTAAAGCTCGCTGGTGCCCATGCGCAGCCCGTGACGGTTGATGGTGGCATCGCTGCGGCCGTAGATGATGCAGCCGCCCGCCGGCGTGATCTTGAGCCAGTCGCCGTGGCGCCAGACGTTCGGGTACATGTCGAAATAGCTGGAGATGTAGCGCGCATTGCCGGTATCGCCCCAGAAGTACAGCGGCATGGACGGGATCGGCTGGCTGCAGACCAGCTCGCCAACCTCGCCAATGACGGGCTGGCCGGCTTCGTTCCAGGCCTCGACCGCGCAGCCCAGCAGGCGGCATTGCATCTCGCCGGGAACCAGCGGCAGTTCGCGATTACCGCCTATAAACGCACCGGCAAAATCCGTCCCGCCGGAAATATTGCACCACCAGATGGGAGCCCCCACGCTCGCCACTGCGTGTCCTTCGCTGCCCCCCGGGGGGGCTGTGCTTGCTTGGGGCGGCCCGGCGCGGCGCACCTCCGATGTACCAATCTTCTCAAATTGCTCTGTGCCCCAACGCTGCGACTCTTCCGACAAGGGCGAGCCGGTCGTGCCCAGCGCGCGGACTTTTGTCAGGTCGCCGCAACTGGACAGGTCCATGCCGGACTTCATGCAGTTGGCAAAAAAGGCCGCGCCTGCGCCGAAGAATGTCGTCCCCGTTTGTGCCGCAAAACGCCACAGCGTGGTCCAGTCGGGTTTGTCCTTGCTTCCGCCCGGGTTGCCGTCAAAGATGACGCAGGTGGTGCCGTTGAGCAGGCCGCTGGTTTGCGCGTTCCACATCACCCAGCCGGTGGAGCTGTACCAGTGGTAGCGCTCGCCCAGGCTGTTGGCCTCATAGCTGCAGCCCACGTCGTTGTGCAGCACCTTGAGCGCCAGCGCGACGATGAGCGTGCCGCCGTGGCCGTGTACGATGGGTTTGGGCAGGCCGGTGGTGCCGCTGGAATAGACAATCCACAGCGGATGGTCAAACGGCAGCCAGACTGGTTCAAAAGCCGCTGTTTCGGCATCATTTCGGGCTGTAGCCTCCGTAAAACCTGCGCAACCAGCTATTGAATTTGTAGCACCCAGATTGTTGTGGATGATCACATGTTGCAGGCTTGGCAGCGCCGCACGCAACTCGGTCACCACTGCGGTACGGTCAATGTCGCGCCCGCCGTAGGTCACGCCGTCGCAGGCGATCAGGACCTTGGGTTCGATCTGCCGGAAGCGGTCCAGCACGGCGTTGGTGCCCATGTCGGGCGCGCACACACTCCACACCGCACCCAGGCTCACCGTTGCCAGGAAGGCCACCATGGTCTCAGGAATGTTGGGCAGGTAGGCCGCCACGCGGTCACCCGGCACAACGCCCTGCGCCTTCAGGTGCAGCGCCAGCGATGCAACCTGCTGGCGCAGCTCAGGCCAGCCCAGTTCACGCGCCGGACTGCCATCGGCCAGGCTTTTTTCGTTGTGGCTGATGATGGCGGGCAGGCCCGCTGCAGCGGCTGCATCGACATGGCGAAACACCTGCTGCGCGTAATTGACCTGCGCACCGGGAAACCATTTCGCGCCCGGCATGTGTTTATCCGCCAGTGCGGCCGTATGCGGCGTGGGTGAGTTGATGTCGAAATAGTCCCAGATGCTTTGCCAGAAAGCCTCCAGGTCGGTCACCGACCAGCGCCACAGCGCGTCGTAGTTGTCGAAGGACAGGCCTCGTGTTTCGTGAAGCCAGTTTTGGTAAATACGGATCTGGGGAATGTAGGGCGCGCTCATGGCCCCGAGCTTACCCGCCCCGGCGCCTCGCGTGGATCGGGAATTGCCCGGGCGATAGCATGGATTTTACTTTTCGCACAATCGTGCTAATATTCCGCGCATGGACGCCAAAACCCAGAAAAGCGAGATGACCCGCACCGCCATTGTCGGCGCGGGAATTGACCTGGCGTCCGCCGAGGGCCTGGAAGCCATCACCCTGCAGGCGGTGGCGGACCGCGTCGGCCTGTCCAAGAGCGGCGTGTTCTCGCGCATAGGCTCGCGCGAGGCCTTGCAGAAAGCCGTCATCGAGGAGTTTGGCCGGCGTTTCCTGGCCGATGTTTTTGTGCCCGCCATGCAGCAGCCCAAGGGCCTGCCGCGGCTGGACATGATTGTGCAGCGCTGGATAGTGCGCATGCGCGATGTGGAAGCCAAATCGGGTTGCATCTACACAGCGGGCGCGTTCGAGCTGGACGACAGGGAAGGCGAACTGCGCGACACCCTGCTGCAGGAGGTGACGCGCTGGCGTGCCGCGCTGCGGCGCACCGTCATACAGGCAGTCGAGGCCGGCGACCTGCAGGCTAACACCGATGCCGAGCAGCTCGTGGGAGAAATCTGCAACCTGTCCATAGGGCTGTTGCATGACGCACGTTTTCTGCGCGACAGCCGCGCAGCGGAACGTGCCCAGGCCTCCTGGAAGCGCCTGCTTAAAAGCTACCAGGCTTGAGCCTTTAAAACATCGGGGAGTCATTGTAGGTTTATGTGTTTTTGCAAGTCTCAATTTCGCACGATCGTGCGAATAAAGGAGCCATCATGTTGATTCTGATCATCGCCCTGGGTTTGTATGTCGCTGTTCGCGCTGTCGGCGCCGTGCTGGCTTCGCTGCGCAATTTGCCGCGCAGCAATGAAGACTGGATCTGGTACTGAGCCGGACACAAAAGGAAAGAACCCCATGACCCGTACATCCCTTGAGGCCACCTCGGCCTATTACAGCGCCAGCCCCATGACGCGGATATTCCGCTGGGGGCTGGGTGCCTCACAGCAACTCTGGCCGGCACTCGCCGTGCGCGCGGCCTACCGCCTGTTCTGCACGCCGCTGCCGCCCAAGTGGATCAGCCGCCGCAGGAGCTGGAGCCCGGACTGGCAGATTGAGCAATGGCCGTTCGAAAACGCCAGCCTGACGCTGTACACCAGGCGCACGGCAAGCACTGTCCCGGTGGTCTTGCTGGTGCACGGCTGGGGCGGCCATGCAGGCCAGATGCTGGCGCTGGCCGATGAAGTGCTCAAACAGGGCCTGCAGCCGGTGCTGCTTGAAATGCCGGCACACGGCCGCAGTCGGGGTGCCAGCAGCAACCTCCCGCAGTTTGCCCGCGTGCTGGACTATGCGGCAGCGCGCCTGCAGCAACAAGGCCGCACGCTGCGCGGCATGGTGGCGCATTCGCTGGCGGCCAACGCCGCTGCTTACGCGGCCAGCCGGGGACTTGCCGCTGGCCGCCTGGTACTGCTCGCGCCGCCGGCTTCGCCGCTGGAGTACACACGGCTTTTTGCGCACGTGTTTGGCCTGCGCGAAGCAACACGCGCGGCCATGCAGCGGCGCATTGAAGTGCGTGAAGGCATGTTGATGCCCTTGTTCGAGCCAGCGGCTGTCGGCCCGCGCATCCGCATGCCCACGCTGGTCGTGCACGACAGGCAGGACAGCATCAACCGCTTTGCAGATGGCGTGGCCTATAGCCAGGCGATTGAAGGTGCCCGCCTGGTGGCAACAGAGGGCCTGGGACACAGGCGAATCCTGAAGGACGGCGCCGTGCTGCAGCAGGTCTGTGCTTTCCTGGTCTGACCCCTGATCTTCTTCCTGCTGCTTTTTTACTCTTGTGCGGGAGACCCATTCCCTCTAGCATTGCCCCCACCACAAACTAGGAGAGAGAGATGGGAATGCTGGACTGGACAGAAAAAAGCAGCGCGGTATTGCAACAGGGCGGCGTGATTGCGCCCGATGAGCGCCTGCCGTGGCCGCAAACGACAGTGATGGGGGTACAACACGTGATTGCGATGTTTGGCTCCACGGTGCTGGCACCGCTGCTGATGGGCTTCGATCCCAACATCGCCATCCTGATGAGCGGTATAGGCACGCTGATATTTTTTGTCATCACCGGCGGCAAGGTGCCGAGCTACCTGGGTTCGAGTTTTGCCTTCATCGGTGTGGTGATCGCCGCCACTGCCTACGCCGGCAAAGGCGCCAATGCCAACATCGGCGTAGCGCTGGGCGGCATCATTGCCTGCGGCGCGGTCTACACCCTGGTCGGCTTTATCGTGCAGGCGGTGGGCACCAACTGGATAGAACGCTTCATGCCACCCGTGGTGACCGGCGCGGTGGTGGCGGTGATTGGCCTGAACCTGGCCAGCATCCCCGTCAAGAACATGGCGGCCAGCAACTTTGATTCATGGATGCAGGTGGTGACCTTTGTCAGCGTCGCCCTGGTCGCGGTGATGACACGTGGCATGGTGCAGCGCCTCTTGATCCTGGTCGGACTGATTCTGGCCAGCGTGATTTATGCGCTGCTGACCAACGGCCTGGGCTGGGGCAAACCGATTGATGTCTCGGGCATCGCCAACGCCGCCTGGGTGGGCTTGCCCAACTTCACGGCGCCCGTGTTCACGGCCAACGCCATGATGCTGATCGTGCCCGTGGTGATTATTCTGGTGGCCGAAAACCTGGGCCACATCAAGGCCGTGACGGCCATGACCGGCAAAAACCTGGACGTCTACATGGGCCGCGCCTTTATAGGCGACGGTGTGGCGACCATGGTGTCGGGAAGCGCTGGCGGCACCGGTGTCACCACCTACGCGGAAAATATCGGTGTGATGGCGGCCACCAAGATTTATTCGACCGCCGTGTTTGTGGTGGCGGCGCTGATTGCCGTGCTGCTGGGTTTCAGCCCCAAGTTCGGCGCGCTGATCCAGGCGATTCCGCTGCCGGTGATGGGCGGCGTGAGTATCGTGGTGTTTGGCCTGATCGCAATTGCCGGCGCCCGCATCTGGGTCACCAACAAGGTTGATTTTTCGGACAACAAAAACCTGCTGGTGGCGGCCATCACCCTGGTGCTGGGCACGGGTGACTTCACGCTGAAGTTCGGCCAGTTTGCGCTGGGTGGCATCGGGACCGCGACCTTTGGCGCCATCCTGCTGTACGCGCTGCTCAACCGCAAAGCATAAGCCCCCACGCTTGTCGCTGCGCCTGCGGGCCGGCAGAGCCGGACCCGCGGCCCCTGCTTGAAGGAAGGAGGCCGCCCCGTCAGCGGCGCTAGCCCTTGGCCCTGGCCAGCGCGGCCTTGGTGGCCGCCAGTTCGCGCTCCAGGTCGGCGCGCTCGTCGATTTCCTGCGCCAAAACCTCGTTGACCTCGGCCAGGTCTTGCGCGGTGTCCTGGATCTTGTTTTCCAGGGCATCGGTTTTTTGCAGGGCCTGGGCGACTTCACCGACCTGCACATAGCCGGGGATTTCCTGCTTGAGTACCGCATTGATCACCACCAGTTCGGCGGCGGATTGCTCCACGGTGTCCTTGGCGGTTTCATTCTGGTCAAGCGCGCGCGCCAGCGGTGTTGGCTTGGAGGAAGAAGTGGGTTGCTGTGACATGACGGGGCCTCGATTGAATTTCAAGAACAAGGAAAACCACAACTCACGGGACTTGCCGGGCGGGTGCAGTGCTGCTTTTACCATCCGGCCCCGATCCAAATATTTTACCCAGTGCAGCGCCCACACGGGCGCCGATCACCGTGCCCACACCAGGCAGTACCGCAGTTCCCACCACGGCACCGGCCACCGCGCCGCCGGGCACGCTGACCGAAACATTGTTTGTAGCGCCGCTGACCTTGAGCGGCACACCGACCACGCCCTTGACCAGGTCGACCGCGAACTCCGCCTCGATTTGCCGGTTGAACAGGCGCGCATCGCCTGATGCGCTCAAGGCGCCGGATTTGGCGTTGATGCCCCTGAAATACGTCACCATGCCGTCCGCTGTGTTTTGTGTTTCCAGCTTGCCCGTA
Source organism: Polaromonas aquatica (assembly GCF_042659145.1). NCBI lineage: Bacteria > Pseudomonadati > Pseudomonadota > Betaproteobacteria > Burkholderiales > Comamonadaceae > Polaromonas > Polaromonas aquatica. Next base: position 634,589 of record NZ_JBHSRS010000018.1, on the reverse strand, counting down.
ACGCTGTCCAGCGGCGTTTGTCCTGCATGTTCCCTGCCCGCCGTGTGAATCGCCTTGTCCAGGTCAAAGTGCAGCAGCTTGCCCGGCCCCATGACAAAAGTTGTCCGGGTGTTGAACGATTGCGCAAGCTCCATGCCGTTAACGCCATCAGCCGAAAGCGTGCTGTCGCCCGAAACCTTGCCGGCAATCGCGGGCCGGCGATTGAATGCCTGAAGCGCGCTGGAAACCTCCACCTGCTGCGGCTTGAGCTTGCCGGCCAGGTGAAGGCGGCCCCTGGCCGACGTTTGCAACTCCACCTCCCCGTCGACCGTGCCGCCGCCAAGCCTGATGCGCACGGTCCAGTGATCGTCCTGGCCCAGCCGCTCCAGGGACAGGCTGGTCGCCGGAGCGAATTCGGGCCTGCGCAGCTCCGCGCTGCGTGGGCGCCAGCCACTGTCAAAGTCAACCGCTCCGTCGTAAATGACAGGGATGCCGCGGCGCGAAATCCAGGTGAGCTGACGAAATACAAAACGTTGCAATGGAAGCTCGGCGGCAATCCAGCCGTTCGGGTTGCGCGCTTCAGCCACGCCACCGCCCGGCCTGCCCAGTCCCGACAAGGACAGTTGCGGCACCACTGCACCGTCAAGCTCGGCACGATCGAGCTTGATGCGACGCTGCCAAAGGGCGCTCAGCTCCGGGTAAAGGGTGAGTTTTTTTATCTGCACAGGCTGGGCTTGCGCCGTGACAGCGTCCGCGATCACCAGGGCAGGCGACGGCAACAAACGCCAGTGCACCGCACCCACACTGACCTTGACGCCTAAAGCCGCTTCCAGTTTTGCCACTACACGCCTGGCCAGTTCTTCATCCGAAGGGATAAGGCGCACAAGGGCGACACCGAGCAGGACCAGCATGCAAACGCCCACACCCAAGCCCGTCCACCATTGGTGCCTGCGTGTCACGGAAAGCCTGCTGTCCTGAGCATTTCACCCAGCCTAAACCCGCGCACCCCGGGCTCAGGCCGGGCAAGTGATCGACCACTTGTAGGCCTTAACCTTATAGTGGAGGCATCACGTCAACGCCCAACCCCACAAAACCATGAACATCTGGAAGCAAGCCATCTCCATCGAAGCGCTCACAGCGGGTAGCGCCAACAGCGCAGTCTCCCACCTGGGGGTCGAATTTCTTGAAGTAGGCGAGGATTTCATTCGCGCCCGCGTGCCGGTAGACCGTAAGCGTCCGGCCAACCCCTTCTTGAATTTGCCTGGCTAAGCGGCAACGATGGTGTCCACCAAGGAATTTAAGTGGACACCATGAAAGACTCCAAGAAGATCACCCGGCGACGTCATGATCCCGGTCTCAAGGCGCTGATTCTGAGCGAGTGCGAGCGGCCTGGAGCGTCGGTGGCGAGCGTGGCGATGTCGCACGGGATCAACGCAAACATCGTGCACAAGTGGCGCCGCCTGGCAAATGCGGGCACGGTGCCTTTGGCAGATACCGTCTTCATTCCGGTCGCACTGCCCGCGCCGGCGGCTACTACTGCGCAGGACATCCGAGTTGAGTTGCGTCGAGGCGCCACGACGATGACGATTACCTGGCCGGTTGCCAGTGCCGGTGACTGTGCGGTGTGGATGCGCGAGTTGCTGCGGTGATCCGGGTTGACGCTGTGTGGCTTGCCGTGGCACCACTGGACATGCGCTCGGGAAGCGAAGCAGCGCTGGCGCGTGTGGTCGGGGTGTTTGGCTCAGCGCGCCCTCACCACGCTTACCTGTTTGCCAATCGGCGGGCCAACCGAATGAAGGTGCTCGTGCACGATGGCATTGGCGTATGGCTGGCCGCACGGCGGTTGAACCAGGGCAAGTTCGTCTGGCCCAAGGATGGCGGGCCCACGCTGGGACTGACGCGCGTGCAGCTTGATGCCCTCGTGCTGGGCCTGCCGTGGCAGCGCCTGGGCGAAGCTGGCGTCATCACGGTGCTGTAGCGAGGCAGCGTGCAATTGGCGAAACCTCCAATGCGCATTGGCGGGGGAGTCGGCATGATCGACTCTCGTGATCGATACCACGCAACTCGACCAGCTCAACGCGCAGCAACTGCGCGTGACGGTGCTCTCCCTGATGGAGAAGATGGCCGGCCAGAGCGCCGCCATCGAGCGCAAGGACCGCGAGATTGCCTTCAAGCAGGCCGTCATCGACAAGATCACCCACGAGATGGCGGTGCTCAAGCGGTTGAAGTTCGCGGCCAAGTCCGAAGCCTACAGCTCTGAGCAGAAGAGCCTGCTGGACGAAACCATCGACGCTGACCTGGAGGCGCTTCAGCGCGAGCTCAATGCCGTGCAGCCGCCTGTCAAAGACGACGCCGACAAGCAAAAGCCCAAGCGCCAACCGCTGCCCGGGAACCTGCCGCGTCGCGAGATTCGTCACGAGCCCGAGTCCACCACCTGTGCCTGCGGCTGCCAGTTGAAGCGCATCGGCGAGGACGTTGCCGAGAAGCTGGACTACCAGCCGGGCGTGTTCACGGTAGAGCGCCACATCCGCGGCAAATGGGTCTGCTCTCAGTGCGAGACCTTGATCCAGGCGCCGGTGCCGGCGCACGTCATCGACAAAGGGCTGCCCACGGCGGGCCTGCTGGCCCAGGTGCTGGTGGCCAAGTACGCCGACCATCTGCCGCTGTACCGGCAGGAGGCGATCTTTGCTCGGGCTGGCTTCGGGATTGCCCGCTCGACGCTGGCGCAATGGGTGGGTGCCTGCGGCGTGCAGTTGCAGCCGTTGGTACAGGCTCTGCGGGCAGAGTTGCTGCGTCACAGCGTGCTGCACGCCGACGAGACGCCGGTGCAGATGCTCAAGCCGGGAGCGGGCAAGACGCACCGCGCCTACCTGTGGAGCTACTGCACCACCACGTACAACCCGACCCGCGCCGTGGTGTTTGACTTCGCCGATAGCCGAGGCGGCCAGCATTGCAGGGCCTTCCTGGGACTGCCCGGCCATGACGGCTGGCACGGCAGCTTGGTGTGCGATGACTTCAGCGGCTACAAAGCCTGCTTCCAGATGGGCGTGAGCGAAGCCGGTTGCCTGGCACACGCCCGTCGCAAGTTCCACGAGCTGTGGGTCAACCACCAGAGCACGATCGGCGAGCAGGCGCTCAAATTCTTCGTACAGCTGTATGAAGTCGAGCGCGAAGTGCATGAACTGGACGTCCCCGAGCGAAGACGAATACGCCAGGAGCGCAGTCGCCCGGTGGCCGATGCGCTACACCTGTGGCTCACGCAGCAGCGCCGCAAGCTGCCCGAGGGCTCGGCCACGATCAAAGCCATCGACTACAGCCTCAACCGATGGGCGGCGCTCACGCGCTACATCGACGACGGGAACCTGCCCGCAGACAACAACTGGGTGGAGAACCAGATCCGGCCGATTGCCATCGGGCGCTCGAACTGGCTGTTCGCCGGATCGCTACGGGCGGGACAGCGTGCGGCCGCCGTGATGAGCCTGGTGCACTCGGCACGGCTGAACGGGCATGATCCCTATGCGTACCTGCGCGACATTCTTGAGCGGCTACCGACTCAGCCGGCAAGCCGCATTGACGAACTGCTGCCGCATCGGTGGTCTACGGTCATCTGACCGCCAATTCTTCATACAGCTGTATAGACTTGCCCGCCGGTCAAGACGGGTTCACCGGACGCTTACGGTAGACCAGCGCACCGTGCAGCCCTATGGCCTGCTGCATGGCGGCGTGTCCGTGGTGCTGGCTGAAACGCTGGGCTCCTGCGGCGCAGCCTATGCAGTGCCCGAGGGCCATCGCGTGGTCGGGCTGGACATCAACGCCAACCACCTCAAGGGCACCTCCAGCGGCTGGGTCACCGGCATCACGCGCCCGGTCCACATAGGCCGCAGCACACACGTCTGGTCCATTGAACTGACCAACGACGCGGGCGAGCTGACATGTGTTTCACGCATCACCATGGCGGTTTTGCAACCTAGATAACGGAACACCCCTGTTGCGGGCTCACTGCGTGAGCCGCCTCTCCCCTTGCAGGGGACGCCGCTGGTGGCCCGCCGAAGCCGGTTCCACGGCGGCCTGGATTAATCAACTGTTTTTTAGTCTTTCGCTTTTCCAGTACACGTCGTCACCGCCGTTCATGCGGTTCAGCACGCGCGACAGCACAAACAGCAAATCACTCAGGCGGTTCAGGTACTGGCGCGGCGCATCCTTGAGCGGCTCTGCGGCACCGAGCGCAACCACCGCCCGCTCGGCGCGGCGTGCCACGGTGCGGCACACATGCGCCTGCGATGCAGCGCGTGAGCCGGCCGGCAAAATGAATTCGGCCAGGCGCGGCAATTTGGCGTTGTGTTCTTCCAGCGCGGCATCAAGCAGCGCCACCGCTTCGGGCTTGAGCAGCTCAAAACCCGGAATGCTCAACTCGCCGCCTAGGTTAAACAGCTGGTGCTGCACCTCGACCAGCAGCTCGCGCACACCGGCAGGCATGTCCTCGCACAACAGCAGGCCGATCTGCGAGTTCAGTTCATCGACATCACCCATGGCGTGAACGCGCAGGCTGTCCTTGGACACGCGCGTGTTGTCGCCCAGGCCGGTGGTGCCGTTGTCACCGGTGCGGGTAGCGATTTGTGAAAGTCTGTTGGCCATAAAAAGTATTGCTTCCGTGAAGCCGCGCGCAAACCTTGCAGGGGTTACGCAGGGCAAGAAAATGTGTCGTTCTGCGTGATCATGTCAGTGAGGAAACAGCAGGCAAGAGTACTGGCAAACCCTTGGCCGATGCGTTGCAATGGAGGCTTCTTAACTTCATGGGATCTCCCGCATGACCGTCTTCGCAACGCCATCCAGCAAAGTCAAAAAACATTCTATTCCCAACTTCGAAATGCGCAGCGTTCTCTTCATGGCCGCACTGGCCATAGGCAGCATCAACGTTTCGCATGCGCAAGCGGCGGCGCCCTCCCCGGCCGGCCAGAACCCCTCGCCCACACAAATGAGCCCTTCGGGCACGACGGGCAGTATTGCGCCCAACAAGGCCAGCAGCAAGGATGTGGATGCGGCCTTTGCCCGAAGCGACACCAACAAGGATGGAAAGCTGGACCGCAAGGAAGCAGAAAACCTGCCGGCCGTCGCGCAGCGCTTTGACCAGATCGATGCCAACCACGACGGTTTCATTTCGCGCGAAGAGTTCAACAAGGCTGCAGGGGCCTGACCCACGACACCCGCCGGCTGCGCAATGCCGTCGGCGGGTGCTTCCGGCGATCAAACCACAACGGTGCCTGTGGCCTTGAGGGCAAACGCCCCAGACATGGGTTGGGCCTGGTCGGCCCATTGATGATTTTTGCCGGGCCCATGGGCTGACTACTCCATAATGTTTGATTCCAGCGGCCTCTTGGGGGCCGCTGGTGGCAAACCCCGCCTCGTGCGCCGCAGGAAAAGAGCAGCGGCGAGAAGTATCTGGAGACGACCATGAATGCACCCCTGCCTGTACACCTGCTGCCCGAGATCGCCCAGCGCGAAACACCGGCCGCGCTGATAGACGCACTTAAAACCCGTTTTGCCGAACGCTGCTCCACGGCCCTGGTGGTGCGCGAGCAGCACGGCCGCGACGAGTCATCCTTTGCCGCGCCGCCACCCGCCGCCGTGGTGTTTGCCGAGAGCACGGCCGATGTGGCCGATGCCGTGAAACTGGCCGGCCAGTACAACGTACCGGTGATTCCTTTTGGTGTCGGCACCTCGCTGGAGGGTCATCTGCTGGCCATACAGGGCGGCATCAGCATTGACGTGAGCCGCATGAACAAGGTGCTGCACATCAACTCCGAAGACCTCACCGTCACCGTGCAGCCCGGCGTGACCCGCAAGCAGCTCAATGAAGAGGTCAAGAGCACGGGCCTATTCTTCCCCATCGACCCGGGCGCCGACGCCACGCTGGGCGGCATGAGCGCCACGCGCGCCAGCGGTACCAACGCCGTGCGTTACGGCACCATGCGCGAGAACGTGCTGGCGCTGGAAGTGGTCACGGCCAGCGGCGAGGTCATACGCACCGGCACGCGCGCCAAAAAGTCGTCGGCCGGTTACGACCTGACGCGCCTGATGGTTGGCAGCGAAGGCACCCTGGGCGTGATCACTGAAGTCACCGTCAAACTCTACCCATTGCCCGAAGCCATCTCGGCGGCGGTGTGCTCCTTTCCCAGCATTGAGGCCGCCGTGCGCACCACGATTGAAGTGATACAGCTGGGTGTGCCGATTGCACGCGTGGAGTTGATAGACCACAACACCGTGCGCATGGTGAATGCTCATTCCAAGCTCAGCCTGCGCGAAGAACCGATGTTGCTGATGGAGTTTCATGGTTCGCCCAGCAGCGTCAAGGAACAAGCCGAGCTGGTGCAGGAAATTGCCAGCGGCCACGGCGGCAACGCTTTTGAATGGGCCAGCACACCCGAAGAACGCACACGCCTGTGGACGGCGCGTCACAACGCCTACTTTGCGGCCATCCAGTCCAAGCCCGGCTGCCGTGCGATTTCAACCGACACCTGCGTGCCGATTTCACGCCTGGCCGACTGCCTTCTGGAGTCCGTCGCCGAGGCCGATGCCAGCGGCATCCCCTACTTCCTGGTGGGCCATGTGGGCGACGGCAACTTCCACTTCGGCTACCTGATTGATCCCGACAAACCAGAGGAACGCGAAGCCGCCGAAGTACTGAACCACAAGCTGGTCAGCCGCGCGCTCAGCCTGGAAGGCACCTGCACCGGCGAACACGGCGTGGGCCTGCACAAGATGGACTTCCTGCTGACCGAGGCGGGCGGCGGCGCGGTGGAGATGATGCGCGTCATCAAGCGCGCGCTGGACCCGAAAAATATCATGAACCCGGGCAAAATTTTCACGCTGTAAGCGCCCGGGCGCCAGGCCCAGCCCGTAGCGCCATTTTTCAAGCCAAATCAGCCTTCAGCCCTTACCCTTCCTGCGTGACCAGCTATCATTTTTGAAAAATCACGCGCGCACTGCAGGCGCTGCCGAAAATTATTTCGCATCCGAGGGAATAAAACCCCGCGCCCCGCGCTCTTATGCGCATGATCCTGACGGCGGAGTCCCGCTACAACCAATGGGTGCGCGAGCACTACCGCTTTTTGCTGCGCAGCGCCTGGGCGCTGATGGGTTCGCGCGCGGTCGCTGAAGACGTGGTGCAGGACTGCTTCACCAGCGCCTGGAAACACCGCAAACAGCTGCGTGACCCGGCGCTGGCGCGTGCCTGGCTGTTCCAGATCATGCGGCGCCACGCCCTGCGCCACATGGCGCCGCAACCGCAATCACTGGAAGACGCTGACCTGGTGGCGGACGAGGCTGCGCCCGAGGGCAGCCTGGACGACCAGCTCGATGTGGTCAAGGCGCTGGCACGCATAGCACCCATACACCGCGAGGTGCTTGTGCTGTTTTATTTCGACGACATGCCAACCGCACAGATGGCGCAGGCGCTGGAAATTGCGCCCGGCACCGTGCTGTCGCGGCTGGCGCGGGCGCGCGATGCGCTGAAAGCCGCAATGCGCCCCACAGCCGCCCTCACCCCGGCGGCTGTGGCCGCTGTGCCCCAAGACAGACGTCTGCGAAAGGTCTGAGATGCCGGATCAACGCCCCCCCGACAGCGCCTTCGATTTGCGCGCCCGCGCCGAACTGGCACTCGCCTTCGACCCCGGCCAGCCGCCCGCGCAACTGTTTCGCCACACGCCGCTTTGGTCGCACCGCGGCGTGCAGCGCGCCGCGGCCGCCCTGCTGCTGGCCGCCACCGGCACCACGGCCGTGCTGGCCATGCGTCCGCCGGCCCTGGTTCGTGACGCGATTGAACACGAATATTACGAACGAACGCTGCGCGGCAACTTCATCGACAGCAGCAAAGTCCTGCAACACCTGGGCCTGAGCCCTGAACAGGCGCTGCCCGGTTACCCGCAACTGATCCGCCCCTGCGACATCGACGGCCATCTGGCCTACCACCTGACCACTTTTTTTGAGAAAGGCGGCATGGTCACGGTGTTTGCCTTCGACGACGCCATTTCCCTGCCCGACGCCAGCGGCTGGTGGGGCAATGTCTATTGGCAGGTCATCACCGCGCGCAACGGCAAACCGCTGGTGCTTGTGGCGCAAAAAGAAAAAGCCCTGGGCGTGGCGCAGGCCGCGCTGCAGGCCGTGTCACCGTCCCTTGCGCCCAGCGTCACCAATCTTCGCAAGCCCACGGCCACCGCGCCGCGGGGCCCCTTTGTCTTTCCCATCACCCCCACTTCACAGGAGACTCCATGACTGTTGCCCTCACTTCCCTGCCACGCCGCCGCCTGCTCACAGGCAGTGCCGCGGCCCTTGCTGGCGCCGGCCTGGCCAGCTGGTCACAAGGCGCACTGGCACAGGCCGCAGCCGCCAAGCCGCTGCCGGCCTACGTGGGCTGGAAGAACGCGTCCGACGTCATCGTGCACAGCAGCACCACGCTGGAGACCAAACGCAGCGCCTTCGGCACCAGCGGCATCACCCCCAGCAACCAGCTGTACCTGCGCAATAACCTGCCCGCGCCCGACGCCACCATCGTGGCCGATCGTGACGCCTGGGAAGTCACCGTGGCCGGCGTGAAGAGCCCGCGCAAACTGACAGTGCGCGAACTCAAGACCCTGGGCCTGGAGACCGTGACCATGGTGCTGCAATGCTCGGGCAACGGCCGCGGCTTCTTCCCGAGCAAACCCAGCGGCACACCCTGGACTGTCGGCGCCGCCGGCTGCGTGGTCTGGAGCGGCGTGCCTGTGCGCGCCGTGGTCGAGTCCCTGGGCGGCGTGAGCGCCGGCATGCGCTTCATGACCGGCACCGGCGGCGAAAAACTGCCCGAGGGCATTGACCCGAAAAGCATCATGGTGGAACGCTCGGTGCCCGCCGCCGCCATGCAGGATGCCTTGCTGGCCTGGGAAATGAACGGCGAGCCGATTCCGCTGGCCCATGGTGGACCGCTGCGCCTGATCGTGCCGGGTTACCAGGGTGTGAACAACATCAAGTACATCAAACAGCTGGCCTTCACGGCGCAGGAGAGCGACGCCAAGATCATGTCGCACGGCTACCGCATGTCGCCCCCAGGCGGCAAGGGCGACCCGAGCCAGCCTTCGGTGCAGGAGATGAGTGTCAAGTCCTGGATCAACTCACCCCTGCCCGAAAGCGGCACGCTGGCCGCTGGCGGCACGGTGCAGATCCAGGGCGTGGCCTTCGGTGGCCTGCATGCCGTCAAGGGTGTGGAAGTGTCCATCGACGGCGGCAAGACCTGGCAGAAGGCCCGCTTCATCGGCCCCGACATGGGCAAGTACGCCTGGCGCCAGTTTGTGCTGCAGGCCAGGCTGCCGGCCGGCACCTACACCCTGGCCAGCCGCGCCACCGACACAGCCGGCAACGTGCAGCCCGAGACACGTGGTGAAAACCAGAGCGGCTACAACAACACCAGCTGGGCCGACCACGCGGTCAAGGTCACCGTAGCCTAAGCACCAGCCTGCCGTTTCACGGCACTGCGCCACCCTGGTCCCTCGGGCCTGGGTGGGCCGCGGCTTGACGCCATTCCCTTCTTTTTTAAGACACCATCGCCATGACTTTCAAGACATCCTCCTCCCGCCACCTGCGCGCCCTGGCCCTGCCGGCGCTGCTGCTGAGCTGCAGCCTGGCCGCTGCGGCCGACAACACCGCCCAATTGACCCTGGGCAAGAAACTCTTTACCACCTCCGTGCCCGCCTGCGCGGTCTGCCACACGCTCAAGGACGCGGGTGCCGAGGGCGCCGTCGGCCCCGTGCTGGACGAGTTGCAACCTGACGCGGCGCGCGTCGCCAAGGTGCTGCGCGATGGCCTGGGCAGCATGCCTTCTTTCAAGACCAGCTTGAGCGAAGAACAGATCCAGGCGCTGTCGGCCTACGTCGCCAAGGCCAGCCGCGGCGGAAAATAAGCCACACTCAATTGAAGCAGACGCGGCCGCAGCACAGACACTGTGGTCGTGGCGCAACCATGAAGAACCAGGGCCATGGAGCTACGGGGTCTTCGCAATTCCGGCCTCAAACTATGGGATCGGTTAATTCAAGTGGGCAAACCTCACTCAGCTTTGGCACCAGAGGTTTTCACCATGATGCCCGAGCGCGTGTAGTCGCTGCGTATGAATGCCGCAAAAGTCTCCGACGACATGTTCATGGGATCGGCTCCGGCACTGATGATGCGGTCCCTGACATCAGGCATGGCCAGCGCGCGGTTGATCTCGCTGTTGAGCTTGCGCACGATTTCAGGCGGCGTTCCGGCCGGAGCCGCAAAGCCGAACCATCCCACAACCTCATAACCGCTGACGCCGCCCTCGGCAACCGTGGGCAGATCGGGCGCGGCCGCCGAGCGCCTGGCGCCGGTTACCGCCAGGGCGCGCACCTTGCCGGATTTGGCGTTGGGCAGCGCCGTGACGATGTTGTCGAACATGAGATTGATATGGCCACCCACCAGGTCGGTCATCGCTGGCGCGCTGCCCTTGTACGGCACGTGAACCATCTGCACGCCGGCCATGGCCGCGAACTGCGCCGCGGCCAGGTGCGCCAGCGAACCGCTGCCATAGGAGCCATAGGAAAGCTTGCCCGGCTGGGCCTTGGCCAGTGCGATGACTTCCCTGACGTTATGCGCAGGAACGGACGGGTTGACCAGCAGCACGGTCTGGGTCAGCGCGATAGGCGCAATCGGTACAAAGTCCTTCAGCGGGTCAAAGGCCAGCTTTTCATAAAGGTGCGGATTGACGGCGAAAGTCACGTTGGTGCCCAGCAGCAGTGTGTAGCCGTCGGGCGCAGCCTTGGCAGTTGCTTCAGCACCCAGGTTGGTGGCTGCGCCGGGTTTGTTCTCTATCACCACAGGCTGGCCCATGGACTCCTGCAGCTTCTGGCCGATCATGCGGCCCAGGATATCCGTTGTGCCGCCGGCCGCATAAGGAACGATCAGCTTGATAGGCCGGGCCGGATAGGTCTGGGCCGATGCGGCGATGGACACACCTGCAATGACGCAGGCAGCCAGGAATTTTTTCAGCAGGGTTTTCAGCATGTTGTCGTCCGGTGGTTTTAGTTGTCGTTGAAAATTTGGTAGTGCGGATTGCAGCCGCAATTTCTTCTTTTGGGGTGTACGCCTTCATCGTATGCCGGGCCGGGGCCTGCGATAACCCGGGCTAACACGCAGGCCATGCATGGCTCGGCTCAGGCCGTAGCAGAGGCCTTTTCACCGCGCAGGATCGCCCAGAGTTCACGATCGCGCTCAGCTGTCCAGACCACAGGGTGCACCGTGCCGCGCAGCTCGTCATAGGCACGCGACACGTCGAACGGCAACACATGCTGGAACACCGGCCAGTCACCAAAACGCGGTTGCATGGCGGCCTGGGCACGCTCAAAACATTCCCTGAGCCCCTGCTGCGAATCAATGCCGGCCTTCACGCTGGCCAGCAGCGTCGCCAGAAAATCCTGCGTGAGATCTATGGCCTCGGCGCAGGCCGCGGCGCCGCGCAGCACCGCTCCGCGCCCCGGGACCAGCACTTCGGGCGCCAGCGCGCGCACGGCATCCAGCGTATTTGCCCAGTCGCCGATATAGGCATCACCGGCATAAACGCCGCAACGGTTTTCCACCACATCGCCGGAGAACAGCACTCGGCAATCCGGCAGCCACACCACCGTGTCGCCGCCGGAGTGGCCGCGGCCCAGGCATTGCAATCGCAGTTCGCGTTTGCCCACCCACAGGCTCATTTCGCGCTCGAACGTGATCGTCGGCACGGTCAGGCCGGGTATCTCTTCAACACCGGCAAACAGCCTGGGGAAGCGGCCAACCTCGGATTCAAAATCGGCCTGCCCGCGCTCGTGAACCCAGTCCAGCGTTCCCTGGCTGGCAATGATGGCCTGTGCGTCGCTGAACGCGCTGGCGCCCAGGACTCGCACCGCGTGGTAATGCGTCAGCACAATGAATTTCACGGGTTTGTCGGTGACCTGCCGGATGTCGGCCAGGAAATCACGCGCCATGCGCGGCGTGGGCCGTGTGTCGATCAGGACAACATGATCGTCGCCCACGATAAAACCGCAGTTCGGGTCGAAGTCGCTGATGTAGCCGTAGACACCTGGCGCGAGCTCACGTACCTGGGGCTTTTGTTCACGGGTATCCGAGGCCGAGGCGAAGGAGTTTGCAGGCGGGGTGGAAATATTCGAATTCATTCTGTGGTCGATATGAGGGAATTGCTTCAGGCAAGGGCATGCGCCCATTCGGCGATCGCGTCAGCCGCAACCGTGACCAGCTGCGGCTGGCCAGCCAGGTAATGGTTGCCGCCTGTGATGTCAACATTGCGGATGCGCGCGCCGCCGGCGGCAAGCCAGGCATCACGCGTGCTCGGGAAGGTTGACTGGTCCGCCGTATAGGTCAACAGCAGCGAAGGCACACTGGTGCGCGCCAGGTTTGAAGGGCCGTCGGCCTGCGAGCGCGACGACCACTGCGAAAGAAAGGCAGTGAGCGAGGTGGTGCGTCCCATGGCGTTGACCGAATAATTGACTGCACGTGCATCGCCCCAGACGCTTCCTGGCGCACGGTCATTCGGGTCAATCGACAGGTCCACACAGCGCGGGTCGGCATGCGTGCGGTACACCACAAAAGCCTGGTCGCGCGGCGCGCCCGGCGTGCTGCGCAATACACGAAGCCGCTCCAGCGCCCAGGCCTCGATGCGGTCCAGGCGGGCCTTTTGCGCCGCCTTGAATTGCGCCAGGAAATCCGCCTGGTAAGGAACCGCATGGCGCGGGTTGTACATGTCCAGCGCCGGGTCTGCCGACAACACATCGTGCTCGTCAGTCACGGACGGGTCTATCCAGTCCAGCAACAGTTTGGTGCGGCCCTGATGGGCCGCGCAAAGCGCAATGCCGTCCACAGGCGGCAGATCGTCGGCATGCAGGTGGGTCGGATCGCCGTCGGCAAAATGGTGCGCCGTGAGTTTCTCCGCCTGTGCCTGGTAAAAACTGGCCAGGGCCGCGCCGCCGGAGTTGCCTATGAGCACGATGCGTTCGTAACCGGCTGCGCGCAAATATTTCACGCCCGCGCCCAGGTCCTGGATGGCACGCTCCATCAGCAGGACCGTGTCGTTGCCGGCGTAGCGCGAGTTCAGGCCCAGGCAGCATATGCCGCGTTCGGCCAGCGGGGCAATCAGGTAGTGGCCCATGAAATTGCTGGTCGGGTGCATGACGATTGCAGCTGTGCGTTTACGCCCCACGGGCACGCTGTAAGCCCCGTAGATGCGAGGCCGCAGCATCTGCAGGCCGGACTGGCTTTCCGTCGCTGCACCGGGCTTGACGTCTATCACGGCAAGTTGCAGTTCAGGCATGCGCAGGCACCCCTTTCTGGCCGGACTGGCGCAGTTGCGCCTTGCGCCGGGTCCACTCATCCAGGTCCGCGTGCGCGCAGGCAGCATGCGCCTGCATTTCCGCATCGGAGGCGGTGGGTGTGGTCAGCTCAAGCCTCAGGCCGTTCGGGTCAAAGAAATAAATCGATTCGATGATGTGGTGGTCCGTCACGCCAAGAACCTCGACGCCGGCAGCCTCCAGCCTGGCCTTGGCCGCGCTCAGGTCGGCAACGGAATCGACGCGCAGCGCCAGGTGGTTGACCCATGCCGGCGTGTTCGGCGAAGGCAATGCGCTGATGTCGTCGCCCAGGTCAAAAAATGCGATGAAAGAGCCGTCGGCCATTTCGAAAAAGATATGCACATAAGGACAGTACTCGCCGGTGCTTGGCACGTGGTCGCTTTTGATCACATGCACCAGCGGCAGCCCCAGCAGGTCTTCGTAAAAGTGGCGCGTTTCTTCGCTGTCACGGCAGCGCCACGCAAAGTGGTGAAGCCCGCGCACCGCAACAGGGTGTGGCGACAAACGGATAGTCGGTTGGTTCATGTCGGTTGGGTTGTTGGATTGGAAAAATCTGCGCCATGGCCTTGCGGCCTGCCGGCCTCCTGCGCAATATGCCGGGCCGCAACATAGCCGAAGGTCATGGCCGGGCCGAGCGTGATGCCACCGCCCGGATAGGCGCCGCCCATCACGCTGGCCATGTCGTTGCCCACGGCATACAGCCCCGCAATCGGCCGGCCGTTTGCACCCGTCACCCGGGCCACGGTGTCCGTGTTGAGACCGGCGAAAGTGCCAAGGTCGCCGATCACGATTTCGACTGCGTAAAAAGGCCCCTGGACCAGAGGTGCAAGGCAGGGATTGGGGCCGTCATGGTCACCGTCGCCCATGAAGCGGTTATAGGCCGTGCTGCCCTTGCCGAACTGCGTGTCATGCCCTTGCGCGGCATCCTGGTTGAACTGCGCAATGGTTTGCGCCAGCCGGGCTGCATTGATATTGATGGCTTTTGCCAGCTCGGCAATCGTGTTGCCCTTGCGCAGGTAACCTGAACGCAGAAAACCGCCCAACGGCATGGGAAAAGGTTTGGCGAAGCCCAGCCCATAGCGGCGTACGGCGCGGTGATCGGCAATGAGAAACGCCGGGCCCGGCTGGCCATCCGGCTCCGACGCAAGCAGTGCGGGAATGAAGTCGTGGTACGAGTCGGCTTCGTTCACAAAACGGTTGCCGCTGCGGTTGACGGCGATGATGCCGGGTTTGGCGCGGTCAATGAAGTGCGGGAACAGGCCGTACCCGCCATTGCCGTACGGTACACGCGACAGGGTGACCCAGGCCGCCGCATGGGCCATATCGTTGCTGACACGGCCGCCGGCTTTTTCTGCGGCGCGCAGGCCGTCTCCGGTGTTGCCTTGAGGCGCCGGCGAGTGGTGTGAGCCGCCGCGCTGCAGGTGCGGGAACAGCTTGCTGCGGCGCGCCAGGTCATGCGGAAACCCGCCGCAGGCCAGCACGGTAGCATGGCGCGGGCGCAACTCGACCAGCTTGCCGGCGCGTTCCACACGCACACCAGTCACGGCACCACCTTCGACGATCAGCTCCTGCATCGGACATGACAGCCAAAGCGGGATGTCGAGTTCATACAGCGTGTGCGCCAGCCGCGCCATCAGGGCCCCGCCATTCGTCAGGCGCATGCCCCTGCCGTGCCGTAGCAGGTCCATGAAGTGGTTGCCGAACACGCGTGCGACATATTTGGCAGAGGTCCATGACTTGGTGGCGCGCAGGAAGTGCCTGACCTCATCGCCTGAAACAGTGACCAGGCCAAAGAGTGTCATCTCCCTGATCGGCGGGCGCAGTGCCGCAATATTTTTGCCCAATGCCTTGCCGTTGTAATGCGCGGCATACAGCGTGCGCCCGCCCTGTGAAGCACCGGGCATGCCCGGGTGGTAGTCGGGGAACACCGGTGCCGGCAGGAACTGCATGGCGGTGTTTTTCTCGAAGAAGCCGACCATTTCAGGGCCGTTGTCGAGGAAGGCGTCGATCATGTCCTGGCGAGCATGCGGGCCGGCTTCATGCAGCATGTAGGTCTTTGCATCCTCCCTGCTGTCCGCAATGCCTAGCCGTGCGGACACGGGGTTGCCGGGTATCCACATGCCGCCGCCGGACAGCGCGGAGGTGCCGCCGTACACGGTGTCCTTTTCGACCACGATGACACGCAGGCCCTGCAGTTTTGCGGTGATGGCCGCCACCATGCCGGCGGCGCCCGAGCCCACAACCAGCACGTCGAATGCCGGCTGCTGCCCTGTTGCATGATCTGTCATCGGCGTTGCTGCTCCTGCAACAAGTAGACGTAGTGCGCCATCAGCCTTTACCGCCCCACTGTTTGGCTTCTGCGATGCTGAATATCGCCAGGAAGCTGATCAGGCACAGCGCGGCCATATAGAGCGAGATGGAGAAGGAGGTGCCGGTTGCCACCAGCAGCAGTGCGGCAAAGAAAGGCGCCAGTGCGCCGCCAATGATGGAGCCCATCTGGTAGCCCAGCGATGTGCCGCTGAAACGCACCTTGGGTTCGAACAGCTCGCAGAACAGCGCAGCCATGGGGCCGTACATCGCGGCAATGCACAGGCGGGCGCCGGCGATGGCGATAAATACCAGCGCCGGGATGGCGGTGTCCACCACGGGGAAGAAGGCCAGGGCCCACAGCACGCCTATGCCGGTGCCGCCCATCATCACCTTGCGGCGGCCTATGCGGTCCGAGAGTTTGGCGAAGTACAGCGTGGCGACGATTTCCAGCAGGTTGGCCGCGATGATGAAAGACAACATGGTCGAGCGCGGCAGGCCCAGCTTGGTGGTGCCGTAACTCAACATGTAGACCAGCACGATGTAGCCCATGCCGTTTTGTGCAAGGCAGGCCAGTGCGGAGGTGATGACCGGTTTTTTATGCTTGCGGAAAATCTCCACCAGCGGCGTCTTGACGGCTTCACCGTGTTTGCGGGCTTTCTCAAAGATCGGGCTTTCGCTGACCTTGTGCCGCACATAGAGGCCTATGCCGACCAGCACGATGCTGAACAGGAAAGGAATGCGCCAGCCCCAGGTCTGGAACTGCTGCTCGGTCAGCGCAAGGCCTATGCCCAGGAAGACCGCATTGGCCAGCACCAAGCCGGCCGCCACACCCAGTTGCGGGAAGCCGCCGTAAAAGCCGCGCTTTTCGGGCGGCGCGTGCTCAACGGCCATCAGGATGGCGCCGCTCCATTCGCCACCCACGCCAAAGCCCTGGCAGATGCGCAACAACACCAGCAGCACAGGCGCCCAGATACCGATTTGTGCATAGGTCGGCAACAAACCAATGGCGAAGGTGCCCACGCCCATCATCAGCAATGAGAGAACGAGCATGGCCTTGCGCCCTATGCGGTCACCGAAGTGGCCCATGACCAGGCCGCCTATGGGGCGTGCAAAAAAGCCAATGGCGAAGGTGCTGAACGCCGCGAGCGTGCCAGCCAGTTCCGAGGTTTTCGGGAAAAACTGGGTGCTGAAAATCAGCGCCGCAGCGGTTCCGTAAATGAAAAAGTCAAACCACTCAATGGTTGCCCCTATCAGGCAGGCGATGGCCACGGTACGGGGGGATGCGTCGGCCTTTGCCGAACGCCCGGTCAATGCAGACGCCTGTGCCGGCGCCGCTGCTGTCTGCAACATGTTTGCTCCTTGATAAGTGTTATGCCGGACACCGCGCAGGCTGGCTCAGGGTTTGCGGCGTCTCGTTTGTCCCCGTTGTGGGCCATGCGGGATTAGAAAATACCGACACTTATAATTCAATCGAAATATATTCATTGATTAATGAAGTGACTTCATGAATCTGACTTTGCGCCAACTGCGCGCCTTTGCAGCGGTGGCCGATGCCCACAGTTTTACCGAGGCAGCCGCGCAGCTGCATCTCACACAGTCGGCACTGAGCGTGCTGGTCCGCGAGCTGGAGCGTGACCTGGGTGTTCGTGTGCTGGACCGCACAACGCGCAGGGTGAGCCTGACGGAAGCCGGCCGCGACTTCTACCCCTCCGTGCAGCGCATATTGAACGACCTGGGCAATGCCGTCACCAGCGTGGCCGACCTGCGCGACAAGAAAAAAGGCATCCTGAGGCTGGCGGCCCCACAACTCATGGCCTGCACATTGATACCGCAAGTCATCGCGGCCTACCGCGAGCGCTTCCCGAATGTCGAAGTGCGCGTGACGGACACCCTGCCAGAGCACCTGATGGCGGGCCTGGTAACCGGGGAAGTGGAGCTCGCCATCGGCCCCGACCAGCAGCCTGCGGACAGTGCCGTTGAAGTGGAGTCAAAAACCCTGTTCCGGGACCGGCACTGGCTGATATGCCGGCCTGACCACGCCCTTGCGCGCAGGAAGAAGGTTTGCTGGGACGAATTGAGCCCCTACCCGTTCATTGCCCCGACACAGGACTTCATGCGTAGGCTACGCGCCGAGTCGCACGCCGACCTGCAGGGCGTGCTGCCCTTCCCGGTC
Organism: Polaromonas aquatica; assembly: GCF_042659145.1. Taxonomy (NCBI): domain Bacteria; kingdom Pseudomonadati; phylum Pseudomonadota; class Betaproteobacteria; order Burkholderiales; family Comamonadaceae; genus Polaromonas; species Polaromonas aquatica. Next base: position 616,742 of record NZ_JBHSRS010000018.1, on the reverse strand, counting down.
CAGGCCGTTTCCTACATGACAACGGCGCTGGGCATGGTCGCTGCCGGCCTGGGCCTCACGGTATGCCCGACCTATGCGGCCTCACTGGTGAAAGGTTATGGACTGCAAACGGTACCACTGGAGCAGCCGCAGTTTTTCCGTGAAGTCTGCGTCTACTCCCCGGCCAACCGGGCATTGTCACCAGTGGCCAACAGCTTTATTGGATTTATTGTCCAGTACGCACAAAACCGGGAGCATTCTGCATGAAGGTGCACTCCTTTAAACCACGCGCCGCCACCAGCGCAAACAGAATTGCCCCTGCTTGAACAAGTGCGCCAAACAGGGGCACTGCACGGCCCCCGGGCAAGTTATTGCGCACCCGCCGGTTTTGCAATTCTGATTCAGAAGCGTAGGATGCAAGACGGCAAGAGTTGCAATAGAACCCACGAAAAAAGGCACTCTCGATGGATGCTCCCGATGACCTTGTGCACGGTTCCAGCCCGCCCAATGCGGCACGACGGGGTTTGCTGGTGGGCCTGTTATCGGCCTATACCGCTTCCCTGATTCCCTGGGCGCTGGCGCAACCAGTGGTCAGCGCCGAGCAGGGTTCGTTTGTGGCTGTCTCGTCCCTGCTGGCCGGGCGCCAGGCCCTGGATACCGTCCTGGCCACACGTCTTTACGATGCGCTGACGGCGGACGACCCCGGATTTCCGGCGGCGACCAAAGCCCTGCTCACGCTGATCAACGAACGCAAGATCGATCCCCTGCAATTGCAGCAACTGCTGGACAGCGAAAAGTCGCCGCTCGCGGCGCTGCCGCGCAAGATCGTCACCGCCTGGTACATGGGCATCGTCGGCAACGGCGACAAGGCGCGTTGCCTGGCCTATGAACATGCGCTTAATGCCGGGGTCGTCGAAGACGTGCTGAAGCCGCCGACCTATTCGTACGGCGTTTACGCCAGCTGGGAAAAAAAACCAAACTGAGGGGCGAGACATGGCAGAACAGTTGTCGGCTGACTTTGTGGTCATAGGCTCCGGAATCATTGGCTCCACCACGGCACTGCAGTTTTTGAAGCAGGGCGCCTCCGTCATCATCCTGGAGGCTGGGCCTCGCGTCACGCGCGATGAAATCGTCGCCCGTTTCCGCAACTCGCCTCGCAAAAGCGACTGGATGTCGCCCTATCCACCGGCACCCTGGGCACCGCATCCGGTGTACCAGCCCAAGGACGACGGCTACCTGGTCCAGGCCGGCCCCTACCCCTACCCCGCCGAGTACATCCGCATCGTCGGCGGCACGACCTGGCACTGGGCCGCCCAGGCCTGGCGCATGGTGCCCAATGACCTGCGCATCAAGAGCCTGTATGGCGTGGGCGTTGACTGGCCTTTCAGCTATGAAGAGCTTGACCCGTACTACCAGCAGGCCGAAGAAATCATGGGCGTGTCGGGAGCGACCAACACCGGCTCGCCACGCAGCAAACCGTTTCCCATGCAGCCCGTGGCCGAGCCTTATGCCATGCGCCGCCTGCGTGAACGGCTGGCACCGGTGTATGCGGTGGTGGGCAACACGGTCGCACGCAACAGCCGAACCTACGGCGGCCGGCCCGCCTGCTGCGGCAACAACAGCTGCCAGCCGATTTGCCCGATTGATGCCCAGTACCACGGCGGCATTGCAGCCGCGGACGCCGAGGCCGCCGGTGCCCAGCTGATCCCGAACGCCAATGTCTACCGGATCGAACATGACGCGCAGGGGCGTATCGCCGCGGTGCATTATTACGACCCCGACAAGGCCAGCCACCGCGTCACCGGCAAGACCTTTATTCTTGCGGCCAACGGCATCGAAAGCCCGCGCCTGCTGCTGCTCTCGGCCAGCGACAAATACCCCCAAGGCCTGGCCAACAGCTCCGGCATGGTGGGCCGCAACCTGATGGACCACCCGAGCACCTCGCTGACCTTCGATGCCGAGGAAGAGTTGTGGCTGGGGCGCGGACCACAAAGCCCCAACTCCATCAACACCTTGCGTGATGGTGCCTTCCGCTCGGAACACGCGCCCTATCGCCTGGACTTCACCAACATCTCGCGCGTGGCCGGCAGCACGCAGTCCCTGATCGACCAGGGCGTGTATGGCCCGGAACTGGAAAAACGCTTGCGCTACAGCGCCGCGCATGAACTCAACGTGAAGAACGTGCTGGAGGTCTTGCCGCACCCGGACAACCGCATCACCCTGAGCGACCAGAAAGACGCCATGGGCATCCCGAAACCGCAAGCCCATTACGCCATCGACGAGTACACACGCAAAGGCGCCGAGGTCTCCAGGGCCGACTTTGCGCGTATTGCCGAGCTGATGGGCGGCAGCAACCTGCGTTACAGCAAGGACGGCAGTTTCGCGAACAACCAGCACATCTGCGGCACCATGAGCATGGGCAAGGACGCTAAAACCTCGGTCGTCAACGAGTTCGGCCGTTGCCATGACCATGAGAACCTGTTCATCACCAGCACCGGCGTATTGCCGACCGCAGGCACCTGCAACTCGACACAAACCGGGCTGGCAGTGGCGCTACGAACGGCAGAGCACATCCTGCCAAAAAGTGCCCCTCCCGGCACCCCGGGTGCGCCCACGCAAGGGGTGACACGATGAAAGCGCGGACGCATCTGGCCTTGCCTCTCGCCGCACTGCTGCTGGCACTTCACGGCCCGGTTGCGGCCCAGGCAGCAGCGAACGCCGACCCCGCCCTGGTCCAGCGCGGCCAATACCTGGCCACGGCCGGGGATTGTGTGGCCTGTCACACGGCCCCCGGAGGCAAGGCCATGGCTGGCGGCCTGTCGCTGCCGATGCCGCTGGGTGCCATTGTCTCGACCAACATCACGCCGTCGAAGACCCATGGCATAGGCAACTACACACTGGAGCAGTTCACCGACGCCTTGCGCAAGGGCGTACGCGCTGACGGGCAACACCTCTACCCGGCCATGCCGTACACATCCTACGCACTCGTCACCAACGACGACGCCAGGGCCATGTATGCCTACTTCATGCAGGCGGTTGCACCTGTCGATAGCGCGCCGCCGGCCACGGCCCTGCCCTTCCCCTTCAACATCCGGCTGTCGATGGCCGCCTGGAACCTGTTGTTTCTCGACAGCAAGCCCTTTGTGGCCGATACGGGCAAAAGCGCGGAATGGAATCGCGGCGCCTACCTGGCGCGCGGACTCGCGCATTGCAGCACCTGCCACAGCCCGCGCAACCTGATGATGGCAGAGGACCTGTCGCGTGAACTTGGGGGCGGCGACGTCGGCTCCTGGCATGCGCCCAATATCACCTCGGACGCCAACAGCGGCATAGGCGGCTGGAGCGAGCAAGAGCTGGTGAGTTATATGCGCCAGGGTTACGCCGCCAACAAGGCCCAGGCCTCCGGCCCCATGGCCGAGGCCATAGACCACAGCCTGCGCCACCTGAACGAGGCCGACCTGCGTGCGATGGCGGTGTATTTAAAAACCGTGCCGGCGCAACGCGATGCGGCCGACACGCAGCCGGTTTACGCCTGGGGCAAGGCCTCCGATGACCTGAACAGCATACGCGGCGTGGCCCTGCCCAAGGACCTCAACGAGATGACCGGCGCGCAACTCTACGACGCACACTGCGCCACCTGCCACCAGGCCCGCGGCCAGGGCAGTTTCGACGGCGGCCTGCCGCCGCTGTTTCACAATACGGCGCTGGGCCGCGCCAACACCAACAATCTGGTCATGGTGATGCTGGAAGGCATTCAGCGACAGGCCGACACGACCGAAATCCGCATGCCGGCATTTGCAAAAACCCTGTCCGACCGGCAGATCGCCACCCTGGGCAGCTACCTGCTGGAACGTTATGGCAATCCGCAAGCCCGTGTCAGCGCCGATCAGGTGAAAAACTTGCGGGCCGGTGGCGGCTCGTCAAACCTGGTCTGGATGGCAAGGCTGGGCATGCTGGCGGCCGTCGTGCTGGTGGTGGCCGCATTTTTTGCCTTCCGGCGGCGCAAGCGCGAGAAATAAGCCGGAGGCCGGCCTTACCTGCCGCCGCGCAGCCGCTCGATCAGGCCGTTGAGCTCATCCATGGAGCTGAACTGGATCGCCACCTCGCCCATGTCCTCGCGTCTGCCGTTGCGCTTGACCTGTTTTTTGATACGCACCTCGACCTCGGCCATCAACAGGTCTGCCAGCTCTTCTTCAACGCGGCGGGTGTCGCGGGATTTTTCCTTGGCGGCTTTTTGCGGCTTCAGGGAGAACTCGGCGCTGAGTTTCTTGACCAGGCTTTCGGCCTCGCGCACCGACATTTTTTTGGCGGCGATCTGGTTGGCGGCGGTGATTTGCGTGGCGCGGTCCAGGGCCAGCAAGGCCCGTGCGTGGCCCATGTCGATGTCGCCCGCCATCAGCATGGTCTGCACCGGATCGGCCAGGTTCAGCAGGCGCAAAAGGTTGGAGGCAGCGCTGCGCGAACGGCCCACGGCTTGCGCAGCGAGTTCGTGAGTGAGCCCAAACTCTTTCACCAGGCGTTGCAGGCCCTGGGCCTCCTCCAGCGGATTCAGGTCTTCGCGCTGTATGTTTTCAATCAGCGCCATGGCGGCTGCCGACTCGTCGGGCACATCGCGCACCAGCACCGGCACGCTGTCCAGGCCGGCGATCTTGGCGGCACGGAAGCGCCGCTCGCCCGCGATGATTTCGTATTTGCCGTCGTTGGCGCCGCTGCTCAGGCGCCGCACCAGGATGGGCTGCATGATGCCCTGGACCTTGATGGACTCGGCCAGCTCGTAGAGCGCGCCCTCGTCCATGCGGGTGCGCGGCTGGTACTGGCCGGCCACCATGTCGGACAGGCGCAGCGATGCGGGCAGGCCCGGGCTGTTGGCGGTGCTGCTGGCGTTTTCGGCGTCTGTAGCGGTTTCGCTGACCTTGGGGCCCAGCAGGGCTTCAAGTCCGCGGCCAAGGCCTTTTGGTTTTTTCGTGACCATGGTTTCTTTCTGTTCTATCTATTGATCTGCAAGAGGTGCCTGCGGCGCGGTGCTGCCGCCCAGCGACTGGAGCACGCCACGCCAGAGCGCGTCGCGCTCTTCATAGGGTTGCGGGTTTTGTTTGCCGCTGGCGCTTTCCCAGACCGAGGTCAGCACCAGCACAATGCCGGATGAGGGCTGCACGTAAATCGTCTGGCCATGGATGCCCTGCATGGCAAAGCTGCGCTCTTTCATGGGCAGCAGCCAGAACTGGTAGCCGTAGCCGAAATAGGGCGTAGCCTTGCGCGGCCTGAAGGCGGCCGGCTGGCGAGCGGGGTCGGTGGCGTCCAGCAGGTAGTCGCGCGGCAACACCTGCTTTTCACCCACCCGTCCGTCATTGGCCAGCAGCAGGCCTAGCCGGCCCCAGTCGCGCAGGCTGGCGTTGAAGCCGCCGAAGGATTGCTCCTGCCCGTCGCTGGAGACGCGCCAGAACGCATCGTGCTCGGCACCCATGGGCTTCCACAGCCACTCAGCAGTCAGCTCGGCCATATTTTTACCGGTCGCGGCCGTCAGCACGCGGCCCAGCACGTCGGTCTCGGCGCTGGCGTAGACAAATTTTTCACCCGCAGGCGAATGGCGTTCGGTGATGGAGCGCAACACGTCCAGCGGCCTGCCAGCGTCCGGGACACCGGCGCTGGCTCTCGACAGCCGCGCGATGTCGTCCTTGCCGTCGTAACGTTCGCTGAATGTCAGGCCGGAACTCATGCGCAACAACTGGCGAATCGTCGTTGCGCCGTAGGGGCTGCCCGCCAGCGCCTTGACGTATTGGTCAGCCCTGTCGTCAAGCGAAGCAATGATCCCAAGCGCCAGGGCCTGGCCGATCAACAGCGAGGTCACGCTCTTGGCCATGGAGAAAGACAAAAAGCGGGCATCGTCTTTGCGGCCATAACGGTAGTGCTCAGCCACAATCTCGCCATGCCGAAGCACCAAAAGGCCTGTAGCACGCTGGCGGTCAAGGTAGTTGGCCAGTGTGTAGCTCACATTTTGATAGCGATAGACTATCGCCGGCACGGCTACCGCAACAGGCAGGGGGCTGGCCGCGGCGGCGCGTGCGACGGTTCGCGTGCGGATGCCGGGCACCGTCTTGAGCGCCGACCATGAGCCCACGCGATAGGGGTTGTCATACCAGGTGGCTACCGTGCCCACGGCATAGTTTTGCGCCTTGCCCAGCACGCCCTCATCCGGTTCCGCACGAACGGTGGGGCTGGTGATTGCAAAGGCTGTGGCGGCCAGTGCGGCGTGAACAAACCAATGTTTCATGAAGCGGCCCCAAGCGCACCGGCCGGCAAGGCCATCAAGCGCAGCAATTCATGGTGTGCCTGCGGCCAGTCGCCCAGGCCGCTTTCGGCATTGAGGTGACCGCCCTCGCCGGCTTCAACAAAACCAGCGCCCCAGGCAGCGGCAAACTGGTGCGCGCGCTGCGGATTGCAAAAAGGGTCGTTGCTGCTGGCAAAAACCACGGCCTCGAAAGGCAGCTTCTGCAGCGGGACCTGCGACCAGCCCGGCAGCATCTGGCGGATATCGTCACGCTCCGTGTCGGGCGGCGCTGCCAGCAATGCGGCCTTCACGCAATGCGTGTTCCTGGAATGGGCAGCCCATGCCGCGATGTGGATGCAGCCCAGGCTGTGCGCGACCAGCACGGCGGGTTCATCGCAGGACAGCAGCACGTCTTCAAGGCGCGAGATCCAGTCGCCACGCAGCGGGCGCATCCAGTCGTGCTGCTCCACGCGGCTGTAGCCGTGCGCACGCTCCCAGCGGCTTTGCCAGTGGTCCGGGCCACTGTTTTGCCAACCGGGCAGGATCAGAACGTTGCGTGGGTTCATGCGCTGAAAATTTGTTTGCTATCTTTTTTATAGCGCACTGCGCGCTTCCTGAGCGGGCCATGGGCACTATTTATATTAAAAATGGCCGAAATCACATGTTTTTGATGCGGTCGACCATTTCCTCGGCAAAAGTCACAAACGCCTGCGCACCTTTGGAGGACGGGTCAAACACCACACCGGGCACGCCATAACTGGGCGCCTCGGCCAGGCGCACGTTGCGCGGAATCACGGTGTTGAACACCTTGTCGGCAAAGTGCTCCTTGAGCTGCTCGCTGACCTGTTGCTGCAGCGTGATGCGCGGGTCGAACATGACGCGCAGCAGGCCGATGATCTGCAGGTCCTTGTTCAGGTTGGCATGCACCTGCTTGATGGTGTTGACCAGGTCGGTCAGGCCTTCCAGCGCAAAGTACTCGCACTGCATGGGAACAATCACGCCGTGCGCACCGCACAGGCCGTTAAGCGTCAGCATGGACAGCGAAGGCGGGCAGTCGATCAGCACAAAGTCGTATTCGCTGTCGACCTCGGCCAGCGCCAGCTTGAGGCGCTTTTCGCGGCGCTCGACGTCGACCAGCTCCACCTCGGCACCGGCCAACTCGCGGTTTGCACCCAGGATGTCGTAGCTGCAGCCGCCATCGATCAGCTTCTGGCTTTGCACGCGCGCCTCGGCGACGGAGGCGGACTCCAGCAACACGTCGTACACCGTGTACTCCAGCTTGCGTTTGTCCACCCCCGAGCCCATGGTGGCATTGCCCTGAGGATCCAGGTCAATCATCAAAACCCGCTGGCCGACCTTGGCCAGCCCCGCCGCCAGATTCACCGTAGTTGTGGTTTTGCCCACTCCACCCTTTTGGTTGGCAACGCAGAATATTTTGGCCATCAGAGAACCCTCGCCCCCACGCTTTTCACTGCGTGTAAGGCGCGGCCCCCCGAGGGGGCTAATTTTTCTTGGGGCGGCCCGTCGAAAAATTGCATTTTGTTGTTCATGTGATTTTTGTTATTCATTTGGAGACAGCCAGCTTCAAGCCAAAGCCGATCAGGAACACACCGGCCAGCTTGTTCAGGACGTTGGTGATTTTCGGGTTGGCGCGAATGCGCTCTGCAAGGTGGTAAGTCAGCATGACGGACGTCAGGCCGTAAAGAAAGGTCAGCACGGCAATCGTCGCAGCCATCACGCCAAAGGTCTTCAGGCCCTGGTGCTGGGCCGGGTCGACGAACAACGGGAAGAAGGCCATGTAAAAAACAATCGCCTTGGGATTCAGCAAGGTAATGAGCATTGCCTGGCGGAAGTAATGGTGCGGCTTGATCTGCAACAGGGGCGCGTCACCCGGCTTGGCCATCAGCATCTTGATGCCCAGCCAGGCCAGGTACACCGCGCCGGCCCACTGGACGATATGGAAGGCCGTCGGGTAAGCCACCATGATGGCGGACACACCAGCCACAGCAGCCCACAGAAGCACCTGGTCACCGGCGATCACGCCAAAGGTGGCTCCCAAACCGCCGGGAATGCCCCCTTTGCTGGTAGAGGTAATCAGCGCCAGGTTACCCGGGCCGGGAATCAGCAAAAACACAATGATGGCAACAATAAAAGCGCCGTAATCTGCAACGCCGACAAATGAACCCAGCATGGAAGCCCCCGAAAGTGGAGCTGTGAGTTTACGACAGGGCTGGCCGGATAAAGAGCGGCAAACAGGCTTTAAGCCTGTCGCCCGGGCAAGTTATGCGCTTTTTTGCCGCATCCAGACAATGCAGCGCTCGGCATCCAGCCCCGGCACCTGCAACTGTTCCACGTGAAACACATCGACTGAAGCCGGCAGCGCCGCCAGCTCGTCCGCCGGGTGTTTGCCCTTCATGGCCATCCATACACCCTGGGGTGCAAGCGCCCCGGCCGACCATTGGGTGAAATCGGGCAAGGAGGCAAAGGCACGGGAGCAAATCACGTCGAATGCCTGGTCAATGCTTTCAACCCGGGCATGCAGGCCGGTGAGGTTGGGCAGCTTCAACGCCAGCGCCGCCTGTTTGATAAACGCAGCCTTTTTGGCAACCGTATCCACGCAGCTCACTGCAATGGCCGGGCAGCAAATGGCGATCACCACACCCGGCAAACCGGCACCCGAACCGACATCAAGCAGGCGGCTTCCCTGCCCCAGGCCGGCCTTGTCAAGGTAAGCCGCCAGGGGCGCGACCGCCGCCAGGCTGTCCAGCAGATGGTGCGTCATCATCTCCGACGGATCGCGCACCGCCGTGAGGTTGTAGACCCTGGTCCATTTGGCAATCAGGTCCTGGTAATCCAGCAGCTGGCCTATCTGTTGGTCACTCAAGGGCAGCTGTAGCGCATTCAGGCCGGCACGCAAATCCTTCTCAGCACCGCCCATCATGCCTGGCCCTGACCGGCAGTTTCGGCAGATAGGTCTACCGGCACCTTGTTTTTCCAGAGGTTCTTTTTGAGGTGTACCAGCAGCAATGACACCGTCGCAGGCGTGATACCCGAGATGCGGGAGGCCAGGCCCAGGGTTTCAGGCCGGTGTTTGGCCAGCTTCTGGCGTGCCTCAAAACTCAGCGCCGTGACCTGCAGGTAGTCCAGGTCGGGCGGCAGCTTGAGGTTTTCATACGCAGCAGCACGCTCGACCTCCACCTTTTGCAGGTCTATGTAGCCGGCGTACTTGGCCGTGATCTCGATCTGCTCGACCACGCTTTTGACCAGCCCGGGCGGCAGGGCTGTTTCACGTGAAACAGCCGTAAGCCCAAGCGGGATATCCGGGTTGGCATACTTGCCTTCGCCCAGCGACATCAGCCCGGCGTAGTTCACATCGGGACGGCGCAGCAAGTCGGCAAAGTTGTATTCCCGCTCAATCGCCTTGCCCAGCACCCGCTCGGCCTCCGGCACAGACAGGGTATTCGGGTTGACCCAGATGGCGCGCAGGCGTTCTGTTTCACGTGAAACAGCGTCGCGTTTGCGGTTGAAGGCATCCCAGCGAACGTCGTCCACCAGGCCCAGCTCCCTGCCCTTTTCGGTCAGGCGCATGTCGGCATTGTCTTCCCGCAGCATCAGGCGGAACTCGGCCCGGCTGGTAAACATGCGGTAGGGCTCGGTCACACCCTTGGTAATCAGGTCGTCCACCAGCACGCCCAGGTAAGCCTCGTCACGTTTGGGCAACCAGGCATCCTTGCCCTGGCACTGCAGCGCTGCATTAATGCCGGCAAACATGCCCTGGGCCGCCGCCTCTTCGTAGCCGGTCGTGCCGTTGATCTGGCCGGCAAAGAACAGGCCGCCAATGGCACGGGTCTCAAAGCTGGACTTCAGCGCGCGCGGGTCGAAGTAGTCGTATTCGATGGCGTAGCCGGGCCGCAGGATGTGGGCGTTTTCCATGCCGACCATGGAGCGAACCAGCTCGTACTGGATGTCAAACGGCAGGCTGGTCGAGATGCCGTTGGGGTAAATCTCGTGCGTCGTCAGGCCTTCCGGCTCCAGGAAAATCTGGTGGCTGTCCTTGTCGGCAAAGCGGTTGATCTTGTCTTCCACGCTGGGGCAGTAGCGCGGGCCAACGCCGTCTATCTTGCCGGTAAACATGGGGCTGCGGTCAAAGCCGGAGCGGATGATGTCATGCGTGCGCTCATTGGTATGGGTAATCCAGCAAGGCACCTGGCGCGGATGGGCAATGTTGCCGCCCATAAAACTGAAAACCGGCACCGCCCCTTCAATGCCGCCCGGCATGCCGTCGCCAGGCTGCTCCGTGCATTTGCTGAAGTCAATCGTGCGGCCGTCAATGCGCGGCGGCGTGCCGGTTTTCAGCCGGCCCTGCGGCAGTTTGAGCTCTTTCAGGCGAGCGCTCAGCGACACGGCCGGCGGGTCGCCCGCCCTGCCCGCCGCATAGTTGTTCAGGCCCACATGGATCTTGCCGTCCAGGAAAGTCCCCGCCGTCAGCACCACGGTGCGCGCGCGGAACTTGATGCCGACCTGGGTCACGGCACCGACGACGCGGTCGCCCTCCACCATCAGGTCGTCCACCGCCTGCTGGAACAGCCAGAGATTTGGCTGGTTCTCCAGCTTGCGGCGAATGGCAGCCTTGTACAAAATGCGGTCGGCCTGCGCCCGGGTGGCACGCACGGCCGGGCCCTTGGAGCCGTTCAGGATGCGGAACTGTATGCCGCCCTCGTCGGTCGCCAGTGCCATCGCGCCGCCCATGGCATCGACCTCTTTCACCAGGTGGCCCTTGCCTATGCCGCCTATGGACGGGTTGCAGCTCATCTGGCCCAGGGTCTCGATGTTGTGCGAGAGCAGCAGGGTCTTGCAGCCCATGCGGGCGGAAGCCAGCGCGGCCTCGGTCCCGGCATGGCCGCCGCCAACCACGATCACGTCAAATTCTTGCGGGTAAAACATATCAGGCCTTCAATCTTTTTCAGTTCTCTATCAGTTCCGTCGCCAATCCCATGCCACGCGCCACTTGCGCCTGGCGCCTGTCGGCGGTGACAAACAGGTCCACGCGGGTGGCCAGTGCGCTGCCCACATGCAGGGCGTCCATGCCGCGCAAAGGGCCCTGCTCCATGGCCGCAAATGCAAAACGCTCTACGCGGGCGTCCAGCGGCACCAGCGTCATGTCCGCCACATCGCGCTGCGCCGCCGCCCACGCGCGGTCAAACTCGGGCGCAGGCAGGCTGCCGTCACGCCGGCGCCTGAGCAGGGCAGAAGCCACCTCGGTCTGGCAGTGCGCCGCAACCAGCAACTCGCTGGCCGCTTCAAACAACAGCAACACCCGCTCCCGCCCGGCCTCGCTGGCGTAGCGCTTGGTCAGCGCCGATGCATCAAACATCAAACGCGCTTCGCCATCGCGCGCTCCCCCCCGGGTGACGGCCATGGGCTGCACCGCATAGGCTCCCTGCAGCCTTTTCACCATGGCGACTCATTCCGCTCGTCCAGCACCGCCTGTGATAGCGACACGCCGGGCGGCAAGACCACTGGCTCAAATGGCCGTTTCCAGCTGGGCACTTTGGCAGCGGCTTCTTCCGCCTTGAGCGGTACCAGCTCGGCCACCGGCTTGCCATGCCGCAGGATACGGACGGTTTCGCCCTGCTCCACCAGGTCAAGCATGGCAGAAGCGTTGGCACGGAATTCACTGAGTGGGACAGTATGCATTTTGTACAAAAATATGGATTTTGTACATTTTACCCAACTCCAATAGACGCAGGAAACTTGCGCCTATTCCATGATGAAATCGGCCCCATGAGCACACCCCCAAAACTCCTGGTCTTTGCCGGCAGCACCCGCCTGGCCTCCTTCAACCGCAAACTGGCCCATACGGCTGCCGAGCTGGCCAGGGCCGCCGGCGCCGATGTCACGCATATTGAACTGGCCGACTTCGACATCCCCATCTACAACGCCGACCTCGAAGCCAGGGGCACGCCGCCCGACGTGATGAAACTCAAGCAGATCATGTTTGAACACCCGGCCTGGATCATCTGCTCACCCGAGTACAACGGCAGCTACACCGCCCTGCTCAAAAACACCATCGACTGGGTCTCCAGCCCCGTCAAGAGCGACCCGGCCTGGCACGAAGGCTTCAAATCCTTCACCGGCAAGGTGGTGGGCGTGCTCAGCGCATCACCGGGCGCCCTGGGCGGCCTGCGCTCGCAGAGCCACCTGGTGCCGCTACTGCTCAATGCGCAATGCTGGGTTGCCCCCAAGGCTTTTGCCCTGGGCCGCGCCGGTGAAGCTTTTGATGCGGACAACCAGCTGCTCAATGAAGCGCACCGCAAAAACGTGCAGGCCGTGATCGACCAGGTGCTGTTTGCCAGCGCGCGGCTGGCGGCGTAAGGCACCATCCGGCAGCGGCGGTCCGTCCGCCGCGTAAGCGGAATCACTTAGGAGGATGACGCGCGTACGGACCTATATTGAGCCCCACGATAACAAATGGGAGACATCTCAATGAAGCACTCGAACACGCGCCGCGGCGCATTGCAATTGGGCCTCAAGGCCGGCGGCGTACTGGCCGCGGCCTCGGCCTTTCCCGCGCTGCTCGGCACGGCCCACGCGCAAGGCAGCTGGCCCAGCAAGCCGATTCGCCTGCTGGTGCCTTTTGCACCTGGCGGCAGTTCTGAGATCGTCGCGCGCTCCGCCGCCAACGAGCTATCCAAAAGCCTGGGCCAGACGGTGTTTGTCGAAAACAAGCCAGGCGCCAGCGGCAACATCGCCATGCAGGAATGCGCCGTCTCGACGGACGGCCACACCCTCATCCTCGGCCACATAGGCACCTTTGCGGTCAACCCCTTTATTTTCGACAAGCTGCCGTTTGACACCAACCGGGACTTCAAGCCCATTTCGCTGCTGGCCAAGGTGCCCAGCCTGTACGTGGTCAACGCCAGTGTGCCGGCCAAAAACCTCAAGGAATTCGTCGCCCTGGCCAAGGCCAAACCGGGCCAGCTCAACTACGGCTCGGCCGGCAACGGCAGCGCCGGTCACCTGGCGTTTGAATACCTGAAGATGGTCACCGATACCTTTGTGCTGCATGTACCCTACCGCGGCACCGGCCCGCAGCTCACCGACCTGCTGGCCGGGCGCCTGGACGCCGCCAGCGTGGGTGCGCCAGCCATCCTGGCACACATCAAGTCCGGCAAGCTGCGCTGCATCGCCACCGGCACCAAGGAGCGCCTGCCGCAACTGCCCGATGTGCCAACCGTGGCCGAAAGCGGTTACCCCGGCTTCGAGATGACGCAGTGGTACGGCCTGAATGCCCCGGCCAACATGCCGCAGGCCGCCATAGACAAAATCGCAGAAGCCTGCAGCAAGGCCATGCGCAACCCGCTGGCCACCGAGCGTTTGCGCGGCGACACGGCCCAGCCTGTGGGCGACACGCCCGCACAGTACGCGGCCTTTATCAAGACCGAACAGGCGCGCTGGAAGATGGTCGCCAGCCGCGCCAAAATCAAACCGGACTGAGCCTGCTGCAAGCCCCCACGCGCCCAAACTTGCCTTTTTGATGGTCAAATTGGGCCCTGGCCCCGCAACAATGCGCGCGGCAAGCTATCGTTTTTATAGCACCCAACCACCCATGAACTGCCGTCCCGGCTGCGGTGCCTGCTGCATCGCGCCCTCCATCAGCTCAGCCATCCCCGGCATGCCGCAAGGCAAGCCGGCTGGTGTGCGCTGCATACAGCTGGACGAAGCCAACCAGTGCCGCATCTTCGGCCAGCCCGAACGGCCGGCGGTGTGCGGCCAGCTGATGCCGTCCACCGAGATGTGCGGCGCCAGCGCGTCTGCGGCGCTGGCCTGGTTGATGCAGCTGGAGTGCGACACCGCCCCGGCCTGAAGAAAGCGAAGAAGGCGCGCAGAAATCGTAGCGAGCGAGCCGAGCTTGTGCCGAGAAGCGCAGCCGTACTCACGTACGGCGAGCATCACAGGCGCAAGATCGGTTCGCGCAGCAGATTTATGCGTGCCTTCTCAAAACGGGTAGTGACGCGGCGTGGTCTGGATGGTGATCCAGCGCAGCTCGGTGAACTCCGCAATGCCGGCCTTGCCGCCAAAACGCCCCATGCCGCTGCCCTTGACACCGCCAAACGGCATTTGCGCCTCGTCATGCACCGTCGGGCCGTTGACGTGGCAGATGCCCGAATCAATGCGCTGCGCCACGGTAAAGGCGCGCGCGACATCGCCGCCGAACACGGCTGACGACAGGCCATACTCGTTGTCGTTGGCGCAGGCCACGGCCTCTTCCACGCCATTGACACGCACCAGGCATTTCACCGGGCCAAAGGTTTCCTCGTGGTACATGCGCATGGCCGGTGTGACGTGGTCCAGCACGGTGGCCGCCATCAGCGTGTTGCTGGCCTTGCCGCCGCACACCAGCTTCGCGCCCTTGGCCAGCGCGTCGTCAATCAGGGCGTTGCAGTGCTCCACCGTGTTCATGCCGATCACGCTGCCCAGCACCACCGGCTCGGGCTTGCGCGGGTCACCCAGCGGCAGGGCATTGACCTTGGCGACAAACTTTTTCACAAACTCGTCGGCCACCTTCTGGTCCACGATCAGGCGCTCGGTGCTCATGCAAATCTGCCCGCTGTTGGCAAAACAGCCGAATGCCGCGCCATTCACCGCATCGTCGATGTTGACGTCATCCAGGATCACCATGGGCGCCTTGCCGCCCAGCTCCAGCACCACAGGCTTGAGGTGTTTGGCGCAGGTCATGGCAATGATGCGGCCAACCCGGGTGGAACCGGTGAAGTTCACACGCCGCACGGCCGGGTGCGCCACCATGGCCTCGACCACGGCAGCAGCATCGGCCGGTGCGTTGGTGATGTAGTTCACCACACCGGCCGGAAAACCCGCATCCTGGAAGGCCTCCACTATCAGCTGGTGCGTGCGCGGGCAGTTCTCCGAGCCCTTCAGGACCACCGTGTTGCCGCAGGCCAGCGGCGTGGCAATCGCGCGCACAGCCAGGATCACGGGCGCGTTCCACGGCGCCATGCCCAGCACCACACCGGCGGGCTGGCGCACCGCCATGGCCAGGCTGCCCGGCACATCCGACGGGATCACTTCGCCCGCGATCTGTGTGGTCAGCGCAGCCGCCTCCCGGATCATGCCGGCAGCCAGCATCACGTTAAAACCGGCCCACATGCCGGTGGCGCCGGTCTCGGCAGACACGGCCTCTATAAACGCCGGCGTCCTGGCCTCCAGCGCATCAGCGGCCTTGAGCAGCAGCGCGCGGCGGGCGCTTGGGCCGGTCTGGCGCCAGCTCTTGAAGGCCTCTGCCGCCGCCTCTACCGCCAGCACCGCATCGGCGGGCGAGCAGGCCGGCGCGCGCGTGACCACGCTGCCGTCCAGCGGGTTGCGGCGTTCAAAGGTGGCGCCCGCCTCGGCCGTGACCTTCAGGCCGTTGATAAGCATGGACAAATCCGACATGGTGAACTCCTTGGTTTCAAAAAAATGCGGCTGCGCTCAGGCAGCGGTGATGGATGCGGTTGCTGCGGCGGTGGTGCTCTTGCGCGGGCTTTCAGCACCGAGGTAGGCCTCGCGGATCACGCTGGAGCGCGCCAGCAGTTTTGCCGGGCCGCTGGCGACCAGCGTGCCGCGCTCCAGCACATAACCGCGGTCGGCCACTGCCAGCGCTTTTTTCACGTTTTGTTCAACCATCAACACCGTGGTGCCGGCCGCTGCGATGCGCCCGGCAATCGCCAGCAGCTCGTCCACCATACGCGGTGCCAGGCCCAGCGAGGGCTCATCCAGCATCAGCAAACGCGGCGCACTCATCATGGCGCGGGCCACGGCCACCATCTGCTGCTCACCACCGCTCATGGTGCCGGCCAGTTGCTGCGCGCGTTCGCGCAACTTCGGGAAGTCGTTGAAGGCCTGTTCCAGCCGCCGTGCCCGTTCGGCCTTGGGCACCAGCCAGCCGCCCAGCTCCAGGTTTTCCGTGACACTCATCTGCGGAAACAGCTGGCGGCCCTCGGCCACCAGTGCCACGCCGCGTTGCACGATTTCGTTGGTCTTGAGCGGCAGATCTTCACCGTTCAGCAGCACCTCGCCCTGCCGAGCGATCAGCCCGGCCAGCGCCTTGAGCAGCGTGGTTTTGCCGGCACCGTTGGGGCCCAGGATCACGGTCAGGCCGGGTTTGATTTCAAGCGTCAGGTCGCGCAGCACCAGGAAGGCGCCGTAACCCGCGCTCAGTCCCTTGACCTGCAGGTGCGCACGCGGATCACCGCCCAGCACAAAGGGTTCAGGGTTCCACATCATGCTGCAGCCCCCTGCGTTGCGGGCTGGGGTTCGGACATTTCATCGCCCAGGTAGGCCTCTATCACTTCCGCGTTGCGCACCACCTCGGCCGGCGTGCCGTCGGCGATCTTGCGGCCCTGGTGCAACACGATCACACGCTCGACATGGCGCAGCAGCGTGCTCACGGCGTGCTCTATCCACACCACCGTCAGGTCCAGCTCGTCACGCATGCGGCGAATCAGTTGCGCCATGGCCTCCACCTCGGCCTCGGTCAGCCCGGCCGCAACTTCATCCAGCAACAGCAGGCGCGGCCGCGTGGCCAGCGCCATGCCGATTTCCAGCAGGCGCTGCTGCGAAGGCGTGATGCTGGAAGCCGGCAAAGCGGCCTGGGCCGTTAGCCCTGTCAACGCCAATATGCTGGACGCATCGCGCAGCAGCCAGGAGGCCGTTCTGCGGCGGCCGGCAAACGCCAGCCCGAATTCAATATTCGCCGTCACCGACATGTCTGCAAACACACGCGGCGTCTGGAAGGTACGCGCCAGCCCGTGTGCGGCAAAGCGGTGCGGCCCCTTGCCCGTCAGCGCATGGCCGCCGGCCATCAACTGGCCGGAGGTGGTCGGCGTGACACCAGAGATGGCATTAAAAAAAGTGGTCTTGCCGGCCCCGTTCGGGCCGATGATGCCGACCAGTTCACCCGCACGAAAGGTCGCGTTCACGGCGTCCACCGCGGTCAGCCCGCCAAAACGCACGGTCACGTCCCTGGCATCAAACAGGATTTCCGGGCCCTCAGACATCTTTTTTCTCCTGCCGGCCAAACAGGCTGCGCAAGCTGCCCAGCATGTCGCGCCCCCAGTCCCTGAAAGTGCTGCCGCGCAGCGACGCCAGGCCGCCGGGCAGGTAGAGCACCGACAGGATCAGCAGCACACCCAGGCTCATCAAATAAAGCTGCGGTGCCTGCAGGCGCAATGTCTCGGCCAGCACACTGAAAACAATCGCCGCAATCAACGGCCCCCACAAGGTGGCCGCACCGCCTATCAGCGCGATCAGCACGGTCTGGAAACCAATGAAAGGGTTAAACACCGTGTGCGGGTCTATGTAGGTCCAGCGCACCGACATGGCCGCGCCCACGGCGCCGGCAAATGCGGCAGTCAATGCAAAGCCGGCAATCTTGACCAGCCGGGTGTTCACACCCAGGGTCTGGGCGCGCTGCTCGTCAGCCCCTATGCCCATGAGCGCTAGGCCAAAGCGGTGGCGCCTGACCAGGATGGACACCAGCACGGCCAGCAGCGCCAGGCCCAGCACCGTGAGGTAAATCGTGTCGCGGTCCGGCACCACCATGAGCACCCGGCCCACCGTGCCCGTCACCTGTTTTTCAAAGTAGCTGATGGCATGGCGTATCAGCTCGGTCATGCCAAAGGTCAGCACCGCAAAATAGGTGCCGCGCAGGTGCAGCACGGCCGCGCCCATCACCACCGCCACCACAACCGCAATGCCGGCACCCAGCGCAATGGCGGCCAGCCAGGGCATCTGCTCCAGCGCCAGTGCGCCGGTATAGGCGCCAATGCCAAAAAATGCAGAGGTCGCCAGCGACAGGTAACGCGAGGTGCCGCAAAACAGCGCCCAGCTGGAAGACAGCGCCACATACATCAGGCAGGTCAGAGCCATGGACACGACAAACTCGCTGCCGTAGTGCGGCAGTGCCAGCGCCCAGCCGGCAAATGCCAGCAACAGCAACAAGTCACGAAACAGGATTTGTTTATCTTTCATTTTTCTTTTTATTTCGCAAACAGGCCACGAGGGCGCAACAGCAGCACGACAATAAACACGCTGTAGGACAGCAGGGCCTTGAGTGAAGGGTTGGTGAAATGCATGCCCAGCGCCTCGATCACGCCCAGCAGCAGGCCGCCCGCAAGCGCGCCGCTCATGCTGCCGAAACCGCCCAGGGTGATCACGATCAGCGCCGTCACGGTGTAGGGCTCACCCATGGACGGGCTGATGGTGTAGGCCATGGACAACAGACAACCGGCCACACCCGACAGCCCCAGGCCTATGCCGAACATCAGCGGATGCAGGCGTTTGGTGTCAATGCCCACCAGCTGCGCGCCCACCGGCGACTGCATCAGCGCGCGCACGCCCTTGCCCAGCAAGGTCATCTTCAGCAGCACGATCAGGGCGCCGCTGAACAGCAGCGCCAGGCCGAACACCAGCAACTTGTTGGCCGCGAACTGCGCATCACCCAGCTTCACAGGCTCGGTCAGGTAGTCGTAGCCGCGCAGGTCGCCGCCCCAGATCAGCGAGACCAGGTTCTGCACCAGGAACATCAGGCCGAACGCGACCATCAGGCCGCGCGCCTCGAAGATGTCCAGATTCGGCGAGGTGGCCGTCAGGCGCCGGAAACACAGCCAGTGCACGGCCACGCCAATCGCCATCAGCAGCGCGAACGACACCGGCACCATCAGCAGCGGCGACAGGCCGAAGGAGGTCTGCACCATCCACGTCAGGTAGGCGCCCACCATCAGGAACTCGCCGTGCGCGATGTTCAGGATGCGCATCAGCCCGTATTGCAGGTTCAGGCCGAGCGCGACAACGGCGTAGATGCCCCCGGTGATCAGACCGGAGGCTATGAGTTCAAGCCAGGCAGAAAGTGACATATGGGTAAGAAAACGCCCGTTCGCACCGGGCTTGTCGAAGTGCGCGCAGCGGCTTCGACAGGCTCGGCCCGAACGGTGGGCGGTTGAAGGAAGGGATGAAGGGCCTATTTCCAGGCCGGTTTGCCCGGGTTGAGTTTTGCAGTCGCCAGTTTCTGTGGCCACACCACTTCAAACTCGCCGTTCTGCCACTGGCTGACCGTGCCCGGCGTGGCGGTGTTCTCGGTGCCTGTGAATTTGATATCGCCGATGATGGTCTTGTGTGTGTTGCCCGCGATGTAGTCGCGGATGGCCTTCTTGTCCAGGCCGTTTTTGGCCACGGCATCGGTCAGTATTTCCAGGCCGGCCCAGCAGGCGCCGCTGGCCCAGCGGTCGGGTTCCTTGCCTGCAAACTTTTGGGTATGGGCATCAAAATAGGCCTTGGCACCGGGGCTGGTCTTGCTGTTCCACGAGCCCATGCCGAGCACGCCCTCGGCGCCGGCCGGCGTCATGACGTTCTTGTACAGCTGGAAGGCGGTGCCCACCGAGGCGTAGAAAAACTTCGGGTTGAAACCCACTTCCTTGGCCTGCTTGCTGGCCAGAATGGTTTCCGGCGGATAGGTGAAACCGACAAACGCATCGGGGTTCTTGTCCTTCATGGAACGCAGCACCGGCGACAGGTCTTTCACGCCTGCGGGATAGCTTTTTTCTTCCACCAGGCTGATGCCGCTGCCCTGCAGCGCCACCTTCAGCGCGGCGTAGTTTTCAAGGCCGAACAGGTCGTCGACATACACCACCGCCATCGTTTTTGCGCCGCTGGCCTTGAGCATGTCCACCAGCGCATCGCACATGGGCTTGGGTTGCTGCAGCAGCATGAAGAAGTAAGGCAGCTTCATCTCGACCAGGCGTTTGGACAGCGCGGTCGGCGACAAGAAGGGATAGCCAAAACGGTTGGCCAGCGGCGCGACCGCAAAGTTGGCATTGCTGCCCCAGGGCGACAGCACCAGGTCCACCTTGTCGCTGCCCATGAGTTTTTCGTAGGTGCGCACACAGGTTTCCACATCGCTGCGGTCGTCCGAGCTGATCAGCTCGATGCGGCGCCTGACGCCTTTCACATTCAGGCCGCCCGCGGCGTTTTGCTGCTCCGCCCAGAGCAGGTAATTGGGTTCCTGGCTGACCTGCGCGCCGCCCGTCCAGGGGCCGGTGCGCGCCATGGCGTAACCCACGCGGACCGGGGCCGCCTGGGCCAGCAGGCCGGGCGCCACGGCCATGGCGCCTACTGCGGCGGCCGTGCCTTTGATGATTTGACGTCGTGTTTGCTGAACCATGGTGTGTCTCCTTTGTGGTGGCTTCAATCGGCAGGTGTACTGGCGTGAATCGTAGGCAGGGCGGGCGCCGGCTGCTGTGTTGGGCGTGCACAAACTGTTTGACTGCGGGCGCACGCCGACCCGGGTTAACCCTGAACCCGCACACGGCACAAGGCCAGCGCGACACATCCATAATCCGGTTTTCCGATCAGCGTTTTTTGCAACGTCCGCGTCGCGCCAGGAGCCTCCCATCGCCGCCCCGACCCTCTACACCACCGACAACATCAGCGTGCGCGACCGCGCGCCGCAATGGCGCGAGTGGGTGCACCGGCATTTCGGCGGGCTGGACTCCGACCTCTACGGCGACAGCGATTTCGACGGCCACATGAACACCTCGCGCGCCGGCGACGTGATCCTGACCCGGCTGGAGGCCGACCGCCACCGCGTGCTGCGCCTGCCGCACATGGCGCGCACCAGCGAGGTCGCCTACCTCAAGATCGTCGCGCCATGGCAGGGCAGCGCCTGCGTGGAGCAGCAGGGGCGGCAGGCCAGCGCAAGCTCGGGCAGCTGGGTGATCTACGACACCACCGGCAACTACGCCGTCGACAACCCCGAGCGCGTCAAGCACCTGATCGTCATGCTGCCCAAGGACCAGATGGCCGAGCGCGGCCTGCAACTCGACGCGCTGATGGCGCGCCAGGTCGGCAGCGACCGCGGCATCTCGCGCGTGGCGCTGGACGCCATGCGCAGCACCTGGCAGGAGCTGCCCAACATGAGCGAGGACGCGGCACGCGGTGCCGGTGAGCTCATCATGCAGCTGGTGCGCCTGTCGCTGCTGGAGCTGGCCGGGCAGGCCACCTCGGTGACGCAGCGCGAAGCCCTGAAAGACCGCATACGCGCGCATGTGGCGCGCAACCTGCGCGATCCGCAGCTGTCCATAGACCGGATTGCCCAGGCGCTCAACTGCAGCAAACGCCACCTGCACAATGCCTTCGCCGAAGAAGACGAAACCCTGGCCAGCTACATCCTGCGCCAGCGGCTGGAAGCCTGCATACGCGACCTGCGCCAGGGCGCACAAAGCAGCAAGCCCATCACAGAGATCGCGCTGTACTGGGGCTTCAACAACCTCTCGCATTTCAGCCGCGTGTTCCGCGAGCACACTGGCAGCAGCCCCAGCGCCTACCGCAGTACCTCGCAAACGCTATACATTTCATAGCTGCTCGCGCTCGTATTCCGGGGGCTGTGGCCATTAAATGCTTGAAAAGTGGCGCATTCTCCTTGGGGCCAATCCCCTTGCAGCGCCAGTTTCAGGCATCAAATCAGCCTGTGGCCGCCTGAACATGTGCGCCATCAGCTATCGTTTTAATAGCATTCATTTTTCATGCAGAAGCCTGCGCCGGCCCGCATGCGGGAAAGCAGGGATGGCGGAACCCCGGGAGAAGCCCGGATACTGCGCCCTGTTGCATTCCTGACAGCGGCAGGCCTGACATAGGCGTATCGTGCATGACAGGACCCGCTTGAAACAACCCCACAGGAGACAAACCATGCATATCCCCTCACTCAAGGAAGTCGTCAGTGCCGAAGAATGGCAGCTGCGCTGCGACCTCGCCGCCTGCTACCGGCTGGTGGCGCTGTACGGCTGGAGCGACCTGGTCTTCACCCACATCAGCGCCAAGCTGCCCGAGTCCGTGTCCGGCCCCGGCGCGCACCACTTCCTGATCAACCCCTACGGCCTGATGTTCGACGAGATCACCGCCTCCAGCCTGGTCAAGGTGGACGGGCAGTGCAACAAGCTCATCGAGTCGCCTTTCCCCGTCAACCCGGCAGGTTTTGTGATCCACAGCGCCGTGCACGAGGCCCGCACCGACGCCGGCTGCGTGCTGCACACCCACACGCGCGCCGGCGTCGCCGTCAGCGCACAAAAAGCCGGCGTGCTGCCCATCAGCCAGCAATCCACCTTTGTGCTGGCCTCGCTGGCCTACCACGAGTACGAAGGCGTGGCTTTCCGCGACGAGGAAAAACCGCGCCTGCAGGCCGACCTGGGCCGCGCCAACTTTTTGATGCTGCGCAACCACGGCCTGCTGGTGGTGGGCAAGACGATTGCCGATGCTTTCCTGAGCATGTACACCTTCGAGAACACCTGCCGCATCCAGATCGATGCACAGGCCGGCGGCGGTGAACTGACGCAGGTGAACCCTCTGATCGTCAAGGGCGTGGCCGAAGCCTCGCGCGTGCAGACCGGCGGCATGGGCGGCGCCTTTGTCTGGCCCTCGCTGATCCGCAAGCTTGACAGGCTGGATGAAAGCTACAAATCATGAGTGGCTCTCCACTCGTCACCCAGCTGCTGGTGGTCGCGCTGGCTCTGGTCATGTTTGGCCTGGGCCTGTCGCTCAGCCTGCAGGACTTCACGCGCCTGCTCAAACACCCCAAGGCGGTGGTGGTGGCGCTGCTGCTGCAAATCGTCGTGCTGCCGCTGGCCTGCTACCTGCTGATCGTCGCGCTGGATGTGCCGCCGCTGTTCGCGGTCGGGCTGCTGCTGCTGGCCGCCTCGCCAGGCGGCATCTCGGCCAACCTGTTCAGCCATTTGTTTGGCGGCAACGTGGCGATGAACATCTCGCTCACCGCCATCAACACCGTGCTGTCCATCATCACCCTGCCGCTGATCAGCAACTGGGCCATCAGCACCTTTGCAAAAACCGGACAGGTCGTGCCGCTGCAGACCGGCAAGGTGGTGGAGGTGATTGCCGTGGTGCTGATCCCGGTCTTCATAGGCATTTGGATACGCACCCTGAAGCCGGGTTTTGCCGCACGCTCCGAAAAACCCATGAAGATTTTCAGCGCCGTGGTGTTGGCCGTGGTGGCGATTGGCGCGCTTCTCAAGGAGTGGCAGGCGCTGAGCACAAGCTTTGCCAGCGTAGGCCCGGCCGTGGTGGCCTTCAACCTGCTGAGCCTGCTGGCCGGTTATTACCTCTCGCGTCTGGCCGGCCTGGACAAGCCCATGTCCACCGCCATCAGCTACGAGATCGGCATCCACAACTCGACCCTCGCCATTTTTGTGGCGCTGGCGGTGCTGAACAATTTCCAGCTCGCGCTGCCGGCCGCGATCTACTCGGTCAGCATGTACATCACGGCCACGCTGTTCGGCCTGGTGGTGCTCAGGCGGCGCGCATCGCAGCCGCTGATGGCCTAAACGCCAACCAGTGACAGGGTTGGCGGCGTAGGCACCAAGGCCTTTGTGGACGAGGTGTCCCCCTCATCCACGGTCAGTTCCTTGCGCAGCATTTGCACGCCGCCGAAGATGGTGGCAAAAGCCACGTCCTTGGCATCGCGCCCCGTGCCCACACGGACCAGCCGGTCAATCGGTGCCATATGCGTCGGGTCAAACACCACCCACTGGTGGTCCAGCCAGGCTTCAAACACCGCGTGGAAGTCCTGCGGCGGATCGGTGAAGTGGGTGTACCCGACGACCAGCCGCGCGGGAATATTGAGCGCCCGGCACAGCGTGATGCCCAGGTGCGCAAAATCACGGCAGACACCGGCGCGCTGCACAAACACCTCCTGCGCCGTGGTGGTTGAGTTGCTGAAACCGGGCAGGTAATCAACCGACTCGTGAATCCAGCTTTCCACCGCGCGCACCCGGCTGATGCCATGCGGCAAATGGCCAAACAGCTGCTGCGCCGCGCGGCTCATCACGTCGGACTCGCAGTAACGGCTGGGCATGAGGAAACGCAACACATCGTCGGGCACGGCCGTCACCGGCGACTCGTCCAGGTGCAGCGGCAAGGTGATGGGATTGAGCTCGATCCTTGCGTGGTAGTTGACCGACAGCACACCCTTGGGCGCGTCCAGCCGGACAAAACGGTTGCCGTTGCGCTCGTCGTTGAAGGTGCGCACCTTCATGCTGGGCGTGATCGTCAGGCGCTCCTCAACAATGCGGTGGGCCTCATGAAAAGCCGCTTCGATATGGAACAAAAAATGGGCCGGGTGGCTGACCTCATAGTCCAGCAGCAGGTCTACAGTCGCGGTATGCATGGGGTGTCCCAAATGGTGGAGGCGAAATGAAAACGGCAGCCCTTGGCGGCCATGGATCACTCACAAGGGTTTGCGATGCTCTGGTGTTTTTGTTTTCTCGTCCCGCGCCGAAAACCAGTTCTTGCAGGTCACAAAAACAATGTTTGCTGCGCGCTCCAGCATCTCGGCAGCCTGGCTTCCCTGGCTGCGCGCTTTCAGGCGGGTGATCAGCAGCAGCTCGGAAATGCCCGCCCGCAGGCTGAGGCCTCTTTTGGACTGCGGAGCCAGCTCGGTGGACACAGCCTCGGCAGCACGCGCAGGAAAAAGCCGCTGCCTGAAGCGGGCCACAAGGCCGGTGTTTTCGGGCCGGCTCTGCGGCACGGCTTCTTCATCTTTTTCGGGCGACGATGACATTTTTTACTTCAGCACCTTTCGGGCTGCGCCCACACCCAGCGCGGCAAGCACAATAAAAATCACCGCAAGGATCAGGAACAGGCCGAAGAGTATCTTGGCAATGCCGGCCGAGCCCGCCGCGATGCCGCCAAAACCCAGGGCACCGGCGATCAGTGAGATCACCGCAAAAACAATGGCGTACTTGAGCATCACATTCTCCTGGGCGGCAAAACCACAAGGGCCGGACCGCGATAAAGTTGATATGTATTGATACTAAAAGCCCACCCACCGGCCCCGGATCAGCAGCCCACGCACACGGCCGTAGGAGAAGTCCGACAAAAAACCCCGGCCGCTATATTTTCAATAGCTGCCGGCGCTGGCCAATATGGGCCTGCAGACCTACAAAGCGAAAAACTGTGCGCTGGCTGGAACTTACTTCCCGAACAGCTTTTTCAGCTCTTCATTCACCTTGCCGCCCAGCTTGGCGCCTGCGCCGGTGCCCACACCCGGCATCAGCGCCGTGCCTATGGCCGCGCCCAGCAGCGCCGCGCGTGAAAGCGTAACCGCGGGCGCCTCCAGCGTGCCGCTAACGACCAGCGGTATGCCCACGGCACCGCCTATCGCGCTGCCCAGCTTGCTGTCCCCGGACAGGTTCACGCTGATCTGGCCGCTCAGCGCCTTCGACGGTGATACCGCCACATTGCCGCTGGCGCTCAGGGCGCCCGAGCTCGCCACCAGGTTGGACAGCTGCACCGCGCGCCCCTGTGTGCCGACATGGCCGGCCAGCGTCTGCAGCTGGGTCTGGCCGCCACGGCTCAGGCCCACGGTCTTGACGGCCTTGGCCAGGTCAATGCCATGCAGCGTCGCATTACGCACGGTAAAAGAAGTCTGGGTCTGCAACGCGTCCACCAGCGCCTCCGTGGTGGCGGCCCGCGCCTCCAGCGTGGTGCTGGCCTCCAGCAGGCCGCTCAGCGGCTTGCTCGGCGCCGTCAGGGCCGAGACCTCCACATCGCGCGTTTCCAGCTTGCCCTGCAACACCAGCTCGCGGCCGGCTTTCCCCGCCCCGCGCTGCATGCCCAGCTTGCCTTCAATCTTTCCGCCGCCCACATCGACACGCAAGGCCCATTGATCGTCCGTGGACGCCTGGCCCGCCGCACGGGGTTCGCGCGTGAGCTGGGCGCTCAGCCCCTGCAGGTTGCCGCGTATCAGCCTGAGCGATGCGCTGTCGGGCAAACCGTCCGGCGCCAGGCGCGCCTCGCCCTCCAGCGCCGTACTCGTGCCTTTGGCGCTGACCCAGGTCACGTCATCCAGCACGGTGCGGCGCGGCAGCCATGCCAGATCATCTGTTGTTGCCGGCGCCGCCTCTGAGGGCTTCGCGGCGGCTGAAGCTTTTGCTGCCGGCACGGCGGTCGCAGCGGGCTTTTTTTGCAGCGCCAGCAAGATGGCGTCAATGCCTTGTTGCGGCAGCACCGCCTTGCGCACGATCAGGGTGGACACGCGCAACTGGCCCTGCAGCAGCGCCTGCCATTGCGGGCGCACTTCCAGCCGCTCCAGCGTTACCGGGGGTTTGCTTTGCACTGTGAGCCCTTCAAACGCCACGGCCGGCAAGGGCCACACGCTGACGGCGATGCTGCCCAGCACCACCGGCACGCCAAGGGCGGCAGAGGCTTCGCGTTCGACACGCTGCCTGAAATCATCCGTGCCGACCCAGCGGTGCAGCGCAAACACCGTTGCCGCGAGCAGCAGCACAGCCACCAGCGCGGCCCACAACAGCCATTTCAAAAGTCTTGCCATATGCCATTGTGGCAAATCAGTGCCACAACGCGGGCGCGCTGCAAAAAACCCGCCTTGCGTATAGCATCAGGGACTGGCCAGCCTGCACCCACGGTTTCCGCGAGGCATGGCGGGCGGTCCTGCATTTCACATCCACCACATCACAGGAAGACATCATGAAGCTTTATTACTCCCCCGGCGCCTGCTCCCTGTCTCCCCACATCACCCTGCACGAGTCCGGCCTGAAGTTCGAACACGTGCTGGCCCCCACCAAGACCCACCAGCTGGAAGACGGCACCGACTACTACACCATCAACCCGCTCGGTTATGTGCCCCTGCTGGAGCTTGACGACGGCACGCGCCTGACCGAAGGCCCGGCCATCGTGCAATACATCGCCGACCAGGTGCCGGACAAAAAACTCGCGCCCCCCAACGGCACGGTGGCACGCGCCCAGCT
Organism: Polaromonas aquatica; assembly: GCF_042659145.1. NCBI lineage: Bacteria > Pseudomonadati > Pseudomonadota > Betaproteobacteria > Burkholderiales > Comamonadaceae > Polaromonas > Polaromonas aquatica. The sequence continues at coordinate 589,664 of NZ_JBHSRS010000018.1, read as the reverse complement.
GCAGTCATGGCTCAACTTCATAGGCACCGAAGTGCACAAGGGCTTCAGCCCGCTGTTCAACCCGGCCACGCCGGACGCCGTCAAGACATCCACCATAGAACGGCTGATGTCGCGCCTGAAATGGGTGGACGGCCAGCTGGCCGGCAAAAAGTACCTGATGGGCGACGCCTACAGCGTGGCCGATCCCTACCTCTTCACCGTGACCGGCTGGGCACCGCGCGTGGGCGTGGATATTTCCGGCTTCGCCAACATCGCCGCATTCCGCGAACGCGTGGCAGCACGCCCCGCCGTGCAGGCGGCGATGAAGGAAGAAGGCCTGATTAAATAAACCCACCCCTGTCCAGGCTCACTGCGTGTAGCCTGTTCTCCCCTCAAGGGGGCGGCGCCTGCGGTCTGGCTAAGCCAGTCCCGCGGCCCCTGCTTGCGAAGAGGGCTTGCCACGCATCCGTGGGGGCTGCATTTAGCATGAATGCAGCAACCCGTGTTGCACGCGCCAATTCATGATGGCGCACACTGGAGGCTGTTTAATCCCGGATGCTGACCATGCCCTCCCTGTTCGACACCACCCAGGCCGGCGACCTTGAACTCGCCAACCGCATCGTGATGGCGCCGCTGACGCGCAACCGCTCGCCCAATGCCGTCCCGCCCGACATCGCCGCCACCTATTACAGCCAGCGGGCCAGCGCCGGCCTGCTGATCACCGAAGCCACGGCCATCAGCCACCAGGGCCAGGGTTATGCCGATGTACCCGGCCTCTACGGCACGGAGCAACTGGACGCCTGGAAAAAAGTCACCCATGCGGTACATGAAGCGAACGGCAAGATCGTGGTGCAGCTATGGCACGTGGGCCGCGTCTCGCACCATGAGCTGCAGCCCGGCTACGGCCAGCCGGTGGCGCCATCGGCCATCACCGCCAAAACCAAAACCGTGTTGATCCGGGACGGCGTGCCCGTGTTTGTAGAAACCTCGGAGCCGCGCGCGCTCGCGCTCGAAGAGCTTCCCGGCATCGTGCACACCTACCAGGCGGCGGCGCGCAATGCGGTCGAGACCGCAGGCTTTGACGGCGTGGAGATTCACGGTGCCAACGGCTACCTGCTGGACCAGTTCCTGAAAGACGGCAGCAACAAACGCACAGACGACTACGGCGGCAGCATCAAAAACCGCGCACGCCTGATGCTGGAGGTGACACGCGCCATAACCGACGCCATAGGCGGCGGCCGCACCGGCATTCGCCTGTCGCCGGTCACGCCGGCCAACGACGTCATCGACTCCAACCCGCAGCCGCTGTTTGAGTACGTGGTGCGCCAGCTTGCCCCGCTGAACCTGGCCTACATCCACATCATCGAAGGTGCCACAGGCGGCCCGCGCGAATTGCCGGACCGCCCATTTGACTATGCCGCCCTCAAGGCCGCTTACCGCAGCGCGGGCGGCAAAGGCGCCTGGATGGTCAACAACGGTTACGACAAGTCACTGGCCGAAAAAGCCGTGGCGGACGGCGCGGACCTGGTGGCATTCGGCGTCCCGTTTATCGCCAACCCAGACCTGGTGGAGCGCCTGCGCAGCAATGCGGCGCTCAACAAGCCCGACAAAACCACTTTTTACGGTGGCGGCGCCAGGGGCTACATCGACTATCCCACGCTGGACTGAATCTCGCCCCGGGGCGCCTTTCAGGTGCCTGAAGCCCCCAGCCCTATGGGGGCCGGGGTTTTCATGACGATACGGGTAAACAGGCGGTCATAGGCCGCATCCAGCGGATAACGTCCGGTGAGCGGATCGCGGTTCAGGCCGAAAGCCGCGTCCAGTTCATGCCAGTCGGCGGCGTTCAGTCCCTTTTCGGCCGCAGGCAGGATCACCGACTCTTCCAGCCGCATGTGTTCCAGGTAGTAGGTCACGTACTTGCGGGCCGCCGCCTCGAAAGCGGCCCTGCGCGGCTCCCCCAGCAGTTCCCAGGCAATCAGTTTGTGCTGAAGCTCACGCACCGCCAGCTCGCCGCTCATGTGCTCACGCTCAAGCCGCTCCACCGTTGCCATGGTTTCCGGGGCCGCCCGGACCACCTTGGGAAACAGCAGATCCGACTCCTTGGGATGGTGCTGCCGTTCGGGGAACTCGTCTATATAAAACAGCATGGCGCGCAGCACATCAAAAAAGGTTTCGGCTTCACTGCCAGGGCCCCGGTCCAGCATCATCAGCATGGACCTGAGCATGCTGGACAAGGCTGCGTGTTCGTCGCGGATGATGCGAAGGCTGGCGTGGGACATGGTGCGGCTCTGCAAAAGTTCTGTTGTCGCAGCATCGCACCAAGCCCGCCCGGCAGCCTTGACGCAGATCAAGACACCAGCGCAAATCCTGCCCGGGCGCAGGCTGAGCCACTGCCCCCTAAAACTCCGTGTGCAGGCGCACCGACATGACCTTCACAGGGCCGCGGTCGGCGTTGTAGGCCGGATTGCGTATGTACTGCATGCCGAAGCTGATCGCACTGTTCTTCAGGAAGTCCAGCGCCAGGCTGTAATAACCCTCAAGAATGGTTTCCGGCCGGTAGTTCAGGCGCCCGTCGCCGATAAAAAAGCCGCTGCCGCCCGCCGCCAGGAAGGCCTGGTGCGATGCAGACAGGCCGTTGCGCGCATAGGCCAGCCCCAGCGTGTCCTGCGCGCGGCCCCAGCCCGAACCCTTGACACTCACCCCCATGGACAGCGATTGGTCAATTTCGGCAAAGGCATAGGTTTCCGACTCGCCATCGCTGCGGCCCAGCCGTGCAAACATGCCCACGTTGTCGCCCAGCGACTGCTCCAGGTTGACGCCCCAGCCCTGCTTGACGCGAAGCTTGCGCACAGTGGCAATGTCGGGCACACCGCCTGCCGCATTGGCGATCGCATCGGAAAACCCGCCCATGATGGCGCGGTTGCGGAAATACAGCAGCTTCACCGCGCCCTGCCGCCCGGCCAGGGTGTAGCCTTTTTCCAGCTCGTACTGGTCACCGTAATGCTTCAGCAAGGAACGGTCCAGCGCCAGGCCGTTGGATTCTTTGGGCTGCATGAAACGCCCGAAACGAAAGGCCCAGTCGCCGGTGTAATACTCCAGCGCCGCGCCCATGGAATAACCGCGCGAATCGGCCGCAAAGTCGTACGCGCCATGCGTCAGGAAAGACCAGTTCATGAACTGCGTGCGCGGGTCATTGGCATAGGCGTTGGAATCAAAAATATCGGTGACCGCCAGGTTGCCGGCCGTCAGGACCACACGGTCCTTGCTGCGCCAGCCGGCCAGCTGGTTGGCATCGGAGGCCACGGCCTCGCGCTCGCCGCCCTCCCCCCCCATATTCCAGGTCTGGCGCACAAACAGCCTGGCGCGGTACAGCGTGGGGTTGGGACCCGCAGTTTTCTGCAGTTCACCGTTAGGGAGGCCGCCCAGGCCCGTCAGGTTGGACATGGCCACCCCCTGCACCAGCTCGGGGTTGAAATACAGTTCGGTATCCCGCGCCAGACGCAGGCCCAGGTACGCCGTGGAGGTGAATGAATAACTTTTTTCAGCAAGCGGCGACAGGCTGTTGACACCCGAATAGGCAGCGCCAAAACCGGGTTTGGTCTGCCAGATATAGGTGGCCTGGAATTTGGCGTTCCAGCGTTCCGGTTCAGGCGCGTCCTGCGCTGCGGCTGCAAGGGGCAACAACAGAAAAGGCAGCAGGGCCGAAAGGCAATGGTTCAGGTGGCGCAGCTTCATGATTCAGGGCTCGGGTTCGCTTGGGGCCGGCTCGCACAGGCAAAGCTGTGGAGTTTAGGGCTGCTTTGTGTCAATTTAAAGACAACACCTTAGGATCCGTCCGCAAAGGTCACATTGGCCCGCAGCCCCGGTCCACCATCCGCCGGCTCCAGGCTGAAACGAGCGTCCAGCAATTCGGCATATCGGCTGACAATCGCCAGCCCGAGCCCGGCGCCTTCGCCCAGGCGCTGGCCGGCAGCGCCCAGCGTCCAGCGGCTGCGCAGGCGCTCTGCCTCCGGTGCGCTCAGGCCCGGGCCGTTGTCGGTGACCGACAGCACGGTACGGCCATCGGCACCGCGTGCCACCGTGACCGTGACATGCGGCCGCTCGGCATTTCCGTAACGCAGGGCGTTGTCCAGCAGGTTGCCCAGAATGCCTTCGAGCAGCGCGGCATTGGCCTGTACCGTGACCGGCTCATCCAGCCCCTCTCCGCCCAGGTCCACACCCGCCGCGTCGGCCTTGGGCAAAAACCGCAGCAACACGCTGCGCACCAGTTCATTCAAGGCCACCGGCTCCAGCTGCAAACCGGCGCGCGCCTCATCGGCCAATGCCAGCGCCAGCAGCTGCTCCACCATGTGGCTGGCCCTGGCTTCGGCCCGCGCAATGCCCTGCAGCTGCTCGCGCCAGACCTGCGGGTCGGCATGGGCCAGCGCGTAGTCCGCCTGCGCGCGTATGCCCGCCAGCGGCGTGCGCAACTCGTGCGCCACATTGCCCGCGAACTCGCGCTGCGCCCGTATGCTTTCATCGAGCCGCGCCAGCATGGAGTTGACGGCCAGCCCCAGGCGCTCGACATCACGCGTGCTCGCAAAGGTGGTGACCGACGGCGGCACCGGCGTGAGGTCCCGCGCATCGCGCCGGTCCACCGCACGCTGCAGCTCAGCCAGCGGCCGCAGGTCGCGCTGTATGCCGCGCAGCAGCCACCAGGCCAGCAACAGCAGCAGCAGCACCTGCGGCACGACGGAGTAGGCCAGCATGCGGTGCAGCAGGCGCTTGCGGCTGGCCGTGGTCTGGGCCATCACCACGGTAAATTGGAGCGGGTCACCACGGCGCAGGCTGACCGCGCGCAATTCACGGCCCTGGAAACTGAGATCGGAAAACCCATAAGGCACCTCATCGGCCAGCGGCGGCGGGTGCAGTCCGGCATGGCCCGCCACCAGCTCGCCGTCGGGCCGCAACACCGCAAAATACATGGACTCGCTCTGGTCAAACAGCAAGGCACCCATTTCAGGCGGCGACAGGCTCAGCACCGGGCCATCGGAGCCCGCGCGCATGTTTGCGGCAACCGCATACGCGTCATCCAGCAAGGAACGGTCAAAGGCCTGGCCCGCAAAATAATTGGCCACGGACAGCGCCACGGCGGTGCCAAGTGCCCACATCAAGACCAGCGGCAGCACCACATGGCGCGTCACCCGGCTGCGCAGCGAAGGCTTGTGGTGCGCAGGGGCGCCCTCACGCGCGGGCCCCTGCAGGGCGCTCACGGGGCATCCTCCTCAAGCACATAACCCAGCCCGCGCAGGGTACGTATGCTGGCGCCGCTGCCGGCCAGCTTCTTGCGCAGGCGCGAGATAAAGGCCTCCAGCGCGTTGTCGCCCAGCGCCCCGTCGGCCTCCGACAACTTTTCCGACAACACCCGTTTGCTGACGACCCGGCCCGGCGGCGTCATCAACTCCCACAACACCTCAAACTCGCGCGCCGGCAGGTCCCAGGCCTGGCCCTGCAAAAAGAAACGCCGGGCTTTACGGTCCAGCGCCAGCAGGCCCTGCTCGACGCGGTCATCGGTGCCATGCACCCGGCGCACCAAGGCGCGCAGGCGTGCCTCCACCTCGGCCAGGTCAAACGGTTTGCCCAGGTAGTCGTCGGCCCCGGCATCCAGGCCGGCAATGCGCTCCTCGGTACGGTCGCGTGCCGTCAGCACCAGCACCGGCGTCCGGTCGCCCCGCGCACGCGCCTCGCGCAGCACCGACAGGCCGTTGCCCAAGCCGCTGCGCTCGTGCCTTGATACCGGCAGGTTCAGGTCCAGCAGCACCGAGTCATAGGCCTGCACGCGCCACCAGTGGCGGGCCTCGTCCATGGTCGCGGCAATATCCACGCGATGCCCGGCATCGCCCAGGCTACGCAGCATCACATCGCGCAAAACAGCATCGTCTTCAACCAGCAGGATTCGCATGGGGTACAGGCTCCAGATCGTCTTCTTTTGACTTCCACGTAAGTTGCTACGTAGTAATACGCAGCAAGCGGGTCAGTTACCGGTCAGGCCCTGCGGGCGATAAACAGCGCCATGAGCATACGACAATTATTTCTTGCGGCCAGCTTGGGCGTGGTCTTGCCCGCCGGTGCGCAAGGCAGTGCAACTCCCTTGCCGGCGCCGCTTCCCGCGTCTGCCGCCCCGGCCACTGTAACGGGCCAGGCCGCCCTCACCACGACTTTTTCGCTCGCCCAAACCCTGCAGGCGGCGCGCAACAACCTTGACGTGTCGCTGGCACGCCGGGCACTTGCGGCGGCACAGGGCGATGTGGCCTCGGCCAACCATGCGCCGGCGCCTGTGCTGTCGGCCAAGGCGTCGCAGATGGACCTGCAAAACGGCATAGGCGGTGGCAACCTGTTTTCGCAAAAGCGCATCGACAAGTCCATAGGCCTGGACTGGACCTGGGAGCGCGGCAACAAGCGCGAACTGCGCACCCTGGCTGCACAACGCAATGCCTCGGCCGCCCAGGCCGACATCGAGGACGCACTGGTACAGCAGCAATTGGCTGCCGCATCCGCCTTCTTCGACCTGCTGGCCGCGCAGGAACGCATCAGCCAGGTGGACGCCATTGCACGCAGCGCAGCCCAGCTCGCCGCCACGGCGGCGCGGCGCGTGCAGGCCGGTGACCTGGCGGCACAGGACGCCGCCCGCACCGACATTGAAGCCCAGCGAGCCAGCACCGACCTGCTGACGGCCAAACTGGACCGCCAGAGCGCGGCGCTGGCGCTGGCGCAGATAACCGGTTTCACCGGCCCCGGCACGCTGGTGGCGCTACCCGACTGGCCGGCGCGCCCGGCGCCGGACGCGGCCGCGGATGACAACGTCATCTACCCGGCAATCGAAGCCCGTGCCGACGTGCGGGCCGCGCAGCAGCGGGTTGAAGCGGCGCGCGCCGCGCTGGACGTGGCATCCGCGCAAAAGAAGGCCGACATCACGCTGGGCACCTCGTTTGACCATTTCCCCGGCACATCCAACCGCCTGCTCGAATTGCGCCTGCAAATGCCGCTGTACGGCATCCTGGGCGGCTACAACTTCCAGGGCGAAATAGCGCGGGCGCAAGCGCAGCTCGACCAGGCCCAGGACCTGCTGGAAAAAACCCGGCGCGCCGCCAGCGCCGACCTGCAGCGCCTGCAACAGGACAAACAGGGCGCCGCCGCGCGTGCCCTGAGTTTCGAAACCATCATCCTGCCGCGTGCCCGCAAGGTCGCCGAGATGGCCGAACTGGCCTACAGCAAGGGCGCAATGTCCCTGACTGACCTGATAGATGCGCGCCGCACGCTGCGCGCCACCCTGATCGAAGACCTGGCCGCCCGCACCGACCACGCCAAGGCCTCACAAGCCTGGCTGCTGCGCCAGCCTTGACAACCAACCCGGCACAACACCCGAGTCCTGCCTGACCCCTTTCTATCCGGAAGTTATCGTGAAACGCACACCCCTACTCACCCTTACCGCCAGCACACTGCTGGCGCTCACCCTCCTGGCAGGCTGCAACGACACGCCGGCACCGGCGCCCGAAGCGCCCGCACCCATCCTGCAGGGCAAACAGCTGCGTTTTGCGCCCGGCCACCCGCAACTCGCCCTTCTGGGCCTGGTCAGCGCCGCACCCGGCAAGGCCATCGTCGTCGAGTTGCCGGCACGGCTGGTCTGGAACGAAGAACGCACCCAGCGCATCTACCCGGCCTTTGCCGGCCGCGTGATGGCCATCAAGGCCGACGTAGGCCAGGCGGTCAAGACCGGCGCCGTGCTGGCGCAACTGGCCTCGCCCGACTTCGGCGGCGCCCAGGCCGATACCGCCAAGGCCCAGGCAGACGTCCGGTTGACGCAAAAATCCCTGCAGCGCCAGCGCGAACTCTTTGAAGCCGGCATCGTCGCCCGCAAGGACCTGGAGCAGACCGAAGCCGACGCCGCACGCTCGCAGGCCGAAAGCCAGCGCGCCGAAGCCCGCACCCGCCTGTATGGCGGCGGCAGCGGCAACGTCAACCAGCAGTTGGCCCTGCTGGCCGGCATCAACGGCACGGTGGTCGAGCGCAACCTCAACCCCGGCCAGGAAGTGCGGCCCGACCAGTCCGGCCCCGGCGTGCCCGCGCTGTTTGTCGTGACCGACCCGACCTCGCTGTGGGTGCAGATCGACGCGCGTGAATCCGAGATCGGCACGCTCAAGCCCGGCACCGCGTTCGAGCTGATCATCCCCACCCTGCCCGGCCAGAAATTCGAAGGCCGTGTCACCGCCGCCGCCGACTTCATAGACCCCTCCACCCGCACCATCAAGGTCCGCGGCGTGATCGCCAACCCGGACCGCACGCTCAAGGCCGAGATGCTGGCCACGGCCCGCATAGAACGCATACTCGGCCCGGGCGTGGTCATCCCGTCGCAGGCCGTCTCGCTGCTGGGCGCCAAACACACGGTGCTGGTGCAGGTGCAGCCCGGCGTGTTCGAGTCACGCGAGGTGACGCTCAGCTACCAGGGGCCGCGCGAGACCGTGGTGTCCGGCGGGCTGGAGGCCGGCGAGCAGGTCGTCAGCGACAACATGCTGCTGCTGGCACGCGCCTTCCGCAATGCCCAGGAAGAAGCCCTTCCAGTCGGGAATTCAGATAAGAAAGTGCCTGCACCCGGCACAGATCAAGCGCAAGCAGCTACCAAAACAGTAGCAACCCCGGCCACCGCTGCAGCGGCACCCGCGTCCAGCGCACAGGCCAAGCCATGAAGCGGCTGATCCATTACGCACTGCACCAGCCGCTGTTCATCGTGCTGGGCACGCTGCTGTTTGTCATGGCCGGTGTCATTGCCTTCAAGAACCTATCGGTTGAAGCCTTTCCCGACGTGACCGACACCCAGGTCACCGTGATCGCGCTGTACCCGGGCCGGGCCGCCGAAGAAGTCGAAAAGCAGGTCACGCTGCCGATTGAAACCGCGCTGTCGGGACTGCCGAACGCCATCCGGCTGTTCTCGCACACCCAGTTCGGCCTGTCCTACACCGTCATCACCTATGACGATGCGGCCAATGTCAACATCGCGCGCCAGCAGGTCAACGAACGGCTCAATGGCGTGGACGTGCCGCCGGGCGCGCAGGTCAATGTCGCGCCCAACGCCACCCCCGTCGGCGAGGTGATGCGCTACCGGGTGAAAGGCGACGGGCAAACCACCACGGACCTGCGCACGCTGGAAGACTGGGTCATTGAACGCGGCCTGCGCACAGTGCCCGGCGTGGCCGACGTGGTCGCCATGGGCGGCTTCATCAAGCAATATGAAGTACAGCCCGACCTCGACAAGCTGCGTGCCTACAAACTCACCTTCCAGAATTTGCTGGACGCGCTGGGGCGCGGCAACTCGAACGCCGGCGGCAGCTATGTGGCGCAGGGCCAGCAGCAGTTCGCGATTCGCGGCATAGGCCTGCTGCGGTCCGCCGACGACATAGGCCGCATCGTAGTTGCAGCTCGCGGCGGCACACCCATCCTGATCCGCGACATTGCCGAGGTAAAAATCGGCGCCGTGCCCCGCCTGGGCATCGTCGGCCAGGACCAGGACGACGACATCGTGACCGGCATCGTCATCATGCGCAAAGGGGAAAACCCAAGCGTGGTGCTCAAGGGCGTGAAGGAAAAAATCGCCGAGCTCAACGCGCGCGGCCTGCCCAAGGGCGTGCAGATCGTGCCCTATTACGACCGCACCTGGCTGATGGGCAAAACGCTGACCACGGTGTTCAAGAACCTGGTCGAAGGCGCGTTGCTGGTGTCGCTGGTGCTGTACCTGTTCCTGTCGAACATACGCGCCAGCCTGGCCGTGGTGGTCATCATCCCGCTGGCGTTGCTGTCCACCTTTCTCGGCCTGAAAATCATGGGCGTGCCGGCCAACCTGCTGAGCCTGGGCGCGATGGACTTCGGCATCATCGTGGACGGTGCGGTAATCGTGATTGAAAACATCATGCACCGCCTGTCCGAGAAAAAAGAAAGCATGAACAACTCCGAACGGCGCAACGTCATCATCGACGCGGCCACGGAGGTCGGGCGGCCCACGCTGTTCTCCATGCTCATCATCATTGCCGCGCACATCCCGATTTTTGCGCTGCAACGCCATGAAGGCCGCATCTTCCAGCCCATGGCACTGAGCGTGACCACGGCGCTGATAGGCGCACTGATCTTTTCGCTCACCCTGGTGCCGCTGCTGGCTTACTGGATGCTGCGCAAAAAAGTGCCGCACGGCGACAACCGCGTGGTGGCCAGCAGCAAGCGCCTGTATGCGCCTGTGCTCGACTGGGCGCTGACCCGCCGCCGCGCCGTGGTGGCGATCGCACTGGGCGTTTTCGCCCTGGCCATGGTGGCCGCCGCACGCCTGGGCTCGGAGTTTTTGCCCGAACTCAATGAGGGCACCTTCTGGGCCAACTTTGACATGCCCTCCAGCGTCTCCAGCGAAGAGGCCGCCAAGATCCTGCTGATGGCGCGCAAGGCCCTGAACACCGTGCCCGAAGTACGCACGGCGGTCTCCAAGGCCGGGCAGCCCGAGGACGGCACCGACCCCAAAACACTGAGCATGGCCGAGATCTTTGTGGATGTGAAACCGCAGGAAGAGTGGCGCAAGGGCCTGACCCGCGACCAGCTGATCGAGGAAATGGACAGCAAGCTGCGGGCCATTCCGGGCATAGACCCCGCGTTCTCGCAGCCGATCCGCGACAACGTGCTGGAGTCGATCTCGCAGATCAAGGGGCAGATCGTCGTCAAGGTATCGGGCGAGGACCTGAACGAGCTGCGCCGCGTGGCCGAAGCCATACAGCGCGAGATCAAGCAGGTGCAGGGCGTGCAGCGCGGCGAGATAGACCGCCTGGGCGACCTGCCGCAACTGGTGATCGACATTGACCGCGACCGCGCGGCACGCCTGGGCCTGAACGTGCAGGACATCCAGGACGTGATCGAGGCCGCGCTGGGCGGCAAGGCCGCGACCCAGCTGTGGGAGGGCGAGCGCAAGTTTGCCGTGGCGGTCAGGCTGCCGGAAAACCGGCGTGTGATTGCCAGCCTGCCGCAAACGCTTATCCCCACACCCGACGGCGGTTATGCGCAGCTGGGCAGCGTGGCCACGATACGCGAGACCAACGGCGCCATGAACATCGCCCGCGAGGCCGGGCGCCGCACCATGGCGATCGGCATCTTCATCAAGGGCCGCGACATGGGCTCGGTGGTCAAGGACATGCAGACCCGCGTCGCGGAGAACGTCAAGCTGCCGGCCGGCTACACCGTGGGCTGGTCGGGTGAGTTCGAAAACCAGGAACGCGCCATGAAACGCCTGTCCGTGGTAGTGCCGATCTCTCTGCTGCTGATCTTTGTGCTGCTGTTTGACGCCTTCAAGTCCTTCCGCATGGCAGCGCTGATCCTGATCAACGTGCCGCTGGCGTTGATAGGCGGGTTTGTCGCGCTGTGGGTCTTCTCCATACCGCTGTCGGTATCTGCGGCCATCGGCTTTATTGCGCTGTCCGGCCAGGCCGTGCTCAACGGCGTGGTGATGCTGTCGGTGTTCCAGCAGCTGCAAAACGCCGGCCACAGCGTCGTCGATGCGGTCAGGCTGGGCTCCATGCAGCGCCTGCGCACCGTGCTGATGACGGCCATGCTGGCGGCGCTGGGCCTCTTGCCCATGGCGCTGTCACACGACATCGGCTCGGAGACACAGCGGCCGCTGGCCATCGTGATCATTGGCGGGCTCATCACCGCCACACTGCTGACCCTGGTGGTGCTGCCGGCGCTTTATGTGTCCTGGTTTGCCAACGACAAAAAGCCCGAGCCCGACAACGACGCGGCCGCTTCCGAAATAGCGGCATAAGGGCGCGGGCCATAAACGACGCCCCGAAACGACGCCCGGGATGACAGCAATCTGCTGCCATCCCGGGCGCGCGTATAGTGCATTTTCGAGACACAGGACAACTCCAGAATGCAGCACGCCCACTCCATTGACCATCTGCAGCACTCCCATGTATTTGACGAGGGCAACCCGCTTGTAGAACGCAACACCCTGTGGGCCGTGGTGCTGACGGCCGGCATGATGGTGATCGAAATCACCGGCGGCTGGATGTTCAATTCCATGGCCCTGCTGGCGGACGGCTGGCACATGAGTTCGCACACCCTGGCGCTGGGCCTGTCGCTGCTCGCCTACGTAGCCGCGCGGCGCTTCGCCAATGACAGCCGGTTTGCTTTCGGCACCTGGAAGATAGAGGTGCTGGGCGGCTACACCAGCGCCCTCCTGCTGGTGCTGGTGGCCGGGCTGATGCTGTACCAGTCCGTTGAACGCCTGATCGCCCCCACGCCCATCCAGTACAACCAGGCCATCGTGATTGCCGTGGCCGGCCTGCTGGTCAATTTCGCCTGTGCGTGGCTGCTCAGGGGCGGCAGCGGCCACCATCATGGGCACGGGCATCACGATCACCACGGCCATGACGCACACGGCCACCATGGCGACCTGAACCTGCGCTCGGCCTACCTGCACGTTGTCGCCGATGCTGCCACCTCGGTGCTTGCCATCCTGGCCCTGATTGGCGGCAAGCTCTGGGGCGCCAGCTGGCTGGACCCGGTCATGGGCATTGCCGGCTCCGGCCTGGTTGCCGTCTGGGCTTACGGCCTGCTGCGCGACTCCGGCCGCGTGCTGCTGGACGCCGAGATGAACGCGCCCGTGGTCGCTGAAGTCAGGGAGGTCATTGAAGCCAGCCCCATCAAGGCCACGATCTCCGACCTGCATGTGTGGCGTGTCGGCAAAGGCAAATACGCCTGCATTCTTTCGCTGGCCACAAGCGAAGATGCCGAACCGGAGGATTTCAAACGGCAGCTGCGCATCCATGAAGAACTGGTGCACATCTCCATCGAAATCAACCGCCAGCCGGTTTCAGCTTGAATCAGTTTTTTCGCGCTATATAAATCATAGCTAGCCGCGCGCGAATGGCGGCGGCCCCGGGGCTTTTATATTAAAACCAGCTGCAATCCGCTGCGCGCGGCCTGCTCCGGGTCTGCTGCCAGCGTCACCGCGCTGACCACGGCCACACCATCCACACCACAAGCCATCACGCCCGGCAGCAGCGCCAGCGAGATGCCGCCAATCGCCACCACCGGGTAAGGCGCGGCCTGCGGTGCCCAGAGCTTCAGGCGCTCCAGGCCCACCGGCTCGTAAGGCATCACCTTGAGGGTGGTCGGGTAGATCGGGCCAATCGCCAGGTAGGACGGCTGCACCGCATGCGCCCGCGCCAGTTCTGCAGGGGTATGCGTGCTCAGGCCCAGCCGCACACCGGCCTGGCGCAGGGCAGCGATATCCGCAAATCCCAAGTCCTCCTGGCCCAGGTGCACACCGTAAGCGCCGGCAGCCAGCGCCAGTTGCCAATGGTCATTGATAAAAACCTGCGCACCCGGCACCTTGCGCCCGGCTTGCACGGCAGCGTTAACTTCCCGTTCAATCGCGGCAGGCGTATGGTCAGCCGCCTTGATGCGCAGCTGTATGGTGCGCACTCCCCAGCCGAGCAGGCGTTCAACCCATGCGGCAGTCGGGACAACAGGATAAAAACCAATCGGGCTGGTAAGCGGCGCGAATGCGGTGGTGTTCATGAGGAACTCAAGAGGAATGCCAGAAAGGCACGCCCACAGTGGAGGTAGATGCCTGCGCTGCGGCACGCTCGGGCATGGGGGTTGATTCGTACGCAGCGCGGCCGGCAGCCACACCATCGGCAAAGGCGCGCGCCATGCGCACCGGGTCACCGGCCTGCGCCACGGCGGTGTTGAGCAGCACGGCATCAAAACCCAGCTCCATCACCTGTGCGGCATGCGAGGGCCGGCCCAGGCCGGCATCCACAATCAGCACGGCGTCCGGCAGGCGGCGGCGCATGGTCTCCAGCGCATACGGGTTCAGCGGCCCGCGGCCCGTGCCAATAGGCGCGGCCCAGGGCATCACGGCGGCGCAACCCGCATCACGCAGGCGCTGGGCCATCACCAGGTCGTCGGTGGTGTAGGCAAACACGGCAAAACCTTCTTTTGCCAAAACCGTTGCGGCCTGCAGTGTCGCCACCGTGTCTGGCTGCAAGGTGTAGTCGTCGCCAATCACCTCCAGCTTGATCCAGGTGGTCCCAAAAATCTCGCGCGCCATCTGCGCCAGCGTGATGGCCTCTTCGGCGCTGTGGCAGCCCGCGGTATTGGGCAGGATGTGGCATTTCATGGCCTGTATACGCTGCCAGAAACTGTTGCCGCCGCCGCTCTCGGGCTGCAGGCGGCGCAGGCCCACGGTCAGCACCTCGGTGCCGGAAGCGACCACAGCATCGCTCAAAACCTGAGGCGAAGGGTAATGCGAGGTGCCGAGGAAAAACCGGCTCGACAAGGTGGTGCCCGCGACGGTCCAAGGCTGGCCGTGCGCGATAGAAGGTGTTACAGGTGTTGTCATTTCAAACGTTTCGATGGGGCAGTGCAAGCAGATGCCGCGGAGCTGGCTCTGCCAGTCTGCGGGCATCGCCCCCTGCAAGGGGGGAAGGTGCTACACGCAGTGAGCATCCGACGGGGGTGTTCCACTGTTATCCACCCGTTATTGGTGTCACGATGTCTATGCGGTCACCGTTTTGCAGGGCGCGCTCGGGCCATTGCGGGCGCGGCACAAAGCTGCTGTTGATGGCGCAGGCAAACGCGGTTTGCAACTCGTAACCATGGGCCAGCAGCAGGGCCTGCAAGGTGGCAGCAGCGGTTTCAATGCGCTTGCCGTTTAGCGATATTTCCAGTGAATTCATGGTGCTCATGGCGGTCTGTGATACCCCGATTGTCTCAAGCCAGCAGTTTATGGGCCAAATCGTCCACCAGCGCAGGCGCGCACAGATACCCATGGCGGTAAAGGCCATTGATGTGCCACACGCCATCCCGCAGGGCAATCGCGGGCCGGTGGTCGTCCAGCGCGGGGCGCAACGCGGCGTTCATGCGCAGCACACGCGCCTCGCCAAAAGCCGGGTGCAGGCTGTGCAAGGCACTGGCCAGCTCCAGCACCGAACGCACCGTCACCGGCCCGGTATCTTCCGATTCCAGCTCGGTCGCGCCGACCACAAACTGATTGCCGGGCCGCGGCACAACGTACAGCTGGTAGCGCGGATGCATCAGGCGCACCGGCCGCTGCAGCGTCACGCCGGCGCATTCAACACGCAACACCTCGCCGCGCACACCGCGCAACTGCGGCCACTGCGCCTTGCTGCCTACACCGCGCGCATCAACCGTCATATCCAGCGCATGCGTCTGGCCGGCGCAAACCATGCTGCGCGCCTCCACCCGCTCAACCGCCTGCCCCTCGTGCCATTGCACACCGAGGCGATCAAGCTCGACGGCCAGCGCGGCCATCCACTGGTCGTTGGCCACCTGGCCCTCACTTTCCAGGTAAAGACCGCCGCCGAAACGGCCTGCCAGCGTCGGCTCGCGCTGTGCCAGCGCTGCCGCATCAAGTGTGTGTACCTGCGACCGGCTGGCATCCGGCAGCTTGTGTTGCAGCAGGCGTGTGAAGTGCTCCAGTGAAGCCTGATCAGGTGCGTGGGCCACCACCAGCGAACCTTGCTGGCGGAAAAAAACCGGCTCGGTACCGGACGCCGCAAGCTCGGCAATCCACTGCGGCCACAACAGCATGGAGCGTTGGCCCAGTGCAAACACCAATTCGTCAGACACGGCCAGCTCGGCCAGCGGCGACAACATGGCGGCGGCCGTCATGGACGCCGTGGCCAGGTCATCGCGCCGGCGCGCATCAAACAGGCTCACGCGGCACCCGGCCCTGGCCAGGCGCCAGGCGAGTGTGCGGCCAGCCAGGCCGGCTCCGGCGATACCGATGTGAGGTCTGCTCATGGTTTCTGCGTTTCTTTCAATCAGTTTTTTTCAGGAATAAATCTCGCTGCCGCCCTCACGAAACTCCCTGGCCTTTTCTTCAAAGCCGGTGTCTATCTGCTTGATGGCGATCACGGCAGACGCGGGTGCAAGGGTTGTGCTGGCGGGATTGAGCCGCGCAAATTCGCGCACCTCCTGCGAGATTTTCATCGAACAGAACTTGGGTCCGCACATGGAGCAGAAATGCGCCACCTTGGCGTTCTCTTTAGGCAAGGTTTCGTCGTGGTAGGCCATGGCGGTGTCGGGGTCAATCGCCAGGCGGAACTGGTCTTCCCAGCGGAACTCAAAACGCGCTTTCGACACCGCGTTGTCCCACATCTGCGCGCCCGGGTAACCCTTGGCCAGGTCGCCCGCATGCGCGGCAATCTTGTAGGCGATCAGGCCTTGTTTCACGTCGTCGCGGTTCGGCAGGCCCAGGTGTTCCTTTGGCGTCACGTAGCACAACATGGCCGTGCCGTACCAGCCGATGTTGGCCGCGCCCATGGCGGACGAAATATGGTCGTAGCCGGGCGAGATGTCGGTGATCAGGGGCCCAAGCGTGTAAAACGGCGCCTCATAGCAGGCCTCCAGCTGCTTGTCGACGTTTTCCTTGACGAGCTGCAGCGGCACATGGCCCGGGCCTTCAATCATCACCTGCACATCGTGCTTCCAGGCGATCTGCGTGAGTTCGCCCAGCGTATGCAGCTCGGCAAACTGCGCTTCATCATTGGCGTCTGCAATCGAGCCGGGACGCAGGCCGTCACCGAGCGAGAAACACACGTCATAGGCTTTCATGATCTCGCAGATCTCTTCAAAACGCTCGTACAAAAAGCTTTCCTTGTGATGTGACAAACACCACTTGGCCATGATGGAGCCGCCGCGCGAAACGATGCCGGTCAGGCGGTTGGCCGTCAGCGGCACATAGGCCAGGCGCACGCCGGCGTGGATGGTGAAGTAGTCCACGCCCTGCTCGGCCTGCTCGATCAGCGTGTCGCGGAAGATTTCCCAGGTCAGGTCCTCGGCCTTGCCATTGACTTTTTCCAGCGCCTGGTAAATCGGCACCGTGCCGATGGGCACCGGTGAGTTGCGCAAGATCCATTCACGCGTTTCATGGATGTTCTCGCCGGTCGACAAATCCATCACGGTGTCTGCGCCCCAGCGGATAGACCAGACCAGTTTGTCGACTTCCTCTTCAATCGAAGACGTCACCGCCGAGTTGCCGATATTGGCATTCACCTTGATCAGGAAGTTGCGGCCGATGATCATCGGCTCGCTCTCGGGGTGGTTGATGTTGTTCGGGATCACGGCGCGGCCGCGCGCCACTTCGTCGCGCACAAATTCGGCGGTGATTTCCTTGGGGATAGCCGCGTTGAAGGAATGCCCCGGCTTGGGCAAACGCTCGGTGGCCAGGCGTTCGGCCAGTTGCGCGCGCACCAGGTTTTCGCGAATGGCGATGTATTCCATCTCCGGCGTGATGATGCCTTTGCGCGCGTAATGCATTTGCGACACATTGGCGCCGGCCCTGGCGCGGCGCGGCACGGGCGCGTGTTTCATGCGCAGTGCAGCAAGTGCGGGGTCATTCAGGCGTTCACGGCCATAGGCGCTGCTGATGCCCGGCAGGGCCTCGGTGTCTGCACGCTCATTGATCCACGCGCCGCGCAAGGGCGGCAGGCCGCGCGTGATGTCAATCGTTGCCGCCGGGTCGGTGTACACGCCCGAGGAGTCAAACAGGCGAATCGGGGGATTCGGTTCACGGCGCGGCTCGCCGCGGCCCTCATGCACCAGCGTATCGGTCAGGGTGACTTCACGAAAGGGCACACGGATATCAGGCCGCGAGCCCTCGATGTAAATCTTTGCAGAGCCGGGAAAAGGCGCACGCGTGATGCGGCTGGTGAGGTCGTTGGTATCAACAGTAAGACGGGTCTTGGCCATGGTGTTCTCCAGAAGGTAGGTACTGCGAGACGCAGTACTGAGGTGCCTGCTGGGGAGCCGGGAGTTCCACTGGTGGCGTCTGGAGGTGGCGACGCTACGGAGTTCCGGTGCCAATTGCGTTGTTCCCTACGCGGGGATGATCCCGATCAGGTTCAGCGGGTCTCGCATACTGCGATCTCAGCCATCAACATTTCCTGGTGGAAACATCCCTGGCACCCCGACAAGCTGAGACCATTGTAGGCAGGCCGGGGACGCATGGCAAATGACCGGCCGCAATAACGTCGCCCCCCGGCTCCCTACCCCTTCAAGCAGGGGCCGCGGAACTGGCTTCGCCAGGCCGCAGGCGCCGTCCCCTGCAAGGGGAAAAGGCACTACACGAAGTGAGTGTCGGTAGGGGTGAACAATTGCTTTAACTTTACAAACCATCACCGCCGCGCAATGGCGCCTATACACAGGGCCCGCACACTTGATTCCAACCTGAAGCCAATTCCGGATATCAGGCATCTTCTCGAAAGGAAGCTCTCCATGAAATTCGCTATCAAACCTTCTGCCTCCATCAACAGCTTCATCCTCGCCGGCCTGCTGGCAACCGTGGGAGCCAGCGCCATGGCACAAGGCGCGCCCACAGCACCGCCTGCCGGCCCTCCTGCGGCAGGCAAGTCCGCCGGCCCCGGCCACGCCGGTGACCGCATGGCACGCCATGACCCGGCAAAGATGCAGGCATGGATCGCCAAACGCCAAGCCGAGATGAAAGCCAAACTCAAGATCACCCCGGCGCAGGAAGGCGCCTGGAGCACCTACACGGCGGCCATGCAGCCGCCTGCACGCGGCGCAAGGCCCACGGCCGAGGACCGCGCGGCATTCGCCAAACTGACAACGCCTGAGCGCATCGACAAAATGCGCGCCATGCGCACCCAGCGCATGACGGAAATGAGCGCCGCCATGGACAAACGCGGTGACGCCACCAAGGCGTTTTATGCGGCCTTGAGCCCCGAGCAGCAAAAGGTGTTTGATGCAGAGCACATGCGGCATGCCCGGCATGGTGAACACCACGGCCCCGGCCAGAAGAAAGGCTGAGCCCCGAGGTTGAGCGGCCTGGGGCCGCTGGTTAACAAGTCAACGCAAGCAACTGGGCCCACACCCGTCTCTTTCATGAGGCTGGTGTGGGCCTTTTTAACGTCCTTATCTGGCCAGCAGCGTTTTCAGCTCCCCGCTGGCAATGAGTTTTTCCAGGTCTGTCGCGCCGCCCACCAGCGTGCCGCGCACAAACACCATGGGCAGGGTCGGCCAGCCGGTCCACATCTTCAGCGCGCCACGCTGACGCCACAAACTGAAATAGCTGCCATAACCCAGGTAGTGGTGCGCGACGCCCGCAGCATCCAGCGCCTTGCGCGCCCTTTTGACAAAGGGGTTGACGCCCATGCCTACAACCACCACATCATTCGCGGCCACAGCCGCCTGTACTTCCTGCACGATGGCCTGCTGCCAGCTTGCAATCCTGTCCTGGATGGCGGGGTGGATATGCGCGTCGTCAAGCAATGGGCGTGGCATGTGAAATCCTTGTGTGTAGGGCAAAGGCGCAGCATAACGTGCCGCCATCCCCAAAAGCAAAACGCCCGGGCACTGGAAAGCGCCGGGCGTTTGTGTCATGGCCTGCACGCAGGCCGGACCCAAAAGGCTAGTTGGCAGAGCCGCCGCTCTTTTGCGGGACCTTCGCGGCACCGCTGGCAGCCATCTCCTCACGCTTGGCCTTGCGGGCAGCACGGCGCTCATCGCGCTTGGCCTTGCGTTCGGCAGCGGTCATTTTGCTGCCTACGTTTTTGGTGCCCGGGTTGGCGCCCGGCGACGCAGCTGACCCGCCATCTGTGCCGGATTTGTTGACATTCGGGTTGATTTCCGACTTCACTTCGGCGCGCGTGGTGGTCGACATGCCCGCAGCCGGGGCAGGCCCTGCGCCACCCTGGGTGCCGGATTTGACGTCAGCAGACTGCGCGGAGGCCAAACCAGAGGCGGCCATCATGGCAGCCAGAAGAATCGACATTGTTGACTTTTTCATTTGTTATTTCCTTGGTTTAAAAGAAGAGGGACCCACAAACTCCGAAGCCCCTGCCGAGAGGCCTTTTGATTGCCCCGCCTGCAATTTAGTTTGCCGCCCAAACTTCCCCCGTGGGCGCTCAGGCTGTGATCGTGTAGGACCGCCTTCCGTGCCGAAACACGAAAGCCGCCTGGATGCGGCTTCTACGTCTGCCTTATTGCGCCTGGCCGGGGAGGTTCCCTGAGCCCTGCACACCGGCTGACGCGCGGCCGGCAGCATTGGCGGGCAGCGCCCGTTGAATGCTGTTATCAGCACGCGCGGCGGCATTGCCCACCGCATTGGTGGCGCGCGTGGCCGCCCGCTTGGTGGCGCCGGCCGCCTCGCTGAGCGCGCCTTTGACGCCTCCCGATGTTTGCGTGGTGGCTCCCGCCTTGACATCGTTGTTGCCGCTCATGCCGCCCCCAGCCGACCCGTTGTTGGCTTCGACACCCGCCCTGGCGCGCACATCAGCGCCAATATTGGCGTTCATGCCGGTACGCACCCCGGTATCGGGGCCGCCCTGGGCATGCGCGGCAAAGGCCAGCGCGCCCGTCAGGGCCATGGCAACAGAAAGGGATCGCATTAAGAATTTGTTCATTTCTAACTCCTTGAAGAAACCTGAGCAGGGCAGAGCGGGTCATGATCTCCGGAACCAGGCAGAAACCTTGCAAAAGCACCAGAACAGTTGGCGCCACTGCAAAGGCCGAGGCCAAGCCGGGCATGACTTGCTTCAATTTAGGCGGGAAACCGGGATCGGCTTATCGGCGGGTCGCGCCCAGACGCGTAGGACAGCGCGCTTTACACAGGGGACCGGCACCACGCGCCCAAAGACCTTACAGCCAAAATTAGCTTGTGGTCCTACACCCACCCTGCCGCCACCAGCGTAACAATGGCGTATTGATTTTTCACGCTGGCTCCCGTTTTTTCCCGGCCGGTTTATTGCCTCATGCCCAACCCCGAATCCCTTATCAAAATCAGCAAGACGGTCAGCGTCGTGGTGACGCCCACCGCCGATACCGACGTGATGGTCGCCGCACAGGAAGCCCTGGCCATGGCGGCCAGGACCTTTTCCATCAAGGTGCTGACGGTCAACATCCACAAGGGATTTACATTTTTCAACCGCAAGTTCATCCTGCCCGAATTGCGCGAAGCCGTGCGCAGCGTTGGCGCCGATGTGGTCTTTCTGCAGGAGGTCACGGGCAGCCACGCCAAACACCCGGACAAGTTCGACAACTATCCCGACTCCCCACACTACGAATTCCTGGCCGACACCATCTGGCCGCAGTTTGCCTATGGCCGCAATGCCGTCTACACCCATGGCGACCACGGCAACGCCATCATGTCCAAGTTTCCCATCGTGCGTTATGAGAACCACGACGTGTCCATCAGCGGGCCCGAAAGGCGCGGCCTGCTGCACTGCGAACTGCACATCCCTGGGCACAAGGTGAACGTGCATGCCATCTGCGTGCACCTGAGCCTGACCGAGGCGCATCGCACCAAACAAATGGACATGCTCTGCCAGCTGGTGCACAAGGCCGTTCCCGTCCACGCGCCCCTGGTTGTGGCCGGCGACTTCAACGACTGGCGGCACCGCGCGCACCGCCAGCTCGCAGAGGGCGCCGCCCTTCATGAAGTGTTTGTGCAGGCCCACGGACACCCCGCCCGGACCTTTCCGGCACGCCTGCCCCTGCTACGGCTGGACCGCATTTATGTACGCAACGCCATAGGCCACGCGCCCATGGTGCTGCCCAGCAAACCGTGGTCACACCTGTCTGACCACGCCCCGCTTGCAGCGGAGATTGCGCTTTAACTCCCCGCGGCGGCCCCGGGAGCAAAACGCCAATAACACAAAAGACCCGAAACACTGTATATTAATACAGTGTTTATTAAATCCGCACGCCACATGCCGGTCTTCTACCCGTCCGGTCTGGCGACCCTGGCATGACCGACTTTCTGCTGGCGTATCGGCACCTTCGCCTACAGCGCTGGCAGAACTATCCGGGACAGGGGCGCCTCCAAGTGGTGAAGCAAGGAGTTTTTGTATGGGCGTGATGAATGACCTGCTGACGAACGACCTCTTCCCGCAAGCCCTGCTGCCGGTAACTCTGCAGGGCCCGACGGACCTGGAGGGCTTTCGCCGCGCGGCACGCGCCCTGCTGGCAAGGCAGGTGCTGCCCGAGCAGGTCAGCTGGCACAGCACCGGTACGGCAGGCATGGAACTGACCGGCGACAGCTCCAGCATCGGCATGCCGGCGCAGCACAGCGCCTTCAGCGATGCACCCGCCGTCGGCGTGCCGCCCGAGTTTTTAACGCTATGCCAAAGCGTGGTCCTGCACAGCGACCCCAACCGTTTCGGCCTGCTCTACCGCATCCTCTGGCGCCTGGCGCATGAACCCGGCCTGCGACAGGACCCGCTGGACGCCGACATGGTCCAGGCACGGGACATGGCGCAGGCCGTGCAAGGCGAAATACAGAAGATCAAGGCCTTTGTGTACTTCCGCACCGTGCAGGACGACACCTTCAGGACCCACCCCGAAAGCGGCTTGCTGCACGTCGCCTGGCTGGAACCCGAACACCACGTTGTCGAAACCGTGGCCCCCTTCCTGGCTCGCCGCTTCGCACAAATGCGCTGGGCCATCCTCACCCCCGAGTGCAGCATCCAGTGGGACGGCACACAGCTGCGCTTCGGCCCTGGCGCACAACAAAGCGAAGTGCCCCAGCCCAACGCAGGCCAGCAGCACTGGCTCAGTTGCTACCAGCGCGTCTTCAAACCGGCACGGCAAAAACTCCGCACCATGAAAAAAGGCATGCCACGCCGCCACTGGCACAACCGGACCGAGCCAAGGCTTGTCGCCAACACGCCGGTAACGGACAGCGCTGAGGACGGCATCATCATGATTGAGGACACACCCGAAATGCTACTGATTTGATAGCTGGTTGCGCTCATGGAACGGCGGCCACGGGCATTTTTTATTAGAAATCCCCTCCGTTGACCCCGTTTTATCTCCCCCGCCGTCCTGGCTGGGCCGAGCAGCGCAGATGGAGGCGGAAGGTCGGGCCAAACTTGTTTGAGCCGAAGGCGAGTTGTTTGGACCGCCGCCGGAATCGAGCAGCGCAGGTTGCCCGTAACGAAGTGAAGGGACCCAGACTGCGGGTCGCCTTTTCTTTGGTTACTTTCTTTTGGCGAAGCAAAAGAAAGTGACTAGCCGCCGGGCTATCCCCGGCCTGCCAGTGAAGGGCAACACACCCAAACCAGCGAAGGCTTCGACAAGCTCAACCCGAACGGTGTCTCGTTCGCTACAAATTCAATAGCTGACTGCGCGCATATTCAGAACGCCAGCGCCCGAAAAGGCCAAAAATATCACTTCAAATCCCGAGAACTGTCCGGCTGCGGCGGCACCACATCACGCGGGTCCGGCGTGCTCGGCGCCGCCGGCAAGGTAGGCCGCGTACTCGAATTGCGCGGATCGTCCGGAACCGGCGCCGTGTCAGGTATGCCGCTGCGCCGGCTAGGGTTGCGGTTCAGCGGGTTCACCAGCTTTTTCTGCGACGGCTGCCCTGCCGAGGCCCCCGACGACGAGCCCATGCCGCCCTGCGCGGCCACCCAGGACGGCGCCAATGAAAACGACAGCGCCAGCATGATCGCCATCAACGGCTTTTTCGATGACCGCGCAAAACCAGATCCTGTTTTACCCATCACGACACCTCTTTGCAAAAATGCGTTGACCCGAACCCTACAAACGCCGCGCCACCAGCTCCTTGAACCCGGTACCGGCATCCAGCGCACGCTCAAACGACCAGCCCGGCAACAGCGCCAGCACAATCTCCGCCGTGGTGCGCACCACACAACCCGGCATCACATGGCCGCCGCTCACCCGGCCCCGGGCATCCGCCACACTCGCATGCAGGTGCACACCGCCCACACCCAGAGTGCCCGACAACGTGAGCAACTCCAAGGCTTCGACCCGCAAAAGGCCTTGTGGTTCCGCCGCGTAACGCAGCACCGCCTGCGACAGGCTGCCCACCGCCGACACCACACAGGCCGCTGCCGGTGCACCAGCGGCGTGCAGGTCCCGGAAAGCCGCTTCCAGCGCGCCGCGCAGGTCGTCCCCGGGCTGCAGACGCAGCACATGCACATCCAAAGTCATGGGCCGGCTCCTGAAAACAAGTTGTTCCCGCTATCGTCCCACAGTTGCCGCGCCGGCGCTACGCTGCACGGCGTTTCATTCCCTAACAACTGCGTCATGCCCCGCTGTTAAGATTTGAAGCTTTTCAGGCTACCGAAAAACCGTACGCCCAACCCGTACCCCCATTGCGCCCCATGTCTTTTTTCCCGCGCTGTACAGCGATGCTTAGCACCTCATGACCGTCGCCCTCCCGGCCAGCAGCCCCGCCACCTTCGAAATCAAAAGCGCCAACCTCCCGCTGGTAGCGCTGTTACTCAAATCCACCGACCTGGCCGCGCTGGCGCGCGAGCTGGCGACACGCTTTGGCGACATCCCCGACTTTTTTGACAACGACCCGCTGGTCATAGAACTGTCGTCGCTCGCAGCCGACGCAGGCGCCATTGACTTTGCCGCACTGGTCGCCATGATGCGCCCCTACCGCGTGGCACCCATCGCGGTACGCGGCGGCAGCCCGGCACAAATGGCCGCCGCACTGGCCGCCGGCCTGGTGGCCGCGCCGGACGCACGCGTCAGCGCCCCCGCACCAGCCCCCGAGCGCGCCGCTCCCAAAAGCAGGGCCGCCCCGGCAGAAGCGCCGCCAGCACCAGCACCGGGCGCACTGGTCATAGACAAACCGCTGCGCTCCGGCCAGCAGGTCTACGCGCGCGGGCGCGACCTGGTGGTGCTGGCCATGGTCAACCCCGGCGCCGAAGTGATTGCCGATGGCCACATCCATGTCTACGCGCCACTGCGCGGCAAGGCCATGGCCGGTGCACGCGGCAATGCCGACGCGCGTATTTTTTCCCTGTGCCTGGAGCCGGAACTGATCTCGATTGCAGGCATTTACCGCACCAGCGAAAACCCCCTGCCCGATGGCGTCTGGGGCCAGCCTACGCAGGTCCGCCTGGTGCCCGGCCCGGAAGGCGACAAGCTCGTCATGGACCCGATCAAGGTCTCCGGAAAAGCATGATGCCCCCACGCCGGCCTGAACCCTCTACCTACTAATTCTTCAAAGGACTTTTTACCCATGGCAAAAATCATCGTGGTTACCTCCGGCAAGGGCGGCGTGGGCAAAACCACCACCAGCGCCAGCTTTGCAACCGGCCTGGCCCTGCGCGGCCACAAAACCGCCGTCATCGACTTTGACGTCGGCCTGCGCAACCTCGACCTCATCATGGGTTGCGAACGCCGCGTGGTGTACGACCTGATCAACGTGATCCAGGGCGAAGCCAACCTGAACCAGGCGCTGATCAAGGACAAGCAGTGCGACAACCTCTTCGTGCTGGCCGCCTCGCAGACCCGCGACAAGGAAGCCCTGAGCAAGGAAGGCGTCGAAAAAGTCCTGAACGACCTCGCCGCCATGGACTTTGAATACATCATCTGCGACTCCCCGGCTGGCATTGAAACCGGCGCGCTGCTGGCCATGCATTTTGCCGACGAGGCCTTGGTCGTGACCAACCCCGAAGTGTCGTCAGTGCGCGACTCCGACCGCATCCTGGGCATGCTGTCGAGCAAGACCAAGCGCGGCATGGAAGGCGGCGACCCGATCAAGGAACACCTGCTGATCACCCGCTACAACCCCAGCCGTGTTGACCAGGGCCAGATGCTCTCGCTCGAAGACATCAAGGACATCCTGCGCATCAAGCTCATCGGCGTGATCCCCGAGTCCGAGTCCGTGCTGCAAGCCTCCAACCAGGGCGTGCCCGCTGTGCACATGACCGGCAGCGACGTGTCCGAGGCTTACAAGGACGTGATCGCCCGCTTCATGGGTGAAGACAAGCCGCTGCGTTTTATCGACGCCCCCAAAACCGGCTTCTTCAAACGCGTCTTTGGAGGCAAGTAAAACGCCATGGCTTCATTTTTATCCTTCCTGCTCGGCGAGAAGAAAAAGACCGCCAGCGTCGCCAAAGAGCGGCTGCAGATCATCCTGGCACATGAGCGCTCTGGCCGCCAGGGCCACGAGCCCGACTACCTGCCGGCGCTGCAGCGCGACTTGATCGCGGTGATCTCCAAGTACATCAACATCAACCCGAACGACATCAAGGTCAACCTGGAGCGCCAGGACAACCTGGACGTGCTCGAAGTCAAGATCGAGCTGCCCGACGGCAAATAAGCCCAACCCCCGCCGCTGGCCGGCGGGGTGCTTATATTGAATTAACTGCCCTGGTGCGCGTGCACCGCATCCATCACACGCGCCGAATACACCATGGCCGCGCCCGCATTCAGGGCCACGGCCACGCCCAGGGCCTCGGCGATTTCCTCGCGTGTTGCACCGGCCTTCAGCGCCTGCGCCGTGTGCACGGTGATGCAGCCATCGCAGCGCGTGGTCACCGCCACAGCCACCGCAATCAGCTCGCGCGTCTTGGCGTCCAGGTGCGCGGTTTTCTCGCCCGCGCCCGACAGCATCTGGTAGCCCCTCAAGGTGTCCGGGCTCAGGCGGCCGATCTCGCCTATGCGGCCCATCAGCTCTTTTGCGTATCCAACCCAATCCAGCATGGCGTACTCCCGAGTTAGAGGCCGAACACGGCGTCCCGCCTTAAGAGCCTGTTTACGATCTATACGGGGTCGCGTTGGGGTGCAATCGGGATGAGTGTGCTGTCCGGGCATGCCGCATGGGCTCATGCCCATGCAAGGGCCTGGGCGGCGCAATCGCCCGATTTCACCCCAACCCGAAGGGCAAGTACCTTCTCGGGCGGTCTGCAGCGTTGCGCTGCTTGCCAATAACCAGTTATTGGCGGCGCACCGCGCCTTGCAGCCCATCCCGACAAGGTGCTTGCGCGACTCCGTATAGATCGTAAACAGGCTCTGGTATCAGTATGGCCCGATCTACGGCTAAAGCCAAGGGCTGCGGAGCGCAACAGACCGGCGAGGTTCAAGCTGGTGAAGAAGCGAAAATCGCTACCAAATTAATAGCTATCCGCGCGCACTAGACGCCGGCCAGCGGCCTGTTTGCAACAAAAATAACGAATCGGCGCTCACACCGTTCGGGCTGAGCTTGTCGAAGCCTTGCCCCTCACAACCAGGCCCTTCGACAGGCTCAGGGCGAACGGTTTACAGGGTGATCTGCGTAGCCACGTAAAACCACTCGCCAGGCTCAGCCCGCGACCAGCCGCAGTTGCGTGATCTCCGAAGGCGCACCAAAGCGTTTGGGCGGGCCCCAGTAGCCCGTCCCCCGGCTGGTGTACACCCACAGGTTTTGCAGCTTGTGCAGGCCATTGGTAAACGGCTGCTGAAAGCGCACAAACAAATTCCAGGGGTAAAACTGCCCGCCATGCGTATGGCCCGACAGCTGCAGGTCAAAACCCGCCCTGGCGGCCGCCGCCGCACTGCGCGGCTGGTGCGCCAGCAGCAAACGCACAGACGCGGCCAGTGGCGAGCCCTCCAGCGCCGTTTGCGGGTCGCTGCGGTGCGCTTCGTCAAAGTGGTGCGCGCTGTAATCCGTCACGCCTGCCAGCACCAGCGGCGCCATGATGTGTTCATCCTCCTGCGGGTCACCCAGGGGCGTCAGCGCCGTGTGTGCCGCCTTGCCGTGGTGCAGCACCACATGCTCGTTCATCAGCACCGTCAGCCCCAGCCTGCGCAGCTCGGCAACCCAGGCATGCGCGCCCGAGTAGTACTCATGGTTGCCCGTCACAAAAAAAGTGCCGTGGCGCGACTTCAGGCCCGCCAGCGGTGCCACATGCCCGGCCAGCTCGGCCACCTTGCCGTCCACCAGGTCGCCCGTGATGGCCACCATGTCGGCGCGCAGCCCGTTCACCCTGTTCACGATGCGCTGCAGGTAAGCACCCTTGATGGTCGGCCCCACATGGATGTCGCTGATCTGCGCCACCGTAAAGCCCTGCAACGCCGAAGGCAGGCCCCTGATCGGCACATCCACCCGCACCACCGCAGGCGTGCGCCGCGCGTTCAAAAAGCCCAGCAAGGTCACCAGCAGGGCCAGCACCGGCACGACTTCGGCAGAGGCCGTGCGCCACTGCGCCAGCGGCAAGGCAAGCGGTGTCAGGGCATCGGCCAGCCACAGCAGCAGCAAGGCCACGTCACGCAACAGCGTTAGCACAAACAGCGACGAGAACAAACCCATCAGCAGCAGGCCCACCCAGCTCAGGCGGTCCGCCCAGGGCTGGCGCACCACACGGCTGCCCAGCAGGCCCAGCGGCATCAGCAAGGTCGACAGCACCAGCACCACGAGCAGCAGCACCTGCCCCTGCGGGTACGCACCCAGCCCGGGCAGCACACGCCAGCCCACATAGGCATGCAGCAGCGCCATCAGCAAAAGAATCGGATAAAAGTTCATGGAGTCCTGTGGAATCCCGGAGGGCTTCCGTTGAAAGTGGGCGCTACGGCCGCCGTCTTCAAGAGACGGCTATGAAACACGTTGAATGCCGCAGCAACACATCGTCAATCCGCTATTGTTTCAGGCGCTGCCCGCGCCCGTGTTTGTAGGGACTCTAAAGTAAAAATACCTAAGCAAAAACCCGAAACATATAAGCAATCAGCCCGTAGTCTGATGTATCGGCAACTGACCGCTTGAGTTACACACCGGGGCAAGGAGCGCAAATCAAACGCTATCAATTTGGTAGCTGGTCGCGCGCGGAACACGGGGGCCAGCGGCTGATTTCATTAGAAAATGCCGCCTGCGGCGTCTGAATTTGCCCTGAGGCCGGTTTGAGCGCTACTGTTTCGATAGCTGCTTGCGCTTGCTACACGCCGACTGAGGGCCTGTTTGCCATTAAAAACACCAGGCCAGGCCTGTGAAGCACCCTTTTCAACGACGCGGCAGCAATCCCAGCGAATAAGGGTCACCGGCCACAGCAGCGCTGCCGGGTGCGTCGCCAGCCCGCTGTTGCAGCGTGATGCCGGCCTTCCTGCTCGTCGCATCCATCACATCCGGATCAGAAGCCACCCCCCAGGCCATCGCGGTGGTCAACACCACCAGGGAAGGAATGGCCCGCAGGTAACGCGGACGCAGCAAAAAGTTCTGAGGCTTTGCCATGCTTGACTCCTTGTCGAAAGACACAAAAGTCCATCCTGCATCACCAGCACCGCAGCTCTGCGTCTGCCACGTTGCGCCTGGTAAGCAAATGCCTCAAGCCGCGGCTGGCGCGGGTTTCGGGGGCATGGCTTTACATGCCGGGCGCTTCAAGTCGCCTGCACATCCCAGAACATCGCCTCGATCTTGTGCCCGTCCAGGTCACGCACAAACGCACCGTAATACTGCGGCCCATAATGCTCACGCGGCCCAGGCGCACCATCACCCTGTCCGCCCATCTCCACCGCCTTGGCGTAGAAGGCATCCACCTGGGCTTTTGATGTGGCCAAAAATCCAAAGTGCGAGCCATTGCCCACAACAGCCTTGCCGCCATCATGCGGCACCTGCAGCCAGAACTCCGGAAACGCCCGGCCATAAGCCGCAGCGCCGGGGTGTTCCATCACCACACCAACACCCAGCGTGCCCAGCACAGCGTCATAGAAGGCCTTGGCGCGTGGGAAATTGTTGGTGCCCACGGAGACATGGGACATGATGCTTTCGGGGAGCGGGTGAGGTGTTAGGCATGCTCCGCGTTCATTAGAGTTTTGGGGATGAAGAAACCCCTGTGAGCGGACCTTCTAATTCTTCGATATAACGTCTCATAGATCGCACTCACAACTGAGTTGATCAGAGGAAATTAGCTCAGTTATGTCTCGTGGCCATCACGCTCATGTTGATCAATTCTTCTTCTATTCCGAGGGAACTTTATGGCCAACTCTCCCAATCACTGGACAAGATCTGAGATTCTGGCAGCGATTTATTTATATACAAAGCTCCGTTTCGGACAACTTGATCACCGCAATCGCGACATCATCCAGCTCGCAAATTGGTTAGGCCGGACTCCCAGCTCGGTATCCATGAAGCTAAGCAATCTGGCTAGTCTTGACGAACGAATAGTTGAGAGCGGTCGCGTCGGACTAAAAGGGGCTTCGACCTTAGACCGAGAGATCTGGGCCGAACTAGATGGCAACTGGGACGCTACTATCCGCGAAGCCGGTGAGATCTACGACAAACTTGCAACAAGCCACGGTGAAGAATCGGACATAGATCTACTCGACGAAGTAAAGTCATCTATCGCAACTACACGCCTTAGCACAATTGAAGTCCGTACCACTCAGGCTAGGTTCCGAAGGTCCGTTCTTACAAGCTACAACGCGACGTGCTGCATTAGCGGACTAAGCGACGCAAAGTTGGTTGTCGCAAGCCACATTATCCCTTGGAGTAAAGGCATTCATGACCGCATGAACCCGCGCAACGGCTTATGTCTCTCCGCGCTACATGACAAAGCTTTTGACCGCGGCTTAATTACCGTGCTCCCGAATCTGAGAGTATGCGTGTCTAGTACGCTTAAAAACCATACGGATCAGAGCCCTCTGATGAAACTACTTCTCTCCTGTGATGGTCAGAGAATTGTGAAGCCAGATCGATTCAGCCCTAGGGAAGACTTTCTGACATGGCACGCAACCGTCCATGGGTTCATCTGATGGCGCGCTCTCGGATGAACATTAAGTGACAGGACATTCCACATCCATGGATCGCCTTACTAACAAACAACGCAGTACCTTAATGCGAAAGGTTCGCACAAAACACACGGCACCAGAACTAATCGTGCGCAATACTCTCCATCGGCTTGGATATCGGTATGCCCTTCACAGTAAACGCCTGCCGGGAACCCCCGATATTGTTCTTTCCTCTCGCAAAAAAGTGATTCTGGTGAATGGCTGTTTCTGGCATGGCCATTCTTGCCCGCGTGGAGCACTCCCGAGCTCAAACCATGACTTCTGGTGCCTAAAAATTAAGAAAAACAAAAAAAGAGATTCAAGCCAAATACGTGCTCTGGAGAATCTTGGCTGGGCAACTCTTGTCGTATGGGAGTGTGAAACGAAAGTCGATCTCATTATGGCCTTGCAATTTCGCCTGATCGCATTTCTCGAGAGCTAGGCTCACCGAGGGCGATTTACGTAATCAACCCCGATTCTCGCCCGCTGTTGTCCAGATTCGGCAAGAATGCGATTTGCGTAATCTTTCCTCAGCATGCCAACGACTTCGAAGTCCACATTATTGGTAGTGGGCTTTCCGTCGCCATCTACCCGTAATACGCGGGCCGAAAAGCTAGCGTTCTCAATTCGACCTTCCTTTTCGACTAGCATCATTTCCAATCGCATCTGCCTAGACTTCGAGTCCACGATTTCAAGCGCGATGGGCTTACCGCCTTCAGATAAAAACAAATGACGGCAGTGAGTCGCATCTTGAAGCAGCGTCCCTACTGTGACTGATTGCCGTATGGGATTTAACCGCGCGGCAGTGATCGGAAGCAAGGGCTTCATTTCTCCATCCCACCCAGTTGCCTGCCCCGGCACCAAATCGCAAGCAGGTGACGAACAAACCCAATAGTCCCAAGTGCCATTTATCAGACTACGAAACACCACCCCTGTGCTTATATAGTCATCTACATGAGGCTCGGAACACAAATGTTCATTTAGCGCATGAAACACCACGATCTCGTTAAGAGATTCATCTCCAGCCATAGTTGCCGCCTGCAATAGTGGCGTAACTCCAGCCATAGGCTCAAATACTTTGGAGCCGAACTCACTAATTGAGGTACTGATAGTATTAACAAGCCGACCGAAAATGCGGTCATACAGTTCTTGCAAATGCGTTCTGCGTATCTCTGCCGTTTCACCCAAAAGTATTCGCAATATCCAACCCGCTTGGCGTCGTGAAGACTCAAGAACCTTTTCATCGGGCAAACGCCCCGCCCGTTCCAGTGCCGCCCTCGCATGCACCATCATGACTTGTAGCGCTGGAGGATTCCACGCAACTAGAGCTGAACGCAAACGCTCTACTAATACAGCTGGCTCGTCCTGTTTGTTAACGACAACTACAAATACATTGCCCTGAGTCACCCAGAAAGATTCGTCTTTCTTTCCAAAACTGACCCTAGCGCCTTGTTGTTTTGCCCTCCTTGCAACAACGTCCGGAGTTACACGCGTCTCCATTGCCAGTTGACATAAGACGTTGATGACAAGATTTTGCAAATCTCCCGTGGCAGCTCCTGCTTCTTGAATGGCTTTGCGTAACGCGTTCGAATCTCCGTTCGGCTTCTTTCCGTATAAAAAATTATCAAGCACAGCCGTATTCAATTGCACGCTGATAGTTCGCTCAATATCCGGATCTAAGTCCTCAAGCCATTGAACTCCATTTTTAAATTTGTCCGCATCCAATGTGACACCGGCGCCAAGGCTGAAGGCCACCTCCTGGACAACGGATGGAGGCTCAGCAGCCGTATAGATGATCACTAGATTCATATGCTCTGATTGAGCAAGCTGCTGCAATATCTGGAGGGCACGCGCCGGATCCTCTTGCTTAGCGGGGTCTAAGTGAAAGTCGACCACCAGCAAGTCCGATTGATGCAAGTGACTTATCCGCTCCTGATCTTTATCAGACGCGCCATTGTCAACATCGCAAAGCCAGCCTTTGCCACGGCAAAAATTGAAGAGCTTTGCCGCTCGATCGCTGTCTTGCGATGCCGCAGGCGCTTTGTCGACTATCTTCGAATAGATCGGAAACTGATCATCAACGAGTAACGCAAAGCGAATGGGCGCAATGAATGCCTCTTCTATCAACTCAAGAGAAACGTTAGGCATCAAACCCACTCCTCAACGTGATCTCAAAATTTGCACCTGAGAGCTCCTTTTTAGCTTGGTCAACAACGTAGTCGATTTTGTGTCCGCCTGCCGCCAAAGTCTGCCGACAAAGATAAAGCCCGACTCCTCTGCCACGTGTTCGTCGACTAAAAAACAGTTCAAATAAACTTGGAATGTCCTCTGGGTCAATGCCCCGACCGTTATCACTAACCATCAAAGTGTCGTGTCCTGCGGAAAGAAGAATTTCCTTACTACCAGTCAGTTCTGACACCCAATAAATTGCGTTATTCACCAAATTGATAAACACCGGAAATATTCGCGACGGAAACTCGAAAAATGCCGCGTTAGAAAACGCGTCCGTAGCCCGCAAAGTAATGCCTTGCTCCGACAGAAGTGGGCCGAAAAACTCCACCAAGTAAATTTCAATATCTATTCCGGAAATTTTCTCCCGCGTATCCCCGCCCGCAATTTGCATCTGCGAAAGAAATCGCAATCGTTCTACAAGCTCTTTTCTTGCCGCTTCAGCAGTTTGAAATGCGGACAATCCTCTAACAGACTCAGGCAAAGCTTCTAAACTTGCAGCAAGGCGGCGATCCAATGTGTGAAGCTCGTGGCTAAGTATTTCCACGCTGATGCCCACTTGAGCAAGGCTTTGAACCTGCTCGAGCCGCCGTTCGAGCGTATCTCCGTGAGCTGCGGCATAAGCAAGAGCACCGTCTAAATCAAGACCCTCTGATAGCTGTTTCATGGCCCTGTGATAGGGCTCATATACCTCCGAGAACCTAAGAAAAAGACGCTCACGCGTCTGATCCATTTCCTCTATGGCCACCCTGAGCGGCGTGACTGCAGCTTCCACGCCCTTTAGCAACGACGCCGTTTCTTTGTAATACTCTTTTGCATCCTCATCGACTTTGTCTCCAATCCGCTTGAATTCGCTGCGCAAGAGAGTTTCTATTTCGCGACGCCACTTTCCCAGCTGATCCGTTATTGCTTTTTGGTTTCGGCTTAATTGCGATCTCGCGACATCGATAGCTGGCTTTGCATTAAGGCGTGAGGCGGCCTCCGTCCATAGTTCGCGCAGCCCATCTACATGGGCCGCCATTTCAGCATACCGATCACGGTAGTCTCGGTATACGTCTTCAAATTTTCCTAGCTTTTTCGGTTTCGGTGGAACACGTAAAGAGGCGCGCTCGCTCACGAGCTCATCTACCTCACCGTTTAAGTTCCAGACAGCATTTGCGCTTCCAATATCAACAGCAACATCGAGCTTGGCGCGTGTCGCTTTGGACTTCGCCAGTGCAACGTCGAGCCGCGCGGATTGCTCTCTAACGATCTGCCTAAAGCCCGCGAGTTGCCTACTTTGGGTTTTCTTTGCCGCCTCCGCAGCGGCATCGTTCTCCGCCTCAATCGCGGGTAAGAGTTCTTTTCTTACCGGTGAGTCACCGCCAAAATAACGCCGAGCAGTAACCTTCAGCAACTCAATCATCAAAATCTGGATTGCTCTACTCGCCGTGTTATCAATCAAACCTTCTCGGCCAGCCTTATCTCGCAGATTTGGGTTAGCGGCACGTGAAATCGCGATTCTTCCGAAAAGGCGCCGGTTAGCCCAAAACTCGCGCCCGGCCTGCGACTGCCTTCGCTCTTCTATCTTAAAAAAATCGTTCTCTGGTCGCCCGTAAGGCATAACGCGTAGGCCATCGCGATAGATACTGAGACCCGAATGCGTTTGAGCTCTCTCTACAACGCTGGCATGAATCTCTGGCCGAAGAATCGACGATCTGGCAACGGGTTCAAACGCACCAATCACAAGCGAAAATGCGCCGATGCGATCCTTAGAACTAGTAGGTTGTAGTTGCGGGGGAGTCAGCTCTACTTTCCCAATATCCTTTCCAAAAGCTTTGACTCTTCCGTGAAAGATGCCCTCCTCATCAAAGGCGCCTTCCAATACGTGATCCAGGCTGTGCAGAAATCCAATTCCATAGCCCGCTTCCCTACCCACCACAACATTTTTTTCCGTCGCGGTGTGCACAATAACCTTGTAATCTAAGACGTCATCTACCTGATCGTCGTATGGGTCGGAGAAGCCACTTAACGTTCGAACTAAAGATGCACGACTCGACTGCTGTGCATCACTAGGAACGGTTCCTTGCCCAGGCACCCATGCAGTCAGCGCGCTGTTTAAGTCAAACATCACCAAAGCGGTCCCTGCCGGACAAGCGCCGCTCCATACGGGCCAATCCCCCAACTGCAACTCAACATCCCAGGTAAGTTCAGCGAGCGTTTTGATTTGAGTAGAGGTGGTCAGCGTACGAGCGTCTTGACTAACCTCATGCTCATCAAATCTTCTCCATGCGTCTCGCAGACGCTCTGCTCGATCAGGATTACCATCTTCCGGCGAAAGATTTTCGACGATCGAGGCTCTGAGTTGAGGCAGCAGTACCTTAAGGTCTTCGCGCGAAGAAAACTCCACAACCGGTAGACGAATGTCCTGTAAGAACACATAAGGATTTTCAAACAGCCGCCAGTCAACCAAGCAAGCGACAAAGTTGTTGTTGCGCTGCTTAGATAGAACCAGAACAGCGGAACCGAGCGCGGCCACCGATAGTCGCCCTATCCCCTTTTGTCCTTGCTTCGGGCGTTCTGATAAACCCTGCCGCAAATTCTCAGCCACCAAGGCACCAGCAGCTTTTGACTCCGTTCCCACAACGAGCCAACTTTCAATGAACTGAGACATGCTCATGCCGTGGCCATCATCGGCAATCATGGCTGTTGGCGGCAGCCCCTCGTAAATGTGAAGCGCTACCTGCCGAGCATAGGCGTCATAGGCGTTTTTCCACAGTTCACTAATCGCTGTCGGGACGTCAGCTATCTGTTCACGTCCGAGATGATCGATCGTCCTCGCTCGCGTTTGAAACGCGATTGCACTCACCATAGTCGCCTCCTCCTGTTATATCAACTTTCTTTTCTTCTTAACCCTTTAGCAATTCGACGCAAAAGTACAGCTCCCAGTTTTATTGGAACGGCATTGCCAATTTGTTCACCTGCGGAAATCAGTCCTCCTTGAAAGACGAACCAATCCGGAAATGTTTGAAATCGCGCAGCATGTCTGACAGAAATTCCATGATTCTGCGAAGGATGTAAAAATCGTCCCTTTGAGGGATTGATACAAGCAGTGGTCATCGTTGGTGCGGGCTGCGAAGGATCGATCCGGCCATACACGTCTTTGTGACCATCGTGGTCTTTATGACAAGGAAGCACTCTATTCGACTGTGAGCGGCTTCCTCCGTTATGAGGTGTTGATTTGAAAACCTCAATCATTGCGACTGTGTGTTGCATATGAAAGTTATTCTTATCGTTTTTCTTAACTGATTTTTTGAACACAGTTTTCGCGTTTATCCACGGTTTCAGACTACCTGTCTTCGCCGCCTTATCACCAGAATAAGTTGCTTTCGGTGGCCAGACAATATCTAGCTCGACATCACTGCGGACCCCCAGAATGAAAACTCGCTTCCGACGCTGAGGCACACCAAAGTCGCGTGCGTCAATAACAACCGGGTCCTTAATCACATATCCAGCCGCCTTACCAGCCAAATAGAACTCATCTAGGAAGTCCTTGTGTCTTTCCCAAAGTATTCCAGGTACGTTTTCCATAAGGAAAACCTTTGGTTTGAGTTCTTGCACAAATTGGAAATACCGAAGAATTAGTTTATTTCTTGGATCGCCAATACCTGCACCTTTTATTCGATGCACAGAAAATCCTTGGCAAGGTGGCCCCCCCAAAACGACATCGCAACCCTTGCTGTCCGGAAAATGTGTTTTAGCAATTTCTACGGGATCCAGCTGCAGAATGTCGCCTTCATACAGAGTCGTGTCATTCGCTGTATTCAAATTTTCGCGGTAGGTCTTACAGGCGTTGCTATTTAATTCAACAGCAGCAACGACGTGAAAACCAACATTTGACGCTGCAAGCGAAAACCCGCCTGCACCAGCAAAAAGATCGACGCATGTGAGAGGCGGCTCATCGAGGTTGTTTTTCTTCTTCTTTTCAATCGCCATTTCTTAACCCAATAAAACAAGGTCCTTGGACATCAATGCATAAGGCCAGAACCAGATGGTCACAGCGCCACCGTCGAGCAAACTAATCTATGACTCTAAAGTTACTTCATAGCGATTAATCGGGTCCTCGCCTCTACCTATAAAACGCCTCAACCCGCCCCTTCAACTTGATCGTCAATGGGTTCCCCTTACGGTCCACCTTGTTGCCCACGGGCACCTTGATCCAGCCTTCGCTGATGCAGTACTCCTGCACGTCGTTGCGCTCCTTGTCGTTGAAGCGGATGCCCACGTCATGTTCAAAAATGGCGGCAACGTGGTGCGGGCTACGCTCGTCGGTTGACAGGTGGTCGGGCAGCGCGGGGCGTTCTGTGGTGTCGGTCATGGTCAGGTGAAAAAGAAAACTTAAACGTCGATATTCGCAGCGCGCAAAGCGTTCTGCTCAATGAACTCGCGGCGCGGCTCAACCTCGTCGCCCATCAACATGGTGAACACGCGGTCGGCTTCGATCGCATCGTCGATCTGCACGCGCAGCAGGCGGCGCACGGTCGGGTCCATCGTGGTTTCCCAGAGCTGGGCCGGGTTCATCTCGCCCAGGCCTTTGTAGCGCTGGCGCGAGGTGGCGTTTTCAGCCTGGCCGATCAGCCATTTCATGGCCTGGCGGAAGTCGCTGACTTTTTCTTCCTTCTGGCGCTCGCCTTCGCCGCGCATGACTTTGGCGCCTTCGCCTATCAGGTCCTTGAAGGTGGCGGCTGCATCGGCCAGCGAGGCATAGTCGGCGCCGTGCACAAAGTCCTGCGTCAACACGCTGCTCTTCACGTTGCCGTGATGGCGGCGGCTGATGCGCAGAATCGGTTTGTCGGTGCGCACGTCAAACTCACCAGCGACTTCAGCCGTAGGCAAGAATTTCTGCAGCACAGCAGCCGAGGCTTCGGCATCGGGCACGGTGTCCAGGTTGAGCGACACGCCATCGGCAATCGCTTTCAGCGCTTCGGCATCCATGTAACCGCGCAAGCGCGCAATGACGGACTCGGCCAGCTGGTGTTTGCGTGCCAGCTCTGCCAGCGTTTCGCCAGTCAGTACCGCGCTGCCTTCGCCTGCGGTTTGCACCGATGCGTCTTTAAGCGCGATGCGCAGCAAGAAGCCGTCAAGCGCTGCGGTGTCTTTCAGGTACTGCTCTTCCTTGCCGGCCTTGACCTTGTACAGCGGCGGCTGGGCAATGTAGATGTGGCCGCGCTCGACCAGCTCGGGCATCTGGCGGTAAAAGAAGGTCAGCAGCAGCGTGCGGATGTGGGCGCCGTCAACGTCGGCGTCGGTCATGATGATGATGCGGTGGTAACGCAGCTTGGCAACGTTGAAGTCATCACTGCCGGTGCTGCCGCCCGCCTTGCCTATGCCGGTGCCAAGCGCCGTGATCAGCGTCAGGATTTCATTGCTGGTCAGCAGCTTTTCGTAGCGGGCTTTTTCAACGTTCAGGATCTTGCCGCGCAATGGCAGGATTGCCTGGAACTTGCGGTCGCGGCCCTGTTTGGCGGAGCCGCCTGCGGAGTCACCCTCGACCAGGTAGATCTCGCACATGGCGGGGTCTTTTTCCTGGCAGTCGGCCAGCTTGCCGGGCAGGCCCATGCCGTCGAGCACGCCTTTGCGGCGCGTCATGTCGCGGGCCTTGCGCGCGGCTTCACGCGCGCGGGCGGCTTCAATGATCTTGCCGACGATGATCTTGGCGTCGTTGGGGCGCTCCTGCAGGTAGTCATGCAGCAGCTTGCTGACGATGTCTTCCACCGGGCCGCGCACTTCGCTCGACACAAGTTTGTCCTTGGTCTGGCTGGAGAACTTGGGCTCGGGCACCTTCACGCTCAGCACGC
This sequence comes from Polaromonas aquatica, assembly GCF_042659145.1. Classification (NCBI taxonomy): domain Bacteria; kingdom Pseudomonadati; phylum Pseudomonadota; class Betaproteobacteria; order Burkholderiales; family Comamonadaceae; genus Polaromonas; species Polaromonas aquatica. Next base: position 551,064 of record NZ_JBHSRS010000018.1, on the reverse strand, counting down.
AGCACAGGCCTTCGCGCATGTCGTCGCCGCTGACTTCAACCTTGGCTTTTTTGGCCAGTTCGCTGTCGTCTATGTACTTGTTGATCACCCGCGTCATGGCGGCGCGCAGGCCGGTCAGGTGGGTGCCGCCGTCGCGCTGGGGAATGTTGTTGGTGAAACACAGCACCTGCTCGTTGTAGCCGCTGTTCCACTGCATGGCGACTTCCACACCGATGTTGGTGCCCTGGTCGCTCTGGCGGTCACCCATGGCTGCAAACACGTTGGGGTGCAGCACGGTCTTCCCTTTGTTGATAAAACCGACAAAACCCTTGACGCCATCGGCGCCGGCAAAGTCGTCTTCCTTGCCGGTGCGCTCGTCCTTCAGGCGGATACGCACGCCGTTGTTCAAAAAGCTCAGTTCGCGCAGGCGCTTGCTGAGGATTTCGTAGTGGAAATCGTTGTTTTCCTTGAAGATTTCGGTGTCGGGCAAAAAGTGCACTTCGGTGCCGCGCTTGTCGGTGTCGCCCATCACCTTCATCGGTGAAATTTCAACACCGTCCACCGTTTCAACGATGCGGTTTTGCACAAAGCCTTTTGAAAACTCCATGACGTGCACCTTGCCGTCACGGCGAATCGTCAGGCGCAGCATTTTGCTCAGCGCATTGACGCAGCTCACGCCCACGCCGTGCAGGCCGCCCGAGACCTTGTAGCTGTTCTGGTTGAACTTGCCGCCGGCGTGCAACTCGGTCAGGGCAATCTCGGCAGCCGAGCGTTTCGGCTCGTGCTTGTCGTCCATCTTCACGCCGGTCGGGATGCCGCGGCCGTTGTCGACCACGCTGATGGAGTTGTCGGAGTGGATCGTGACCAGGATGTCATCGCAGTGGCCGGCCAGGGATTCGTCGATCGAGTTGTCGACCACCTCAAACACCAGGTGGTGCAGGCCGGTGCCGTCCGAGGTGTCGCCGATGTACATGCCGGGGCGTTTGCGCACGGCTTCCAGGCCTTCGAGGATCTGGATGGAGCCTTCACCATAGGCTTCGGATGCGCCGGCCTGGTTGGTGTCGATCTTGGGCTGGAAATTGGAGCTTTCCTCGCTGGCGACGCCGTCGGATACATGCACCTGATCGGCTTCGTTCACTTTGTTTTCTTCAGTCATAACCGGCTTTCTTCCGAATCTCTTGCAAATGTTTCGCAAAAGTTTTCCGAATTTCTTCGGACTTCTCAATCTCTTGAATGACCAAACCCGCTTTGGCAAGCGGGTTCGGGTTGTTGGTTTTTACGTTTTTTAAACCTAGATACGCATCGGCATCACGACGTATTTGAAGGCCGCGTCGTCGGGAATAGTCAGCAGCGCGGAGCTGTTGGAATCAGCCAGTTCGATCTTCACCATGTCCTGGTCCATATTGGCCAGGGCATCGATCAGGTAGGTGACGTTAAAACCGATCTCAATCGCATCGCCTGCGTAGTCGATGTCGAGCTCGTCCACGGCCTCTTCCTGCTCGGCGTTGTTGGACGCCACGCGCAGGGTGCCGGGTTCGATGTTCAGGCGCACGCCCTTGAACTTCTCGCTGGTCAAAATCGCCGTGCGCTGCAGGCTGGCCAGCAGCGGCTGGCGGCCCAGGGTGATGATGTTTTTGTGGTTCTTGGGGATGACGCGGTTGTAGTCGGGGAATTTGCCCTCGACCAGCTTGGTCACAAACTCCATGCCTTCAAAGCTGAACTTGGCCTGGTTGCCGGCGAACTGCATTTCAATCGCGCCTTCCTTGTCGCTGAGCAGGCGCTGCATTTCAAGCACCGTCTTGCGCGGCAAGATCACTTCCTGCTTGGGCACTTCAACGTCCAGCGTGGCGGACGAATAAGCCAGGCGGTGGCCGTCAGTGGCGACCAGGCTGAGCTGTTTGCCTTCAGCCACAAACAAAATGCCGTTGAGGTAGTAGCGGATGTCATGCACAGCCATGGCAAACGACACCTGGTTCAAAAGCTCTTTCAAAACCTTTTGCGGCACCGAGAAGGCCGGGCCAAAGTTGGCGGCTTCCTGGACCAGCGGGAAGTCTTCAGCGGGCAGCGTCTGCAATGTAAAGCGGCTCTTGCCACCCTTGAGGATCAGCTTGTTCTGCGCCGACTCGAGCGACACGGTCTGGTCGCTGGGCATGGACCGCAGGATGTCAATCAGCTTGCGTGCACCCACGGTGGTGGTGAAGTTGCCAGCGTCGCCGTCAAGCTCGGCCGTGGTGCGTATCTGGATTTCAAGATCGCTGGTCGTCAGCTGCAGTTGCGGGCCGGTCTTGCGGATCAGCACATTGGCGAGGATGGGCAAGGTGTGCCTGCGCTCAACAATGCCGGCAACCGATTGCAGTACCGACAAAACTTTATCCTGGGTGGCTTTCAGAACGATCATGACTTCCTCTTTGTTTCTCTTTAATTCTTTAATTCAAATTAGTAGTAGTAGTAAGGGCAGCCCTTTTCTGTGGACAGGGCTATTTTCCCCTTTTTAATCAAACACTTGGCGATTGTTTAACCTTGTGTTGAGAACCCCCGCAAGCATAGCCGCCGAATATGAATAACTTTGGCCTGAGCCTCCTCGCTGTGGATAAGCCATGGCTTGTTCAAAACTTATACCCAAAGTTATCCGGAACGGGGTTTTTTGCGGTTTTTGGAGGGTCATGACGTCTGTTTACCCTTTGAGGGTCTGTTCAAGCACATGCAGCTGCTGGTTCAGCTCGGTCATCTGCTGGCGCTCCGCAGACATCTTGCGCACAGCGTGCAGCACCGTGGTGTGGTCGCGGCCGCCAAACAGCTCGCCGATCTCGGGCAGGCTCTTCTGGGTCAGTTCCTTGGCCAGGTACATGGCAATCTGGCGCGGCCTGGCAATGCTGGCCGGCCGCTTCTTGGAATACATGTCGGCGACCTTGATCTTGTAATAGTCGGCGACGGTCTTCTGGATGTTTTCAACCGAAATCTGGCGGTTTTGTATGGACAGCAGGTCGCGCAGGGCTTCGCGGGCCAGCTGGATGGAGATTTCCTTCTGGTTGAAACGCGAATAAGCCAGGATCTTGCGCAAGGCGCCTTCAAGTTCACGCACGTTGGAGCGCACATTTTTGGCGACAAAAAACGCGACCTCCTCGGGCATTTCAGCGCCTTCGGCACCGGCCTTGTTGATCAGGATCGCCACGCGCATCTCCAGCTCAGGCGGTTCGATGGCGACGGTCAGGCCGGAATCAAAACGCGACACCAGGCGCTCGTGGATATCCGTCAGGCCCTTGGGATAGGTGTCGCTGGTCATCACGATGTGTGATTTTTTGGTCAGCAGGGCCTCAAAAGCGTTGAAGAACTCTTCCTGCGTGCGGTCCTTGTTGGCGAAAAACTGCACGTCATCGATCAGCAGCAAATCGAGCGAGTGGTAACGCTCCTTGAACTCGTCAAAAGTCTTGCGTTGGTAGGCCTTGACCACATCCGAAACAAACTGCTCGGCATGGATGTAGAGAACTTTTGCGTTGAGGTTGTCAGCCAGCAGTTTGTTGCCGATGGCGTGCATCAGGTGGGTTTTGCCCAGGCCGACGCCGCCATAGATAAAAAGCGGGTTGTAAAGCTGCCCCAGGCTGCTGGCCACATGCATGGCTGCGGCCCGGCCCATGCGGTTGGCCGTGCCTTCAATCAGGGTGTCAAACGTGAGCGCGGTATTGAGCCGGTTTTTAAACGGGGCGCCGGCGACTTCTTCCGCCACGCCCAGACCAACCGGCTCAGGAACACCTGAAGCTTCGAAACTCCGGGTCAGGGATGATGACTTGGACTGTGCTTCACGCGGAGCAAGCGCTAACTCAAGAGGAATGCTTTGACCTGAAACCTTTTCCAGCAGGGCGACGATCCTGGCCGCGTACTGGGCCCGAATCCAGTCAAGCTTGAAGCGGTTCCCAACCTGGATGGTGACTTTTGACAGGTCTTCCGCAACGTCGGCGGCCAGCGGGCGTATCCACGTATTGAACTGCTGTTCCGGCAATTCCTGTGCGAGATGGTCGACGCAGGTTTGCCACAAACCATGACCCAGGTTGTAAGTTGTACCTTCACTCATGGCTGGTTCTACCCGCCTGCAGACGCGAAGCAGCCGGCAGCCGCTTGTGGATATTGTTAATTTTGAACACTCGCAATTGTAGTCCCGCAGCTTAGTTATCCACAAAAACTCATACGGGGTTTTAACCTATTCCAGAGCCGTCCGGAATTCCCAAAGATTCTCAAAAACGATTGCTCGTGCCGCGACCTGGTTTTCAGGGCTTCGAATTCGGGGAAATGAATGAAGGGTAAAAAACGGATTCCGACCAAAACTGAGCAGGTTCAAAAAATAAACAGCAAAAGAATTCTTTATGCTTAATTCTGCCTAAGCAAAGCTTGCCAATAACCGTGGGGACAACTTTTGAATAAACCATGACTTATCCACAACGATGGGCCAAAAGTCAAAGTTATTCATCGCCAGCCGTAACTTTCAAGCGCCAACAACACATGGTTAAACAAACGCCAAGTACTTGATAAAAATAGGAAAAATGAGGTTGTACACAGAAAACGCCGATCCTTACTACTACTACTAATTTGAATTAAAGAAGTAAGACAAAGATAAGACACAGCGCCCGCACGCCAAAACCGCGAAAGCGGCCGTGATTTTTTTACGGCCGCGCCGGTTTCAGCGTTGACTTTGCATTTGGCGTCGTCCTGGCCTCCCGCGCTGTTCTTGCGACGCAAAATCAGGCGTGATGAAGGCCAGCCATGTGCGCAAACCCCCTTGCTGCCGGCCTGCAATCTCAGCCTTTACGCCCAATGGCTGCGCTAAGCTGTTGCCAGCGTTGGGAAATCTGCGATAATCATGGGTTTCCCTGATTCGTAGCGGATTGATGCCGCCTGCGTGACCTTGTTTGCCAAGCCACTTTTGATGGCTTGTTGCAGGTTGTGCCGGTGTGTTGCAAGTCCTGCGGACTTGCATAGCTGGCCGTGTTGTATGGCCACCAAGATCATTCGAATCGCCTAGGGAAGTTTTGTAGCCAACCGGCCAGTAGGACCCATCATGAAACGCACATACCAACCTTCCAAAGTCAAGCGCGCACGTACGCACGGTTTCCTGACCCGCATGAAAACGCGTGGCGGCCGTGCAGTGATTGCTGCACGCCGTGCCAAAGGCCGCAAGCGCCTGGCTGTCTAAGCCTGCACGCTGAAGACTTCAGGCAAGTCTTGGGCTGGGTTCTGGTTGGCGCACCATTTGTTGCACCAGGTCGTACGGTGTTTTGTGCAGCGGCTTAAAACCCGGCCCCAGTTCCAGGCGGTTCTTGCCGGCAGCATTGTTGCCAAAACCGAGCACTTTGCATTGCACCGTAACCGGCTCAATGCGGCAGTGTCGCAAACGGGGCCCGAGCGTTCACAAGAAGAAATCGCGGGCAAGGTCCATCCAGCCTCCGCCCTGTTTCCGGTTCAGGACACCTGGATCGGTGCGATGGTGCCCAAACGCTGGGCCAAACGTGCCGTCACGCGCAACGCCATCAAAAGGCAGATCTATACCGTGAGCGCCGATTTCCTGCACCACTATCCCCAAGCCGCCTTTCTGGTTCGCTTGCGGAAAGAGTTTTCCCGCAAGGAATTTCTCAGCGCCACGTCTGACCAGCTAAAAGAAGCGGTGCGTGCCGAAGTGCAGGCCTTGATGAAAGCCGGTGCCGCCTCCACGTGACGGTTTGCTTGTCCTGCGCATGAAACACTTCCTGGCTGCCCTCTTTCACCTGCCGCGAACTGTCCTGATCGGTTTGGTCAAGGGCTATCGCCTGTTGCTCAGCCCGTGGTTGGGTTCCGCCTGCCGCTTTGAGCCTACCTGTTCGGCGTATTCGCTGCAGGCACTCAAGGAATACGGCGCCGTTGCCGGTACTTACCTCACCTTGCATCGTCTGGTGCGTTGCCAGCCATGGTGCGATGGCGGGCATGATCCCGTTCCGCCGCGCCAGACAGCTGCTGACGGCAGCACTTCCCTCTTCACCCGCCTGGTCACGCCTGTGACCTCCATCCCCTCTAAAAAGAAGCCGTCATGAACGACATCCGCCGCACCATTTTGTGGGTGATTTTTGGTTTTTCCATGGTCCTGCTCTGGGACCAGTGGCAGGTCCACAACGGCCACAAACCCACTTTCTTTCCAGGCGCGAGCAGCTCTGCGAAAGTCACCGAGCCGCATGCGCCGGCATCAGCGGCCTCGTCCGTGCCGGTCGGCAGCCCGTCGTCCGTTCCTGTGCCTGCAGCTGCAGGCAGCGCAGGTGCGTCGGCCGTGCCTGGCGGTGCGCCGTCGGCAGCACCCCAGGCGGCCAAAGAGCAACTGGTGGTGACGACCGATGTTTTCACCCTGGTGTTTGACACCGAAGGCGGTACGCTGGTCAAGTCCACGTTCAACAAGTTCAAGGACATGAACGACAAGAACAGCGGTTTTGTGTTGCTCGACGAAAGCGCCAACCGGGTTTATGTTGCGCAGACGGGGCTGATTGCCAGTGGTGGCGGCGCGGCGCTGCCTACCCACAAAACCCTGATGACGGCGGTCCCCGGCGAGCGCAGCCTGAAAGAAGGCCAGAACGAACTGCAGGTCAAGTTCGAATCGGCGGATGTAGGCGGCGTCAAACTGGTCAAGACCTACACGCTCAAGCGCGGTGCCTACGACATTGCCGTGCGCCATGACGTGATCAACACCGGCAGCACTTCCGTGTCGCCCCAGCTTTATATGCAGCTCGTTCGTGACGGCAACAAGCCGCCCGGAGAGTCATCTTTTTATTCCACTTTCACCGGCCCGGCGATTTACACCGAAGCCAAGAAGTACCAGAAGATCGAATTCAAGGACATCGAAAACAAGAAGGTCGATGTCGAGAAATCCGCGACCAATGGTTATGTTGCCATGGTGCAGCATTACTTTGCCTCCGCCTGGATTCTGGGCGACGGCATCAAGCGCGACCTGTTCGAGCGCAAGGTGGACACCAACCTGTATGCAGTCGGCATGATCACGCCGCTGGACACCATTGCCCCGGGCGCGAGCAAGTCCATCGAATCGAATCTGTTCGTCGGCCCGCAGCAGGAAAAAACCCTGGAAGCCCTGGCGCCCGGCCTGGAACTGGTCAAGGACTATGGCTGGCTGACCATCCTGGCCAAGCCGCTGTACTGGCTGCTGGACAAGCTGCACAGCTTTATCGGCAACTGGGGCTGGTCGATTGTGGCGCTGGTGCTACTGCTCAAGATCGCTTTTTACTGGCTCAATGCGAAGGCTTACGCCAGCATGGCCAAGATGAAGGCCATCAACCCCAAAATCATGGAAATGCGCGAGCGCCTGAAGGACAAACCTCAGGAAATGCAGCAGCAGATGATGAAAATCTACAAGGAAGAAAAGGTCAACCCCATGGGTGGCTGCTTCCCCATCATGATCCAGATACCGGTGTTTATTGCGCTGTACTGGGTGCTGTTGTCCAGCGTTGAAATGCGCGGCGCACCCTGGATCTTGTGGATACACGATCTTTCTTCGCCAGATCCTTTCTTCATCCTGCCTGTCGTCATGACACTCACGACCATGCTGCAGACCGCGCTGAATCCCGCACCGCCGGACCCAATGCAGGCCAAGCTGATGTGGTTCATGCCGCTGATTTTCAGCGTGATGTTCTTCTTCTTCCCTGCCGGCCTGGTGTTGTACTGGATTACCAACAACATCCTGTCGATTGCCCAGCAGTGGGTGATCAATACCCGGATGGGCGTACCGCCGCAATTTAATTTGCCGAAATTCAAATAACGGTAAATCAATAAAAAGGGCCGCTTCGCGGCCCTTTAACATTGCGGCACCATGCTTGCCCGTCATCACCATCCCATTGTGGCCATCGCCACGGCGCCAGGCCGCGGAGCCGTCGGCATTGTTCGTGTTTCAGGCAAGGACATAAGGCCGATCATCGACGCCATTTGCGGCCGCGCACTCGCGCCGCGCCAGGCCACTTACCTGCCCTTTCGTGATGCACAGGGGCAAGTGATTGACCAGGGCCTGGCTATCCATTTCCCGGCGCCGCACTCCTACACCGGCGAAGACGTGCTGGAGCTGCAGGCGCACGGCGGGCCGGTGGTGCTGCAAATACTGCTGGCGCGCTGCCTGGAGGCGGCAGCGGCAATCAACCCGGCGACCGGCCAGGCCTGGCTGGCGCAGTTGCGCGTGGCGCAGCCCGGCGAGTTCACCGAGCGCGCCTTCCTGAACGACAAGATTGACCTGGCGCAGGCCGAAGCGATTGCCGACCTGATAGACGCCAGTACCGAGACCGCTGCACGTTCGGCCGCGCGCTCCATGTCGGGAGAGTTCTCGCTGGCAGTCAACACCTTGCTGGAGCAGCTGATACATCTGCGCATGCTGGTCGAGGCGACGCTGGACTTCCCCGAAGAAGACATCGATTTCCTGCAAAAGGCCGACGCGCAAGGCCAGCTGTTGCGCCTGCAACAGACGCTGGCCAGCGTCATGCAACGTGCTACGCAGGGCGCGATACTGCGCGAGGGCATCAAGGTCGTGATTGCCGGGCAACCCAATGCGGGCAAAAGCTCGCTGCTCAACGCGCTGGCCGGTGCCGAGCTGGCCATCGTCACGCCGATTGCGGGGACCACACGTGACAAGGTCACACAACTGATACAGATAGGCGGCGTGCCTCTGCATGTGGTGGATACGGCAGGCCTGCGTGAGGCGCTGGACGAGGTCGAAAAAATTGGCGTCGAGCGCGCCTGGGCCGAAATACAAAGTGCCGATGCCGTGCTTTTCCTGCATGACCTGACGCAGCAGGATGCTATCAATTACATAGCTGATGACGCGCGTATATCGGCGGCCCTGGCCCTGAAACTGCCTCAAAAGACGCCCACCATCGATGTCTGGAACAAGTCCGACATGGCCACGCCTGCGGCGCTTGCAAAAGCAGGCAAGGGCATTGCGATTTCGGCCAAAACCGGGGCCGGCCTGCAGGCACTGCGCGAACAGTTGTTGCAGGTGGTGGGCTGGCAGTCTGCGCCCGAAGGCGTTTTCATGGCTCGTGAGCGCCACGTGCATGCGCTGCAAAATGTGGATGCGCAACTGTTGCGCGCATCGGCGCAGCTTCGCTCGTCCGCTCCCGCGCTGGACCTGCTGGCGGAAGACCTGCGGCAGGCGCAAATCCACTTGAGCGAAATCACCGGCCAGTTCACGCCGGATGATTTGCTCGGCGAAATTTTCTCCAGGTTTTGCATCGGCAAGTAGCGCGCGAGCGGGCGTGACGGCCGCATGACAACCCGTGGAAATTACAGTCCCCGCACTTTTGTATCAATCGTAAGTGAGCGTTAGCGTCCCTTGCTGGGCATGTTGGCAGGCGAGTATCGTCAAACCATCATGTACGTAACCGCACCACCACTGGTTAAACTTGGCTTTGACATCCGCGGCCTGATGCAAGCCATTGCGAACTGCAAGGCGAGTGATGCCTTGCGCTGCCAATTCTCCCAGCCGAACTGGGACATCCTGGCCGGTTACATGCAGCCCTTTTCCCTCAACAGCGGCCAGGTACTGATAGAGCAGGGAGCGCTGGATCGCACGCTTTATTTCATCGAGAGCGGAACGCTCAGCGTGCATTACGAGGACGGAAAATCAAGTATTCACATGGCGCTGGTTGGCCCTGGAACCGTGCTGGGTGAAGGCGCTTTTTTCTCGCACCAGGCACGCAGCGCCACGGTGCAGGCCTCCAGCCCTTGCAGGCTCTGGTGCCTGACACCCATACGTTTTCTTGAACTCGCCAACCGGCACAGCCCGATTGCGCTGGAGTTGACCATGGGCATGGGGGCCGTCATGGCCAAGCGGCTTTACAACCAGCCAAAACGTGTGGCGGTGACCTGAACGGCCCCTGGCAGTGTTGCCAAAATACAGCAGGGATCGAACCATCCGGGCAAGCGCCAGGCGGCGTGCACCACAGCCCGATAATCCGGTTGATTGGCGGTCGTTTGTCTCGAGGGAGAGTACCCAGGGGGCGGGCCACGCGAGGTCGCCGGGACATTGATTTTCCTGGCTTTCACTGGGCTTACGTGCACCGCATTTGCGTGATTTATTACCATACACTGGCACTTTCGATCCCCAGCGGTTCGATCAAAGGGCCGAGCGGTAGCTTGCAAAGTAAAGGCGGCTGAGTAAACTGCATTTGAAAGCGCGGCCTGCTCGTTTCCCCCTTCGTAGACAAAGAGGATTCCCGGGTTCAGGGCCGTGACCTTTTGTGTCCTTGGGGTAGGGAGAGGGCACCACTTTTTTACGAAAAACGAAGAAATGTCCTTGTTCAACTGGTTTTCCAGAAAGCCCGACTCCAGCAAGCCGCCGCGCAGCAATGACAGCCGGGGCAGGCATGTCGTCACTCCGCGTGACAAGGCGCCGATCCCACAGGGGCAAGGCCTGGCGCCAGACCCGGTCAACCGCAGCGAAATCCGCAAGGCCAAACGTCATGCCCGCCGGGAGCAGCTTTATGTTGCGGTTCGTGAATCCATGACACGTGCGGGCGTGCTGGCGGCCAGCTACAAATTCAAGGTTCTGTCGCTGGACCAGCGCGGGGACCAGTTCCTGGTCATGATGGACGTGGATGCCAGCCTGGGGCGGCAGGCAGAAAAACTCGCAGAAACCGAAGCCATCGTTGTCCAGACGGCCAAGGCGCGTTTTGAAATCCTGGTCACGGCGGTGTACTGGCGCATGGAGGCCAAGGCGGCTTCGGCAGACAACAAAGGCTATCCCGTGCACCTGCCGCCGGCCAAAAAGCCCGGCGCACCGCGTTATGAGCCCATCCATGACGATGAGGTCGCTGCGTTCAAGCAGGCGCTGGCCGCGGCGTCGGCCACCAGCCCGGCAACTATTGACGCGACAGGGAAAAGCCGCAGCGGCCTGCATTCGTACACGCTGCTGACCGGATTTGAGGACACGGAAATGCCGGAGTCGTCAGCCGCACCGGCGCTAAGCGCCACCCAGTACGGCGACCTGAATTAGGTTTAAAAAGGGCTGTAGCCCAATCAGTATGCGCGCAGCCAGCTATTAATTAAGTAGCGGAATGCGCGAAACGGAAGGCCGTTCCTGCGCGCTGCCTAATGCCCCGCAAAATCCAGCAGCGTGAACAGCGGCAGGCCTGCCGCGATCAGCTTTTGCGAGCCGCCCAGTTCGGGCAGGTCCACAATCGCCGCGCCTTCAGTCACCACGGCACCCAGTTTCTCCAGCAGCTTCTTGCCCGCCATCATGGTGCCGCCAGTGGCGATCAGGTCATCAATCAGCAATACCCGGTCGCCGGGTTTGACGGCATCGGTGTGCAGCTCCACCGTGGCGCTGCCGTATTCAAGCTCATAGGTTTCCTGCACGGTGGTAAAGGGCAGCTTGCCTTTTTTGCGCACGGGTACAAAACCGACATTGAGTTCATAGGCAATCACCGAACCAAGGATGAAGCCGCGCGCGTCAAGCCCGGCCACCACGTCAGGGCGCAGTGCCGGGTCCATGTAGCGGTGTACAAAAGCATCGATCAGCACGCGGAAAACCTTGGGGTTTTGCAGCAGCGGCGTGATGTCGCGAAACTGCACGCCCGGCGCAGGCCAGTCCGGCACGGTGCGGATATGGTTCTTGAGGTACTGGCTGACAGTCTGGTGGTTCAGTTCGTGAAGGTCTGGCATGGGGCTTATCCGGCAGGGTTGGTTTTAAGGGAGCGGCCGCGCAACAGTTTTTCTTCGGCCATGGCTAGCGCGCCGGGTTTGCCCGACAGCACCAGCGTGTCGCCGCCTTCGAGCAGCGTGTCTTCATTCGCTTCCAGCGGCTTGCCGTTGCTGCGCCGCAGGCTGACCACGCGCACGCCGAGAGAGCCCATGGGCTGGCCGGCATGCTTGAGGCCCAGCGGCAAGGTGACGGTTGAAAGGCGCTCCTCATCAAGCTCATTCACGGTGTCGTCGTCGGCGCCGCGAAAGTAGCCGCGCAGCAGGTTGTAGCGTGCATCGCGCTGCTCCTGCACCACCCGGATCACGCGGCGCATGGGCACACCCACCAGCGCCAGCGCGTGGCTGGCCAGCATCAGGCTGCCCTCTATGGCTTCGGGCACCACCTCGGTGGCGCCGGCGGCCTGCAGTTTTTCAAGGTCGTGGTCGTCCACCGTGCGCACAATCACCGGCACGGTGGGCGCATGCGCGCGCACATTGGCCAGCACCCTGACCGCGCTGGCGGTGTCCAGGTAGGTCACCACCACCGCGCTGGCACGCGACAGGCCTGCGGCCATCAGTGCCTGCAGGCGCACGGCGTCGCCGAACACCACAGAATCACCCGCGGCGGCGGCCTGGCGCACCCGGTCCGGGTCCAGGTCCAGCGCCATGTAGGGAATGCCTTCGCCCTCCAGCATGTGGCCCAGGTTCTGGCCGCAGCGGCCGTAGCCGCAAATGATCACGTGTTTGTCGGTATTGATGGACTTGCGCGCAATCGAGGTCATCTGCAGCGACTGCTGCAGCCATTCGCTGGCCACCAGTTTCATCACGATCTGGTTGCTGTACATGATGATGACCGGCGTGGCCAGCATTGACAGCACCATGCTGGCGAGAGTCGGGTTGAGCAGGTCGGGCGGGACCAGCCGGCTTTCCTGCGCCAGTGCCAACAGCACAAAACCGAACTCCCCAGCCTGCGCCAGGTAAAGGCCGGTGCGCAGGGACACGCCCGCCGTTGCACCCAGCGCCCGCGCCAGCCCGGTGACAAGCAGCAGCTTGAAAACAACCGGCAGCGTTGCCAGCAGCAACACCATGGGCCAGCGCTCCAGCACGATGTGCCAGTCCAGCATCATGCCCACGCTGATAAAAAACAGGCCCAGCAACACATCGTGAAATGGGCGTATGTCGGTTTCCACCTGGTGCTTGAATTCTGTTTCTGAAATCAGCATGCCGGCGATGAAGGCGCCCAGCGCCAGGCTCAGGCCGGCCAGCTCCGTCAGCCAGGCCAGCGCCAGCGTGACCAGCAGCAGGTTCAGCACAAACAGCTCTTCGCTTTTGCGGCGCGCCACGATGGTGAGCCACCAGTGCATGACACGCCGGCCGCCGGTCATCAGCAGGCCGACCAGCAGCGTGGCTTTCAGTCCGGCCACGGCCAGCGCAGTGAAAAGCTTGTCGGGCGAGGAGCCCAGCGCCGGGATCAGCACCAGCAGCGGAACCACGGCCAGATCCTGGAACAGCAGCACGCCCATGATGCGTTTGCCGTGTTCGGACTCCAGCTCCAGGCGCTCGGCCAGCAGTTTGACCACAATGGCCGTGCTGCTCATGGCAATGGCACCCGAGAGTGCCAGCGCGGTTTGCCACTCCATTTTCCAGAGGGTGGGCGCCAGGCTGGCCAGAAACAGCGAGCCGACGGTGGCCAGCACAACCGTCAGCACCACCTGCAGCAGCCCGAGCCCGAAGACATGGCGGCGCATGGAGCGCAGCTTGGAGAGGTTGAACTCCAGCCCGATCACAAACATCAGGAACACCACGCCAAACTCGCCCAGGTGGCGTACACCCTCGGAATTTTGCGACAACGCCAGCGCATGCGGGCCTATCAGCACGCCAACCGCCAGGTAACCGAGCATGGGCGGCAATTTCAGCGAACGGCACGCCACCACGCCCAGCACCGCGGCCAGCAGGTAAAGCAGTGTCAATTCAAGCGCGCTCATCCTTTGATGGTAGCAGCGGCTCTATAGAATGCGGTGATGAGTTTTGACGCCGTCCCCTTTGATGCCGAGCAGGCGCAGGCCCTTGCCCGCAAGACCTTTGAGATAGAAGCCGCCGCCGTGCTGGGCCTTGCCGGCCGCGTCGGGCCGGAGTTTGCGCAGGCTGTGCAGCTCATGCTCGCCTGCCGCGGCCGCGTGGTCGTGATGGGCATGGGCAAAAGCGGCCATATCGGACGCAAGATCGCGGCCACGCTGGCATCGACCGGAACACCCGCGATGTTTGTACATCCAGCCGAGGCCAGCCATGGCGACCTGGGCATGGTCACGGCGGCAGACGTGGTGCTGGCGATTTCCAACAGCGGCGAGACCGCCGAGCTCACCGAGGTCCTGCCCGTGCTGATCCGCCAGGGCGTGCCGCTGGTGGCGATCACCGGTGGCATGCAATCCGCGCTGGCCAGGCAGGCGCGCGTCACGCTTGACAGCAGCGTGGCGCAGGAGGCCTGCCCGCTGAACCTGGCGCCCACGGCCAGCACCACGGCGCAGCTGGCGATGGGAGATGCGCTGGCGGTGGCCCTGCTGGATGCGCGTGGTTTCAGGGAAGAAGACTTCGCCCGCTCGCACCCCGGCGGCGCGCTGGGTCGCAGGCTGCTCACGCATGTCAGCGATGTCATGCGCAGCGGCGAGCAGGTTCCGCAGGTGAGTCCGGACAGCAGCTTCAGCGAATTGATGCGTGAGATGAGCAGCAAGGGCCTGGGCGCGTCCGCCGTGGTCGATGACCGGCGGCATGTGCTGGGCATCTTCACCGATGGCGACTTGCGCCGCCTGGTTGAAAAAGGGACCGACCTGCGCAACAGCAAGGCCGGCGAGGTGATGCACGCCAACCCGCGCACCCTGCGGGCTAGCGCACTGGCCGTGGAGGCGGTGGCGTTGATGGAGCAACACCGCATCACCAGCGTACTGGTGGTGGACGAGGCCGGCGTGTTGTGCGGCGCACTCAATTTAAACGACCTGATGCGTGCCAAAGTCATATGAGCGCTAGATCCGCCACCATGAGTGTTTCGCTGCCCGCCCTGACCCCGGCCCTGAATTTCGCTCCCGAGCTGCTGCTCAGGGCGCAAGGTGTCAAAGTCGCATTTTTTGATATCGATGGCGTGTTGACCGATGGCGGTCTTTACATGTCCGAGCATGGCGAGACGCTCAAGCGCTTCAACACACTCGACGGCCATGGCCTGAAACTGCTGCAAAAAGCCGGCATCACGCCGGCGGTAATCACAGGTCGCGACAGCCTTGCATTGCGTGCCAGGCTGAAGGCGCTGGGTGTCGCCCATGCGCACTTTGGCACCGAAGACAAACGCCCCGCTGCTGAAATCACGCTCAAGGAACTTGGGCTGGACTGGTCGCAGGTCGCGGCCATGGGCGATGACTGGCCCGACCTGCCCGTGATGCGGCGTGCGGCTTTCAGCTGCGCGCCCGCCAACGCCCATGCCGAGCTGAAAGCCCTTGCGCACCACGTCACGGCGGAAACCGGAGGGCATGGTGCAGCGCGGGCATTTTGCGACCTGCTGCTGGTGGCCAGCGGCCGTTATGCCGCACTGTTGCAGGCATACGCCGAATGACAACGGCAACACTGCCGGCAAAACCGCTGCTGCATGCCTTGCGTGGGCCCTGGGCGCGGGTGCTGCGGCTGTGGGACCATATTTCCATCTACCTGCCGGTGTTGCTGATGGGTGTGCTGGCGCTGGGCACCTACTGGCTGGTGCGCAACTCGCCGGTCTTCAGTGCACCTGAAGCCGCCAAGGAAGCCAGGCATGAGGTGGACTACTTCATGCGCAACTTCACCATCAAGACCTACGACGAAAACGGCCTGCTCAAGAGCGAAATTTACGGCATAGAAGCGCGCCACTACGCCGACACCGACACACTTGAAATTGACCAGCCGCGCATGCGCAGCATCAGCGCCGAAGGCCGCCTGATCACATCTACCAGCAAGATGGCTTTGGCCAACGGCGACGGTTCGGAAGTGCAACTGCTGGGCGATGCGCGGGTGGTGCGCGAGGCCACCACGGACGCGGACGGCCGGGCCTTGCCGCGCATGGAGTTCCAGGGCGAGTTCTTGCATACCTATGTCAATGACGAGCGCGTCAAATCCCACAAACCCGTGGTGTTGATACGCGGTGGCGACCAGTTCACCGGCGACACGTTTGCCTACGACAACATCACCGGCATCGCAGACCTGAAAGGCCGCGTGAAGGGCCTGATTGTTCCCCGGACTGTGGTGCCGCCCCGGTAAGCTTGAATTCCCCAGGAGCCAGCGTGTCCAGACTTGTATTGATCACCGGCGCATCGAGCGGCATAGGCCAGGCACTGGCATTGCGGTTTTTCCAGGCAGGCTATCGGCTGGCGCTTGTAGCCCGCCGTACCGCAGAACTTCAGTCATGGGCCGAGGCAAATTCCCTGGGCGCATCGAGCTATCAAATATATAGCGCTGATGTTTCCGATACCGACAGCATCGTGGCCGCGGGGCAAGCCTGCATGGCGGCCCAGGGCGTGCCCGATGTGGTGGTCGCCAATGCCGGCATCAGCATAGGCATGGATACCGGCATGCGCGAAGACCTGGACGTGATGCGGCAGACCTTTGCCACCAACAACATCGGCGTGGCGGCAACCTTCCATCCCTTTATCAACGCGATGACACGGCGCGGCTCCGGCACGCTGGTGGGCATAGGCAGCGTGGCCGGCATACGCGGCCTGCCCGGGCATGGCGCTTACTGTGCCAGCAAGGCCGCTGTCATCGCTTACTGCGAGAGCCTGCGCGGAGAACTCAAAAGTGCCGGCGTGCAGGTCGTCACGATTTGCCCCGGCTACATAGACACGCCACTGACGCAGCAAAACAGCTATTCCATGCCTTTTCTCATGAAGCCGGAAGCCTTTGCCGACAAGGCCTTTGCGGCGATCACGGCAGGAAGCAGCTACAGCGTCATTCCGTGGCAGATGGGTGTGGTGGCCAAGCTGCTGCGCCTGCTGCCCAACGCCGTGTTTGACAAGGCGCTGTCAGGCCGGGCGCGCAAGAAACGCCAGCAAGCCGGCTGATCTTGTCGGCTGCTATAAAAAAAGGAGCTGGTTGCGCCCGTGTTTAGCGGGCTGCAATGCAAAAAGGCTTCAAAACCTGGGTCTTGAAGCCTTTTGTGAGCTTGTCTTCAGCCTTGCAGCTGAAGGGGCCTGGGGTTTGAGGGCTTAGTAGCCGCCGCGTCCACCACCACCGCCGCCGGAACGGCCACCGCCGCTACCGCCGCCGCCGTATGGGCTACGGAAACCGCCGTCGCTGCCGCCGCCGGAACGACCGCCACCACCGCCGTAACCACCACCGCCGCCGCCACCACCGTAGCCGCCACCACCGCCGCCAAAGCCGCCGCCCGTGCGTGGGGGACGTGCTTCCATCGGGCGAGCTTCATTCACGACAACACTGCGGCCACCCAGAGGCTGGCCGTTCATGCCGTTAATTGCTGCTTGCGCTTCGGCATCGCTGCCCATTTCGACAAAGCCAAAACCCTTGGAGCGACCGGTGTCGCGTTCCATCATGACTTTAGCGCTGGTGACAGCGCCGAACTGGCCAAAAGATTGCTGCAGATCTTCGTCGCGAACCGAGTACGGCAGATTGCCGACGTATAGTTTGTTGCCCATGAAGGGACTCCTCTAAAACACAAAAACAAAAGCGATGGGGTCCCGAAAGCACAACAAATCTTATACGTACCGCTGTAGCGCGCGAAACTGACCGATCACCTAACGTGTGTGAATGCGGACATTCACACCCCCATATTATGCGCTAGATACTGAAAAAACAGGCAACTATCGTAAGTACCTATAAGTCAAGTAGTCAATTAGTATTCGTTTTTTTCGCCATCCTGGCTGGTGTAATTTCGCCACCGGCCCATGGCTGCGCGCAGGGTCAAGACCTGATTTTCGAATTTCGGGCAGGCCAGGCAGGCCAGCAGGTGAAGCCTGAGGGCGATGTTGTCAGGCAGGCTGAGCGCACGGTCTTCCCGCGCGATAAGCAGTGCGGCGGCCTCGCGGCAGGTGCGTCTGAGGATGGTGATTTTCGGTTTCACGTCAATGGAAAAAGAGTCAGGTCCCCTGCTTGCCAAACCAGTGGATATTCATGCACTCCTGCAGGCGCAAGCGGGCCCGGTGCAGCTGGACATAGAGGTTGGTCGGCGTCAGGGCCAATTCCTTACAGATCTCCTGGGACGACAATTCGAGCCATTCCCGCATCAGGAAAAGCCGGCCCAGGGCGGGCGGCAGGCGTTCCATGCAGGCGTCCAGCACCTGGAAAAACTGGCTTTGCTGCAAGGTCTGATGCGGGTCGCCCCAGTCGTTGGGCTGGCTGACAAAATGGCCATCGGCCTGAAAGGCCAGCCGGTCCAGCTCGTCGCCTTCGCGCTCGGTGTCGGGATCGGTTGCCGACATTTCGCGGGTATTGCTGCGTATCAGGTCGACGACCTTGTGTTTGAGGATGCCGACCAGCCAGGTCTTGAGCTGGGATCGGTTGCCAAAGGTTTGCGGCTTTGACAATGCCGCCAGCAGCGTCTCCGATACCGCGTCTTCGGCCCAGGCGTCATTGCGCAGCTGCAGGCGTGCAAAACGCATCAGGTAGGTCCGGTGCTCGACGAGCTGCTCTTCAAAGGAGGCCATGTCTGGCAGTCTAGCCGGAGCCCGGCAGCTTGTGCGCAATAGCGGTAGATGGCGCCCAAATATTTGCGGGCCGGCCTTGCGGCCGCCTGTTTATGAGTCAAAAGTGCCCACGGCCGCCGGTTTGTGCGCGCAGCAAGCTATTAAATCAATAGCAAACCGGAGTGGCTACCAGTTGACCTCGCGGTCAGGCGTGGCGCCAATGCGGTGTATGGAAATGTCCGCGCCCTCAAATTCCTCTTCCTGGCTCAGGCGCAGGCCCATGCTGGCCTTGAGCGCGCCATAAACAACAAAACTTGCCAGCAGTGCCCAGGCAACCCCCATGAAGCTGCCTATCAGCTGCGCGCCCAGGTGCACGCCGCCCAGGCCGCCGAATGCCTTGCTGCCGAAAATGCCTGCAGCAATGCCACCCCACAGGCCACACAGGCCATGCAGGGGCCAGACGCCGAGGACGTCATCGATCTTCCATTTGTTTTGTGTCAGGGTGAACATCATGACAAACACGCCGCCAGCCACGGCACCTGTCACCAGTGCGCCCAGCGGATGCATCAGGTCCGAGCCCGCGCATACGGCCACCAGCCCGGCCAGAGGGCCGTTGTGCACAAAGCCGGGATCGTTTTTGCCAAACACCAGCGCAGCCAATGTGCCGCCGACCATCGCCATCAGCGAGTTGACGGCGACCAGGCCGGAGATCTTGTCTATGGTTTGCGCGCTCATCACGTTGAACCCGAACCAGCCTACCGTCAGGATCCAGGCGCCCAGCGCCAGGAAAGGGATGTTGGACGGCGGGTGCGCGAGCACCGCGCCATCCTTGCGGTAGCGGTTGCTGCGTGCGCCCAGCAGGATCACGGCCGGCAGGGCCAGCCAGCCGCCTACGGCATGAACCACGATGGAGCCCGCAAAGTCATGGAATTCCGCGCCCGTGAGCGACTTGATCCAGGCCTGCACGCCAAAATGATGGTTCCAGGCGATGCCCTCGAAGAATGGGTAGACAAAACCGACGATCACCGCCGTTGCGATCAGTTGCGGGTAAAAACGCGCGCGTTCGGCAATGCCGCCCGAAATAATGGCCGGAATGGCGGCTGCAAAGGTCAGCAAAAAGAAAAACCTGACGAGTTCATAACCGTTTTTGGCGGCCAGCTGTTCGGCGCCTACAAAAAAATGGGTGCCATAAGCCACCCCATAGCCCACCGCGAAATAGGCCACGGTAGAGACTGAGAAATCCACCAGTATCTTGACCAGCGCATTGACCTGGTTCTTTTTGCGGACCGTGCCCAGTTCCAGAAAGGCAAAACCCGCATGCATGGCCAGCACCATGATGCCGCCCAGCAGAATGAACAGCGCATCAGAGCCCTGTTTTAGTGCTTCCATAAGTTCCTCGTTGGATGAAATGTAGTTTTGTGGTGCGCATTTCAGGTAAACCTCAGAAGCGCACCAAATACAAGCAAGAAATGCGCCGCAAGTGTGCAGAACGGGCATCCATCCTTAAATCAGGGGTTCTGACCGCAACGCTTACAATGCAGGCTGTCATTGGGGAGTAGCCGCCCTTCCATTTATTTGAGAGAGGGGCTTGCGTCAACAGACTTGCAGGGCTTTGCAACAAAGCCGGCATGGCGCAAGCGGTTCCAGACTTGGCGAGACCTTTGACTGCACCGCCTCCGTTTCAGGCCGGGGATGTCGTGCAGTCATGGGTTTTGTACCGGCCGGAGTCTATTCATTCAATGGAAGCTTTCCTCGTCTCCACAGGCATCGTCGCCCTCGCCGAAATGGGCGACAAGACGCAACTTCTCGCGCTGCTGCTGGCTGCGCGCTTTCGCAAACCCTGGCCCATAGTCCTCGGCATCTTCGTCGCCACCATCGCCAACCATGCCATGGCCGGCGCTTTGGGGGCCTGGGTGACAACACAGCTCAGCCCGCAAGCCCTGCGCTGGATCCTGGGCGCCTCTTTTATCGCCATGGCGGTGTGGATGCTGATCCCGGACAAGCTTGACGACGAGGCAGACAGGCAGTCCTCACGTTTTGGCGTTTTCGGCACCACGGTGCTGATGTTCTTCCTGGCCGAAATGGGTGACAAGACCCAGATTGCCACCGTCATGCTGGCCGCGCGCTATGAGGCCTACTTCGCGGTGGTGGCCGGCACCACGCTGGGCATGATGCTGGCCAACGCGCCCGTGGTCTGGCTCGGCGAGCGCGTCACGCGCCTGGTGCCCTTGCGTGTAGTGCACATCGTTTCGGCACTGGTCTTTCTCTGCCTGGGGCTATTTGCCTTGCTGGGCTAGGAGCCTGTCGAGCCTGGGCCTCCCGGGTTGATATACTGCCATTGCGCCGATTTGCTACAGCTTGCGGGCGCTTAATAAGTTCAGCTAAAGACGCCAGCCAACCCGGCCTCGCCTTTAGTGCGATGCCGGGTTTTTTTGTTTTCAGATGTTCCAGCCATGTTGATCGCCACGCCACAGTCCATGCACTTTGCAGACGTTTTGCCCTTGCAAAGCGGCGCATCGATTCGTGCCTACGACCTCAGTTACGAGACCTACGGCACGCTCAATGCCGACAAATCCAACGCGGTGCTGATCTGCCACGCGCTCAATGCCTCGCACCATGTGGCCGGCGTCTACCTGGACGCCAGCGGTGAAGTGGTGGACAAATCCGAAGGCTGGTGGGACACCATGATAGGCCCCGGCAAGCCGGTGGACACGGACCGGTTTTTTGTCATAGGCGTGAACAACCTGGGTTCGTGTTTTGGCTCCACCGGCCCCATGCAGGTGAATCCGGACACTAATGAAATCTACGGCGCAGATTTCCCCGTGGTGACGGTGCAGGACTGGGTTGACGCGCAGGCCTGCCTGCTCGATGCGCTGGGCATCCAGACCCTGGCCGCCGTGATGGGCGGCAGCCTGGGCGGCATGCAGGCGCTGAGCTGGACCTTGCAATACCCGGACCGCGTGCGCCACGCCGTGGTGGTGGCCAGCGCGCCCAACCTGACGGCCGAAAACATCGCGTTTAACGAAGTCGCACGCCGCGCCATCGTGACCGACCCGGACTTTCACGGCGGGCATTATGGCCGTCACGGTGTGCTGCCAAAACGCGGCCTGCGCATTGCCCGCATGATTGGCCACATCACGTATTTGAGTGACGACGTGATGAACGAGAAGTTCGGCCGCCAGCTTCGTGAAATCTCGGCCATCCACGAAACCGGTTACCGGTTTTCCACCCAGGAAGTCGAGTTCCAGATTGA
Organism: Polaromonas aquatica; assembly: GCF_042659145.1. Lineage (NCBI taxonomy): Bacteria > Pseudomonadati > Pseudomonadota > Betaproteobacteria > Burkholderiales > Comamonadaceae > Polaromonas > Polaromonas aquatica. The sequence continues at coordinate 529,497 of NZ_JBHSRS010000018.1, read as the reverse complement.
AAGCTACCTGCGCTACCAGGGCGACAAGTTCAGCGAATACTTTGATGCCAATACCTATTTGCTGATCACGCGTGCGCTGGATTATTTTGACCCGGCCAGCCCGTTCGGCGGCGACCTGAGCGCGGCGCTGGCCAGGGCCAGCGCCAAATTCCTGCTGGTGAGCTTTACCACCGACTGGCGCTTTTCACCGGCGCGCAGCCGTGAAATCGTCAAGGCCCTGCTGGATAACCAGCGCGACCTGAGTTACGCAGAAATTGACGCGCCGCATGGCCACGACGCGTTCCTGCTCGACGATGAGCGTTATCTGGGCGTGGTGCGCTCCTACTTCAACGCCAAGGTGGCGGCATGAATCCGATCGTCGATCCTGTCGTGCAAGCTTCGCCGGACCTGCTCTCGATTGCCAGGTTGGTGCCGCATGGCGCTCGTGTGCTGGACCTGGGCTGCGGCACAGGTGAACTCCTCGCGCACCTGATAAAAGAGCGCGGCTGTTCGGGTTATGGCGTCGAGATCAACGACGCCAATGTGCAGGCCTGCGTGGCGCGTGGTGTCAATGTGATACAGCTCAACCTTGACGAAGGCTTGGCGGTATTTGGCGACCGCTCGTTTGATGTGGTGCTGCAGATCGACACCTTGCAGCATTTGCGCAATGCAGAAGTCATGCTGCGCGAAACTGCGCGTGTGGGCCGCATCGGCATCGTCGCCTTCCCCAACTTCGGCCACTGGCCGAACCGCCTGGCGGTGTTGCGCGGCCGTATGCCTGTGACCAAGGTGCTGCCCTACCAGTGGTACGACACGCCCAATATCCGTGTCGGCACCTTGCAGGACTTCGAGGCCCTGGCCCTGCAAAACCGGCTGGAAATCCTGGACCAGTTTGGTTTGCAGGACGGCCGGGAGATCCGCTTCTGGCCCAATGCACGCGCCAGCCGTGCGGTGTTCAAGTTCCAGCGAACCGGCGCAGCATGACGCGGCGGGCGCCTGACAGCCCGAGCGTTCCCGACGCGCCCAGAGCCATTTCTTTTGGCGAAGCTTTCCGCTTCTGGCTGCAGCTGGGTTTTATCAGCTTTGGCGGCCCGGCCGGGCAGATTGCCATCATGCACCGTGAGCTGGTCGAACGCCGCCGCTGGGTGTCTGAAAAACGCTTTTTACACGCGCTCAATTTCTGCATGGTCCTGCCCGGCCCCGAGGCGCAGCAACTCGCCACTTACCTCGGCTGGTTGATGCACCGCACCCGGGGCGGTGTGGTGGCCGGCGCTTTATTTGTATTGCCCTCACTGGTGCTGCTGATTGCGCTGAGCTGGATTTACATGGCGTTTGGCCAGCAGCCGCTGGTGGCCGGCATTTTTTACGGCATCAAACCGGCGGTGGCGGCGATTGTGTTGCATGCGCTGCACCGCATTGCCAGCAAATCATTGGGAAATCCGCTGTTGGTCCCCGTCCCCTGGGTGATAGCAGCTATGAGTTTTGTAGCAATCTGGGCCTTGAAGCTGCCTTTTCCGTTGGTGGTGCTGAGCGCCATGCTGGTCGGGGCGGTGCTGGCACGGCTGGCGCCCGGCGCGCTGGCCGGGGGTAGTGGTCATGCAACGACGGTCAAGGGCGCCCATGACGCAGCCTTGATTGACGACGACACCCCTACACCAGCCCATGCCCTGTTCAGCCGGTCACGGCTGCTGAAAGTGCTGGCTGTGGGCGCCGCGCTCTGGCTACTGCCCATGGCCGCGCTGCTCGCCAGTCATGGCTGGAACGGCACCTTGACACAAATCGGCTGGTTTTTCACCAAGGCGGCGATGCTGACCTTTGGCGGTGCCTACGCCGTCTTGCCTTATGTCACCCAGGCGGCGGTTGAGCATTACCAGTGGCTCAGCACGGCGCAAATGATGGATGGCCTGGCGTTGGGGGAAACCACGCCCGGCCCGCTCATCATGGTGGTGGCCTTTGTCGGTTTTGTGGGTGGCTGGGCCAAACAGGTGCTGGGCCCGGACGCGCTATTCCTGGGTGCGGCGCTGGCCGCCTGCGTGGCGACCTGGTTCACGTTTTTACCCTCGTTTATTTTTATCCTGGCCGGCGGGCCCTGGGTCGAGTCCACGCGTGGAAACCTGAAACTCACCGCACCGCTGGCCGCCGTGACTGCCGCCGTGGTTGGTGTGATTGCCAATCTTGCTCTGTTTTTTATAGCTGTTGTCGCTTGGCCGGCAGGGGGCAAGGGGCTGTTTGATGCACAACCCGACTGGATTGCGCTGGCATTGGTGCTGGCCGCCGCCCTGGCGCTGTGGCGCCTCAAGTGGGGTGTGATCCCCGTCATCGCGGCTTCGGCGGGGATAGGACTGTCCTTGCGCCTGCTCGGCCTGGCCTGAGCGATGCGACGCGCCGCCGACCCAAGTTATGCTCAAGCCCATGCAAGGACAACTGGAAAAAAGTAGCTCCCCCGGCCTGTTGGAACGCCTGTTCGGCAGCTGGACCCGAACCGTCACACGAAGTACGCTGCGCGTCGATGCCATGGCCGGTTTGCTGGGCGCCGTGCTGGTTTTGCCGCAGGGCATTGCGTTTGCCACGCTGGCCGGACTGCCGCCTGAATACGGGCTTTACACCGCCGTCGTGCCGTGCATCATTGCGGCGCTGTTTGGCTCCAGCTGGCATGTCATGTCGGGGCCGACCAATGCCAACTCGCTGGCCCTGTTTGCCATGTTGTCACCGCTGGCCGTGGCCTTCAGCCCGGCCTATATCCAGCTGGCACTGGCGGTCACGGTCATGGTCGGCATCATGCAGTGGCTGATAGGCACCTTGCGCCTGGGCAGCCTAGCCAACTTTATATCCCCGGCGGCCTTGTTCGGTTTTACCTCAGGGGCCGCGCTGCTGATTGCTGTGTATGCCCTGCCGGATTTGCTGGGGCTGGCGCCCGCTGCAGAACATGGTGCCGCAGCGGTGCTGGCGCATGTGGGCTCGCAACTGGTCCATGCACAACCGGCGGCGCTGGCGGTGGCGGCGATCACGGCGGCAGTGGCGTTTGCTGTGCGCCGGCTGCGGCCAGGCTGGCCCTTCATGCTAGTGGGGCTGGTGGTGTCAACGGCGCTGGCCGCCTTCTGGTTCCAGGTCATGGCGCCCGAGCCGGTCACGCCGGCCATGGCCTTGCGCACGGTGGGCAAAATTGCCACGCCCTGGCCGCGTTTCGAGGTGCCGCACATCAGCTGGGCTTCGGTGCCGGATTTGCTGGGCCTGGCCTTTGCGCTGACTATCGTGGCCCTGGGCCAGGCGATCTCGATTGCCAAGGCGGTGGCTGCGCGTTCCGGCCAGCGTATCGATGCCAACCGCGAGTTTCGCGGCCAGGGCCTGTCAAATATCGTCGGCGGATTTTTCTCCTGCTACGTGTCCTGCGGCTCCATGAACCGTTCCATGCCCAACCTGCAGGCCGGTGCACGCACGCCGCTGGCGGCGGTGTTTGCGGCCCTGCTGCTGCTGGGCCTGGTGGCGGTCAGTTCGTCCCTGCTGGCGCAAATTCCCATGGCGGCGCTGGCCGCGCTGCTGATGCTGGTGGCCGTGGCCCTGTTGGACCTGACCCGCTGGCGCCAGCTGTTCAGGCTCAGCCGCACCGAGTTTGCGGTGGCGCTGGCGACCATGGTGGCGACCGTCACCATCAGGCTGGAAATGGCCATCCTGCTTGGCACGCTGCTGTCGCTGATGTCGTTTCTCTACCGCACCTCCAAACCGGCAATGCGCACCATGGGGTTTGACAGCAACTCGCCGGACCGGCAATTTGTGGTGCTGGCCGATGCCGCGACGCCGCTGCAAGAGTGTCCACAGCTCAAGCTGCTGCGTATGGAGGGCGAGGTGTATTTTGGCGCGACCCAGCATGTGGCCGACACCCTGCATGCCTTGCGCCATGCGCCCCAGCCGCAAAAACATTTGCTGGTGATGGGCAAGAGCATGAACTTCATTGACCTGGCGGGTGCCGAGTTGTGGGAGGCCGAACTCACTGCTCGCCGCGCCATGGGCGGAAATCTCTACTTTCACAGGCCCAGGCCGGAAGTGCTCAGGATGTGGGAGACCACGGGTTTTACGCGCCTGCTGGGGCCTGAGCACCAGTTCCCCGACAAACGCACGGCCATCGCCACCATATTCCCGAAACTCGATCCGCAAATCTGCAGGACCTGTACGGCGCGTATTTTCTGGGAATGCAAAAGTGTGCCGCCGCCTGAAGAGGCCGGTGACAAGACCTGATTTTTGACACATGCTTCAGTTTGCTGCCAACCTTAGCTGGATGTATGCCGAGCTGCCCTTTGACGACAGGTTCGAGGCGGCGGCCCGGGACGGCTTCACCGCCGTCGAAATCCTCTCGCCCTATGCCTGGCCGGCTACGGAACTGGCTGCACGCCTGAAGGCCCATGGCCTGTCGCTGGTGCTGCTGAATGCGCCGCCTGGTGGTTCTGATGCCGCCGGCATTGATAGCGCCTGGGCTTCCGGCCAGAAAGGCACGGCCTGCCTGCCGGGCCGCGAAGCCGAGTTTCGTGCCGGCTTTGCGGTCGCGCTGCAGTACGCCCAGGCCTTGTCCTGCCCGCGTATCCATGTCATGGCCGGTGTGGTGCCCGGGGGGGTAGACCGTGAAACCGTTCAGCCCACCTACATCGCCAACCTGGGCCATGCCGCAGCGCAGGCCGCCGGGGCGGGCGTGGAGATTTTGATTGAACCGATCAACACGCGTGATATCCCGCGTTTCTTTTTGAACCGGCAGGACCACGCGCATGAAATCATTCGTGAAGTCGGAGCGGCCAACCTGAAGGTGCAGATGGACCTTTACCACTGCCAGGTTGTGGAGGGCGACGTGGCCATGAAGCTGCGCAAGTACATCCCGACTGGCCATGTCGGGCACATACAGGTTGCCGGCTCGCCGGGCCGCAACGAGCCGGATGTGGGCGAGCTTAACTACTCCTACCTCTTTTCCGTGCTTGAAGAACTCAACTACACGGGCTGGATTGGCGGCGAGTACAAACCGCTGCGCGGCGACCAGGCGGGTGCCACGTCTGCCGGCCTGGGCTGGTTGAAGTCGCGTTGACGTTCCGGTTTTTTGCACCGATAGAATCAGCCACCCCCGAAAAACAACAACGAATAGAGACCCAACCCGTGTCTGACCGCCTGGCAGTTTTGCCCCAATATCTTTTCCCCAAGCAGGCGTTGACCGCATTTGCAGGCTGGGTCGCGTCGCGCGAGCGCGGCTGGGTGACGACCGAAATCATCCGGCGTTTTGTTGCGAAGTACCAGGTCAATATGGACGAGGCGCTGGATTCGGACATCGCCAGCTACCGCAGCTTCAATGACTTTTTCACACGTGCACTCAAACCGGGCGCGCGGCCCCTGGCGGCGGCGGACCTGGTCTGTCCGGTAGATGGTGCGATCAGCCAGTTCGGCGCGATTGAACGCGACCAGATTTTCCAGGCCAAGGGCCACAGCTACTCGACCACGGCCGTGGTGGGCGGCGATGCGGCGCTGGCCGCGCAGTTCCGGGACGGCAGCTTTGCCACCCTGTACCTGAGCCCGCGTGATTACCACCGAATCCACATGCCATGCGACGGGCGCCTGACGCGCATGATTTATGTGCCTGGCGACCTGTTTTCGGTTAACCCGGTGACGGCGCGTGGCGTGCCCGGCCTGTTCGCACGCAACGAACGGGTCGTCTGTGTTTTTGAATCGGCACGCGGCCCTTTTGTGCTGATTCTTGTGGGCGCCACCATCGTCGGCAGCATGGCCACTGTCTGGCATGGCGTGGTCAATCCGCCGCGCGGCAAAGACGTACGCGAATGGCACTACCCGGATGAGCCGACCTCTGCGATCCGGCTCAGGCAAGGCGAAGAGATGGGCCGTTTCCTGCTCGGCTCCACGGTGGTCATGCTGTTCCCCAGGGGGCCGCTGGGCTTTAACACCGACTGGGCACCGGGCGGCGCCGTCCGGCTGGGCGAAGCCATGGCGCAGCAGCCATGGAAAAATAGCCATTCAGGCTTGTAACCACCATGCAGCAAGCGCAGTCAGCTATTCAATTCATAGCGACTGCCCGCATGTGCCGTGCCCGCTGGCTCCGGGCGCTGGCGCTGCTTGCGCTGTTGTCAGGCATGGGGCTTTCCCATGCCGCAGAAGATGTGCTGCGCATTGGCTCCAAGCGGTTTACTGAGTCCTACATCCTGGCCGAGGTGCTGGCGCAAACCGCTGCCCCGCACACCAGCACGCCGCCTGTGGTGCAGCGCGGGCTGGGCAATACCGCCATTGTTTACGAGGCGCTGCGCGCAGGCAGCATAGACCTGTATGCCGAATACACAGGCACCATTGCGCGGGAAATCCTCAAGAGCGACAAGCCCATGACGCGCGAGGCCATGAACGCCGCGCTGGCGCCGCTCGGGCTGGGGATTGCCGTGCCTTTTGGATTCAATGACGGCTATGCGCTGGCCATGCGCGCGGACCGCGCCGACAGTCTGGGCATAGCCAGCCTGGCTGACCTGGCGAAACATCCGGGTCTCAGGCTGGGCCTGTCCAACGAGTTCATCGGGCGCGCCGACGGCTGGAAGGGTTTGGCCGCACGCTACCGCCTGCCGCAATCGCCGGTCGGGCTGGACCATGGGCTGGCTTACGACGCCATTGGTGCCCGGCAGGTTGACGTCATCGACATCTATACCACCGACGCCAAAATCGACAGCCTGGGCCTGCGGGTGCTGAAGGATGACGGCCAGTACTTTCCGCGTTACGACGCGGTGCTGCTTTACCGGCTGGATGTGCCGCTGCGCTTTGCACAGGCGTGGGCCGCCATGCAGCGGCTGGAGGGCCGCATAAACGAGCAGACCATGGTCGCCATGAATGCCCGCGCCGAGTTGCAGGGTGAGGGGTTTGAGGCCATTGCGCGCGACTTCCTGGCGGGCGGCACGGCTGGTATGGCGGCTATGGCGCAGCGCGGCTTCACGGCCAAGCTGTTCGGGCCTGACCTCGCGCGGTTGACGCGCCAGCATCTTGTGCTGGTTGGCGCCGCGGTTGGCCTGGCCTTGCTGTTTGCGGTCCCGCTGGCGATCCTGGTGTTCCCGCATGTGCGGTTGCGCGCGGCGGTGCTGGGGCTTGCCGGCCTGCTGCAGACCGTGCCTTCACTGGCTTTGCTGGCCATGCTTATTTCACTGATGGGCGCCATAGGAACCTTGCCGGCCCTGATCGCGCTGACGCTGTATGCCCTGTTGCCCATCATGCGCAACACCGTCACTGGCCTGAGCGAGGTGCCGCAGGGGCTGTGCCAGGCGGCTACTGCGCTTGGCATGACGAAGGGCCAGGCCCTGTGGCTGGTGCAATTGCCGCTCGCGCTGCCGACTGTGCTGGCGGGTGTACGGACCGCCACCACGATTGCGATAGGCACGGCGACCATCGCGGCCTTCATAGGCGCCGGCGGTTACGGCGAACGCATCGTGACCGGGCTGGCGCTCAATGACCGCGCGCTGCTGATGGCGGGCGCCTTGCCGGCTGCGGCGCTGGCCCTGGTCAGCGAGGCTGTGTTTGAAGCCATTGAAAGAATAATGCGGCGGCGCCACGGCTGAGGCGGCATGACCGCAAGGTGGCGCGGTTTCAAGCACAGGCGTAAAGTACCGACCTAGACAGCCAGACTGGAGTTTGCCCAATGAATGCCCCTTTGCACCGCGAAATCCCTGCCGATATCCTGGATGCCGCCCAGGCGCTGTCCCAGGTCACCAGGCAATGGGACAGCGACATCGTCAAACAGCTTTCCGACTACATAACGATTCCTGCCAAGTCGCCGGGCTTTGACAGCGAGTGGAAACAGCACGGTTATATCGACACCGTTGTGCGCAACGCAGCAGCCTGGGTGGAGGCGCAAAAGGTTGAAGGCCTGAGCCTGGAGATCGTGCGCCTTGAGGGCAGGACGCCGGTACTGTTTTTTGAAATTCCCGCAACGCGCGCCGGCTCGACACAAACAGTGCTGATGTATGGCCACCTGGACAAACAACCTGAATTCAGTGGCTGGCGCAGCGACCTCGGTCCCTGGACACCCAAATACGAAGACGGCCTGCTCTACGGCCGCGGCGGTGCGGACGACGGTTATGCGGTCTACGCCAGCATTGCGGCTGTACAGGCGCTCAAGAGCCAGAACGTGCCGCACCCGCGCATCGTCGGCCTGATCGAAACCTGCGAGGAAAGCGGCTCCTACGATTTATTGCCCTATGTGAATGCGCTGAAGGAGCGGCTTGGCGATGTCGCGCTGGTGGTGTGCCTGGACTCGGGCGCCGGCAACTACGACCAGCTCTGGCTGACGACCAGCCTGCGTGGCAATGGCGGCGGCGTGCTCAAGGTCGAGGTACTTACCGAAGGCGTGCACTCCGGCGATGCCAGTGGCCTGGTGCCGTCCAGCTTTCGCATCATGCGCGAGCTGCTGGATCGTCTCGAAGACAGCAAGACCGGGCGCCTGCTGCCGCAAAGTTTTCACTGCGAAATTCCGGCCGACCGCATGCAGCAGGCCAGGGCCACGGCGCAAATCCTGGGCGACGAGCTGTACAAGCGCTTCCCTTGGGCGCACTATGACTGTGAGGGCTCGGCCAGCTTTACCCTGCCCACCACCACCGATCCGCTGGAAGCGCTGCTTAACCGCACCTGGCGGCCCACATTGAGTGTGACCGGCGCCGAAGGTTTTCCGGCATTCAGGGATGCGGGCAATGTGCTGCGCCCCTACAGCGCCTTCAAGCTGTCGCTGCGTTTTCCGCCGCTGATTGACGCCGGCACGGCGGTGCAGGAGCTCAAGACCTTGCTAGAAGATAACGCCCCTTACAACGCCAAGGTCACTTTTGAAAGCAATGGCGGCGCCACCGGCTGGAATGCCCCCGGCACGGTGGACTGGTTTGAAAATGCGCTCAACGACGCATCACAGAGTTTTTTCGGCGCACCCTGCGGCACCATAGGCCAGGGCGGCACGATTCCCCTCATGAACATGCTGAGCAAGGGTTTCCCCAAGGCGCAAATGATGGTTTGCGGCGTGCTTGGGCCCAAAAGCAATGCACACGGGCCCAACGAGTTTTTGCATGTGCCTTATGCCAAAAAGCTGACGGCGGCGGTGGCCCACGTCATGGCCTGTGTCCCTGGCTGATGGCAGGCGCATGACCATGCACGCCACAGTCCTGGCCCCTTTTACTGCCCGGGACGGGGAAAACCTCGCCCTGTATGAATGGCCGCTTGACGACTGGGCCGAAGAGATGGGTGCGGATGCGCCGCCGCCGCGCGGTGTGGTGCTGATTGTTCACGGCCTGGGGGAGCATGCCAGCCGCTATGGCCATGTCGCCAGCCGCCTGATGCAGTGGGGTTTTGCCGTGCGGGCCTATGACCAGCGCGGCCATGGAGAGTCAGGCGGTGCGCGTGGTGTGCTGCCGTCGGAAACCGCCCTGCTTGACGACCTGGCGGAAATCGTTGACGACACCCGCCGCCGTTGCCGGCGCCTGCCGCATGCCACGCAGGCGGGGGAGCCCGGTGCAGCCGAAAAGCCCATGCCGCTGATTTTGCTGGGCCACAGCATGGGCGGTCTGGTGGTCGGGCGTTTTGTCTCGCTGAATATCCGCCCGGTCGAGGGCCTGGTGATGTCCTCGCCTGCGCTGGATGCCGGGCTCAGCGCATTTCAAAAACTGTTGCTGGCCGTGGTTCCCAGGCTGGCACCCAACCTGTCCGTCGACAACGGGCTGGACGCGCATTACATCTCACATGACGAACAGGTCGTGAAGAACTATTTTGCGGACCGCCTGGTGCATAGCAGGATTTCCCCGCGCCTGGGCCGCTTCATCGCCACAGCCGGCCCGGCGACCGTGGCCACCGCCGCCCATTGGCGCACACCCACCTTGCTGATGTACGCCGGCGCAGACCGGCTCGTCAATCCAGAAGGCAGTCGCGCCTTTGCAGAAAACGCCGCCAACTCGGCAGACGTCAAACCCGGCACGGTGACCGCCAGATGTTTTGACGGCCTGTACCACGAGCTTTTTAACGAGCTGGACTCAGCGCCGGTGTTCGACACCCTGGGGACCTGGCTGAACGCCAGATTTTGAGCAAAAAGAGGCTGAGGCCGGCTTTAGATGCGCGCCGCCAGCTATAAATACAGTAGCAAAAAAAAGCGCGGCTCAGCGTTTTTGCAGCAAGCCGCCCAGCATGCCCATCAGGTCGCCCGAGTTGCCCAGGCCGCCTTCGGGCGCCTGTCCTTGCGGCGTCAGGTGGTCAATCAGCCCGGGGAGAATGCTGGACAGCTGGCTGGCGGCGTCGCCCGGGCTTACACCCAGTTTTTGCGCCAGGCCTGAGATCGTGTCGGAACCCAGCGCATTGGTGACCTGTTCACCGGACACCGGCTGGTTTTGCCCGCTACCGACCCAGGAGCTGACCGCGTCGCCCAGGCCGGCCTGCTGAAACTTCTGGACAATGCCGGCCAGGCCGCCATGTTCGCTGTCATTGCCCAGCATGCCGGTCACGGCCTGCAGCAACTGGGGGTTGCTGGCGACCATGCCGATCAGCCCGCCAAGGCCGCCACCGGCCCCCGCCGCCTGCTGCCCATTCTGTCCGTTCATGACGGCGCCCAATACCGAATCCAGTAAACCCATGACAAGCTCCAAAAGTTGTTTCAGCCATTTTGGGCTTTAGGTCGCCCCAGCGCAAGCCAGCCCAGCGCCAGGCCGGTCAGGGCCAGCGGCAGCAGGGAGCCGAGGTTCAAAAGCGTCCAGCCCTGGGTCGTGACCAGCACGCCGGACGCCAGTGACGAGACGGCCAGCACCGCAAATACGCAGAAATTGAGCGCACCCTGGGCCTTGTCTTTTTCTTCCGGGCGGTAGGCCGTGAGCGCCAGCGTGGTGCTGCCGGTGAAGAGAAAATTCCAGCCAAGGCCGAGGAAAAAGAGCGCCACCAGAAATTGCTTGAATTCAATGCCCGACAGGGCGATCACCACGCAGAGAATATTCAGAGCCAGCCCCACCGCCATGATGGGCAGCGTGCCGTAACGCTTGATCAGGTGGCCGGTAAAAAAGCCGGGTGCAAACATGCCGATCACGTGCCACTCCAGCACCAGCGCCACATCCGAAAACGGCAGGCTGCAGATTTGCATGGCGATGGGCGTGGCGGCCATCAGCAGGGTCATCACGCCATAGCCCAGCGCGCCGGCAGCTGCGGCGACGATAAAAACCGGCTGGCGCATGATTTCACCCAGCGGCCTGCCTGTGCTGGCCGCATGGCCGCCCGGCGTTTTGGCCGGTGTTGGCGGAAACCGGATAAAGGCCAGCAGGCCCATGGCCAGCAGCGCAATCGCGGCCAATGCCAGGTAGGCGCCCACAAACGGCACAGCGGTCAGGCTGCGTGTCTGCGCAGCCAGGTTGGGGCCGGCCACCGCGCCAATCAGGCCGCCCGCCATCACCAGTGAGACGGCTTTTTCGCGAAATGCGGGCAATGCCAATTCAGCTGCCGCAAAGCGGTACAACTGCGCGTTTGCGTTGTAATAACCCGCCACCACGGTGGCCGCCACCAGCAGCCAGAAGTTTCTGCTGTAGGCCGCATAGCAGCACAGCAGTGCCGAGACCAGCGCCACGGCCAGCCCGAGCTGGAACGATGTTTTGCGGCCAAACAGGCGCTGCGTGTGCGCCACCAGGCCGGTCGAGAGTGCGCCGCCCACCACATAACCCATGACCGGCAAGGTCGCCATCCAGCCCAGCGGCGCAAGGGTCAGGCCCACCAGGCCGTTGATGGCCATGAAGGTGACGTTGTTGGTGAGGAACAGGCCCTGGCAAAAAGTCAGGAGCCACAGGTTAGGGTTCATGGGTGCGCCCAGGGTGGGTTTCAGGTGGGAGAGAGCAGCGATATCAATGACAGGCAGGCCAGCGGCGCGGTTTCAGCCCGCAGCACGCGCGGGCCCAGGGTCACAGGCCTGAAACCGGCGGCCATGGCGGCGGCTTCTTCGGCGGGGCCCAGGCCACCTTCGGGGCCGCTTAAAAAGGTGAATGTGTTGTTGCCGGCCAAGGCCTGGGTCAGCGCCTGCGTTCCGTCCTGCAGCGACAGCAGTAAACGTGTCCCGGCTTGCGCGGGCGGTGTCTGGGCGGCACAGCTTTTCAGCCAGTCACTCAGGCTGGTGACCTCGTGGATCAGCGGCACGCGGTTGCGGCCGCATTGTTCGCTGGCCGCGATGGCTATGCCGCGCCAGTGCGCCAGCTTTTTGTCGGCGCGGTCGCCCTTGATGCGCAGCACACTGCGCTCGCTCATCAGGGGCTGGATGCTGGCGGCGCCCAGCTCGGTAGCTTTTTCAACCAGCCAGTCCATGCGCTCATTGGCCGGCATGCCCATGGCGAGGTGCACGGCACGCGGTGCTTCGCGCCGGGTCGCGGTATAGGCCCCGACCAGGACCTGCACGTCGCTGCGGCCCATGCGTTCTATGGTGGCTTCAAACTCGCCCTCGCTGCCGGCCTGGCCATCGCCCTGCCCGTTGAACAGGGTGATGCTGTCGCCCGGCTGCAGGCGCAGGACCTGGACATGCCGCGCGGCGTGTTCGGGCAGGCCCACAGAGCTTCCCGTGACCAGCGCGAGATCGGCGTAAAAGCGCGCGCTCATGGAGTCACACCGGTTTGCAAACGGGATATTTTTGCTATTAAAACAGTAGCTGGTTGCGCCCGGTTTACGGGGGCCAAGGCTTGATTTGGCATTAAAAAGTGTAGCCTACGCGAGTTTCGTTGCCTTCAATCGTGTCCAGCAGCACCATCAGCGGCCCGAGCTGGCGATAGCGTGCGGCAGTATTGCGTACATATTTGATGAAGCGCGGGGTGTCGGCCAGGTATTTGGGCTTGCCGTCACGCAGCGTCAGGCGCGCAAAAATGCCGAGCACCTTGAGGTGGCGCTGCAGTCCCATCCACTCCACCGCGCGGTAAAACTCGCCAAAATCGTCACCGACCGGCAGGCCTGCCTTGCGCGCCTTTTGCCAGTAGCGCACGGTCACATCCAGCACAAAATCCTCTTCCCAGCTTAAAAATGCATCGCGCATCAGGCTGGCAATGTCGTAGGTGATGGGGCCGTAGACAGCGTCCTGGAAGTCCAGAATACCAAGGCGTGTCCCTGAAGCAGCCCCTCCGGGGGGCTGCGCAGTATGCGAAGCGACAAGCGTGGGGGCCACATTCACCATCAGGTTCCGCGGCATGAAGTCGCGATGTACATAAACCCTGGCGCCATCCAGCGACTGCAGGTTGCTCGCCTTGATCTGCGCGAAGGCCTTGTCCAGCGTGGTTTGTCCGGCGGCGTCCAGGGTGATGCCGCGGTGTTTGGCGACATACCACTCGGGGAAAAGCGCCAGCTCGCGTGACAGCAGGGCCTCGTCATAGGGCGGCAGGACGCCGGGCTTTGAGGAGAGTTGCCAGCGCACCAGCGCATCCACCGCGTCCATGTACAGCTCGTAGTGCGCGGCGGTGGGCTGGGCGACGGCCGTTACTTCAGGTGGGGGCTGGATCACCTCCATCATGGTTTGCGCGCCCAGGTCGCTGAGCAGCATGAAGCCTGTGGGCTCATCCCAGGCCAGGACGCGGGGCGCTTCCAGCCCTGCGTTGGCCATCAGGCCGGCCACCTTTACAAACGGCTTGCAGTCTTCCTTGTCGGGCGGCGCGTCCATGATGATGTAGCTGCCGGGGCCCGCCGCAGCGTCCACCCTCAAATAGCGGCGAAAGCTGGCATCGGCCGATGCCAGTCGCAGGCTTTGAGGATTCAGCTTGTGCGGGCCGTCCGGGTGGGTGATGCTGGCCAGCCAGGTCGAAAAAGCGCCTGCACGGGCCGGGTCGGCCCAGGCGATGGCGTTGGTGGATGCGGTCATGGCTTTTCCAGTCAGGTGAAAAGTGGGTCAGCAGGCCGGGATTCAGGCGCTTGGGCAGGTGCGGCGCCCCCCGGGGCTTGACGTACAGAGGGTCATGGATAATCAGGCCTGATTCTACAAACGGGTTTATCTCCTACCAACGATGCACCGCGCATCTTCTTCGCCTTTTCTCCTTTCTCCGGTGTCCAGAGCCGTGTTCTGCCTGGCCTCAGTGGCCGCGCTGGGAATGGGGTTTGGCGCGCCTGTGCGGGCGCAGGACAATCCGCTGGTGGCCCCCCCCGCCCCGTCGCGGGCACAAGCTCCTGTGCCGGAGGACAAGGGCGCTCTCAAAATGAGCCCCATGCTGGCCGAAAAGGTGCCCGAGGGAGATGCCAATACGCCGCCCACCTTTGTTTTTGGCGACAGGGTTTCCGGCCGGCCTGACCTGGAAACCGTGATTGACGGCAATGCCGAGCTGCGCCGTGGCGGGACGGCCATTCATGCTGACCGCATCGAGTTTTACCAGCCAACCGACACGTTCAATGCGCGCGGCAATGTGCGCATCAATAGCACGGGCAACCAGTTCCGGGGGCCGGAATTGCAGCTCAAGCTGGATACTTTTGAAGGCTACTTCACGGAGCCCTCCTACCGTTTCTTGTCCAATGGGGGCAACGGCGCGGCCGGCCGGATCGATTTTGTCAGCGACAAGATACTGGTTGCGCGCAACGCGAACTACACGACCTGCGAACGAAATGACGAGGCGACCTGGGCACCGGCCTGGGTGATCACCGGCACCAGCTTCAAGTTTGACCAGGAAGCAGAAACCGGCGAGGCCAAAGGGGCTGTGGTGCGCTTCAAGGGCGTGCCCATCCTGGCGGCTCCCACCATCAGTTTTCCGCTCAGCGACAAGCGTAAATCCGGCCTGTTGCCACCCACATTCAGTGTGGACAGCACCAGCGGCGTGATGGTTGGCCAGCCCTATTACCTCAATCTCGCGCCCAACTATGATGCGACGCTTTCGCCGACCATCATGAGCAAGCGCGGCCTTGATCTGGGCGGGGAGTTTCGCTACCTGGATCCAGCCTACAGGGGCAGGCTGCGCGCCAGCTTCATGCCCAGCGACAAGCTGCGCAACAACGAGAATCGCTGGTCCTATGCATTTGAGCACCTTGGCACGCTGAATACCGGCCTGCCGGCCATCGGCAATATCGGGCTCAACCTGAACCTGAATCGGGTCAGTGACAACAACTACTGGACCGATTTCCCGCGCAGCAGCACGGTGCTCACCCAGCGGCTGCTGACCAGCGATGCCATCGCGACCTGGAGTCGGGGCTATTTTTCATCGACGATCCGGGCTCTTAAATGGCAGACCCTGCAGGATCCGCTGTCGCCCATCGTGCCGCCTTACGACCGCCTGCCGCAAGTCACCGCAGCCTATACCCGCGTCAATGCGCCGATTGCCGGCTTGAAAGGGTTTGACTGGTCGATTTCCAGCGATTTCACGCGCTTCTCGGCGGACCGTACCCTGACCTTGCAACCCAATAGCGACCGTGCCGTGGCGCTGGCGCAAATCAGCCGGCCATGGATCTCGCCGGGCTGGTACATCACGCCCAAACTGCAGCTGCATGCCACGAGTTACCGCTTTGATGCCCCGCTGGCCAATGGCAGCCTGTCGGCGTCGCGGGTGGTGCCGACCTTCAGTCTGGACAGCGGCCTGCAGTATGAACGCAAGGCCAGCTTTTTTGGCCGCGACTTTACCCAGACGCTGGAGCCGCGCGCCTTTTATGTGCGCACGCCCTACCGCGACCAGAGCCTCTTGCCCAACTACGACTCGGGCCTCAACGACTTCAACTTTGCCACCGTGTTTACAGAAAACGCGTTTGTCGGCAATGACCGCATTTCGGATGCCAACCTGTTGACGCTGGGTGTGACTTCCAGGTTGCTCACGCCGGACACGGGCGCGGAGGTGGTACGTTTTGGTGTCGCACAGCGCCTGCGCTTTTCAAACCAGAATGTCACCTTGCCGGGCGGGCTGCCCGTGACGGATCGGATCAGCGACATATTGTTCGGCACAACTATCAATTGGGTGCCCCAGTGGTCTTTTGACGGTACCGTGCAATACAACCCCAAAAGCAAAAAGTCGGACCGCAGCAGCATTGGGATGCGCTACAACCCGGGCAACTACCGGGTGATCAGCGCATCCCTGCGGCGACAGTCCGACCCAAATAATCTGGTCGACCCGAGCAGTTCGGTGGATGTCGGCTGGCAGTGGCCCATCAACGATTTGTGGGGTGACAAGGGCAAGGACCTGGGGCCGGGCCGTGGTCAGGGTGGTGGGCGTTACTACGGTGTTGGCAGGCTGAACTACAGCGTGCCGGACAAAAAACTGGTTGATGCGATTGTCGGGGTTGAGTACGATGGCTGCTGCTGGATTGGCCGCGTGGTGTTGCAACGCACCCAAAACAGCACGGTCGCATCAAATACCCGTATCCTGTTCCAGCTCGAACTGGTCGGGTTCTCCCGCTTGGGCGACAACCCCCTCAATACCTTGAAACAAAATATTCCGCGTTACCAGTACTTGCGCGATCAAGTGACTTCGCCTAGCCGTTTTACCAACTATGACTAAATATTTCGTTCCATACCGCGCTCCTGTTTGCAACGGGGCTGCAGGCACGTCCGTTCGCGGGGCGCTGCTTGCCTTGCTGCTTGCCTTGCCCGTCCTGCTGGTACAGGCACAAACCCTCAGGCCATCCGGGCAGTTGCGCGCGCCGGATGCGGCAAGAGCCAGCGCTGCGGGCGCCGGTGCTGCCGCAGGCGGACAGCGGCAAGCGGACTTTATTGTTGCGGTGGTCAATTCAGAACCTGTGACGAACAACGAAGTGCGTGCCAAGCTGATCCGGGTCGAGCAACAACTCACCCAGCAGGGTGCTGTGCTGCCGCCGCGCGCTGAATTGCTGCGGCAGGTGCTGGAGCGCCTGATCAGCGACAAGGCCCAGCTTCAGCTGGCCCGTACTTCCGGCGTGCGGGTGGATGACAACGCCGTTGAAAACGCCGTTCTCGGCGTGGCGCAGCAAAATCAGATGACGATTGAAGAGTTGCGCCGCCGGCTCACTGCGGACGGCATTTCATACGGCCAGTTCCGGTCTGAACTGAAGGACGAGCTTCTTGTCAGCCGCCTGAGGCAACGCGAGGTGGATTCCCGGGTCTCCGTGACGGAAGCCGATATTGACCAGTTTCTGCGCGACCAGGAGGGCAACAACGACCAGTCATCCCTGGAGATCAACCTTGCCCAGATCCTGGTGGCGGTTCCCGAAAACGCGACACCCGAACAAGTCGCAGCGCTGCAGGCAAAAGCAACGCAGGCCGCAGATCGCGCGCGCGCCGGTGCTGATTTTGCGGTGCTGGCCAATGAATTTTCGGATTCTCCTTCGAAGGCTGCCGGCGGCCAGATGGGCCTGCGCAGTGCCGAACGCTATCCACCGCTTTTTCTGGAAGCGACAAAAGACCTGCGTACGGGCGGTATCGCCGGTCCGGTGCGCAGCGGCGCTGGTTTTCACATCCTCAAGGTGGTAGAGAAAAGGCAGGCAGGTATGCCGGGCGTGAACATCACGCAGACCCACGCGCGCCACATCCTGCTGCGCCTGAGCCCCCAGCTCAATGAGGCGGCCGCCAGGGAAAAGCTGGCCGACATCAAAAAACGCATCGCTGAAGGGCAGCTGGACTTTGCCACCGCAGCGCGTGAAAACAGCGCCGACGGTTCGGCAAAAGACGGCGGTGACCTGGGCTGGACCAATCCCGGCAGTTTTGTACCGGAGTTTGAGCAGGTGATGAACGGACTTGCGCCCGGCCAGGTTTCGGATCCCCTGACCTCGCGTTTTGGTGTGCACCTGATCCAGGTCCTTGAGCGGCGCAATACACAGTTGTCCACGCGTGACCAGCGCGAGATGGTTCGCAATATCCTGCGCGAGAAAAAGCAGGAAGAGGCGTATGCACTCTGGGCACAGGAGGTGCGCGGGCGCGCTTATGTGGAGTACCGTGAGCCGCCGCAATGATGTGGCCCCCACGTTCGCTCACTTTGTGTAGCTCTCTGCCCCCCGAGGTGGTTAATTTTCCTAGGGGCGGCCCGTCGGAAAATTGTTGGCCTTGCTCACAAGTTTTGCTACGCAGGTGACATGAAACACATCCCGCGCAAACGCTTTGGCCAGCATTTCCTGACCGACCGGGGCATCATTGATGAAATCGTGCAGGCCATCGCGCCGCAGCCCGGGCAGGCCATGGTGGAGATTGGGCCCGGCCTGGCGGCGCTGACGCAGCCTCTGGTCGAGCGGCTGGGACGTTTGACCGTGATAGAGCTGGACCGCGACCTGGCTCTGCAGTTGCGGGCGCATCCGCAGCTTGCGGTTGTGCAGTCCGATGTTCTCAAGGTCGATTTCAGGCAACTGGCTGCTGATGCCGGCGCCAGGCTTCGGGTGGTCGGCAACCTGCCGTACAACATCTCCACCCCGATTCTGTTCCACCTGCTGAAAGTTGCCGATGTGGTCGAAGACCAGCATTTCATGCTCCAGAAAGAAGTCATTGACCGCATGGTGGCGGGGCCGGCGACCAGTGACTATGGCCGGCTCAGCGTGATGCTGCAATGGCGCTACGCCATGGAGAACGTGCTTTTTGTTCCGCCGCAGA
Organism: Polaromonas aquatica; assembly: GCF_042659145.1. NCBI lineage: Bacteria > Pseudomonadati > Pseudomonadota > Betaproteobacteria > Burkholderiales > Comamonadaceae > Polaromonas > Polaromonas aquatica. The sequence goes on along the minus strand of NZ_JBHSRS010000018.1, from coordinate 511,016 downwards.
GCTTTGATCCGCCGCCGCGCGTGGACAGCGCCGTGGTACGCATGGTGCCGCATGCCTCTCCAGAAGCGGTGGATGCCCGGTTATTCAGCGAAGTCGTCAGGGTTGCGTTCAGCCAGCGCCGCAAATTGCTGCGCCATTCCCTGGGCAAGTGGCTGGAGCAGCGCAATTTCAGCGGCACGTTTAACCTGCAACGGCGTGCCGAGGAAGTGCCAGTTGCGGAGTACATCGCACTGGCACAGCAGGCATAAAAAAGCCCGGCATCACTTGAGGTGACCGGGCTTTTCAACACTAGGCAAAACAATTTCCCGACGGGCCGCCCCTAGGGGAAATTAGCCCCCTAGGGGGGGGCAGAGAGTTACACGCAGTGAACGAACGTGAGGGTACTACCTCTAGGCGGCAGCCAGCCAGTAACCCGCATTGAACGGACTGCTCATGCGCAATGCCAGTGGTGACACATCTACCAGCTTGTCGGTAGGCATGGGTTCTTCACCTTCTGCAACTGCTTGTGGGGCCTCATTCGCCCGATCCCCTTGGCCGATGTCTGGGGAGCGGGCTACAGAAAAGAATAGAAGCATCTGAACGGGATTTTCCTATCCGCCCAGTAATCCGCGGCATCCCTGAAGATGTCGAGAAGCTGCTCACGCGCTTCCTTGTCGAATTTTGCATTTGCCGGGATTTGCTCCAGCACCACGATAAAACCGGGCTGAGGCCCTGATTTGTGAACCAGGTCCGTCATGCAGTCGTAAAGCGCATCAAAGTTTTTACCAAAATGTGCCGGGAAGGTGTACTGCGCCGCAATCATGTCCAGGATGTCCTGTTTGCTCTGGGCATTGCCCAGGTTGGCATACAGGAAATGCTGGTTCAGGTGTGTAGCCGCATCCTGCAGTTCCTGCACGCGGAAAGCGCGTATGGATTGCACGATGTTGGGCCGCACCCCTTTCAGGGGAGTATCAGTATCCTTACGAAGTGGTGTATCCATCTCCGCATCTCTTTCTATGAAGTCAAAAACTCAAAATAACAACCACAGTCCCATTGACTGAACTTCACTGAGTAATCTTACGAAAACTCGCATAGTGGTCGTCGGTGTAATAACAGGCGTCAGGCGCGGCGGGTTTCAACCCGCCACAAATGATGCGCCGGGCTCCCCGCGTACGCTCACTCGGCGTCCTGACGGTGTATTCACGGTAATAACCACGTTTTTTGGCCGGGAGAATTCGCTCCCGGTTGCCAAACACCGTGCCGTCCTTGTCGTACCGAAACGGACCGCCCTGGTAAATCAAAGCCATCACGCTTTGCCCCTGTGGGGGCAATTGGGATACTGCAATCGTGTCAGCCGGACCCATGGACGCCGGCCCTTTGGCCTGCACCATATTGGGGCTTAACCCAATAATTCCGGTAAATCCGACCAGCAAGGCCAGCCAGACAGCTGCACCGGCTTTAAGCCAACGCCCATACCCATTGCGCAACATGAAAAATACCTTTCTTGAATCCAGCGTTTGACCCGGAGCCATCAGCTCAAATTTCGGGTTAACCCTTAAATTTCAAGAAGGGTAGTTTGCCGCATATGGGCAGAAAACGCAAGGGGGTGCTGAAAATTTAAGCACCAACGATCAGGGTAACAGGTCCTGAAAGTTAGTGCTAGCTGTCAAAGTCTTGCCTATCGTGCCGCATTTGCGTCGGCGACCGTCAGGGCTGTCATATTGACAATACGGCGCACCGTGGCTGTGGCGGTGAGGATATGCATGGGTTTGTTGGCGCCCAGCAGCACGGGGCCGATGGCGATATTTCCGCCTGCTGCTGTTTTAAGCAGGTTGTAAGAAATATTAGCTGCATCAATGTTGGGCAGTACCAGCAGGTTGGCTTCACCCGCCAGTGTGCTGTTGGGCATGATCAGGGCGCGCGCGCCCGCATCCAGTGCCATGTCGCCGTGCATTTCCCCATCGACTTCCAGCCAGGGGGCTTTCTCGCGCAACAGCTCCAGCGCGCGCCGCATCTTGGTCGCGCTGGGCTGATTGGACGAGCCAAAGTTGGAGTGCGACAGCAGGGCCACCTTGGGTTTGATGCCGAAACGCATCATTTCCTCGGCAGCCATGGTGGTGATTTCGGCCAGCTGTTCCGCCGTCGGGTCATAGTTCACATGGGTGTCCAGCAGAAACACCTGGCGGCCGGGCAGCAGCAGGCCGTTCATGCAGGCATAGGTGTTGACGCCTTCGCGTTTGCCGATCACCTGGTCGAGGTAGTCGAGGTGGTGTGCCGTAGTTCCCCATGTGCCGCAGATCAGGCCATCAACATCGCCTTTATGCAACAGCATGCCCGCGATCAGCGTGAGGCGGCGGCGCATCTCGATCTTGGCCATCTGCACCGTCACGCCGCGGCGCTCCATCATGCGATGGTAGGTCTGCCAGAAATCACGGTAGCGGTGGTCCTGCTCGACATTCACCACGTCATAATCCAGCTCTTCCTTCAGGCGCAGGCCAAATTGCTCGATGCGCCTGGCGATGATGGCGGGGCGACCGATCAGGGTGGGTCGCGCCAGGCCCTCGTCCACCACAATCTGGCAGGCGCGCAGCACGCGTTCTTCCTCGCCTTCGGCATAGGCCACGCGCTTGCGTGATGCGGCTTTTGCGGCCGTAAAAATCGGTTTCATCACTGAACCCGATGCGTAGACAAAACTCTGCAGCTTTTCGCGGTAAGCGTCCAGATCCTGGATGGGGCGCAGGGCCACGCCGCTGTCGGCCGCAGCCTTGGCCACCGCCGGAGCGATCTTCATCATCAGGCGCGGGTCAAATGGCTTGGGGATCAGGTATTCGGGGCCAAACGCCAGCTTCTCGCCCACATACGCGGCAGCCACAACCTCGCTCTGCTCGGCCTGGGCCAGCTCGGCGATGGCGTGAACTGCCGCGATTTCCATCTCTATGGTGATGGTGGATGCGCCTGCGTCCAGCGCACCGCGGAAAATGTAGGGGAAACACAGGACGTTGTTGACCTGGTTTGGGTAGTCTGTGCGGCCAGTGGCCATGATGGCGTCGTCGCGTACCGCCTTGACATCTTCCGGCGAGATTTCGGGATTGGGGTTGGCCAGGGCAAAAATGATGGGCTTCGCCGCCATTTTGGCGACCATTTCCTTTTTGAGCACGCCGCCGGCCGACAAGCCCAAAAAGATATCTGCGCCTTCGATGACGTCGCCCAGGGTGCGGGCCGAAGTCTTTTGCGCGAACTGGATCTTGTCCTCGTCCATCAGTTCGGTACGGCCTTCGTAAACCACACCCGCCAGGTCGGTGACGAAAATGTTTTCGCGTGGGATGCCGAGCTTGAGCAGCAGTCCGAGGCAGGCCAGCGCCGCCGCACCCGCGCCGGAGGTAACCAGTTTGACCTTTTTCGGATCCTTGCCGGCAACCTTCAGGGCATTCAGCATGGCCGCACCGACGGTAATGGCGGTGCCGTGCTGGTCATCGTGGAACACCGGAATCTTCAGGCGCTTGCGCAGCTCGCGCTCGACATAAAAGCAGTCGGGCGCCTTGATGTCTTCCAGGTTGATGGCGCCGAAGGTGGGCTCTAGCGCTGCAATGATGTCCACCAGCTTTGCAGGGTCCTTTTCGTCGATTTCGATGTCGAACACATCAACGCCGGCGAACTTCTTGAACAGTACGCCCTTGCCTTCCATGACGGGCTTGGACGCCAGCGGGCCGATATCGCCCAGGCCCAGAACGGCCGTGCCGTTGGTGATCACGGCCACAAGGTTGCCGCGGCTGGTGTACTTGAAAGCGTTGTTCGGGTCCTTGACGATCTCTTCACAGGGGGCCGCTACACCGGGCGAGTAGGCCAGGGCCAGGTCACGCTGGTTGATCAGTTGCTTGGTTGCGCAGATGGCCACCTTGCCGGGCGTTGGCAATTCGTGGTATTCGAGCGCGGCGCGGCGCAGCTCGGCACGTTTTTCCTGGGTTTTATCCGGCGTTGCAGGGGAAGAAGTCGTCATTAAAAAAGGTCTCCAGCGGCGACGGTCGAAGGACCGCCAAATTCTTCTAAGGTCCGCGATTGTAGGCCGTTTAGGGGGAAAACCCTAGTAGGTGAATCTACGCAAAACGGGAGATGCGGTTTTGACTTTTGGGGCCGTAATGGCCAGGTCTTTCCAGGCGCTGCCCGGCCAGTTTCCACTGTGCCAGCGCAGCAATGAGCGCTATCATGGCTCCAAAACTCACCAAAAGGGCGTGCAGCATGGCTTTAATGGACTTCATCAAGAAGCAGTTCATAGACATCATCCAGTGGACCGAGTCCGATGATGGCACGCTGGCCTGGCGCTTCCCCATGCGGGACATGGAGATCCAGAACGGCGGCTCGCTCACCGTGCGCGAGTCCCAGATGGCGGTTTTCGTCAACGAGGGCAAGGTGGCCGACGTCTTCGGCCCCGGCACCTACAAGCTGACAACACAGACCTTGCCGGTGCTGACTTACCTGAAGAACTGGGACAAGCTGTTCGAGTCGCCTTTCAAGAGCGATGTCTATTTTTTCAGCACACGCCAGCAGATCGACCAGAAATGGGGCACGCCCCAGCCCATCACGATTCGTGACAAGGATTTCGGCGCCGTGCGCTTGCGCGCTTTCGGCAACTACAACTTCCGTATTGCCGACCCCAAGCTGTTCCATACCGAAATTTCCGGCACACGTGACAGCTACACCACGGCCGACCTCGACGGCCAGTTACGTGGCCTGGTACTGCAAAACATATCCAATGCCATCGCGTCCAGCGACATCGCATTTCTTGACCTGGCAGCCAACCAGCTGGCTTTTGCGCAGGCACTGGTCACCCAGCTGACGCCCGAGTTTGCAAAGATAGGGCTCAAGCTGGAAGGCATGACGGTACAAAACGTCTCGCTGCCCGAAGAGCTGCAAAAAATCCTCGACCAGAAAATCGGCATGGGCATGGTCGGCAACGACATGGGCAAGTTCATGCAGTACCAGACCGCACAGGCGATCCCAAAATTCGCCGAGGGCGGTGCGGGCGGCAGCGGGATTGCCGGTGATGCCATGGGCCTGGGGGCCGGTGTTGCGCTGGGCCAGGTGCTGGCGCAAAACCTTCAGGCCGGCCTGCAGGGCCAGCCCGCGCAGGCAGCGCCTGCAGCCGCTGCAGGGGTTAAACCCGATGACGTGATGGCGACGCTTGAAAAACTCGGTGAACTCAAGGCCAAGGGCATCCTGACGCAGGAAGAGTTTGACGCGAAGAAGGCCGAGCTGCTTAAAAAGCTGGTCTGAGATGAGGCCCCCACGCTCGTCACTTCGTGTACTTCGCTGCCCCGCGAGGAGGCCGTCGCTTGCTCGGGGCGGCCCTTCGCTGCGCGCGTTCCGCGCTGACGACTATTTCTCCTTGTGATTGAAGCCAGCCCGCAACGCGCTTACCGCGCCGCTTGCCCCGGCTGCGGCGCGCCCGTTGAATTCCGCAGTGCCCAGTCGACACATGCGGTATGCGCGTTTTGCCAGAGCACCGTGGTGCGCAATGGCGACACGCTCTCGCGCATCGGCAAGATGGCCGAACTGTTCGACGACTTCAGTCCGCTGCAGTTGCAGGCTTCGGGTGTTTTCCAGGGGCGCAGCTTCACCATCGTCGGGCGCCTGCAGTACAAGTACGACAAGGGCACCTGGACCGAGTGGTATGCCGTTTTCGGTGATGGCAGCGCCGCCTTCCTGAGCGAAGACAACGGCGCGTATGTATTCACCCTGCCGACCAGCCTGCAGCGCGACATCCCCCTGGCCGAGAGTTTTCGCGTCGGCGCCACCACGGCCATCAATGCCAAGCCATTCAGCGTGGCGTCCAACGAGCAGGTGTCGCTGTTGTCGGCACAAGGCGAGTTACCGCATTTGCCGGCGCTGGGCCGGCCCTTTGCCATGGTGGAACTCAGGAGCGCCGAAGGCGAAGTCCTGAGCATTGACTACGGCCCCACGCTGGCCTCAGGGGCTCCTGCTTTGTCGCTGGGCCGTGCTGTCATGCTGGATGACCTCAAGCTCAGCGGCCTGCGCGATGAATCGGCAAAAGAAGAAAAAGGCACACAGTTCAATTGCCCCAACTGCGGCGCGCCGGTGGAGGTCAAACTTGCCACCAGCAAAAGCATTACCTGCCGCTCCTGCAACAGCATCATTGACCTGTCGAAGGGCACGGGCGCAGCGCTGCAGCATGCGATCCAGGACGAGCCCGTCAATCCGCTGATTGCATTGGGCAGCACCGGCCAGCTGCAAGGCGCCGAATGGCAGGTGGTGGGCTTTCAGCACCGCATGGGCCATGAGCCGGGCGATGATGATGAGTCCTTTGGCTGGGACGAATACCTGCTCTACAACCGCAAGCGTGGGTTCACCTTTCTGGTGGACGCCGAGGACGGGTGGAGCATCGTCAAGCCCGTCACCGGCGCGCCGGTGTTCAAGGCCGGCGCACAGAGCGCCACTTACCTGGGCAGCAGCTACCCGCTGCAGGGCAGCTACAACGCAGAAACCACCTATGTGGCGGGCGAGTTTTACTGGCAGGTCGCGCGCGGTGAAAAAACATTCAACCGCGACTTTGCCAACGACAAGTCCCTGCTGTCGCAGGAAGAGACCGGCACCGAGGTGACCTGGTCCAGCGGCAGCAAGCTGGATGGCGCGCTGGTCGCTACGGCATTCAAGCTCAGTGACAAGGCGGCGCTGTTCAAGCGGGCCGATGCAGCGCCGCTCAGCGGTGCCCGGCGCATGGGTTGCATCACCATCATCATTGTGGTGATCCTCATACTGGTGCTTTTGGCGCTGTTGGGGCGCTGCTCCCGCTGCGACCCGAATGTCCAGAATTGTTCTTCGTCCAGCAGCGCCCGCACCTCGGGCGGCTCTTATGGCGGTTTTTCCGGCAGCAGTGGGGGGCACAAATAAATGAGACTTCCACGCTGCGTTTTCAGTGGCCCGCGTTTATCGTTTTCTGGAGAACATCATGGATATGGAATGGCTTAAACCCGCCGCGGTCTTTGGCTCGATTTTGTTCGCGCTGATAGGCGTGGTCATTTTCTGGCTGAGTTTCCTCATCATCGACAAGATCACGCCTTACGACCTGTGGCAGGAGATTGTTGAAAAGCAGAATGTTGCGCTGGGGATGGTGGTGGCGGCCATGAGTCTGGGCATCTGCATCATCGTAGCCGCCGCTATTCACTAGTGGCTACCGAGCGGCCCGGATGCTGCGTTGGTACGGTGCTCCGAATCCTCATGTACCTGAAGTACATTCCGGTTCGTCCGCTCCGCCCGCCTTGCCTGCGGGCCGCTCGCTACGCCCTTGAGTCCGTCGTTAAGCGGCTCGCTTCGCATCGCGTTGCATGAAAACAGAAACTTCCTCTTCCCCTCGCCCACTCGAAGTCGCCTTGCTCGCCAGCGTCTTTGTAGTCGCGGCCTGCGGGCTGGTTTATGAGCTGGCCGCGGGTGCGCTGGCGTCGTACCTGCTCGGCGATTCGGTGCTGCAGTTCTCTACCGTGATCGGCAGCTACCTGTTTGCCATGGGCATAGGGTCCTGGCTCTCGCGCTTTTTCGAGCGCCAGCTGCCGGCGCATTTTTTACGCATAGAACTGCTGGTGGCCCTGGTGGGTGGTGCGCTGCCAGCTATTCTTTTTGTAGCAAATGCCTTTGTGCCCGGCGCCTTCCGCTTTTTGCTTTATGCCCTGGTGCTGCTGGTCGGCACGCTGGTCGGGCTGGAGATTCCGCTGGTGATGCGCATCTTGCGGCGCAACGTGGCGCTGAAAGAACTGGTTTCGCAGGTACTCACGTTTGACTACCTGGGGGCGCTGGCGGTGTCGCTGGCTTTCCCGCTGGTGCTGGTGCCGCAACTGGGGCTGATTCGCACCGGGCTGCTGTTTGGTTTGATGAATGCCGCGGTGGCCGTGTGGGCGCTGTGGCTGTTTCGTCATGAGCTGCGCAATTTCAGGGAACATGCGCTGGCATGTGCGCTGACCCTGGGCGGCCTCTTTGCCGGTTTTCTTGGCGCGGAGCGAATCACCACGCTGGCCGAAGACCACTTCTACCAGGACCGCGCGGTCTATACCGCCACCACGCCTTACCAGCGCATCGTGGTGACGGCCGGGCGCGGCGGCCACAAGCTGTTCCTCAACGGCAACCTGCAGTTCGCCGAGCGTGACGAATACCGCTACCACGAGGCCCTGGTGCATCCGGTCATGAGCGCCCATGGCGCGCCGAAAAAAGTCGCCGTGCTGGGCGGCGGCGATGGCATGGCGGTGCGTGAAATCCTCAAGTACCCGGGTGTTGAAAGCGTCACACTGGTGGAGCTGGACCCGGCCATGACAAGGATGTTTTCACAGCAGCCGGCGCTCAGGCGCCTCAATGCCGATGCGCTGCTGTCGCCCAAGGTGCATATCGTCAATGCCGATGCCTTCCAGTGGCTGGATACAACACCGGGGATGTTTGATGTGGTGGTTGTGGATTTCCCGGATCCCACCAATTTTTCCATAGGCAAGCTCTACACCAACTCGTTTTATGCGCTGCTTGACAGGCATCTTGCGGCCAGCGGTTATGCCGTCATCCAGACCACATCGCCATTGGTGGCACGCCGCAGTTTCTGGACGGTGGTCAGCACCATCGAGTCTGTCGGCCTGCAGGCCACCCCCTACCACGCGAACGTGCCCAGCTTTGGCGAATGGGGTTTTGTCGTGGCCAGCCGCCGCCCTTTCAGTCCCACGACGCAAGCCGGCCATTTGCCGCCTGGACTGCGCTTCCTGAATTCGCAGACGCTGCCCCTGCTGTTTGATTTCCCGCTGGACATGGCGCGTGTGCCCGCGCCCGTCAACCGCCTGTCGAACCAGGAGCTGGTGCATAGCTACGAACAGGAATGGGGAAAAATGTGAAGCCCCCACGGTCACTCACTGCGTGTAGCTCCCTGCCCCCCTGGGGGGCCGCTGCGCCTGCGGTCCGGCAAAGCCGGTCCCGCGGCCCCAGCTGGAAGGGAGCGGGAGCCAGCGGCACCACATCAGGGCCGCCATGAAGCGTCGCCAATTCCTCGCAGCCACCGCTGCCCTCCCCCTTGCCGCATGCGATGCCGCTCGAACGATAGATGGCGGCTTCGTCGGCGTCAGCGACGCGCGCGGCCATTTGCTGCGCGCCGCCTCATGGCCCGCGCCGGCCACCACACGACGCACCCGCGTGCTGATTGCCGGTGGCGGCGTTGCCGGGCTGGCGGCGGCCCGGGCGCTGCGCCTGCGCTCCATCGAGGACTTCACCCTGCTGGAGCTGGAAGACAGCGCCGGCGGCAACAGCCGTGGCGGCGAGGTGCACGGCGTGCCTTGCCCGCTGGGTGCGCATTACCTGCCGGTGCCCGGCGACAGCGCGCATGAAGTGCAGGACCTGCTAGAAGAACTGGGTTTGCGCCAGCGCGTGGCGGGTCGTTGGGTGTACGACGAGCGCCATTTGTGCCACAGCCCGCAGGAGCGGCTTTTTATCGATGGGCAGTGGCAGGATGGCTTGCTGCCGGTGCAGGATGTGGACGCCAAAACGCTGGCTGACTACCAGCGGTTTGCCCAACTGGTGCAGCAGGCTTCCAACGCTGCAAAGTTCCCGATTCCAGTGGCAAACAGGCCTTTGGCCGCCGTCCATAGCGCGCTGGATGCTATCACTTTTGAAGCGTGGCTGGACCAGCATAACCTTGCCGCCAAGCCCTTGCGCTGGTATCTGGACTATTGCTGCCGTGACGATTACGGCGCCGGTATCGCCAGTGTTTCGGCCTGGGCCGGCATTCATTATTTCGCCAGCCGCCACGGTTTTTCTGCGCCGGGTGATGAGCCCTTGTCCGAGCGCGATGCCGGTGTGCTCACCTGGCCGCAGGGCAATGGCTGGCTGACGCAGCGCCTGATCCAGCCGCTGGGCGAGCGCCTGCGAACGGGAAACGTCATCCTGCGGGTTGCGGCCGGCAAGCATGGGGTTGAGGTCGATGCCTTCAACACCAGCACCCAGACCGTCGAGCGCTGGCTGGCCGGGCATTGCATCCTGGCCATGCCGCTGTTTGTGGCGGCGCATGTGGTCGAGAACCCGCCACCGGCCTTGCGCGAGGCCGCCGCCCGGCTGCGTTATGCGCCATGGCTGGTGGCCAATATCCACATCAAGGCCGCGCTGCATGACCGGCCGGGCGCAGCGCCCAGCTGGGACAACGTGATCTACAGGCCGGACATGGATGGCAGTTCCGGCGAGGGGTTGGGCTATGTTGATGCGAAACACCAGAGCCTGGCCGCAGTGCCGGGCGCCACGGTGTTGACGCACTACCGAGCGTTTGGCATCGCGCCTGCGCAGCGTAAAAACCTTTACGGCCAACCCTGGTCGCACTGGCGCGATGTGGTCCTTGGCGAGCTTTCGTTGCCGCACCCGGACCTGCAGGAGAAAGTCACCTGCATGGACATCATGCGTTACGGCCATGCCATGAGTACGCCGGGGCCGGGCACCAGGAGCAGTGCTGCATTGCGGGCGCTGCAGGGGCCTTTGCCGGCGCCCTGGCAGCGGCTGCATTTTGCACACAGTGATTTGTCCGGGTATTCGGTGTTTGAGGAGGCTTTCACGCATGGCCACCGGCGGGGGATGGCGCTGGCGTAGCTGTGCGCCATGGTTTCGGGGACACCGTCGGACAGGCCATAACCCGGCAAAACCCGGTCTTCTGGGTGGCGTTTGCAATTATCGCCTTTATGGCGCAAAATGCGCCATAAAGGAGCGCGTTATGACCACCCCCAGCAACTTTGCTTCCGTCAAACTTCCCCTGAGCCTGGTTGAGCAGGCCCGGGAGGCTGCCCAGCCCCTGCGCCGCTCTGCCGCAGGCCAGATCGAGTATTGGGCCACCCTGGGCCAGGTGGTCGAGCATTCCGGCCTGACGGTACAGGAGGCGCAAACGGCGATCGAGGTTTATGAGGCCGCCGCGCGCAAGGCGCGGCCCCAGGCCCGCACGAAAGATACCCAGGCAGACGGGTTGATCGCCCGTTTTATGGCGGTAGAGGCCGATGGCAGCCTCGCGCAGCGTGTGCGTGACGTGATTGCGGGTAAGCGCAGCAAGGGCCGCAAAGCAGCCGCCTGACATGGTGCAGGCCATTGCACTGCACCCCCGGCGCCGCAAGGACAAACCGGTTTTTTACCTGCTCGCAGGCCCCAATGGTGCCGGCAAGTCGACGCTGTACACGGCGCTGGTGCAGGCCGGCACCATCCCCGCCAGCGTTGAATTCGTCAATGCCGACCTGCATGAAGCCGCCCACCTGCAGCACATCGCCGATCCGCAGGCCAGGTCGGAAGAGGCGAGGCAGTGGTCCGATGCTCGGCGCGCAGAACTGCTCAGGTTAGGCCAGTCGTTTGTCAGTGAGACGGTGTTTTCCCATGAGTCCAAACTCGCGCTGATTGAAGAGGCGCAAAGCCTGGGATTTTTTGTCATGCTGCTGGTCGTGTGCCTGGACGATCCGCAGCGCCTTCTGGACCGCGTGGCCGGCCGCGTCAGCGAAGGCGGCCATGCCGTACCGGCCGGGCGAATACTTGCCCGTTACCCGCGCACCCTGGCCAATCTTGCCGTGGCCGTGCGCCTGGCTGATGCGGTCGTTCTGTACGACTCGCAGGACGTGAAGCCGGGCACGCATGCCGCCGTAGCTGTCTGCAAACGTGACTGGACCCAGGAGCAAGTCAGCCCGTTGCCGCGTTGGGCACAAAGGCTGTTGGGCAAGCTCAGCAGCTAGGGCGCCTTGCCGGCATCTGCCGTGGCGTTGCTGGCAGTTCGGTCCAGCGGCGCCGGGAAAAACTTAACAACCCTCACGCGGTCGCAAAACGGCCACCAAGATACGCAACAATCTTGTCCGAGTCGTAGAGCCACTGGCTGTTGCCGCTGTCATCGGTAATTCTCAGGCAGGGCACTTTGGTCTGTCCGCCGTGCTGCAACAAGTCCTGCCTGTCACGGCCTTCCTGCTGTGCGTCAATGCGCTTGATGTTCAAGGACAGGCGGCTGATTTCCTGCCTGACCTTGATGCAGAAGGGGCAGGTTTTGTACTGGTATAAAACCAGGGCCTGACACTGCTGATCCACTTTTTCCTGCGCCGCTTGCGGGCGCTCCAGGCCTTTCGGCCGGGTCAGTGTTTCCTTGAGCAGCAGCACCGGACCAAGGATGAGGCGCAGGGTTTTGAAGAAGAAGCGGATAAAAAATTTCATGGCCAATTTTAGAGGCCACCCTGTCCTGCCCCGCATCACCCGCGCATCAAGGCTTCAATCTCGTCGGCATTCACAGGCACGCCGCGTGTCATCAGCTCGCAACCCTTGGCCGTCACCAGCGCATCGTCTTCAATGCGTATGCCGATGTTCCAGAACTCCCTGGGAACGCCCTTGGCGGGGCGCACATAAATGCCGGGCTCGATCGTCACCACCATGCCGGGCCTGAGGATGCGCGACGGCTTGCGCATTACCGTATTGCCCTGCATGTCTTTTTCCGCGCGGGGTTTGCTGCCGGGCTCGGTGTAGTCGCCGCAGTCGTGCACATCCATGCCCATCCAGTGGCCGGTACGGTGCATGTAAAACTGGCGGTAGGCGCCTGAGGCCAGCACGTCGTCGACCTTGCCGTGTTTGGCCTTGTCGAGCAGGCCGGTGTCCAGCATGCCCTGCGCCAGCACGCGTGTGGCGGCATCGTGCGGGTCGTTAAAACGTTTGCCGGGTTTGGTGACCTTGATGGCGGCTTCCTGCGCGGCCGCCACGATGTCGTACAGCGTGCGCTGGGCCGGCGTGAACTTGCCGTCGGCGGGGAAAGTGCGCGTGATGTCGCTGGCGTAGCCGTCCAGCTCGCAGCCTGCGTCGATCAGGCAGAGCTCGCCGGCCTTGAGTTCGGCGGTGTCCGCGCGGTAGTGCAGTATGCAGGCATTGGCGCCGGCCGCAACAATGCTGGTGTAGGCCGGGTATTGCGAGCCGTGGCGGCGGAATTCGTGCAGCAGTTCGGCCTCCAGGTGGTATTCACGCAGGCCGCCCTTGACCGGGCTGCGCAACATTGCCGCCGAGGTCTGCATGGCCCGCACATGCGCCCCGGCGGAGATCTTCCCGGCGCGCCGCAGGATGGCGATTTCGTGTGCGTCCTTGGTCAGGCGCATCTCGTCAAGCAGGCGGCACAGGTCGTGCTGGCTTTGCGGGCATTCCGCGCCAAGGCGCACCAGTGCGCGCACCTTGTTCAGCCAGCCGTCGACCTGGGTTTCCAGGCCCTTGTGCGTTGCAAACGGGAACCACACGGCTTTCTGGTTGGCCAGCAACGCGGGCATTTTGTCGTTCAGCGTTTCAATGCTGAAGGCTTCGTCTACCGCAAGGCTTGCCGGCGCGGCTTTGGGGCCAAGGCGTATGCCATCCCAGATTTCGCGCTCCAGGTCCTTGGGCCGGCAAAACAGCGTGCTTTTGCCGCTGGCGTCGATCACCAGCCAGCTGTCGGGCTCGGTAAAACCGGTGAGGTAATAAAAATAGCTGTCATGCCGGTAGGGGAAGTCGCTGTCGCGGTTGCGTACCGCTTCCGGCGCGGTGGGCAGCAGGGCAACACCACCACCGGCGGCTTTCAGGGCGCGGGCAATGGCGGCTCGGCGTTTTTGGTAGACGGTAGTGCTCATGTTGTTGGGGCGTTCCAGTTTGTGGTTTGGTTCAACTCATCGAGCCGTGCCGGTGTTCCGACATCGGTCCAGGCGCCTGTGTACAGCTCGGCGCTCACCTGCTGATTGTCCATCGCACTTCGCAACAGCGGTGCCAGCGGGGCCTTGAGGCCTTGCGGGTTGCCAAAGGGCAAATCATTGAACAGTGCCTTGCGGTACAGGCCAATGGTGCTGAAGGTAAACCGCGGCGCGCTGGAATCGGCGGGCAGGTTCAGCGCCAGCCCGTTCGCGTCCAGGCCAAAGTCGCCCTTGGGGTTGTGCGCCGGATTCGGCACCAGCCACAGGTGCGCCAGCTTGCCGCTCGCGGCGAACCTGTCCACGGCGCTTTGCAAAAACTCAAAATCCGGCACAAACACATCGCCCGCCAGCACCCAGAACACATCGCCCAGCAGCGGCAGGGCTCTAGCAATCCCGCCTGCGGTTTCCAGCGCATCGCCAAAATCCCGACCCTCGTGGGAGTATGAAATTGATAGCACGCTGCGCGTATCCTGCGCCGGCCGCGGGCATAAAAGACTTGAAAAATGGGCTGGAAGCTGCTGCCCCAGCCAGGCGGTGTTGATGACCAGGTCGGTAAACCCGCCGCGTGCCAGCGCTTCGGTGTGCCATTCAATCAGCGGTTTGCCGCGCACCTTCAAGAGCGGCTTGGGCGTGCTGTCGGTCAGCGGCCGCATGCGTTCGCCGCGTCCGGCGGCCAGGATCATGGCCTTGACGGGTTTGCTCACGACTCGTCTCCCCGGTCCAGCGAGCGCTGCTCTGTCCATTCAGGCGCAAAACGCTCCACCAGCGACTGCATCAGCGATCGCGCCCTGGCCGAGTGGTCGCCACCGAAATTGCACACATACACGTCCAGCGTCACCGCTTTTTGCTCCGGCCAGGTGTGAATGCACATATGCGATTCGGCCAGCAATATGGTGGCCGTGATGCCGCCCGGGCCGTGTTCTGTGGCGGGAAAGGTGTGGAACAGCTGGTTGACCGGCTGCAGGCCGGCAGCCTGTACGGCCTTGATGCACCAGTCGCCCAGCCTGTCGGCGTCCAGCAGCCAGGCCGGGTCGCAGCGGCAGTTGTGGAGGTCCGCGGTGAGGTGAAGTCCTTGCATGTGCCCGACTTTAGACGATACGCGCCGCTAACCCGAGTGAAACGGGGGGCGGGAGCCAAACTGTAAAATAGCGGTTTACCCTGCCCCCTACCTTCTCATACCCCCGGAGTTTTGCCTGATGGCCAATACTGAAATGATGGCGAACGCCATACGCGCACTCGCGATGGACGCCGTACAACAAGCCAACTCCGGACACCCCGGCGCCCCCATGGGCATGGCCGACATGGCCGTCGCCCTCTGGGGCAACCACCTCAAGCACAGCCCGCACAACCCCAACTGGTTCGACCGCGACCGTTTTGTGCTCTCCAACGGCCACGGCTCCATGCTGATTTATGCCGTGCTGCACCTCACCGGCTACAAGCTGCCTATCGGCGAACTCAAGAACTTCCGCCAGCTGCACAGCAAGACCCCCGGCCACCCTGAATATGGCTACACCCCCGGCGTTGAAACTACCACCGGCCCGCTCGGCCAGGGCCTGACCAATGCGGTCGGCATGGCGCTGGCTGAAAAGCTGCTGGCCAAGGAATTCAACCGCGAAGGCCACACCGTGGTCGACCACAACACCTATGTGTTCATGGGTGACGGTTGCCTGATGGAAGGCATCAGCCACGAAGCTGCAGCATTGGCCGGCGCCTGGAAGCTGGGCAAACTGGTCGCGCTTTACGATGACAACGGCATCTCGATCGACGGCCAGGTCACGCCCTGGTTCATAGACAACACCCCGCTGCGTTTTGCCGCTTACGGCTGGAACGTTATCGGCCCTATCGACGGCCACGACGTTGCTGCGGTGGATGCCGCGATTGCCGACGCCAAAAAATCCACGGACAAACCCACGCTGATCGTCTGCAAGACGCACATCGGCAAGGGCTCACCGAACCGTGTCGACACAGCCAA
Organism: Polaromonas aquatica; assembly: GCF_042659145.1. NCBI lineage: Bacteria > Pseudomonadati > Pseudomonadota > Betaproteobacteria > Burkholderiales > Comamonadaceae > Polaromonas > Polaromonas aquatica. Next base: position 495,395 of record NZ_JBHSRS010000018.1, on the reverse strand, counting down.
GGCCCATGGCGAACCGCTGGGCGTTGAAGAAATCAAGCTCACGCGCGAAGCGCTTCACTGGCCTTACGCACCGTTCGAGATTCCAAAAGAAGTCCAGGACGACTGGGACGCCAAGGCCAAGGGCCTGGCGCTGGAAGCCGCATGGGACGCCAGGTTTGCCGCCTACAAGGCCGCTCACCCCGAGCTGGCCGCAGAACTGACGCGCCGCATGAAGGGCGAACTGCCCAAGGGCTTTGCGCAGCTGGCGGTGGACACCGTCATTGGCGCGCACAGCAAGGCTGAAACCGTCGCCTCGCGCAAGGCCTCGCAGCTCGCGCTCGAAGCCTTCACCGCCGGCCTGCCTGAAATGCTGGGTGGCTCCGCCGATTTGACTGGCTCCAACCTGACCAACACCAAGTCCACGCCCAGCCTGCGTTTTGACCTGAATGGTGAAGTTGTGTTGACCCCCAATGCCGACGGCGTTGGCGTGGGCGGCCGACACATCAACTACGGTGTGCGCGAGTTCGGCATGGCCGCCATCATGAACGGCATCGCGCTGCATGGCGGCTACATCCCATACGGCGGCACCTTCCTGACCTTCAGCGACTACAGCCGCAACGCCATTCGCATGGCCGCGCTGATGAAGATTCGCGTGGTGCATGTGTTTACCCACGACTCCATCGGCCTGGGTGAAGACGGCCCGACGCACCAGTCGATTGAACACGCCGCCAGCCTGCGCCTGATCCCGAACCTGGATGTCTGGCGTCCGGGCGACACGGCCGAAACCGCCGTGGCCTGGGCCGTGGCCCTGCAAAACAAGAACACGCCGACAGCCCTGCTGCTGAGCCGCCAGAACCTGCCTTACGCACCGAAGAATGACCTCGGTGAAATCAGCCGTGGTGCCTATGTGCTGGCCGAGCCAGCCGATGTGGGCATCAAGAAAAAGCCGCAGGCTGTCATCATCGCCACCGGCTCCGAAGTGCAACTGGCCCTGAAGGCACAAGAGCTGCTGGCAAGCCAGTACAAGATCGCGGTGCGTGTGGTTTCCATGCCCAGCAACACCACGTTTGACAAACAGACGACGGCCTACAAATCCGAAGTCCTGCCTGCAGGCATCCCCCGCATTGCCGTGGAAATGGGCGTTACCGACGGCTGGTGGAAATACGGCTGCGCCGCCGTTGTCGGCATCGACAGCTACGGCGAGTCGGCACCGGCACCTGTCCTGTTCAAGCATTTCGGCTTCACGCCCGAAAACGTGGCCGACACCGTGCGCAAGGTGTTGAGGAAATAAACCTGCATTCAGCAAACCGCTTTTTTGTATTAACTTTTCTGGAGAGACAAGCATGACGATCAAGGTAGGCATCAATGGTTTCGGCCGCATCGGCCGCAATGTGTTCCGCTCGGCGGTGCAGAGTTTTGGCGACATCGAAATCGTCGGCATCAACGATTTGCTGGAGCCCGAGTACCTGGCTTATATGCTGCAGTACGACTCGGTACATGGCCGTTTCAAGGGCGATGTTTCCGTCGACGGCAATACCCTGATCGTCAACGGCAAAAAAATCCGCCTGACGCAGGAGCGCGACCCCGCCAACCTGAAATGGAACGAAATCGGTGCGGACGTCGTGATCGAATCCACCGGCCTGTTCCTGGACAAGGCTTCCGGTGAAAAGCACCTGGCTGCCGGCGCCAAAAAAGTCATCTTCTCGGCACCTTCGAAAGACGACACCCCGATGTTTGTGTTTGGCGTGAATGACAAAACCTACAAGGGCGAAGCCATCATCTCCAACGCGAGCTGCACCACCAACTGCCTGGCGCCAGTCGCCAAGGTGCTGAACGACAAGTGGGGCATCAAGCGCGGCCTGATGACCACCGTGCACGCAGCCACCGCCACGCAAAAAACCGTGGACGGCCCGAGCAACAAGGACTGGCGCGGCGGTCGCGGCATTCTGGAAAACATCATTCCTTCGAGCACCGGCGCCGCCAAGGCGGTTGGCGTGGTGATTCCCGAGCTGAACAAAAAGCTGACCGGCATGTCTTTCCGCGTGCCGACCTCCGACGTGTCGGTGGTGGACCTGACCTGCGAGCTGAGCAAGGAAGCCACGCTCAAGGAAATCTGCGCCGAAATGAAGGCGCAAAGCGAAGGCGCACTTAAGGGTGTGCTGGGTTACACCGAAGACAAGGTGGTTGCCACCGACTTCCGCGGCGATACCCGTACCTCGATTTTTGATGCTGACGCGTCCATCGCGTTGGACGGTACCTTCGTCAAGATCGTCGCCTGGTACGACAACGAATGGGGTTACTCCAACAAGTGCCTGGAGATGGTTCGCGTCGTTTCAAAATAAACGATATCGCCCAATAAAAAAGCGCCGTGAGGCGCTTTTTTATTGGGCCGGCCGTTTCTGCTCATGCAAGCTTCAGGGCGTGCATCAGCGTGTCAACAACAGCGTCAGGCTGGTAACGGCGATGACAGCCACGACGAAGGTTACCAGCGCGAGCATGATCAGGCGGGTGCGGTTGACCTCGATGCGCTTGACCAGCTGGGTATTTTGCTCGGCCAGCGTCTTGATGAGATCGGCCGAGGCCAGCATCTGCTCGTGCAGTTCAGTGGTGGCGATTTCCATGGCCTGGATGCGTTTTTCAATGGCCGCCATGCCGGACGGGTCAGCGTCTGCAACCAGCGGCGCCAGGCCATTTTCCGCCGCCGGGAGCGGCGGCTTTTTGCCTATGGAGTTCCAGAGCTTTTTTGCGCCTTCCGCAATCTTGGGAGCGTTGCTGATCACGTCGGACCAGGGCACCAGCTGCAGTACAGCCATCCAGCCAATAGCCATTGTTTTTTCCTTTAAAAACCGGCGTGGCCGGACTCGTCAGTATGCAGTGTCTCTGCGCACAGCCGCATCAGCTGCCGCAGGTGGGAGCGGTAAGAAATGGCTTCATGCCACCTGCCGGTCTGGTAGACCTCATGCTGTGGCGCATCGGGGCCGTCCAGTGAGCCTATAGCCACGACGATCAGGCCTGTTTCGCGATCTGTGCGCGAAGAGGCATCCAGGCTCAGCAGAGGCACGTCGAAGGCGTGGCCCTCGGCGCTGCGGCGCATGGAAGTGAGTTCAAGGGTGCAACTGTCCTTCAGAGCCACCAGGTGCCGCATCTCGCGCGGCACGGCCTGGCCGAAAGCATTCAGGCTGGCGATGTGTTCACTCGCCGTCATGCGCTTGCCGTCAACCGAGTCCTCTTCAGGGTAGCCCTTGCCCTGGTACATCACTGCGGCCAGCACGGTCGCGATGAGCAGCATGGTGAGGAGATGCCGGCGGCCGGCGCCGCGTGCCTGAAATGCAAAGGGCATGGTGTGGTTTGAGGAGGTGGTGGATGGGTCTGGTGGCTGGAGCGCGGGTGAGGCCTGTGAATGCGCGGCGCCTCGTGCCCGGATCATTCTAGAACCCCGAGTGTGTGCAGCAGGGGCGGCATTCCGACCTCGATGCAGGGGTTTATGGCTTTATGCCAGTCGCTGCGCCAGGAAATCCAGGAACGCGGTGATGCGCGACGACAGCGCCGTGTTGCGGTAATACACGGCATTCACCGGCTGCCGCGCATCGACGGTGCATTTCACCAGCAGCTGCACCAGCGCGCCGCTCTTGCGGTCTTCTTCCGTCATGAAGTCGGCCAGGCAGACGATGCCCATGCCCGCCAGCGCCAGGTGACGCATGGTTTCGCCGCTGGATGCGCTGAAAGCCGGCACGGCGCTGTAGCTGTCGCCCTGCGCGGCGCGCAGCGGCCACTGGTTCAGTGACGGCAACTGGCTGTTGCCGATGAGCCGGTGTTTGTCGAGATCGGCCACGCGCTTCGGTTTGCCGTGCTGTTCGAGGTAGGCGGGGCTGACCAGCACACGCAGACGGCTGCTGCACAGCGGACGCGCATGCAGCGTGGAGTCGCGCAGCGCGCCTATGCGTATGGCGATGTCGGTGCGCTGCGCCAGCAGGTCCACATTCAGGTCGTCGGTGTTGAGCTCCAGGCTGATCTTCGGGTACAGCGCGCTGAACTCGGGCAAGAGCGGCACCACCGCGTGCAGCATGAAGGGTGACGCGGCGTTGACGCGCAGCAGCCCGGCCGGTGCTTCGCGGCGCATGCTGACTTCTTCTTCGGCCTGGTCCATCGCATCAAGAATCGCGCGTGCGCGAGCCAGAAAGACAGCACCCTCTTCAGTCAGCTCCAGCCGCCTGGTGGTGCGGCGCATCAGCGTCACGCCCAGTTTTTTCTCAAGCCGCCCCAGCGCCCGGCTGATGCCCGACACGGTCTGCACCAGCTGGTCGGCAGCGGCGGTGATGGAGCCTGTATCGACCACGGCACGAAAGGCCAGCAGTTCTTCAATGGTGGTTTTCATGGCATCCGTTTTTTTAATTATTGATTTTCAGTCAACTATATTCTGCGCGTTAGGGGCTTATTCTGCAAAGATAAAAATCCCACACTACAGGCTTCGTGAACATGACGGAGCCTTTTATGCCCATTGCCCTTCTGGCGCTGACCATCAGCGCCTTCGCCATCGGAACGACGGAGTTCGTTATCGTTGGTCTGTTACCCACCGTAGCTGCCGACCTGAATATCGGCCTGCCCTCCGCCGGCCTGCTGGTCAGCCTGTATGCGCTGGGTGTCGCCATAGGCGCGCCGGTGCTGACGGCCCTCACCGGCAAACTGCCGCGCAAAACCCTGCTGCTGGGCCTGATGGCCCTGTTCACACTCGGCAACCTGCTGGCCTGGCAGGCACCCGGCTATAACTCGCTGATTGCCGCGCGCATTCTCACGGGCCTGGCACACGGGGTGTTTTTCTCCATAGGTTCGACGATTGCCACCGGCCTGGTGCCCAAGGAAAAAGCCGCCAGCGCGATTGCCATCATGTTTACCGGCCTCACCGTGGCGCTGGTCACCGGCGTGCCGCTGGGCACCTTTATCGGCCAGCATTTCGGCTGGCGTGAGACCTTTCTTGCCGTGTCGGCGCTGGGCGCGATTGCCTTTGTCGTGAGCCTGCTGTTCATTCCCCGCAGCATCAGGCATACGCCGCCCGCATCACTCACACAACAGTTCAAGGTGCTGGCCCAGCCGCGCCTGCTGCTGGTCTATGCCACCACGGCAGTTGGTTACGGCGGCTCCTTCATTCCGTTTACCTTTCTCGCGCCCATCCTGCAGCAGGCCGGCTTTGGCGCAGGCGCTGTCGGCTGGGTCATGCTGGTCTATGGCGTGTCGGTTGCTGCCGGCAATATCTGGGGCGGCAAGCTGGCCGACCGCAAGGGGCCCATCGCCGCGTTGAAGCTCATCTTCGCCTTGCTCGCGGCCGTGCTGCTGGTGTTTAACTTCACCGCGCCGCATCCGTGGCTGGCGGTGTCCACCGTTTTCCTGTGGGGGGCAGTGGCTTTTGGTAACGTGCCCGGCCTGCAGGTGTATGTGGTGCGCCAGGCCGAACGGCACACGCCGCAGGCGGTGGACGTGGCCTCGGGCCTGAACATTGCGGCCTTCAATCTCGGAATTGCTTTTGCGGCGTGGGCCGGTGGCCTGGTGGTGACCCATCTCGGCCTGATGCACACACCATGGATAGGCGCGCTGGTGGTGCTGGGCGCACTGGCCCTGACTTACTGGAGCGGTCGCCTGGATGTTCGTGAGGGCTTTGCGCCCCGCGCAGCAGGCAATAGCCCGGCCGTTGCACACTGACCTCAACCATTCCCGCATTCAAAACTTCACCAAAGACAGGACATCATCATGGACACCACAACCCGCATTCCCGCTTTCGGCGTCGGCACTTTCCGGCTCAAGGACCAGGTCGTCATCGACTCGGTCAGGAACGCGCTTGACCTTGGCTACCGCGCCATAGACACCGCACAGATTTACGGCAACGAGGCCGAGGTCGGCCAGGCCATCACCGAAAGCAGCGTGCCGCGCAGCGAGCTTTTTATCACCACCAAGATCTGGACCGACAACTTCGCGTCTGACAAGGTAATTCCCAGCCTGAAAGAAAGCCTGCGCAAGCTGGGCACCGACCATGTCGACCTGACGCTGATCCACTGGCCGGCGCCCGGGCAAGCCGTGCCGCTGGCCGACACGCTGGGGGCATTGATGCAGGCCAGGGCCCAGGGGCTCACGCGCAGCATCGGTGTGTCCAACTTCAACATCGACTACCTCACCCGCGCCATCCAGGCCGTGGGTGCTGCCAACATAGCCACCAACCAGATCGAGTTGAGCCCCTACCTGCAGAACCGCAAGATCGTGGACTTCGCGCGTAGCCAGGGCATACACATCACGTCCTACATGACGCTGGCTTACGGCAAGGTGTTGCAAGACCCGGTGTTGCTGCATATCGCCGGCAGGCACGGCGCAAGCACCGCGCAAGTAGCCCTGGCGTGGGCGATGCAACTCGGTTACGCGGTGATCCCGTCATCCACCCGGCGTGCCAACCTGCAAGGCAACTTGTTGGCGCAGCAGCTGCGGTTAACGGACGAAGACATGGCGCAGATCGCTGCGCTGGACAGGGGCGAACGCCTCGTCAATCCGGAAGGCCTGGCGCCCAGCTGGGACTGAGCATGGGTTGCAGCTGTGGCCCGGCGGCGCGAGCACGTGGCTACATCCTTGTGATTGCAAACGCAATCAGTTCGGAGCCGCTCCTCAGGCCCAGCTTGCGTTTGATGTTGGCGCGGTGAACATCCACCGTGCGTGAACTCAGGCCCAGTCCAAAGGCAATCTCCTTGGTGGTTTTCCCGTGCCTGAGTTTTTCGAGCACCTGCACCTCGCGGGCGCTCAGCGGGCTTTCACCGTCGTCGCCATTCTGGATGTGCAGGGGCGAACGCTTCATCAGGCGGTTCAGGATTCGCGAACTCACATTGGAGCTTACCCATGTTTCGCCCCGCAGCAGCGCAAAGGCAGCTGACGACACCAGGGCGTGTGCGTTTTCCTTCATGACATAACCCTTGGCGCCCAGCGCCAGTGCCTGCTCGGCATAAATGAGTTCGTCGTGCATGGACACAATCAGCACGGGCCGGTGGCCCTGAGCCTTGACCACTGCAGAAACAGTGTCCAGCCCCTTGGATTCACCGAGCGACATGTCGCTGATGACGAGGTCCGGCTGCAATTCGCTGATTTGCCGCAGGCCGGAGGTCAGGCTCGCCGCCGAACCTACCAACCTCAGGGAAGGCGCGTAGCTCGCAACCAGTGTCTCCAGGCCAAAGCGAACGATGTCGTGATCATCAAGAATAAATACGGAATTCATTTTTGACTGTGTCGGGTCTGAGTTGGGCATTGTTACCGCTTGTACAGGGTTTTCGGTTTTTCGTCTTACCTTGTGTTACCTTGAATAGCGAACAACCCGAGCTTAACGGGGGTTGATGGAGTTACGGGGGGGTACTAAGTAGCAGTACTTAGTGGTTGTTGCGTAAGCCGTACACCTATGCACGGATGGCGCGTGGAGGGTCATTTTTTTTCCGCCGCCAGCGCGGACTCCCGTACCATCAAATATTGGCATGGAACGCCATGCAGCCGTCCCAGTCAGGTGACGGCCCTGACTATCGATGATGAATAAAAAAAACAACAGCGGCCACAAAAAGCCGACGCCGGCACGGCTACTCATTCCAGCTCCCCCGCTGCAGCAAGTTTTCAGGACGAACAACAACGACCGCAGTTGTTGCAGGCCATGATCGAAGGTATCCAGGCCGGTGTCATGATCTCCGATGAGTTGGGGGTGCTTTATACCAACCCCGAATTCGGCCGGCTGCTCGGTTACGGCCCGGGTGAAACCCTGGAGGGCATGCGGGTTGTCGACCTGATCGCCGAGAGCGACCTGCCGCTGGCCATGCAGCGCCGCAAGGCTGTGGCTGCGGGCCGGCGCATCCCGACGGGCTGGGTCAAGTTCAAGGACAAGAGCGGCGAACCGGTGCAAATGATGCAAAGCCTTTCGCGCATGTTCTGGCGTGGCCAGTGGTACTTCACCACCGCGGTAAACCGTGCGTCTGACCAGGACCTGCTCTCAATCCAGATTCGCAAGACCCGCGCCCGTTACGAGCGCCTGCTGGTGGCCGAACTTGAAAAACAGCAGTCGGCCATTGCACGGGAGCTGCATGACTCCCTGGGGTCGGAGCTTGCCGGCATATCCTTGATGCTGGGCGGCCTCAAGGCTTTTCGTCCCGAGGACGCGGCGCTCCTGGCGCGCCTGGACGGTGTGCTGGACCAGCTGGAGGCTGCCGTCGAGATAACGCGCTCGCTCGCACGCGGCCTGATGCCGGTAGACACACATGCCGGGGCTTTCTGGCGCGCCCTGGAAAAACTCGCCAGCGACTGGACGCTGCTCAAGGGTGTCCCTTGCGAATTCAGGATGTATGGCGAGTTTGACAATGTGCCTGCTGAAACCGGCACCCACCTGTACCGCATCGCCCAGGAAGCGATTGCCAACGCCTTGCGTCACGGCAAGGCCACGCTGATCCGGCTCAGGCTCACCGACATCGTCCCTGACCTGATGCTGGAGATCGAAGACAACGGGGCCGGCTTCCATGCGGCGATCACCAGCGCCATGCACAGCGGCGGTGTGGGCCTGCGTTCCATGATGGCGCGCGCCAAAACCATAGGCGGGCACATCGAATTTTCGTCGGTCCAGCCTGTCGGCAGTTGCGTCAGGGTGATCTGGCCGTCGGATCCGTCGGTGCGCAGCATTCGCTTCGAGCACGATTGAACGGCCGCCCCTGCGCGGGTTTTCAAGCTCCGGCGCTGCTGTCCTTGCGGGACAGGCCGGCAGGACTCATGGCGTAACCTGTTGACTCATTTCGTTACAGGGCAGTTGTAAAACTACCTAATCCAGCCTGACTGCCGTCGTCAAACTGAAGTTGCGCAATCGCAATTCAACAGAAAGGCGGGCACCGTGCAGAAACCCCAGGACGGCTTGGGCCAATGGATCACAGGGCTGATTTGCCCTGCCGGAATCCAGCGTCAGGATGCGCCGGAAAAGTGTGCACACCATGCCTGATTCAAGCCATGGCGCACGCGCCCCAACCCCCGCTTTTACCTACACCCTGCGCCGGATTCCCCCGCGTGACGAGATTGTTTTCAAATCCGTCGTGCGCGTGCTTCAGGGCAAGACCCGGCACGCCTGGCAGCACACCGATGCCGCGGATGCAGACCTGGTCGTGATGGGCATGCAGGTGCCTGGCCAGCAGGCCGGGTTCTCGCATGTGGCCGGCCACGCGCTTATCCAGGTCAGCACCATGGCCGGTGCAGTCGGCGCGGATTTCCACGGGCTGACCCTGCCCTTGCGCATTGCCGATGTCATCGATTACCTGGACGGGGCCGGTGATGAAATTGCCAGCCACATGGCGCGACCTGCCGGGCCTGGCGTGGTTCAGGCCGCCGCGGCGGTTCACGTGCCCTTCAACCAGCGCGTGTCCCTGACACGCTGGCCGGAGCTGGCCCTGCTGCAGGGCGATGTCCGTTACCTCAAGCTCGCAACCGTGCTGACCGGCCTGCCGGTCAGCATCACCGAGCTGGCGGCCCGAACCCAGTTTCCGCTGCAGCTGTGCCAGACCTTTGTCGATGCGCTGAAAGCCAGCGGGCTGGTTCGTGTGACGGACGACCAGCGAGAGGTGCCGGTCGGCCAGCGCGTCAGCCCGTCCGGTGCGCAACCGCAAAAATCCCCTCCAGGCGGGCATCACGGTCTCATCGCCCGCATCCGCTCGCGTCTGGAGATGTTTGTCAGGACATCCACCGCTAAATGACCGAATACAAAATATTGCTCACCGGCACTACCGGTGCAGGCAAGACGACGGCGATTGCCGCGATCAGCGAAACCGCACCGGTACGTACCGACGTCAAAAACAACGACGCGGCATTTGCCAAGGCAACCACCACCGTGGGACTGGATTACGGTGAACTCACGCTCGACAACGGCGACAAGCTGCGGCTTTACGGCACGCCGGGACAGGAGCGGTTTTCCTTCATGTGGCCCATCCTGGCGCAGGGCGCGCTCGGCATCGTGGTGCTGATCGACAACTCCAGGCCCGACCCGCTGGCCGACCTGGCCGTGTACCTCAAGGGCTTCGAAGGGTTGATACGTGACGCCGCCTGTGTTGTGGGTGTGGGCCGCATGCAGACGCACCCGGAACCCGGCCTGGGCGCCTATGCCGAGGCGCTGCACGCGGCCGGTGTGTTGTGCCCGCTGTTGCCCGTTGATGTCCGCGAGCAGCAGGAGGTCCTGATGCTGATGGATTTGCTGCTGACCCAGTTCGAAAGCAAATCACAAACGTATGACCTCGAAAAAGCTGCAGCCTGAAAACCGCGCGACTCCCAAAAAAGGAAAAAAGGACACCATGAACCTCCCCCCGCACCTGACCGCGCTGGCCGAAAAAGTCTTGCAGGGCCTGATGGGCCAGGTACGCGGCGCCGTTGCCGCAGTCGTATCCACGGTGGACGGGTTCGATGTTGCCTCGCATGTTGAAAATTCCGCCGCCGGTGCGAAGCTCGCCGCCATGGCGAGCTCGATATCGGCCATCTGCAGCGTGGTTGGCGAGGAAAGCCAGGTGGGCGCGCACCGCAGCATTTCCATAGAGGCCGAAAACGGCTACGTCGTGATGGTCAATATCGCGCACTCGGCCAACCCGATGATCCTCAACCTGGTGGCGGACAAGACGGCAGTGCTGGCCCAGATGGTTTATTTCGCCAGGCAGGCTGCGCAGCAAATGGAAGTGGGCGAGGCGCTGTGATACCGCAAATAGACCAGTACCTGTCGGCCCTTGCCGCCTTTGAGGGCATCAGGGGGTGTTCGCTGGTGGAGAGCGGTTCCGGCCTGGTGGTGCACAGCGCCGGGGAGGTCGCCGATGTGGAGCCGCTGAGCGAGGCCGCCGTCGAGTTCTGGCGCATCCATGAACGGCTGAAGGGAAACTTCACCGCCCTGGGCCGACTGAACCTGGCCATGCTGGCCTTCCAGGACGGCTGGCTGGCACTGACCGCGTGCCCGGCAGACCCCTCCCTGCTGCTGGTGGCGGTAACGCGCGCGCAGTCGGTCGACTGGAACGGCTGGCTGAAACATGCGCGCACTGCCGGGCCGTTCGGCAAGGTGCCGGTTCACGCCTGAGTTTTGTTCAACCCTGCAGTGCTGCGCAGCTGCAGGGTTTTTTTGTACCGCGCTAAGGAGAACTTTGAAATGGCAACGATCAAACAATCGATGGAAGAAGTTATGACTCTGGATGGCGCCTTGTGCGCAGCCCTGGTGGACTCGTCAAGCGGCATGATCCTTGGGCAGATTGGCAGCGGCGTGGACCTGGAAGTCGCCGCTGCCGGCAATACCGAGGTGGTGCGGGCCAAACTCAAGACCATGCGTTCGCTGGGGCTCAATGATGTGATTGAGGACATCCTGATTACCCTGGGCAAACAGTACCACCTGATCCGGCCCATGGGCCGCAACGAAGGCCTGTTTATCTACGCTGTGCTTGAAAAAGCCAAGTCCAACCTGGCCCTGGCGCGGCGCAAGGTGCTGGACATCGAGAAAGAACTGGTGGTCTGAGCCTTTTGCAATTAACCGGCAGGACCGTACAGGCCCGGTTTTCATGAACCCCTTTTTTGCGCCTTCGGGCGCTCTTTTTTTGCCTGAAAGGTGCCGCGGCCCTGTCGTCGCCTGCAGCAGGCCGCCGCCATCCGTGCGCGGGATTTTCACTGCTCAGTTGGCTTGATGACCATCCACGACACGCCGAAGCGGTCAGCCACCATGCCGAAGGATGATGCAAAAAAGGTTTTGGTCATGGGCATCTGCACCTGCCCGCCGTCGCCCAGTGCCTTGAACAGGCGTTGGGCCTCGGCATCACTGGCTGCCGTCAGCGACAGCGAAAAGCCCTTGAACTCCGGCTTGCCCGCGGCCATGCCGTCAGAGGCCATCACCTCCGTGTCGCCGATCTTGAAGCAGGCGTGCATGATGCTTTCACCGGAAGGCCCGCTGCCTTCGCCGGGCCCGCAGCCGACGGTAGCCGTATCGGGGTTCTCCTTGAAACGCATCATCATCTTGACCTCGGCGCCTAGCGTCTTGCGGTAAAACTCGAGGGCCTCTTCGCAGCGGCCGTCAAAAAACAGGTAAGGCTGGACTTGCATGCTGATCTCCTTGGGGTAAATATGAATCAATGCTTCAGGCCATTACTGGACGTTCAGCAGCGTCTCGAAGCCGCCGAAGATCATCCGTTTGCCATCGAAGGGCATGTCGCCCATCTGCTGCATGCGCGGGTCGCTCACGAACCTGGCGTGACCGGCATCGCGCGCGGCTTTCGACGGCCACTCAATCCATGAGAAGACGACGGTTTCGGTTTTCTCGGCCTTCACCGAGAGTTTGAAATCGGTGAGTTTGCCGTCCGGCAGATCATCGCCCCAGCATTCGACAACGCGGATGGCGCCATATTCCTTGAAAAGTGCTGCGGCCTTGGTGGCCACCGCGCGATAGGTCTCCTTTTTGTCGGCAGGCACGGGCACCAGAAATCCGTCGACGTAGCTCATGGGTGTTCTCCTTTTAAAACACTGGTTTGCGGTTGGGGCTGGGATGTTCAGGGGCCGGGCTCAGGCCCTGTCGTAGGCGTCCTGCAGTCCCTTGATGTTGATCTTGTGCATCTTCAGCATGGCCTGCATCACGGCGCCTGCCTTTGCCGGGTTTTTGTCGCCCAGCAGCTCGCCTAGCGCGCTGGGGATGATTTGCCAGGACAGGCCGAACCTGTCCTGTACCCAGCCGCACTGGTTGGGCGCGCCGCCTGCGCCGAGCTTCTCCCAGAGTTCGTCAACTTCCTCCTGCGTCTTGCAGCTCACGAACAGCGAGATGGCCGGCGTAAAGCTGAAGTGCGGGCCGCCGTTGAGCGCCATGAACTCCTGGCCTTCAAGCTGGAAGGTTCCGGTCATGACGCTTCCTTCCGGCCCCGGGCCTTCCTTGTCGTAGCGCCTGAGCATCAGGATCTTCGAGTTCTTGAAGATCGACACATAAAAATTCATGGCCTCTTCGGCCTGGTTGTCAAACCACAGGAAGGGGGTGATTTTTTGCATGGACGTTTCCTTTGGCAGGTATCTGGGTTTGGGTCTTTACGGCCGAAACGGCAAGATTGTGTACACCGTCCACATAGAATAACAAAGACAATGGACGCTGTCCACATTGGTTTCATCAAGATGCAAATTCCCAGTATTTACGCCAGAGTAGCCACGCCGCGCAGCACTTACCGTCATGGTGACCTGCGGCGCGCGCTGCTGGAGGCGGGCATTGAGCTGGCGCGCAGCGGCGGGCCCGATGCAGTGGTCCTGCGCGAAGCCACGCGCCGTGCGGGGGTGGCGCCCAATGCGGCTTACCGGCACTTCGCCAGCCGCCTTGCGTTGCTGCATGCCGTGCGGGCGGCGGCGCTTTCAGCCGTGGCTTTGGCGATGGAGGCCGAGCTTGCCGCGTTGCCGCAGGACCTGCCTCCGGCCGACTTTGCCCGCGCCAGCGTGCGTGCGGTCGGCACCGGCTATTTGCGCTTTGCCCAGGCCGAGACCGGTTTGTTTCGCACCGCCTTTGCGGCCTCGGATGACCTGACGGAGCCGGCGCCCGACCCGGCTCGGGCCGGCCAGAGCGGCCTGAATCCGTTCGAGCTATTGAGCGCCGCGCTGGACCGGCTGGTCGAGGCCGGCGTGATGCCGCCTGAACGCCGCCCCGGTGCAGAATTTCTCGCCTGGTCCGCCGTGCACGGCCTGGCCATGCTGGTGATTGACGGGCCGCTGGGCCCTGTCATCGGGCCGCAGATGCAGCAGGTCGGCCAGCGCCTGCTGGATATGGTTGAAAAAGGGCTGTAGCCGGCTCAGGCAGAGCGCAATCAGCTATCGTTTTAGTAGCATTGTTCTAACATTTTTGGCCGCAATACAGCGAACCCGCCCTCACCATAACGGTGGGGGCGGGTTCGAATCTTCTTATCAAGCCTGGATCAGTGCGCCGTTGCGCCCTGGGTTGCCCGGCTGATCCGGCCAAAACGGCCAGCATTGAAGTCGTTGATCGCCGTGGCGATCTCGGCCTGCGTGTTCATCACAAACGGGCCGTGGCCGACGATGGGCTCATCGATAGGCTCGCCGCTCAGCAGCAAAATCGTCGCATCGCTGTTGGCTTCCAGGCGCAGGCTGTCGCCTTCGCGCTCCAGCAGCGCCATCTGCGCCTCACGCACCACTTCTCCATTGACCAGTACCGTGCCGTGCAACACCACCGCTGCCGCGGTGTGGCCCTCGGGCAATGTCAGTGCCGCTTCCTTGCCCTGGCCGAGCCGCACGTCCCACACATTGATGGGTGTGAAGGTTCGTGCCGGCCCCTTGTTGCCGTCGTAATCACCGGCAATCACACGCACGCTGCCGGCGCCATCGGGCAGGGCCACGGACGGGATCTGCTGGTCGACGATGCCCTGGTAATGCGGCTCGCTCATCTTGTCCTTGGCCGGCAAGTTCACCCACAGCTGCACCATCTCGAACGGGCCGCCCGACTGCGTGAACGCAGGCGAATGAAACTCCTCGTGCAGGATGCCCGAGGCCGCCGTCATCCACTGCACATCACCGGGGCCAATCGTGCCGCCGCTGCCTGTCGAGTCCTGGTGCGAAACCTCGCCCTTGTAGACGATGGTCACGGTCTCAAAACCGCGGTGCGGGTGCGTGCCCACGCCGCGTTTTTCACCGGGTGTGCTGGCGGGTTTGAACTCCGCCGGGCCGGCGTAGTCCAGCAGCAAAAACGGGCTCACATGCTGGCCCAGCGTGTCGTAGCTGAACAGCGAACGCACCGGAAACCCATTGCCCACCCAGTGCTGGCGGGGATTGCTGTAAATGCCAAGAACCTTCTTCATGAACTGCTCCTTAAAAAGTGGCAGAAGATAAAACTGCCGTGGAGCAAAGATACGCCCGGAACGATGAGCCCGGTAGTAGGCCGAATTTGCCATCAGCGTTCTATTTGAGGAACAATAAAGCCTATGCAAGACCTCAACGACCTCTATTACTTCGTCAAGGTGGTCGAGCACCAGGGTTTTGCACCTGCGGGCCGCGCACTCAACATGCCCAAATCCAAACTCAGCCGGCGCGTCGCCCTGCTCGAAGAGCGCCTGGGTGTGCGCCTGCTGCAGCGCTCGACCCGGCGTTTTGCCGTCACCGAGATTGGCCAGGAGTACCACCGCCATTGCCAGGCCATGCTGGTCGAAGCCCATGCCGCGCAGGAGGTGATTGACCGCATGAGCGCCGAGCCGCAGGGCACCGTGCGCATGAGCTGCCCCACGGCCCTGCTGGACTACCAGCTTGGCGATGTGCTGGCGCGCTTTATGGCCGCCTGCCCGCGCGTGCAGGTGCAGCTGGAGAGCACCAACCGGCGCGCGTTGATGTGATCGGCGAGGGCTTTGACATCGCCATCCGCGTGCGTTTCCCGCCGCTGGAAGACAGCGGCCTGGTCATGCGTGTGCTGGGCGAAAGCACCCAGCGCCTGGTGGCCAGCCCGGCGCTGCTCAAGGCCCACGGCCTTACCGCACCGCTGCTGCCGGCCGACCTTTCCAGCCTGCCCAGCCTGGATGAAGGGCCGCCGCACCGCGAGCATGTGTGGAGCCTGCTGGGCCCGGACGGTGCCACCGCCGCGGTGCACCACCAGCCGCGCCTGGTCAGCGACGACAAGCTGGCCTTGCGCCTGGCGGCACTACAGGGCGTGGGTGTGTTGCAGCTGCCGACCATGATGGTGCAGCACGATTTGCAGCAGGGTTTGCTTCTGGACCTGCTGCCGCGCTGGCGGCCACGGGCGGGCATTGTGCATGCGGTGTTTCCGTCGCGCCGGGGTTTGTTGCCGGCAGTGCGTCAGCTGATTGATTTTCTCGCTGTTGAATGCAGCAATCCGGATCTGGTGGATCACGATGCTGCGCAGGCTCAAGGCAACCGGTAAGGCAGTCAAAAGCGCCTGGAGCAGCCGGTTTTATGGTCAAAACAGGCCATGGTCGGCGTGGAATGCGCGCCACCAGCTATTAAAATAGTAGCATTCAACGACTCGCCCGCTGGCAAAATACAGCTGGCCAGGCTTGTCAGTAAAGCCTTTCAACCTCAAAGTGGAGTGCCATGCAGATTCGCCGCTTTCGTATGGGCGACGAGCCCGCGCTGTTTGGCGTGTTCTTTTCCGCCATTCATGAGATTGCCTCACGCGACTACACGCAGGAGCAAATCAATGCCTGGGCGCCTGCCGATCTTGACAGGGCCTTGTGGGGTCAGCATGTGCGTGGCCTCAATCCGTTTGTCGTCGAGCTGCACGATGAAATCGTGGGCTACGCCGATGTGCAGCCGAACGGCTACATAGACCACTTTTTTGTCTCAGGTTTTCATCCCCGCCAGGGCATAGGCAGGCTGTTGATGGAGCGCATCCACCAGGAGGCCGCCAGCCTGCACCTCAATGAACTGACGTCCAACGTGAGCCGGACGGCCCAGCCGTTTTTTGCGCGCCATGGCTTCGAGCTTGTGGCGCAGCAAACCCCGGTTCGCCGCGGCGTGGCCATACCCAACGCCTCCATGCGCAAGGCGCTCCCCGCCGCCAGCTGAATCCCCGGGCTCTCCGGGCGTTATGGTGCCTGTTTGCGCCGCAGCTCGGCGGCAATGCCCGCAAGAATCAGTCCGCCGACCACGGTGATGTGTTCAAACACAAACATCTTTTCCAGGAAGGCCATGTCGCCCTGCAGTTCCCAGAAGCGGTGCGCCACCGGAATCGTCAGCAGCGTGAAGACAGCCAGCGCACCGGCGCCCAGCCAGGCAAAGCGGCTGCCTGTGATCAACAGCAGCGAGCCGCCCAGTTGCACAATGATGGTCAGCACCGCAAACAGCGCCGGCGGGTTCAGCCCGAAGTGCGCCATCTCGCCTTTGGCCATGTTGAAGTCCATCAGCTTGCTCAGGCCGCTGCCCCAGAACATGAAGGTCAGCACCACCGCACCGACGTGGTACAGCCAGCGCGCGCGAAGAAGGGATTCAAACGGTTTGCTTATGGATGAGAGCATGTTTTTTTGCCGTAATTAATGAAGGCCGAAGTCTATGGGACAGCGGGGACAGCATCAAGGCCGGATTAACCCGCCCTAGGCCGCCTGGCCCATTACCTCGGCCAGCCAGTCCACAAACACCCGCACCCGCGGCGACAGTTGCCGATGGTGCGGGTACAGCACCGAGACCGGCATGGGCTCAGGCCGCCACGGTGCCAGCACTTCGCAAAATGTGCCGTCCTTCAGCCGCGCGTCAACGTGGTAGCGCGGCAGCTGGATAAACCCCAGGTGCGCGGCGCAGCAGGCCGAGTAGGCATCGGCATCGCTGACCGATACCTGGCCCTTCAGTTGCATGCTGCGAGTCGTGCCGTCAACCACAAAGTCAAACGGCAGGGGTTTGCCGCTGCGGGCTGACAAAAAATTCACGGCTTTGTGCCCGCGCAATGCTTCCACTGTTTCCGGCGTGCCGTGACGCGCCAGGTACTCGCGGCTGGCGCAGGTGACCTGCTGCAGCGAAGCCACGCGGCGCGCCACCATGCTGGAGTCGGCCAGCTCGCCTGCGCGCAGCACGCAGTCCACGCCTTCGCGCACCAGGTCCACCAGCCGGTCGCCCATGCCGATCTCCAGCTCAATGCCGGGGTAACGCTCAAAAAACTGCGCAATCACCGGCAGCACAAAGTGTTTGGCCAGCGTGCCCTGCAGGTCCACACGCAGCTTGCCTTTGGGGCTGCTGCCGGCGCTGCTGAAGGCGGATTCGGTTTCTTCGATATCCGCCAGCAGCCGCAGGCAACGTTCGTAATAGGACTCGCCGTCCTGTGTGGGGCTGACGTGGCGCGTGGTTCGCTGCAGCAGACGCGTGCCCAGGCGCTTTTCAAGCTGTTGCACGGCGTGGGTCACGGTGGCGCGCGGCAGTTGCAGGTCGTCGGCGGCCCTGGTGAAGCTGCCGAGTTCAACAATGCGTGTGAACAGCCGCATGGCATCCAGACGGTCCATGTTTGCCTCGTTTTGCTGGGTTAATTGTTTGTGATTGTTGAATAGTTATGCCAATTTTATGATCTTTATCTTGTTGTTCATGAATAGAACAATCGACACATCGGTCCAGTCACGTAGTCACGTTTACCCAGGAGTTTTCACCATGAACCCATCCCCCATTACCCAGGTCGCCATCGTCACCGGCGCCTCGCGCGGCATAGGCGCGGCCATCGCCAGGCGCCTGGCGAACGATGGCTACAAAGTCGTCGTCAACTACGCCGGCCGCGCCGACGAGGCCCGCGCCGTGGTGCAGTCCATCGAATCAGCGGGCGGCCAGGCCATCGCGGTACAGGCCGACGTGTCTGACGCAGCAGCAGTGCGCGGCCTGTTCGACCAAGCGGTGAACGCCTTTGGCCGCGTGGATGTGCTGGTCAATAACGCCGGCATCATGCCGCCCACCCTGCCGCACCTGGCCGATACCGACGACGCCACCTTCGACCGCCTGTTCGCCGTCAACGTCAAGGGCACGTTCAACACCTTGCGCGAAGCCGCCCAGCGCTTGGCTCAGGGTGGGCGCATCGTCAACTTCTCCACCAGCGTGATCGGCCTGGCCCTGCCGGGTTATGCGGTGTATGCCGCGACCAAAAGTGCGGTCGAAACTTTCACCAACATCATGGCCAGGGAGTTACGCGGCAAAAACATCACTGTCAACGCCATCGCCCCCGGCCCCACGGCAACCGCGCTTTTCCTCGACGGCAAAACACCTGAAGTGATAGAGCGCATGTCCAGGATGGCGCCGCTGGAACGCCTGGGCACGCCTGAAGACATCGCCGGTGCCGTCGCCTTCCTGGTGAGCGACAACGCGGCCTGGGTCAACGGTCAGAGCTTGCGGGCCAACGGCGGTCTGGTTTGAGCCGAGGGCATACATTCTTAAGAGAAAAGGCCTGTAGCCCAGGCAGGACGGTCGCAGGCAGCTATTTAATCAGGAGCGTTTGCGCCAACCATCAACCGTGGGTCAATAGTTCCAGCGCCGCGCGGTCAAACACCGCGATGCGCCCGTAATCGACACGCAGCAAGCCCTGTTTTTCCCAGAGCTTGAGCTGTCGGTTGATGCTTTGGCGTGACACGCCAAGCTGCGCCGCCAAGTCTTCCTGCGACAGCGACACTACACCCTGCTCGCCCGAAGCCCCATCGCCCTGCAGCAGCGCCGTGATACGTCTGGCCAGGCGGGCCGGCAGCGGCATCAGGACCGTGTCGTCTATCCAGGCCAGCGCCAGGCGCAGCCGGTGGCAGACCAGACGTGTCAGCGCCAGATGCACCTCGGGGTGTTTCTCTGCCAGCGGCCAGAAGGCCGCGGCCGGCAACACGGCGACCTCGCAATCCCCCACGGCATGGGCCGCATAGACACGCGGCAAACCGTCGAGCAGGGAGACCTCGCCAAACCAGTGGCCGGCCTGCAGCAGGCCCAGCACAAACTCGCGGCCCGAGGCGCTGGTGATGCTGGTGCGCACCGCGCCCGTCACCATGCCAAACATCGCATCCGGCGCCGAGCCATACGCGAACAGCGATTCGCCACGCGAAAGTTTGCGGCGTTGCGAAGCCTGCAGCAGCAGCTCGGCCACGTGGTCGGGCAGGTTCAAAAGTCCGGGAATGGCCGCGCCGGCGGCGACGAGTTGGGGCTGGGATTGAATTGCCAAGATGGGACAGTGTTGATAAAGCGTCCAAACCATACTAGCAGCAGCCTGCCGGTCGCTGAGCAGGTAATAACGAGGAGACAAAACATGAGCCCCCACGTTCACAAACGTTCACTGCCCCCCGAGGGGGCTGAGTGCCGTGGCTCCGAGCCTGCCTGCGCAGGCTTGGACGGCACGAAGAGCTGCTGCGTCTCGCAGCAGTGCGGCCTGCAAGGCCATGCCTCCTTTGGGGCGGCCCGGCAGGAGGCATAGATGCCCATAGGCTACTACCCCGCACAACGCGGGCCCATCACCCGCGCCTACCGCGCCCTGTCCGGCTGGCTCTCGAAACGGCCTTCCAGCGCCGACCAGCTCGCCGACGACCAAGCCCGTGCCGGCTTTCAACGCGCGCAGCGTCTGGCCTACGACTGCGTGACCCACGTCGCCACGCAACTGCATGTCGGCATGAGCGAAATCGAGGCCGCCGAACTGCTGGACCACTACCTGATCGCCCACGGCGCGCAGCGTTACCTGCACCGGCCTTTTGCCTGGTTTGGCGAACATGCACGTTTTGACGGTTACAGCGGCTACGGTGATTACCACCCTAGTGGGCGCAAACTGGCCGCAGGCGACACCGCCATCCTTGATGTCTCGCCCATGCTGGATGGCTACATCGGTGATGTGGGTTATGCCTGCGCCTTGGGCGACAACCCCGAGCTGAGCCGCGCCATGACGTTCATGCGTGAGTTGCGCGCGCAAATTCCGCCCATGTTCACCAGCGCCATGACCCCCAAGGACATCTGGGCCGAGGTCGATCGCCTGATCCATGAAGCCGGTTACGACAACGTGCATGCCAAGTACCCGTTCTGTGTGCTGGGCCACCGCGTTTACCGTGTCAAGGTCAAACCCGGGCGCGGCCTGCGTGTTCCCGGCGGCCACATGGGCTGGTTCAGCGTGCAGGCCAACATGGCTTTTTTGAACCACGGTGTTTTCAGCCAGTTGCTGACACCCGAACACACAGGCACCAAGCTCGGCCTGTGGGCGATTGAGCCGCACATAGGCTGGGCCGGCAACGGCGCCAAGTTCGAAGAAATCCTGGTGGTCGAACCCGGCCGCGCCTACTGGCTCAGCGACGACGTGCCGCATGTGACACCGGCGACGTGGTGAAACAAAAAACTAAAAAGGAGCGCCCCATGCGTATCAAGAAAATTCTTCTCTCCGTGTTGGCCCTGCTGCTGCTGGCCTTTGTTGCCTGGTGGGTGCGCACCGCACCAGGCATTCCCGTGCAGGTGGCGGATGACCAGTACCCGCTGATGCCACCTTCGGCTGCTGTGCAGAAAGTGCGCAGCACCCAGGACGATGTGGCCTTGACGGCCAAAACCACGCCCGGCGACTTGCCCGGCTACGACGACGTGGTGCTGCAAGAGGCCCAAGGCCGCGCCTGGGTCACGGCCATGGACGGTTACCTCTGGCGCGTGGACCTGGCCAGCGGCAAACAGGAGCGCTGGGTCAAGACACCGCTGATTCCTTCGGGTACACGCGCCGACCCGGGCAACCCAGATGTTTTGTACTTCTGCGCCTCGCGCCTCTACGGCGTGGTACATCCGGCCGGCGAGCAACCCGGTCTGTACAAGCTGCATATTCCGAGTCGCAAGATCGAAGCGGTGGCCCTGCAGGTGCCGGCCACCACCGAGCCGCCCGCGCATGAACGTGTAGCGGCCGAGCAAGGCGCGGTCTATCTGGCGCAAGCCGCGATGACAGCAGCCAACAGCCGGCCCATCGCGTTTTGCAACGACCTGGACATCAGTGCCGACGGCAGACGTGTTTATTTCTCCGAGCCTTATGCCTCGGCCGATGCCTCCATGGGCGGCGGTGCCTTCAACGAAGCGATTGCCCGCTCGCGCAACAGCCGCTTGTGGCTGATCGATCTGGACCGCGGCGCGCGCCTGGTGGCACAAGGCTTCGCGTTTATGGACGGCGTGTTGATTGAGCCCGGCGCAAACGGCGCAAAGGAAGACACGCTGCTGGTCACGGAAACCACCAACTTCCGCCTGCTGCGCCTGCACCTGGCCGGCGCCAAGGCCGGCAGCCACGAGGTGTTGCAGGACTCCCTGCCCGGTCTGCCCGACGGTCTGGACCGCGACCCGCAGGGCCGGTTGTGGATAGGGCTGATCAAGGAGCGCAGCGCCGTCAGCACCTGGGTGCACAACAACAACTGGATCAAACCGTTGCTGGTGCGCTTGCCGCATTCGATGTTGCCCGTGCCCACACGCACCGGCCTCATGGCGTTCAGCCCTGACGGCCGCACGCCGCTGTACCTGAGCATGCACGATGGCAACACCGTGTCCGACATCTCTGTCGTCAGCGCGGGCCGCAACGCCTTGTACCCGGCCCGTTTCAAGGTCGACAGCCGTGGGTTTGTGGCCATGCCTTATCCGGAAACTCTGCGTTAAGAAAAGTGTGCGCGGGACTGGCGCGGCAATAATCCAGGGGCACATCCAGGAGACCCCGCCATGCCCCAGCACATCGGTATTGTTGGCTGCTCCGCCGAAGGCGCAGCACTTTGTTATCGCACCATCTGCGCCGAAGGTGCGCAATGGCTCGGTCCGCATGCGCACCCCGAGGTCTCGCTGCACACACCTTCGCTGGCCCTGTATGTGGACTGCCTAGACCGCGGTGACCTGCAGGGCGTGGCGGCGCTGATGCTGGCGTCTGCCCACAAGCTCGCGGCCGCGGGTGCCGATTTTTTGATCTGCCCCGACAACACCATTCACCTGGCGTTTTCGCTCGTTGAGCCGCACTCCCCGCTGCCCTGGTTGCATATTGCCGAGGTGGTCGCCGCAGAAGCTACCAGTCGCGGCTTCAAACGTTTAGGCATCACCGGCACACGCTGGCTGGTAGACAGTGAGGTGTATCCGGAGAAGTTCGGCGCACGCGGGCTGGACTACCTGCGACCGAACAAGGCAGAACGTGACGAGATTGGTCGCATCATCATGGACGAACTGGTGGCCGGTGTTTTCAAACCCGAATCCGTGGCGTATTTTCAGCAGGTGATGGCGCGCATGAAAACCGAAGGCTGCGACGCCGTGGTGCTTGGCTGCACCGAAATCCCGCTGATTATCAGCGACGCGAATTCGCCGCTGCCAACGCTGGACTCCACACGCCTGCTGGCGCGCGCGGCCTTGCGCCGCTGTTTAAGCTGAGCGTGAAAAGAAGCCTTCCCCGAATGATTCAGACTGATTGCCGTCGCGGCCTCACTGGGCTCTGCGGCACTACCGCGACAGAACCCGCGTTCATCCGGATAGCGTAGCCCAGCTTACACCCGATCCTCGTTTGATTGCGTGCCCGCAGGAGCATTGTTATCAGGCAGTGCGCGCACCTTGTCCACGTGCTGCCACAAGGCAGTCCTGCAGCGCTGCGATGAGCCGCTCTGACACCAGCTTCACGATCGGGCCGGGCGGCTTGGTGGCATCCACGGCCACGCTGATCTCCTGCGGTTCGGCCCCCCGGTCGCGCACAGGGATAAAGACCAGTTGACCGCTGGCCAGCTCCGGCGCCACGTCCAGCTCGGATGTGAACACCACATGGTTGCCGCCGAGCGCAAGCTGCTTGACCAGTTGCAGCGAGTTGGTCTCGGTATAGCGGCGCGGCTCCTTGAACAGCCAGTTGTACTGCGCCTCGAGATGGCGCCGTATCGTCAGCGCCTTGCTCTGCAGCGCGACCGGGTGGGCCATGGCCTCCTGGAAACTCACCGTCTCGCGCTGCGCCAGCGGGTGCCCGGGCGCCACCACGCAGCCCAGCGGCAGCGCGCTCTTCCAGAGCACCAGCAGCTCCCGGCGCGGTTTCAGATTGAAGATGGCAGCCAGGTCGGCCTGGCCGGTCATCAGTGCAGCCTCGGCATCGTCGGGAGTGGCCAGCGCGATGGACAGGCTGACCAGCGGATGCTGCGCACCCAGGTCCCGCACCAGGGCGGGCATGACGCTGGTGGCATGGCTGTCCATGGCCACCAGCGACACATGGCCCTGATGGATGCCCTGGATGCGCCGGATCTCGGCGACCACCCCACGTTCGTCCTGCAGCCAGTGGCGCGCCAGCGCGATGAGTGCGTCGCCCGAGGGTGTCA
This sequence comes from Polaromonas aquatica, assembly GCF_042659145.1. Taxonomy (NCBI): domain Bacteria; kingdom Pseudomonadati; phylum Pseudomonadota; class Betaproteobacteria; order Burkholderiales; family Comamonadaceae; genus Polaromonas; species Polaromonas aquatica. Next base: position 471,681 of record NZ_JBHSRS010000018.1, on the reverse strand, counting down.
ACCGCATGCCGCGCGGCAGCCGTTCGAACAAGGGCACGCCGAGCTCTTCCTCCAGGTGCAGGATCTGCCGGTTGATGGCCGAAGCCGCCACGTGGAGTTCGCGCGCGGCCTTCTGGATGGAGCCCGAGCGCGCAACCTGGTCGGCGTAGCGCAGTCCGGCGGGAACGAGCGAATGGCGCATGGATGGGTGGGGAGAAATGTAGCTAGAGTGTACTGATTTTGCGTATGCAGCATTGCAAAAATGGTGATGGACGGCAATGATTTGTGTCCCTACGATCCGTTCCATGACAACACGATCCAGCCTGGAACACCTCAATACCTGCGCGCCCGAGGTCTTTTGCGCCGCCCTGGCCGACATCTGGGAACACGCGCCCTGGGTGGCACGCGGCGTCGTAGGCCAGCGCCCTTTTGCGACCGTCGAAGCGTTACACACGGCGATGGTGGGGGTGGTGGCCGGGCGGGACGAGCCTGCGCGCATCGCCTTCTATGCCGGACACCCGGAGCTGGCCGGTGAAGACGCCCGCCGGGGCACGATGACCGATGCGTCCATTGCGGAGCAGGGCACGCTTTCGCTGGCGCGGCTGGATGCACACGAGGCCGAACGCTGGAGCGCGCTCAACCGGGCCTACCGTACACGCTTCGGCTTCCCGTTCATCCTCTGCATCCGCCGCCACACGCGGGAGTCGGCCCTGCAAGCCTTCGAGCAGCGCCTGGAGCACGACCGCGCCACCGAGCTAAGCACCACACTTGGCGAAATTGCCGCCATCACCCGCCTGCGGCTGGACCGCCTGGTGTCCGATGTTTCCCACGAGGCCAGCCACGGCGAATCCATTCCTTCCTGACCTACCACCGGAGTTACCCATGAACATTCGACGCAGAATTTCCCTCCTGACGTGCGCGTTGGGCCTGCTGGCCGCGGCGGTGCCCGCCGGCGCCCAGGGCACCTATCCCGACCATCCGGTGAAAGTCATTGTGGCGCTGCCTGCCGGCGGCGGGGTGGACATCATTGCGCGCCTGGTCGGCCAGAAGCTGGCCGCCGTCACCGGCCAGCCCTTCGTGGTGGACAACCGGGCCGGTGCCTCCGGCCGCATCGGCCTGCCGGTGGTGGCCAAGGCCGCGCCGGACGGCTACACGCTGATGGCTTCACCCGCCTCGTTCCTGACCACCAACAAGAGCATCTTCAAAGAGCTGCCTTACGACCCGCAGGCTGATTTCGCACCCATCACCAAGCTGGCCAACCAGTCCATGGTGCTGGTGGTCAAGGACAAGCAGAGGTTCTCCAGCGCAGGCGCTCTTCTCGCCGCAGCCAAGGCCAAGCCAGGTAGCCTGAACTACGCCAGCTCGGGCGACGGCAGCCCGCAACACCTGGCCGCGCTGATGTTCGAGACGCGGGCCCAGGTGCGCATGACCCATGTGCCTTACAAGGGCGGCGCGCTGGCCATCACCGACCTGCTGGGCGGCAACGTTGACCTGCTGCTCGCGCCCTTGCCCGAGGCGCTGCCGTACCTCAAGTCCGGCAAGCTGACCGCACTGGCGCTGATGAGCGACAAGCGCTCGGCGCTGATCGCCGATGTGCCCACGATGCGCGAAGCAGGCATCCCGAACATGGTCATGCAGACCTGGATCGGCCTGCTGGCGCCAGCGGCTACCCCGCGCGCCCTCGTGGACCAGTTGAACCGCCAGGTGCACGCCATCCTGCAGAGCGAGGACGTGAAGAAGCAGCTTTATGAGATAGGCATGGAAATGGCACCCACCACCCCCGAGCAATTCCAGCAAACCATCGCACAGGAGATCGCGCTGCATGCGGAACTGGTGAAGGCTGCGGGGCTTGTGCCGCAATAGAGGGGCTGCAGGGAATCCGGTTCTGTTGCGGCAGTGCAGCGGAGCCCGGTGAAGCCAGGCGGCCGCCTGCTCAAAAGGCCAGCGAGTAGAACCTCGATGCTGCGGGCGAGACTTGTCCTTCAGCGCAATCGAGCCGTCCCTTCCTGATCATGTGCATCAGCGCAATGCCGGCAATCAGGATGCGTGCGCAGCGAAAAGATTTGAATCCGGGCATCGGTCGCACGATGCGACTGATCGCGTCGCTGGTTTCCGGGTGGGCACCTGTTACTGGATCTTATTTTCCGCAATGTGCATGGCGGCAACATAAGCAAACGCAAGGGCGGGGCCGAGGGTAATGCCGGGGCCGGGATACATGCCAGCCATGACTGAGTTCATGTCATTCCCGCAGGCGTACAGGCCCTCGATGACGGTCTTTTCATCTGTCAGCACGCGCCCGTTGAGGTCTGTTGCCAAACCGTAGCAGGTGCCAATGTCACCTGGCTGCATGCGGATGGCGTAGTAGGGGCCTTCGGAGAGCGGCGCGATGCAGGGGTTGGGGGCATGTTCGGGGTCGCCGAGCGCCTTGTTGTAGCCGGTCGATCCCTTGCCGAAAGCGGGATCGACACCGCGTTCGGCGTTGGTATTGAATTCAAGAATCGTCTTGCGAAACGCTTCGTCGGGCACCCCGATTTTTTGGGCCAGCTCCGCCAGCGTGTTGCCTCTGCTCATGTAGCCCCTGGCAACAAGGGCGTTCTGGATTCGCCGGCTGGGATGGGACATGCCGAAGCAGTATTTGTCCAGGTATTTCTGCGTGGAAACAAGATACGCATCAACTGAGCCGGCCGCATCTTTTTGCTTCAGCATCGCCTGGGTAAAGTCGTGATAGTTGGTGGATTCGTTGACAAACCGCCTGCCCGCCTGGTTGACTGCGATGACACCCGGCTTGGACCTGTCCATCATCAGGTGGGGGAAGTTAAAGCTTGAACCATCCTTGCGCGCAACCCTGGACACCGGCGACCAGAACGCCGGCGTGGCGGGGCGCTGGCCCATGGCCGCGCCATTTGACAGGGCCAGCTGGATTCCGTCACCGGTACAGGACTCAGGCGCAGCAGTGTGCACTTCTGCCCCATCGGTAAAGAATTGTTTGCGCAGCTCGACATTGCGTGGAAAGCCGCCCGTGGCCAGCACAACGGCCTTGCGCGCGCGTACCTTGCGCAGCGCTCCCTGGTAAGTCAGCTCCACACCGCAAACACGCAGCCCATCGTGCAGCAGCGCCTTTACACCGGCACTGCGCCACACGGGGACATCGAGTTTCAGCAGGCTGGCGTAAAGCCGGGCCACCATGGCATTGCCGATAGCAAGGCGGGTTCCCCGCGCATTGAGCGTGACACGATCCATGATGTAGCGCGTGACCAGTCTGGCCGTATGGGTGAACCCCGCCCACGAGCGGTACCGGCTCAGAATCTTGTTGGCATCGCCGACCGTGACCATCATCCCGCCGAGAACAAGGTATTCAGGCGGTGGCATCCTCACGTGCGCGATGTTCTTCCCGAGTTTGCGGGCATCAAATTCGAGAATCTCCAGTGCCCGGCCACCCATTGTTCCGCCGGGAAGCTGCGGGAAGTAGTCGGGCGTCGTTTCCCTTAATGAAAATGCAACTTCGGAATTTTTTTCCAGGTATTCGAAGGCCTGCGGTGCAATGGACAGATAGCGCTGGACAAAAGCTTCGTCCATGTGCGTGCCAATGCAGGCCGTCACATACTCCCAAACCTTCCCGGGCGAATCCTTGACTCCGGCACGTTGGGCCAGGTGGCTTCCGGGCACCCAGCAGACCCCGCCCGAGTAAGCCGTACTCCCGCCCAGGACTTCCGATTTTTCGACGAGAAGAACGCTCAGTCCCTCCCGCGCAGCGACCAGTGCTGCTGTCATGCCTGAGGCGCCCGCCCCGATGACGACCACGTCCACTTCGACGTCTGCTGATGTATCCATTTTTGTTGCCCGGTACTAGCTGTTGATCATTCTTTGTTCTGGCGCAAGGCACTCAGGAGTGCCTTGCGCCATTCATGCCATCAGTCCAGCGTGATATTGAGTTGTTTGATGATCGGGCCGAAACTCTTTGCCTCGTTGTCAATGAGCGCACGCGCTTCTGCGGGGCCGCCCTGCAGCGACCGGATCATCATGGTGTTGAGAATATTCTTTACTTCCTCTGAAGCCATGACGGCGGCCACCTCTTTTGAAATTCTGGCCACGACAGGCTCAGGAATGCCCTTTGGACCGACAAGGACGGCATATGCATTCGGGATTTGAATTTCGGGGTATCCGGCTTCAGCAAGTGTTGGTACATCCGGGAAGGCGCTCAGCCTTTTGTCGGAGTTGATTGCGAAAGTCCTGATCTGCCCGCTTCGCATGAACGCGTTCGACGAGCTGGCTTCGTTGAGCATAAAGTCCACCTGCCCGCTGGCCGCAGCAAGTGCCTGCGCGGCGCCGCCCTGATAGGGGACCTGCGTCATCTTCATCCCGGCGCCATTCATGAAAAGCTCCGAAGCCAGACGGCCTGCAGACGTGGCCCCGGGGTTTGCGTTGGTGAGCTTTGTGGGGTTCTTTTTGGCGTGTTCAATCACATCTTTCAAGGTTTTGAACGGGGTGTTGGCACCGGCCTGAAAGGTATAGGTGTACACACCGATTGGCGCGATGGGGGTGTACGCATTGACATCGTAGGGCAGGGATTTGTAGAAAAACTGATTCGTGGAATAGGGCTGGCCCAGCGTGTAGTAAAGGGTGTAGCCATCAGCCGGTGCACTGGCAACCGCGATGGACGCAGGGATCAGGTTGCCGCCGGGCTTGTTCTCAACCACCACATTCTGGCCCAGCCTCTTGCCCAGACCCAGAGCGATCGGGCGCGCAAGTGAGTCCAGCGCTCCACCTGCCGGAAAGGGCACGATGAGCTTGATGGGCTTGTTCGGGAAGGTATCTTGAGCGTATGCGCCCACGTAGCCGGTTGCAGTGAGTACGCCAAAAAAAATACTGGTCAGTGCTTTCATGTTTTCTCCTTTGATTGTTCGTGAATTTTGTGTAGAACCTGTTTGCCGCCTGCTTCTCGCTACGCGACTCTGGAAGGCTGGTTTGTCCGGGGTGTTGCGCGTTCGCGCGCCATTGTCATGGCGGTGTCCTCGATCATGTCCTCCTGGCCACCCACCATGCCGCGCCTGCCCAGTTCCACCAGCAGATCGCGCGACGGCACGCCGTACTTTTCCCCAGCGCGTTTGGCGAACAGCAGAAAACTCGAATACACACCGGCATAGCCGAGCGTGAGCGAATCGCGGTCAATGCGGATGATGTGGTCCATCATCGGAACGACCAGGTCTTCTGCAACGTCCTGGATTCTGAACACGTCCACGCCAGTCTCAATACCCATGCGTGCACACACGGCGACGAACACTTCCATGGGCGTATTGCCCGCGCCCGCGCCCAGGCCGGCTGCCGCAGCGTCAATGCGGTTGGCGCCCACTTCAATGGCAGCAAGCGAGTTGGCAATGCCCATGGCCAGGTTGTGGTGGCCGTGGAAACCCAATTCTGTTTCAGGCTTGAGCACATTGCGCACGGCGCCCACCCGCGTCCTCACGTCTTCCGGCAGCATGTAGCCGGCGGAGTCGGTGATGTAGAGGCAATTGGCGCCGTAGCTCTCCATCAGCAGCGCCTGCTTTGTCAGTGCTTCGGGGCTGCTCATGTGCGCCATCATCAAAAAACCGACGGTGTCCAGGCCCAGGCTTCGGGACCGGTTGATATGCTGTTCGCTGACGTCTGCCTCCGTGCAGTGGGTCGCGACACGGATGGTGGAGACGCCCAGCTCGTGCGCCATCTTCAGGTGGTCTATCGTGCCAATGCCCGGTATCAGCAAGGCTGATACCTTCGCTTTTTTCATGAGGGGGATCACCGCGCCCAGGTATTGTTCATCGCTGTGCGCCGGGAAACCATAGTTCACGGAGCTGCCCCCCAGGCCGTCGCCATGTGTGACCTCGATCAGGGGCACGCCCGCCTCATCCAGGCCGCAGGCCACGGCTTTCATCTGTTCAAGCGTCATCTGGTGGCGCTTGGGGTGCATGCCGTCACGCAGCGTCATGTCGTGGACGGTAATTTTTTTGCCTTGCAGGTTCATGGCCTTATTCCTTCAGACGGTTGCCGGTTCAAGAGTCAATGCGCCGGAGATGATTTCCTCGGCGAACATTTCAGCGGTGCGCGCTGCCGCCGCCGTCATGATGTCCAGGTTGCCCGCGTATTTGGGCAGGTAGTCGCCCAGACCCTCCACCTCCATAAAGATGGACACGCGCTTGCCGTCGATCACAGGGCCGTTGACGAGCCGGTAGCCGGGTACATACTTCTGTACTTCCCGGATCATGGCGTATACGGATGCCTCGATCTCCGCTGCTTTTGGCTGCTCCACCGTCAGGCAGTGAATGGTGTCGCGCATGATGAGCGGCGGCTCGGCGGGGTTGATGACGATGATGGCCTTGCCCTTTTGCGCTCCGCCGATTTTTTCAACGGCGCCCGCCGTCGTGCGTGTGAATTCATCGATGTTCCTGCGCGTGCCGGGGCCGACCGAGCGGCTGGACACCGTTGCAACAATCTCGCCATAGGCCACGGCCTGCACGCGCGAAACGGCTGCGACCATGGGGATGGTGGCCTGGCCGCCGCAGGTGACCATGTTGACGTTCATCGCGCGCTTGCCAACCTGCTCACGCAGATTGACCGAAGGCACACAATACGGCCCGATGGCCGCCGGGGTCAGGTCGATCACCAGCACGCCCAGGGCGTTGAGCTTGCGGCTGTTCTCGGCATGGACATAAGCACTGGTCGCATCAAAGGCGATTTGTACGCCGTCCGCCAGCACATGCGGCAGCAGCCCGTCCACGCCTTCAGACGTGGTCTTGATGCCCATCTCCCTGGCACGCTGCAAACCATCGGACAAGGCATCAATGCCGACCATCCACACCGGCTCCAGCACCGTGCTGCGCTGAAGTTTTGCCAGCAGATCGGTCCCGATGTTTCCCGGGCCAATGACTGCGCATCTGATTTTCCTGCTCATACTTTCTCTCCAGAAATGGGACCCGGGTGGGCCCCTTGTGTCGCACGGTTTTCAGGCCGAACGGGCTTGTCAATCAACCACGGCTCCGCTGGCCTTGACCAGGGGTGTCCAGCGGTCCACTTCGCCTTTCATGAAAACGGCAAACTGCTGGGCATTCATGGGCAGCGGATGCATGCCCTGGTCCGCAAAACGTTTCGTGAGGTCCGGAGTGTTGACAGCTTTGGCGATGGATTCGTTGAGGGTCGCTACAACAGCGTCGGGCGTGCCGGCTGGTGCGACAACGCCAAACCAGACACTGGCATCCAGCCCGGTGACGCCACCCGCAGACAGGGTAGGCACGGAAGGCAGGCTGGCAAAGGGCTTTGCATTGGCGACAGCCAGGGCCTTCAGCTTGCCTGCCGTGATCAACGGGCCGCTGCTCGCGACGACATCAAACATCATGTCGACGCGGCCGGTCACCAGGTCCTGCAGCGCGGGACTGGAACCCTTGTAAGGGATGTGGACCAGCGTGGTGCCGGTCTTCAGCGCCATGGTCTGCCCCAGCATGTGGCCGATGGAACCCAGTCCCTGTGATGCATAGGTCAAACCACCTGGCTTGGTCTTCGCCAGCGCGATCAGTTCCTGCACCGAGTTGGCCGGGTTGTCCCTGGAGACAACCAGGATCATGGGCGTCTGCACGAAGGCGCTGACAGGTTTGAAGTCTTTCAGCGGGTCGTATGAGAACTTGCTGAACAGTGTCTGGTTGATGGCAAACATTTCAGTGGCGCCAACAAACAGGGTGTAACCATCCGGCTTTGCCTGCTTGACCATTGAGCCTGCAATCTGCCCGCCGCCGCCTGGACGGTTGTCCACCAGAACTGGCTGACCCAGTGAGTCGCTCATTTTCTGGGCGATGTTGCGTGAAATGGTGTCTGTCGGCCCACCCGGTGCAAAAGGGACGACCAGGGTGATCGGTCTGGACGGGAAGGCCTGTGCGGAGGCGATACCCGCCAGGCTGACCAGTGACAGGGCAAGCAGGCCCCGGATGAATGTTTGAAGTTTGTGCTGCATGTTGACTCCTTTTGGTGTTTGAAAACTGAAACTCAGGATTCACTGAACTTGCCGATGACCGAACCCAAACCCGAAATACGCACGTCGAAAACATCCCCCGGCGACACCGCGGCCATGGGCCCCAGCGCCCCGGTGAGAATCAGGTCACCTGCCTTGAGCGGCTGGCCCAGCGTGGCCATTTTGCGAGCCAGCCAGACGGCGGCATTCAGGGGATGGCCAAGGCAGTCCGCGCCGCTTCCTGAAGAGACCTGCTTGCCACGCAGGGTCATTTCCATGGAACAGGTTCTCAGGTCCAGGTCGTGCAGTTTTTTCGGCGTGCCGCCCAGCACGACGAGGCCGCTGGATGCGTTGTCGGCAACAGTGTCGAAAAACTTGATGTCCCATTTCGCAATGCGGCTGTCGACGATCTCGATCGCCGGCAAGGCATACGCGGTGGCATTGACGACGTCGAGAAATGTAGTGGATGCATGCGGCAGGTCTTTTTCCAGAACCAGCGCCACTTCAGCCTCTACCTTGGGTTGCAGGAGCCGGGACATCGGGACAACTTCGTTGTCGCCGTAAATCATGTCCGCCAGCAGCGTGCCGAAATCCGGCTGCTGCACGCCAATCTGGCGCTGCACCGCGGCCGAGGTCAGTCCTATCTTCCGCCCGACGATCCTGCCACCGTTCGCCAGTGCGTGGGCCAGATTCAACTGTTGCACGGCGTAGCCCATCCCGGCCACGGCTACTTCGTCCATGCCCTGGGTTTCACTGCGCAAGGGCGCAATGGGTGTTCGCGATTGCATGGCAGTGCGCAACCGGGCGGCCCAGCGTTCTACGTTGTCGTTTGTCATGTTTATTCAGTCCGTGTGTGTGGCATCGGTGTGCATGAACAGCACGCCAAAGCCGGCAATAAGTTCGGGGATAGCCTGGTAATGGCGGTAGGCGGTGCGCACGCGTCCTTGTGGCAGGCTGGCGCGGCCAATCAGCCAGGATTTGGACTCCTGCGCGGACATGCCTGCCTCCGCGTCAATGGAGGCGTCCGTCATGCGGCCAAAAAAATCACGATCCGCGCGTTCAATGGCATCCATCCAGCGTTTGTCCCAGTCGGGATTGAGCGGCTTCATGCCCTGGTCGCCGGCCGCCAGTGCGATACCCGCCGCCACTGCACGTTCGACGCGCAGTTCCCGGTCGGCGGGAGTGGCTTCTGCCCGCGCGATGATGCGCTCGCGGACTTCGGGGTTGGGGTGGTCCATCCCCGGTATCGGCGGTTCGTGCGAGAGCCCGCCTGAGCCGATCACCAGCGTACGGCCCGGCAACGTGTCGAGAAATCCGCCAAGCGCCTCGCCCAGTTGCAGGCAGCGCTTGAGGCGCGGAATGGCGGGCGGCGCAACGGCATTGATAAAAATGGGAACCACCGGCGGAGATTGCAAACCGCCCCACAGCAGGTGCAGCGGCTGCACGATGCCATGGTCAACCCGCATGCGCCGTGAAACCGCGGGGTCAAAACCGGCATCCATCAGGTGGGTTGCCAGCGCCAGCGCCACAGGCCCATCAACATTCAGGGGGCCGCTCGGCATGAGGTAGTCCCCCACGGAGGTGGCCTCGCTGCCGATGCATAGCGGTGGCATCAACTCATTAAAGAACCCGTTGTAATGATCCGGCCCAATGAGGATTACCCGATCCGGGGCCCAGGCGCGAACGCCCGCCCTGGTGGATTCGATGGCAGCGAGCAGCGATTGTTCGACAGTCGCGCTCAGGCTGGCCAGGCCCAGCAGGGGTGTGTGCGACAGGCCGAGGAATGCGCGTGCCTTGCTTTCTGTGCTCATGCGGCCTCCGCGCAGGGTGCATGGCGCTGTGGCACCGCAGCCATGCCAGCCTTTGCCGGCGCAAGACCCATATGGGTGGCGAGCGTGTTCAGGGTTGCATCCAGCTCCCAGGGATGGCACACGGCCGCCACGATGCGGTCAGGCCTGAGGATGATGACAGCGCCGGCTGCGGCATCAAACCAGCGTTTGAAGCTCCCGTCACGGTCCGCCAACACCGCGCCGTCTTCGGGCACGGCACGGGTCAGGTCCTGGCAAGGCGGCCGCACCACGACTGGCAGGGCGTTCAACTGGTTGAGGATATGGCGCGATCCGGGCGTGATCCAGGCGTCTACTCCCACGCTCCAGCTGATGAGGCCGAAACGCAGTCCAATCACATCGTCCAGCCGCCTGGCCTGGCCCGAGTTGTCCGTCAGCCAGGGCTGCACAAGCATCTTGCCGCTCAAGCCTTTCGGGTCGGGCGCGCCGCGGTGAACCACCACGCCGGCCTTGAAGAAGGGCATGGGCTTGAAGCGCATCTCGCCGATGTACCTGCGCACACCGGCCGACCTGAACAGCAGTGGTGCGAGAAAGTTGCGGGCCATGCGCAGCAAACGATGGGAGGGCGCAAATATCCGGCCCACCAGCACCGACAGGTCAATCATGGCGCCTGCATGCGCATGGCGCTCCTGGGTGTAGGTATCGAGCAAGCGGTCATCGGCGACCTTGCGCACCGACAGCGCCAGTTTCCAGGCGAGGTTGGTCGCGTCGCGAATGCCGGTGTTGAACCCCTGGCCCTGCCAGACAGGCATCAGGTGCGCCGCATCGCCGGCCAGGAAGACCCGGCCCTTGCGAAAGTCAGGCGCAATGCGCGCATGATGCATGTAAACGCGGTGTCGGATCACACGCGCTTGCACATGCGCCGGCAGAACGCGCGCCAGCAGCTCCTTGATGCGGGCGGGTTTGGCATACTCGGCCTCGTCGGCGCCCTCTGGGACCATGAACTCAAAACGCCGGATGCCGTGCGGCAAGGCGATCTCAACATAGGGGAAGTCGTCGTTGAGGACCAAGGCGACATTGGGCGTGCCGATCGGGTCGTCTGCCAGGTCGATTACCAGCCAGCGCGTGGACTCGCTTTTGCCGTCGAAGGGAAGGCCGAGCCTGCCGCGCACGGGACTGCGCCCCCCGTCGCAGCCGACCAGGTAACGGGCCGAGAGCGTCCTGCACGTCCCCTCAGACCCACCGTTCTGGTCAACCGGCTGCGCATCTATCCTTATATGGTTCTCTTGCTCGGTGAAACCTTCGATCCGGTGCTGCATCAGCACGGTGACATGCGGAAAGCGTGCAAGACCCTCAAGCAGCACCTTGTCCACCAGGGGCTGGATGAAACCGTTTCGCCGTGGCCATCCGTAGGGCTGGCCCGGCGGGTTGATGGCGATCAGCGTTTTTCCGCGACGGTCCACAAAACTCATGATCTGGTCAGGGACGGTGTGTTTGCTGACCTTGTCGGCCAGGCCCACGGCCTGAAAGCTGCGCAGGGTTTCGTCGTCCATGCCCACGCCGCGCGGGTAGTCGATGATTTGCGGCAGCACCTCCACTACGAGCGTGCGTATGCCCAAAACGCCGAGGTGATTGGCCAGCGTCAGGCCGGTCGGCCCTGCACCAGCAATCACCACGTCCCATTCTGTATCTTGTGTCATGCCTGGGTTTTCAAGCATCATGCAATGGGCGTTTCGGCAGGCCGGCCGAGCAGGAAGTTGATGTGAAGGCGGTCAAATGTCGGTACGTCTTCCCATTGGGGCCAGTGGCCGCAGTCCTGCATCACAACAAACTGTGCGCCCGGGATCATGTCCGCAATGCGGCGGCCTTCGGTGACGTCGGCTGTGGGGTCATGGGATGTCCACAACACCAGAGTCGGCGACTGGAAGCGACCATAGTCTTCAGGCGTGATCAGGTTGCGCGTGCGCACTTCCATGTCCTGCAAAACCATCGCATTGGCCATGGCCTGCTTGAAGCCCGGCTGGGAATAAATGGCCTGGCGGCAGGCCACCAGGTCGTCCGTGGCCTTCTCGGGATGGGCCATGAGCCATTCCACGCGGGCCTTGATGAACTCCCAGGTCGGCTCTTCGGCTGCGCGGGTCGACAGGCTCTTGATGCGTGCCATCACGGACGGTTCGGCGCGTGAACCGCCTGCTGTGTTGAGCACAACACGTTCGACGCGGTCCGGGTGATTTGCCGCAATGCGTGACACCACCCAGCCGCCCAGCGACTCCCCGCTCAGGCGCGCCTTGTCCCAACCCTGTGCATCCATGAACCGGAGGATGTGGTCAACGTAGTGGCTGATTTCATAGGGGTGGTCGGGTTTGTCGGACCAGCCGTGGCCCAGCATGTCCAGCGACCATGTATTGAAAAACCGGCCGTGCGCCTTGAGGTTGCGCGCGTAAGCCTCGGCGTGGCCGCCGGCACCGTGCAGGAAGATGAGCGGCGGCAGTGACTGGTCGCCAGCTTGCAGATAGCGTGTGCTGATGCCACCGGCATCCAGCCAGCCCTGTGAATACGACGTGCTGCGCAGGTCTTGCCACAGGCTTGTGTTGGATGAATTGATCATGTTTCTTTTTTCCCAAAGAGTTGAGCCGCGTGAGCGCTTGTTTCGACGTGAAGGAATCTTCGATGCAAAGCGCAAAGCTGTAAACGGCGTGCACCCAGTGCACCTTTGATGCGGTAGAAACCCCTAGTACTACAACCCGAAAATATCGAAACATGAAGATGCGTCTTCGCACCCATGACGGCGTTGCAACCCTTGTGAAGGCGCATGGCCTTCCTTCACTGCGGCCTGGCGCCAGCCCTGGGCGTGAATCCATCGTTTTCATCTTGTTTCGCTACGTCCAGGTTGCAGTACCAGTCAGCGGCGGCGCGCGAGGTTCAGGGACGACCAGGCCCATGACCGGGCAACGAAACACTTTCATAGAATCACAGCCAGCGTGCGGTCTTCATTGCGAACGGCCACCTGCACACTGCGCGCACCAGACGCATCTTTTTCCGGTATTAACACTGCGAACGAAACCATGAGTACATCCATCGGCATTCCCGACGCGGCCTACAAGGAAGTGCGCGGCCTGTCGCGCGGACTGCAGTTGCTCAGGGCGTTGAACAGGGCACCCGGAGGCATTGCGACGACCACTGAACTGGCCAGGGCCTGCGCCATGCACCGGACAACCGTCAAGCGGCTGCTGGAGACATTGCGTGCCGAGGGCCTGGTTCGCCACGGCGAGCGGGACGGCCAGTACTACCTGACGTTTGAGGTCCGCAGGCTGAGCGAAGGCTTTGAAGATGAAAGCTGGGTGGCACAGGCGGCCACGCCCCTGATGCACGCGGCCGTGAAGGAGCTGCTCTGGCCTTGCGACCTGACCACCATGGAGGCCGGTTTCATGGTCGTTCGCGAGTCGACCCACCGCTGGAGCACGCTGTCGCAGCACCACGCCATGATCGGGCAAAAAATGCCCCTGTTTGTGACTGCTGCGGGCCGTGCATACATGGCCGCCTGCTCAGAGGAGGAGTTTGAAGCGTTGATGAAGATCCTGCGCGTGCGCTCCGACTGGATTGGTGAGTGGGCCAGGGACAAGGCCCGGATCCGCAAGAGGGTGCGCGAAACCAGGCGCCGCGGTTTTGCCATCAACGAGGGTGAATGGGTGACAGAGGAACACTTTGGCGCCATCGCCGTGCCGGTTCACAGCGACAACACCCTGCTGGGGGCCATCAACCTGATTTTCCCCAACGATGTCGTGTCTCCAAAAGACATGAAAGAGCGCTTCGCGCCGCGGCTGCTCAAGCTTGCAAAATCCATAGGAAAAAGCAGCCAGGCATGGCTTGAAGATTAAGCAGGCTTGCGCCTCAGCCACCCATCGGTTTCGGCGCAAAGCTGATCACCAGCCCCTGCGCTGTCACGGTGATTTTGTCCGGCTGCAAACCCATGCCGTCGGGCAGCGCCAGGTCTTGCGGTTTCAGCGTGTGCAATACCGCGTCCTGCAGCGTCTGTTCTGCCAGCGCAGGCCCATAGGCTGAAAGAAGCTGCGACGGCCCCGGCGGCAGGCCATCAAACCGTAAGGCGTTCACACGCAGTTGCGAGGCGCGTATGGTCAGGTCGCTGGCCTCGTAGCGCAAGGCAAAGTCCACGTCGAAGGTGCCCGCGTAGCTGCGCCGCAGTGCCTGGCCGGCGGCCTGCATGGCCATCTCTGCGCCCAGCCGGTTTTGCTCGGTCATGAAGCGCAGGCGCGGTGCCTGTGCATCCAGGTTCAGCAGCCCGGCTACCGGGTAACGGCGCGGGAAGCGTTTGGCGATGGCCTGCTCCAGTTGTTCGGCTGATACCTTGTAGCTGGGCTGCGCGCGCGCCAGCGTCAAGGCCAGCCAGCCCATGCCACCCAGCGTCAGCCGGGCCGCCCCATGTATCCACTGTCTGCGCTGCATCCGTGTGTCTTTCACCAAAGCGTCCATTGTGCCCACCAGGGGCCATGCACACCTTGTAACCTGCATACACCCTTCACCACAAAAGTGACATCAGGGCGATACCTGGCAGGCGCCTAATGGATAAGCTCAGCCAGCATGCGTGGCCGGGCGTCAGGAGGTCGTTATGAAAACGCTTCTTTCCCTGCTGGCCGTGGCGGCCCTGTCGGGTTGCGCGGTGTACCCACCTGTCGCATACAACACCTATGACGGCAGTGTGGTGGCGCCTTATGCCGTGGTGCCGCCGGCGTACATCTATGGCGACGTGTATCCGTTCGGCTTTTACGGCGCTTACTCCCTGGGTTATTACCGGGGCTTTCCGCGTTACGCGTCACCTCGCCTGCATGCACCCGGCATGGGCCATGGTCCGCGCGGCGGTTTTGGCGGTGGCGCTGGTGGTTCGCACCGGCACTAACGGGTTTTTGGTACGTGCTGATTGGCTGCGGCCACGGGTCGCCGCCGGGGGCAAGGCCGGTTAAAGCGCAGGCAAACGCAGGTAAGCGCCGCCTAACGCCCTACCACCGACCAGCCCGCCTTGAGGTTGGTCTTGTCGTTCTCGTATTCCCAGCGGGTGCCGCAGCGGTCGCAGCGGTAGCTGGTGATGGAGATCAGGCCGTGGCGGCGCGTTTCGTGGCGGTTGTCGCCCTGCACCAGCTCGGGGTGGCCGGGGGCCTTGCGCCAGTTGCGCTGGATGCCTGCGCACGAATCGCACAACTCCATCTTCTTCAATTCATTTTGGCGGTTCGGGTCTTGGGTCATGGGATTGGCTCTGGGTTGGTGATGGGCGCGCGGCCTGGGTGGCGCCTGGCGGGCGCCGCAGCGCACATTTACCTGCATTGTCGCAAATTTTGGGTCAAATCAGGCGCAGGCCCTTGATATGCCTGCGCAACACGCTATCAAAAAAAGAGTAAATCAGAAGAGCCACGGCCCCGCGCCGGGCAGCCTCAGGGCGTTCCCGGTTCTTTTATACGGTCATGCGCAGCCGGCGCGCCGCGTCTTCGGCCCGCGCGTCGTCAATCTCGCGCATCACGCTGCTCAGGTCCACGTCGTGCTTCTGCGGTGTAAAGCGGCCGGTCAGCGGTGTGTCGTTTGTCAGCAGGCCGGTCTGGTACAGGCTCCAGATTTCGGGGCCGTACTGCGTGGCCAGCAGCTCCGGCGCAAACTGGCCAAAGAAATCGCGCAGATTCGCCACATCGCGCAGCAGCATGCGCGGCGCATGGTTGTTGCCCGCCGCGTCCACGGCCTGCGGCAGGTCGATGATGACCGGGCCATCGCGGCCCGCCTCGTCACCCTCGCCCGGCGTGTGCGCCAGCAGGATGTTGAACTCCGACAAATCCCCGTGCACCACACCCGCGCACAGCATGCGCACCACCTCGGCGATCAGCGTGCTGTGGTGGGCGCGGGCATCTTCGGGCGTGAAGGCCACATCGTTCAGGCGCGGCGCGGCGTCGCCGTGTGCGTCCGTCACCAGCTCCATCAGCAGCACGCCTTCGTGAAAGTTGTAAGGCGGCGGCACGCGCACGCCCGCCGCCGCCAGGCGGTAGAGCGCATCCACCTCGGCGCTTTGCCAGGCCGCCTCCTGTTCCTGCCGGCCAAAGCGGCTGCCCTTGGCCATGGCGCGGGCCGAGCGCGAGTTTTTTACCTTGCGGTTCTCGGTGTAATCCACCGCCTGGCGAAAGCTGCGGTTGTTGGCCTCCTTGTAGATCTTGGCGCAACGCGTCTCATCGCCGCAGCGCACCACAAAGACCATGGCCTCCTTGCCGCTCATCAACTGGCGCACCACCGTGTCGATCAGGCCCTCTTCAACAAGGGATTGCAATCTGGGAGGTGGTTTCATGCGGTGTGGGGGCTGGTGGGGGAAGGCGCTATTGTCGTACCCCCGCCAAGGGCGTCACCGGGCACACGCAAATCGCGCAAACGCCGGTGCGCCGCGTCGCCCAGGTCCACCGGCCGCTGGTTCTTGGCCTGCAGGTAGTGGTTGGTGAACACATCCAGGTAAGCCTCCAGCGTTTGCGCCGCATGGGTCTCACCGGCCAGCTCCAGGCACAGGGCGGCTACTTCAGAGGTGCAAAAGTGCTCATCACGCTGCGAGCGGCGCAGGCGGTAGCGTGAGAGTTGCTCGCTCTGCAGGCTGAGCACGGGAAAGCTGTCCAGGTAAGGGCTTTTGCGAAACATCTTGCGCGCCTCGGGCCAGGTCGCATCCAGCAGCACAAACAGCGGGCGCTTGCCCGCCCTGGCCTCAGCTGAGGCGATCAGCCTGTCGGTGACCACCCGCTCAGTCGCCACAAACTCCCCCGGAAACACCAGGTACGGCTGCCACTGCGGATCGGCCAGCAGGGCCAGCAGCGCAGGGTCCACCTCGGTGCGCGCCCAGCCAAAGGCAAAGGTGTCGGCCACCACATCGGCAATCAGCCAGCCCGTGTTGCTGGGCTTGAGCGGCTCCACGTCGGCCATGATCAGGCAGACCCCCGCACGCACAGGCAGGGCCGGGCGCAAGGCACACAGGCAGTGGCTGGTAAGCAGGCGGCAACCCGCGCAGCGCTCTCCGCTAGGGCCGCCGCGGGCCAGAAAGGGTTTGGTGCTGCGCGCCAGGCGGGCGGTGCGCAGGCGAGAGACGGCGTGGGGTGCGGGGCCGGTCGTGTCCATGCTCAACGGCTGCCCGCACATTCAAGCTCGAACAGCGGCACATCAAGCTTGCGGCTCAGCCACACACCGCCACCCAGATCGATCAGGCCCTCCTGCAGGCCGCGCCGGTACAACTCCGCCCGGTGGCGAAACAGGCGCGGGTCGGCCAGCGCGTCGTCAATGATGTCGCGTTCATAGTCTTCGCGCGTCGCGGCCTCCACATACAGCGCGCCCCGGCTCAACCTGCCCAGGTTGTGCAGGGCCAGCTTCAGGTCCGCCGGGCTCAGGTAGGACAACACGGCCTGGCAGATCACCAGGTCAAACGGCTCGGCCGATGCATAGTCCACCACCGAACCACGCTCCCAGCCAAAACGTTCACACAGGTATTCGCTGAACTCCACGCCCTGGTAACTCGCATCGGGAAAGTGTTTGGCCACAATTTCGCGCCACAGGCCAATGCCGCAGCCCACGTCCAGCACCCGCGTCACGGGTACGCGCAGGTACTTGAGGTAGCTGCAGACAAAGTTGCCCAGCCGCTCGACATGCCCCGGGTCCACCACGCTGGTCTTCTTGTCGAAGTAGTAGCGCTGGTAATACGCCTCGTCGAACCATTGATCACTTGCAGATTTCACGCACTTTCCTTCTTCCTCAGGCGCCGGCCACGGGCAAGGCGCCCGGCCGCATGCAGGGGAGTATGGCGCAGGGGGAATAGCGGGGTGCGCCAGCGGCCTTACTTCTTGGCGGGACGGTGCAGCGCGCAGAGCTTGTTGCCGTCGGGGTCGCGCAGGTAGGCCAGGTACAACATGCCGCCGGGGCCTTCACGAAAGCCCGGCGGCTCTTCGCAGCTGGTGCCGCCGTGGGCCACGCCCGCCGCGTGAAAGGCATCCGCCTGCTCAGGCGACTGCGCGGTAAACCCGATGGTGCTGCCATTGCCATGGTTGGCGGGCGCGCCATTGATGGGGGTGGAGATGGCAAACGTCCCGCCCGGGCTACGGTAGAAATAGCGGTTTTTGTTGGCAAAGCCCGGCGCAACACCCAGGGTGCCAAGCAGCGCGTCGTAAAACTTTTTTGAAACTTCCAGATCGTTCACACCAACCATCACATGACTGAACATTTGCATCCTTTGTTGAAACCCGGTATCGGGCGAAATATGACAGGGTGCATAGTACTGGCCTTGCCCGATGCCTGACCATCCGGTTGAACCGCAGCACGTAGCTTTACGTACCTCTGGCCACCTCAAACGGCCCTCACCCACCGCACCCGTTTACGCCATGCAGTCCAGCTCTTTCATCCCCGAGCTGCGTTGGCAGGGCCGGGGGCAAGCCACACGGCCGTGGCTGGAAGCAGGTGGCAACCGGCGCAGCGCTCCCCGCGCGGCCCGCCACGGGCAAGAAAGGGTTTGGGGCTGCGCGCAAAGCGCGTGGTGCACAGGCGGCTAACCGCGGGGGGAGGGCGTGGGTCGTGCTGCTGGTTGGGGTGCGGCTTGGATGAGCAAGGGATGCACTGTCGCAGTGGGGCTCTCCGCACACGCGGTAACCCAAGATCCTTAACCGCGTGCTGGACGGCTTTGAAAGCAAGCGCATCAACGTCAAGTGGGCAGCCAGCAGCAAATGCTCGCCAGACACCGCGCTGCGCTACATCAATGGTTTGCTGGCGCGCGGCGTTTTGAGAGTTCCAAGCAACGCAGACAGTGGGTTAAAGAATCAGAGCTAGTCATCGTATGCGCCGACCCGCAAGCCATGATCACGAACCACACCTACTGTTTGTCAGATGACGTTGAAGTGACATTCAGCATTTGCTTGCAGTTTGACTTCTTGTTGAGAGAAGTGGGAGCAGGCTAGAGTGTCGTTTCGCCAAACTACTGAATCTCGCTCAGCGGTATATCCGCCAAAGCTGTCCAAGCCGCGGTCAATACCAAAGACTAAATAATCTGTGCGAAAGAACCTTGCGTGTGCATCAGCTGAAAAATCGGAATCCTTAACTACGTAGCACTCAAGTTTTCGGATTCCTCCACCAGAATATCGAGTCGCCAAATTTTTTACAAATGCTTCAATTTCACGCTGCTCACCCGCAGTTATATTCCTGCTTTTGTTTTGTACTGCACAAATAAGCTTGACGTTTACCTGTCTATCGCGCGGTTTGCTGAAACAGTCATTTAAAAGTCGCGTTAGCCCGGAAATTTCTTTGTTTGAATACCTGCGCATATGGTGTGCAAGAATATATTTGTCCACCACTACTACATGATCTGCATTTTTCAGATGGTTTGTATAGCGACTATTCCATTCTGAGCCGCAGTTATCACCCTTGCTCAATGATCGGACTGCTAATTCCTGGGCCTTTGTAATATGGGTGGACTCACCCACGGAGTGAAACTTGCATAACTCCATTCCATTTAATGAAGTTTCAAAACGACTAGATTCATGAGTCCCCAATCCGCATACGGCTTCAGCTCGAGTTGGATCCAGTAGCGCAAGAATAAACTCTGACGCTAAAGGGGTCATATCCGATAGCTCTCCGTTTGGAAACGTGCCATCCCATGGAATGGATGAAGGTCGCCGCCGTGATGTAGATATGGCCGTTTGCCAAAGCTTTCTACATTCCTGTGGAAGACTTTCTAGAGTTTTGAAAAGTGCAGAGCCTTTGAGTGCATCGTGTGAATGGATAAGCATGCCGTGCTTACGCCATTCTTGGATAACGCGTCTATGGCAGGCAACAATTGCTGATAAATCGGGACCACTGCCAGTGAGTGCTTCCGGGTCAATTGAAAAGGAGATCAACATATTAAAAAAACATTTCAGAAAAGTTTTCCTCGAAAAATCCTCCTGGCCATTCGTCTATAAAATTCCCATTATTATCAAGTCGCAAATTTATAATGCGACTCCCGTTCTCTCCAGTCGGCTCCACGAAAACAACAGAAACGCTTTCTGCGGCAAGAGTTCCTTCGCGAATTCTTTTTTGAATACGGAGCATCAGTGCCTCGCTGTGAGTTTCGATAATCCATTGGCAACTGCTTGTACGAGCAGTCTCGATTAGAAAGTCAGCTACGTTGGCTTGTAGTCGGGGGTGAAGATGAATTTCTGGTTGTTCAATACAAATGGCTTTTTCGCGTCTATTTGCATTGTTTGAACGCACGGCAAGCGCCCCCTCAATAATGACTGGCAGCAGTTGCCCAATGCCAAATCCCACATCCGTTGCTGCAACCCAGAGTCCGGTTCTTTTGTCGCAAAGCTTTAACATAGCAAGATCACCAAGTACTTCGTTGCCAATCTCGTCGATCGCGACTGTGTAAGGGATCTCAAAAGTTTCTAGCCACTTATTGACGAAATCGATCACGCTGTGATCGTCGCTAGACTCCATACTCATATCGGTCTTGAGCGCCTCAACGGCGTATTCGCCACTGGATCCAATAGATCCTTGATATTGTTGAGACAACTCATATAGACGTCGAGGCCTACTTCGCAATGGACCGAGATAAGACATAGCCTCAAATTGGA
This sequence comes from Polaromonas aquatica, assembly GCF_042659145.1. NCBI lineage: Bacteria > Pseudomonadati > Pseudomonadota > Betaproteobacteria > Burkholderiales > Comamonadaceae > Polaromonas > Polaromonas aquatica. Next base: position 451,324 of record NZ_JBHSRS010000018.1, on the reverse strand, counting down.
GATTGAATTCTCTCGCGATTTGAGACAAGACTTGTGATGGTCCATCCAATATTCCAAGGTGAGACTCAGTGCGTCTTCCATCAGTTTGAGAGAGGTTTCTCACAGTGGTTGGGAGATATGTTGTCTTGCCGCTTATCGACGGCCTAAATCCCACTTGAAAACGGTTTTTTTCCTTGTCTGGAAAATCATCCAATTCGAAATAATCTCGCTGTATTTCTTCCCCTCTTGTGGGTGGCAGCTCGTTTAAGAAGCTTGAAAAAGCCCTCATATCGCTTAACGAATGAAACTTGAAAAAATTTATGGTGTTTCTAAGTTCGTTTGCATCCTCTAAGTCAAGCTCATCGCCGGTAATTTTTCTGGTGGGTTTGATATCTTTCACTAACGACATACTTAAAGTAGTACGAAGTTTTGAGATGATTTTGTATCTAATTTCGGCGACAGCAGGAAGTTTGGCGCGTATTGAATCTTCGCGATGTTCAAACCGAAGGCTGGTGTAAAACTCGTCGTTTTCGAGGAGGATCGGTCGGTAAATTCTTGATGCGGCTTGGGCGGAAAATTTGAATCCCACTTCCAAAGAAATAGAATTTTCGAATAGATGTTTGTGATGAATCGATTTGGACTGACCAAGGTCAACATACAGCCCTTTGGGGATAAGAACCCTATCTCTCAGCCCCTGATTGATTGGTGCTTGAACGGATTGTTTAAGCAACAGAAGCGCTTGAATAATCGAACTCTTTCCACCAGAATTAGGTCCATAAATTAACGTTATTGGAGCCAAATCGAAGCGTTGTTGACTACCGAAAACTTTAAAGTTGGTGAGTGCAAAAGTTTTTATCATGGTCGTTTGTTATTTGTGAAAATTTCAGCGCTTAAGAGTAATTTGTGATCAGTTTTTGCCCGAAGTCCGCAACTCCGCTAACGGTCACCAGCAAGCTATGGGTGGCTCTGGTTGCGGCAACATAAAAAAGCCTCGCTTCCTCGCTCACGTCTTCGCCGGCATCTGGCATTTTTCCAATTCCTGCTAATGCAACCACTGGAAACTCAAGGCCCTTGCACGCATGCATGGTAATTACTTTAATCGTGTCGACATTCGGTTTGAAATCCCCCGAAGACTTGCGAACCTGGTACGGCAGCTTTCTGCGAGCTAGCGCGCTCGCACACTCTTCCATCACTGAGTAATGCCGGCAAATTATCGCCATGTCGCCCCAGGCATGACCTTCTTTGTGTGCATCGCTTAGCAATTCGGCAATCTTGTTGGCCTCATCGCGTAAGGTCGGCAAGTGAATGATTAGTGGTGTCTGTCCATCACGCCCGCAACTAATGGGTTTGAGCAGCGGAATGCCATCGTCGTCCTTGTCATCGGCCGTCAGCAGATCGGCGGCAATCAGGCTGGCGGTTTGCAAAATCTGTTTGGTGTTGCGGTAGTTGATCTTCAAGATGGTCGTGCGGCCTTGCGCCTGCACGCCCACGCTCTTGAAACTGAAGTTTTTCTTGCGACTGCGTTCGTAAATGCTTTGAGCATCGTCATAGAGCAACAGCAGACTGTTCGTGGTCGGGTCCACCATCTGCGTGACGAGCTTGAGCCATTCGGGGGCGAAGTCGTGGCCTTCGTCAATCAGCACGGCCTGGTACTGGCTGCTGGGGATGTGCTTGCGGTCAACAGCGCGGATGACACGGTCAACCAGCTCTTCCGAGAACTTGGGGCCTTGGGGTGGCATGGCCTGCCCCGAGTATTTGAGCTGGTCATAGCACCATTTATGAAAGTGCCGCACATGCACCGTGCCGCTCAAGCCCTTGGCGTCCATCACGCTGTGCAGCTTCACGCCCAGCGGCTCGTTAAAACACAGGATGAGGATGGGTTTGCTGCTGGAGGTGCTGGCCTGCGCCAGGTACTCGGCGCGGTAGCCCAGAATCATGGTTTTGCCCGAGCCCGCCACGCCGTGAATCACGCGGTGGCCATCGCCCAAGCTGCGAGCCAGTTGCTCTTGCTGCAAGTCCATCACACGCATGATGTCGGGCAGTTCGGCGTCTTCATTGCTGTCGTCGAACAGCACACCGCTTGTTTGCACGCGCACTTCAGGAAACAGAATCCAGCGAACCCGGTCAAGTTGCGGCAGTGACATGACGCCGCGCATCATGAAGGGGAACATGTCCCACAAGCGGCTCTGCAGTTCTTCGGCGTCCACTCTCTCCAGCATTTCATCGCTGCAAATAACCTGATGCGGCTCAATGATCTGGTCCAACTGCCCATCCGTGAATTGCTTGCGCGTCATATTGGGAAACACGACGCCATAACTCCAGGGAAACGCCAAGCCGCCTTGGTATTTTCCGTCGGCATGCACAAGCTGCGGGTCGCGTTTGAGTGCATCCACCACGGCATGTGCATATTGCCGGGCTTGTTCTGCGGGGTTCGGCTGTGTCTTCAGCATGCCGTCAATAAAGACTTGCCAGCTTTGCTTGTTGGCGTGCTGAATGGTGCTGGTGCTCCAGTCCTTCACTTCCAGAATCAGCAGGCCACGCCGAGGGTGCATCACCACGAAGTCGGGATGCAAATGTTTGAGGCCAATCGGTACGTCGTACCAAAGCAGGTAGTCGTCATCAAGCTTTTGCTCAAGCCGCTCTGCCAGCCGCCGTTCGCCACCGGTCATGCGTGATACGCAAGTCCCGATGGAGGGAATAAGAGTCGCCAATTAGAAGTCCTCGCTCCGCCAACACCTTTTGTAACAACTATCATGCGGGAAAAGAGGTGTCAGGGCTACAGGGTTTAGCCGGACTGTGCGGAACCGTGTTGCCTGCCCGTCGCGATCTTGATTTCATATAAAAAGGCCTGTAGCCCAATAGATATGAGCGCAGCTAGCTATCAAAAAAGTAGTCGTAGGTATTGCTACCTAGCAACCAGAGTCCGGAATTTATAAGGTTTGACCCTCCCGGTCGGCGTGGAATGCCTGCAGCGCGCTATGTTTTCAGGAGCAACGCCATTCAAAGATCCACTGTGAAAAATCTGGCCCAGTAGTCGTCGCTGATACAGCATTGCGTGAGCGCGATCACCCCGCCGCCAGCCACGCGGCAAGGCGAATCAGCGCGACCCTGCAAGCCTCAATGCGTCGGGTACTTGCAGAACTGGCCGTGCGGCTGCGCGCGCATCAGGGCGTGGAAGTTGTCGTGCGACATGCGCAGCAGGCGTTCGTGGTCGCCGCCTTCCATGTAGACGATTTCGCTTTCTTCAAGCTCGTCATCCACTACGGTTTCAATGCCCCAGGGCATGCCGATAGAGGGCACGGCGCCGGGCTCGCAGTCTGTGAACAACATCGCAACGCGGTTTTCGTCGGTCAGCCGCAACTCCCTGCGCTGGAGCAGGCGCCCCAGCTCGCCCACACGCACGGCCTTGTCGGCGGGGATCACGGCCATCACGTAGCCGTCGTCGTCTTCAAGAATCACCGACTTGGCCAGGTGGCAGGCCATGACGTTGGCGCTGCGGGCGGTCTCCGCACTGGTGCGGCTGTGCGCATGCGCGACAACCTCATAGCGCGCACCGCGCTGGTCGAGGTAGCTGGCTAGGTTTGAGGAAATGGACATGGCAGCCTCCTGGAAAAAAATGGATCTTCCGGGGCCAGATGGCGGTTTGGCCCGTATGGATCGTTGACAGGCTCCAAACAGTTTAGGCCGATTAATACCGCGTTGCCAGTGGGGTGTTGCAGGCGGGGCGGGCGGCGGCAGATTCTTGCCCGCCCGCCTATAGCCCTGAGGCAAACCGGGGTTTTTTGCCGTGCGCCGGCGCGGGCAATACCTGTTCATAAAATCATGCAACATGATAAGTTACATGAAATCAAAAGGCCGGCTTTCTGCCGCCCTGCACGCCCTGCTGCATATGGCCGAGCGCGGCACACCCATGACGTCGGAGGAGCTGGCCCAGTGCCTGCACACGCATGCGGTGGTGGTGCGGCGCACCATGGCCGGCTTGCGTGATGCGGGTTTTGTGGTGTCCGAACGCGGGCATGGCGGCGGCTGGGTGCTGACGCGTGACCTGGCTTCAGTCACCTTGCTTGACGTGCACATGGCCGTTGACGAGCCGCCGCCGGGTGCCGCGCTGGTGACACCTGTCGTGCCCGAGTGCCTGGTGGAGCAGGCGGTGCTCAAGGCGCTGGATGCCAGCCTGCGCCAGGCCGCAGACCTGCTGACCAAGCGGCTGGGGCAAGTCACCCTGGCTGACCTGGCCAGGGACTTCCACGCCGGAATGGCGAACCATGCAAACCATCAAAAGAAAGCTGGCCATGCTGTATGACGCGATCATTGTGGGCGGCAGTTTTGCCGGCCTGTCGGCTGCGCTGCAGATTGCGCGCGCCAGAAGAAACGTGCTGGTCATTGACGCCGGTTCCCCGCGCAACCGTTTTGCCTCGCACGCACATGGCATGCTGGCGCAGGACGGCAAACCCGGAACGGAAATACTGGCCACTGCTGCGAAACAGTTGCTGGCCTACCCGACGGCGCAGATTTTCAAATGCAAGGCCACGGCTGTAACCCGCAAGGGCAATGATTTTGTGGTCGAGGTTGAAGACGGCGCGCGCTGGTTCACCGGCCGCCGTCTGCTGCTGGCCACCGGTGTTGCCGACAACTTGCCCGATGTGCCGGGCCTGCAGGAGCGCTGGGGCAGCACGGTGCTGCATTGCCCGTATTGCCACGGCTACGAACTTGGCGGCGGGCCGATTGGTGTGCTGGGTGTGAGCGCGATGTCTGTCCACCAGGCCCTGGTGGTGGCGGACTGGGGCGACGTGACGCTGTTTGCAGGCAAGGCCGTCAGCATTGATGACGAGCAGCGCGCCATGCTGGCGCGGCGCAAGGTGAAGGTCGAGCCTGTGGCCGTGGCGGCGCTGGAGGGCGATGCACCTGCCATCGACGTTGGCCTGGCGGACGGCCGGCGCATCGCCCTGCGTGCTGTGTTTGTAGGCGGTGGTGTGCGGCCCGCCAGCCCGTTTGCGCAGATGCTGGGTTGTGCGATGGATGAAACACCCATGGGCCAGACGGTGCAGACCGATGCCCTGAAGCAGACCACGGTCCCGGGCGTTTATGCGGCCGGCGATGCTGCTGGCATGCGGCACAGCATCAGCCTGGCTGTGGGCGATGGTGCGCTGGCCGGGACCATGCTGCACCAGTCGCTGGTGGCCGAAGACGCGCGCGGCTAACGCCTTGCGGCGTGAGTTGCTTCAGCCGCTGACGGCCTCTTTGCCTGTGGCTTCGCTGTGCGGGCGTTCCACATGCCCGCCCGGATGTTTGGCAAAACGTGCCGGGTCGCGGCCGTGCGTGGGCGCGTGGTCTGGCCAGGGCCAGCCGCCGAACTGGGTGCGCTGGTAGTCCTGCATGGTTTGCATGATCTCGGCCTGGCTGTTCATCACAAACGGGCCGTACTGCACCACAGGCTCGCCAATCGGCTTGCCCTGCAGAACGAGGAATTCGCTGACGGTGTCGCCGTTGACCAGCTCAACTGCCGCGTCGGCACGCAGCTCGATCGCACCGTTGGCCTTGATGGCCTGGCCGGCAACGCTGACCGATGCGCCCTTGAAGAAATACAGCACGCGGTTTGTGCCCTGGCTGGCGGCGGGCAAGGTCCAGCGGGCGCCGGGCTCCATGCGCAGCGTCCAGATGGCCAGGTCGGCCTGCTCGCGCGAGGCCCATGAATCGGGCGGCGGCGCCAGCGGGGTGATGGGCTCGGCTGCGGCGCTGGCCTGCAGCTTGCCGGCCACTACTGAAATATGGGTGGCGCGGCCCTGCTCGTCTTTGGCAACGGTATCGGGGATGTCTTCGGACCAGAACATCTTGAAGTGTGGTGGCGCCATCTTTGAGGCGGCGGGCAAATTCAGCCAGATCTGGAACAGCTCCATCGGGTTGGGTTTGCCCGTGTCCAGCAGCGGGAACATCTCCGAATGCACGATGCCCTTGCCGGCCGTGAGCCACTGCACATCGCCCCGGCCAAAACGCGCCGTGGCGCCCAGCGAGTCGGAGTGGTCGATCAGGCCCTTTCGGACGATGGTGACGGTTTCAAAGCCGCGGTGCGGGTGGCCGGGAAAGCCGGGCACGGTCTCGCCGTGGTACATGCTCCAGCCGTCCTTGCGGCTGAAGTCCTGGCCCATGTCGCGGCCGGCCAGCGAGGCCTTGGGGCCCATGTCCGCATTGGCCTCGGGGTAGGCATCGTCGTGGTAGACGCAGAACAAAAACGGGTCCAGCGTTTCCCAACGGTGGCCCAGGGGTTTGATATTCAGGATGGGGCTGGCGGTGGCGGTAGACATGGTGCGGGCGGGGCCTTTCTGCCTTCAGGTTTGCAAAGAAAACACATGAGGGTAACCGCATCTTCTTTCAAGCGCTTGCCTGGAGCGGGCCTGGAGCCGTCAGGCTGCCGTTTTGGCCGGTTTTGGCCGGTTTTGGCGTGTTTTCAGTATGAAAAGTGCCCGTGGCCGCCGTCAATAGCGCGCCACCAGCTATCAAAATGATAGCGTTTTCCTGTGTCCGCGCGTTTATTCGGGCTCGATACCGGCCTTTTTGGCGAGCCTGATGTTGAGTTCCACATCCTTGTGGATGAACTTGTCGAACTCTTCCGGCGAGACGGACCACGGCTCTATCGACAGCGCGGCCAGTCGCTTCTTGACCTCGGGGGTGTTCAGCGCGGCCTGGATGGCGGTGTTGAGCTGCTGCACCACCGCTTTGGGCATCCTGGCGGGGCCGACAACGCCCCACCAGCCGCCGGCCTCGATGTTGGGAAAGCCCTGCTCGGCCAGCGTTGGCACCTCGGGCAGGAAGGGGGTGCGCTGCGGCGACAGAACGGCGACGTAGTTGAACTTGCCGCTGCCCTTCATCGCCAGCGTCGAGGCAATCGTCGTCACGCTGTAGTTGACATGGCCGCCCGCCAGGTCGGTCATGGCAGGGCCGGTGCCCTTGTAGCTGACCGAGACCATCGGCAGGCTGGTGGCGCCGGCCAGCATTTCAGTGGCCAGGCGGGTTGAGGTTTCCGCCGAGCCGAAGGACAGGCTGTCCGGCGTTTTCTTGCCGGCGTCGGTCAGGTCCTTGAAGGTCTTGACGTTGGTGACGGACGACGACACCAGCACCAGCGGCGAGCGGCCCAGCGTCGCGATCGGCGTGAAGTCGGTGAAGGTGTCGTAGGGCAGCTTCTTGAAGGTGGCCGGGTTGGTGGTGTGGCCGTTCTGCAGCACCATCAGCGTGTAGCCGTCGGCCGGTGCGCGGGCCACCATTTCCGAAGCGATGGTGCCGCTGGCGCCGGCCTTGTTTTGCACGACAAAGGGCTGCTTGAGCGCTGCGGCGAGCACGTCGCCCAGCACGCGGCCAATCGCATCGGTACCGCCGCCGGGCGTTGCCGCAACGACGATCTGCACCGGCTTGCTGGGGTAGGCCTGCGCTGTGGCGTCAAAGGCTGCGCTGCCAAGACAGGCCAGTGCGGCGAGCGAAGCCAGCGCGCTGCGGCGCGGGATAAAACCTTGCGTTGAATTCTTGTGCATGGCAGTCTTTCGGATCAGAAGCGCGGGAACAGCAGCACCATCGCTTCGGTCAGCGTGGTGGCCGTCATGGCTGCGGATTCGCCGGGGCCGAGGTCCACGGCGGTGTGTGCATACCAGCTGTCACCATCACTGCTGCCGTTGCCGAACCGGCCGGTGCCGCTGCGTACAAAAAGCAACTGCTGCTGCGGTTGTGCGGGCAGCGTGTAGCTGGCGCCAGGCTGCAGCTGCACAAAATAGACCTTCACGCCCCTTTCGGTGAAGCTGCCGATGTCCTTGGCCGCCACGCCGGGGTTGCCTGCAAGTGCCTGCCATTCAAAGTTGGGTTCGCGAAAGTGGATGGCGTCCATAAAACGCGGCTTCTGGTATTCAATCGGCCGGCCGCTGTGGTGCTCCCAGATGGCTTCGTAGGCATCCTGGTTTTTGCGGCCGTCGGCGGCGGGGCTGTGGCGTTTGTAGATGCCGCCTTCAAAGTCGCCGTGGGCCTTCAGCGCCTGGGCGTTTGTATCGTGCTGGCCCATGCTCATGTAGCCGTTGCCCGAGGGGCCGCCGAACTGGATCACCATGGTCAGGCTGGGCTTGCCGACTTCTTCCTGGTTTTGCGGGCCGTAAAACGTGCCCTCGGGAAAGTAGGCGAGGTCGCCGGGTTCGAGGTTGCGTTTGGGGCCGATGTTGGTCGAGCCGTCGAGTGCAAAACGCACCTGGTCAAAGTTGTGCCGGTGCCGTGGTGACTGGAAACTCGGGTCGGTGTCGGCCAGCAGCAGCTGGTAGTTGGCGGGCGAGCCTTCCCGGCCCTCGAGCAGGGTCTTGAACTTGATGACGCCGCCGCGCGTGGAACGCACAGGGCCCCAGGGAGTGGTTTCGGAATGGGCTAAACGCATGCTTGTCTCCTGTTTCTGGAATGGTGGTTCGCTGGACGGGGGAGCGGGGTTGCGGGCTTTTTGCCTTATGGACTGGTTTCAAATACCGGGTGTGCAAACACCAGCAGCTTCGCCGGCTCCTGTGGTGTCAGCGTTACGGTCTCGCCTTCTTTCAGGTGCACGACATCAAAAGGTTCGAATGTTTTGTGCTGCCCTGTTGCGCCGCCGGCCTGCACCTGGCCTGCGCCCTGTTCGACAAAGCAGGACAAGGGGCCTTCAAGCTCAAGCGTGGCTGCGGCTGCAAGCCGGTACTGGGCCACTGCAACGGTCTGGCTGCCGAAGTCCCAGACCTGGCGCCGCTCTATACCCCGGCAGCCGGCCTGCCACGCCAGTGCTTCGGGGTTCATCAGCACGGGCTTCTGGAAGCGCTGCGGCGGGTAGACCATCTTGCGGCCCTGCGCGTATTCCCAGGCGGCCTGCAGGCTGTCCATGCCCGTGCTGCCGGTGTCGCCGGGTGCGAAGTAGCGGCCTTCACTGAAGCGGCCGACTTTGGCAAGGGCATCCACCGCGGCCACGCGCTGCGCCTCCGACATATAACCGGCGCCGCTGGGCCCGCCTATCTGCAGCACCAGCTGTATGGTTTCGTCCTGTGAGGTTTGCGGGCCATAGGGCGTGCCCTCGGGGAAATAGGCCACCGCGCCGGGCTTCATCACGCCGTCGGTTGCAAAGTCAAACTCGCCCTGAATCTGCACCCGCACCTGGTCGAAGTTGTGCAGGTGGCGCGGCGAGAAAAAATCCGTCTGCGACCACACCAGGCGCAGAAAGAAATTGCCCGGCGTGCCGGGCACGCCCTCGCCCAGGTCCTTGTAGCGGAAGGTGCCGACGCGGTGGTTGATGCCGCGCGTCTGCAGTTCGGTATCGGCATATCGGACCAGTTGCATGGAAGCTCTCCGGTAACGAGGACGCTGAACGGTGGGTGGCTCTCTATCCGATCAGCTGGGGCAGCCAGGTGGCAATGGCCGGTATCCAGAACACGGCAGCCAGCAAAATCAGGCTCATCGCCACATAAGGCACCACGGCCATGAAGATGTGGCCCATGGTGACCGAGGGCGGCGCCACGCCGCGCATGGTCATCAGCAAAAGTCCGTGCGGCGGCAGCAACAGGCCCAGCTGCATGCAGATCAAAAACATCACGCCGAACCAGATCGGGTCTATGCCCAGCGCCTGCACGATGGGCATGAAGATGGGCAGGGTGATCATCATCATGCTGACCTGGTCGACAAAGATGCCCAGGAAGATCAGCATCAGCATCATGCCCACCACAATCATGTTGGTCGACAGGCCCTGGCCGGTGATGAACTGCACCAGGCCGTTGCTGGCACCCGAGAACGAGAGGATTTGCGCAAAGGTGGTGGCGCCCAGGATGATGAACAAAATCATGCCCGAGATGCCGGCCGTGCCCTTGAGCGCCTTCAGCACGGCGTCCACGGTCAGCGCGCGGTAGCACAGGGCCAGCAGCATGGTGGCAAAGGCACCCAGCGCGGCGCATTCGGTGGGTGTGGCCCAGCCGGCGGCCAGCGCACCCACCACCACACCGAAGATCGACAGCGTAGGCAGCACATAGCCGAAAAACAGGCTCCAGCGCGCCCAGCCGCGGTGCTGCGCCGAATCGTCCTGGTCTATGGGCGCGAGCTGCGGGCTGATGCTGACGCGAATCACAATCCACGCCACAAAGGCGATGGACAAAATCACGCCCGGCACCACGCCGCCTATCAGCAGCTTGGAAATCGAGATGCCCGACAGCGAACCCAGCAGCACGGTGAGCGCCGAGGGCGGAATCAGCATGTCCACTGCGCCAATGGCCATGATGGGGCCGGCGGCAATCGTCGGGTGGTAGCCGCGCGCCAGCATCACCGGCAGCATCAGCGAACCCAGCATGGCGGTGGTGGCAATCGTCGAGCCCGAGATGGCCGAGAACACGGTGCCTGCAACCACGGCCACCACGGCCAGGCGGCCGGGCACATGTTTGATCAGGCGCTCCACGCCTTCAATCACTTTCAGCGCAAGGCCAGTGTGAAAAAGGATCTCGCCCATCAGCACAAACAGCGGAATCGGCGTGAGCGAAAAAGCCGTGACCGAACTCACGCTGCTGCGCGCCAGCTGCATCAGCCCGGGCTCGCCGCCCATGTACAGCCAGGCACCGATGATGTTGATGGCGATGAATGTCAATGCCACCGGCATGCCAATAAACAGCAGTACGGTGGAGCCGCCCAGCATCAGCCAGGCGGCTATGCCCCAGGCGCTCATGACAGCACCCTTGCGCTACGCGCTGCCGCCTTAGCGGGAAATTCGCCCTTGGGGCGGCCCTGCGGGCTCATGCTGCGCTCACCGCGTCGTTGCGCGGGCCGCGCTCGCCGCGTTGCAGGCGAATCATGCGAAAGATCATTTCAATTCCAAGCAGGACAAAAATAAAAGGCAGGGGCGCCAGCGCCCACCACTCGGGCGTGACCAGGGTCTTGATGTTGACGGCGCCCGACAGGTAGCTGGACCAGGCGGCCTGCGTGCCGAACCAGGCAATCACGATGCAGCAGGCAAAACCGATCACGTCGCCCACCCATTCCAGGTGCCAGGCGAGCCGGCGCGGGATCGCCTGCAGCATGATGTCGACCCGTATGTGCTGGCCCTGGCGCAGCAGCCAGGGCGCGACACACATGGTGATGAGGTAAAGCATCAGCTCGGAGATTTCGGTGCTCCAGGCCAGGCCTGTTGGCAGGCCCCGAACGGCCAGGTTGCGCAGCGCCACGTCAACCACAATGAGCATCATCATGGCCATCAGGATGGCGCAGCCGAACAGGGCCAGGCGCTCCAGAAAACGGCCGTAAAAAAGCGAGATCCGGTCTATCACTTGGTGTGTTCCTGAATTAGGGCCTGTTAACACTATGTTTTCACCGCGTTCGCACTCGCAAACATAGTGTTAACAGGCCCTAGCCCCAAGGGCTTATTTGGAAAAGAGTGCTTTGAAACGCGCAGCCACTTCGGGGCTTTGTTTGGCGGCACCGGCCCAGCCCACTTCATAGGCCTTGTCGTAAAAAGCCTTGGTCGCAGCGGCATCAAACTTGATGGTCTGGATGCCGGCTTTTTCCTGGCGTGCGGTTTCTTCCTTGCCGTACTGGGTCCAGAAAATGTTTTGTGCTTCCAGCGCCAGCAATTGTTTCTGCAGGTAGTTGCGCTGCGCATCCGTGAGTTTTTTGTAGGCCGGCAAATTCATGGTCAACGAAACTTCGGCGTCGTAAAAACCGGGGTCCACGCGGAACTTGGTTTTTTCGTTCCAGTTCAAATCGAAGATGCCGCCAATCGGCCAGCCATAACCATCGACCACGCCACGCTCCAGTGCGGTGTAGACCTCGCCCGGCGGCGTGGTGACCACGCTGGCATTCAGTGCCTGGAAGAAGTCACGGTACACCGGCGAGATGCGGATCTTCTGGCCGGTCAGGTCGGGTTTGTCGATCTTCTTGTTGGTATAGATGTGAAAGGGCTGGTTCTCCACCATGCGCGCCAGGTACTGCGTGTTGCCCTTTTCGTTCCAGACCTTGTTGATCGCATCAAACGCACCGTTCTTGCGCTGCTCGGCAACGGGGATTTGTGTGAGCTTGAGGAAGTCTGCCTCGGGCATGACGTTGGTGTAAAACGCACCGGTGTTCATGGCCATGTCGACCACACCGGTCTTCACCGCATTGCCGGCCTCAAAGGTTGGTATGGCCTTGGGGCCACCCAGGAAATTGATTTGCAGGACACCCTTGCCTTCGGTGTTGACCTTTTGAATCCAGGGCAGCAGGCGCTGCACGTAGATGCCGTTTTCAGGGAAGGCGCTGACGAGTCGCAGCGTGACTTCCTGCGCGAGTGCACCGGCAGAAAAGCTGGCGGCCAGCAGCAATGCTGCGGCGGTGCGGGCGGGTTTGAAGGACGTGATCTTCATTGTGTTTGTCTCCTGTTTTTAGTTGGGTATCAATGATCCGGTTTGCACAAAATCCCGTCAATGCGGGCTACTACCACTTCGTGCGGTGGCTTGTTGATTTACACGGTAGCCGCCAGCATTTGTTCCAGCGCCTTGCCGCTGTCATCGGCAAGCGCGGCCTGGCTCAGTGCATGCAACTGCTGCGCGCCTTGCGGCATGGTTTGCAGTTGCGGCAGCTTGGCCATGACACGCTGGTAGCTGCGCCAGCCGCGTGCATGGGTGTCGCCATAACCTTTGACCAGCCGCTGCGAGCGCGCCACCTCCAGCGCAAGCGCCGGTTGTGTGGGGGCCAGCCGTGTGATGGTGGCCAGCCAGTCGGCGATGCGCTGGTGTTCGACCTGGAAACGCAGCGAGCGTGGGCGCAATGGGCGCATGGCGGCAATGATGTAGAGCAGCAAATAACCGCGTATTGAACTGGTCTGCACGGTACGGCCCTTGCGCGTGAAGGGCTCGACGCAGGCGCATGCCCAGGGCGTGGCAAGCAGCCAGCGGCCCAGTCCGGCGGGCAAGGTGTCGGCAATTTCTTCCACACGCGGATGCAAATATTCATTGATGCCCAGGTGTTGGGCCTGGCTCAGTTTGACCTCGCCACCCACGCGCTCAAAACGTGAACGACGTGTCTTGAGGTCGGCCACACGCACAGTGTCTTCATACGACATCCACAGCGCGAGGTGCCGTGCGGTGTCGTCCATCAGTTCTGCGGCAAGCTTGGGGTCTGCCGGCAGGCTGGCCAGCAGCGGCTGCAGGCGGTCCAGGTAGCTGGCGGCATATGCCACGTCCTGGTAGTCGGCCGCACGTGTGATGCCGGCTGCCAGCGTGGCGTGGTTGGCCGGCGGAAAGTCTTGTTGAATACGCTGGGCCAGCGCCGCCAGACGGGCACCCACCGCTGGCATGGGTGTTACCGGCGCAGCAACCAGCGCCGGTGCCGGTGTTTGCTGCGCGACTTCAAAGCCTGCGACAAACGCTTTCAGGCTGGACTTCACGCCCACACCGCCGCGTGTGATGGTGTCCTCAAACTGGGCACGGGTAAAGGGCAGGCGGCCGGTGGCGGCCAATGCGCCATACAGGGCGGGGGCGATCAGGCTGCCGGTGTCTTCGGCCAGTTGGGCAAAGTCGGCGCTGACAAACTGTTTTGCGGCAGCGCGGCCGCCTTCGAGCAGTTTGTCGGAGTCGACGCGGCCGTCGCCCATGGCGGTGCGTTCGGTCATCGAATACACCCGGTGGGTTGATGCAATAAAGGTGGTGCGGTCGGCGGTGACCAGACCGCGCTGCAATGCGCGGCCGGCTTCCATCAGCTCCGACGCAATCACGATGTCGACTTCGCCCGGCACCGGGCTCAGTGCCATGATGGGCAGGCGGCCCGGGGGCGCGCCTGCCTCGGGGAACATCTCCAGGTAGTACACCGTGGCGCCTGTGCGTTGTGCCACGCCGGGCACCGAAGTGGTCTGCGCGAAATAACCGTTCTGTTCGGCCAGGTCGACCAGCCAGTCGGCCAATACACCGCCGCCTTCGCCGCCCATGGCAAGGATAGCGATCGTTATCGAATGTGAAGTGTTCATGCCGCAATCCCTTCCAGCCGACGCTCGATGCGGTTTTGCAGCCAACCGATCACGCTTGTACGCAGGCGCAACTTGAAGCGGTCCCAGGCCGTCGGGTTGTTGATGATCTCGGCACGGTAAAACGAAGGGCACAGCACGGCGGCATGTGCCACTTCACCGCACAGGCCGCAGCCTACGCAGCTGTCTATCACGGTCGCAATCGGGTCGCGCCGCAGCGGGTCGGGATTGGGCTTGATGGTCAGCGAGGGGCAGCCCGACAGGCGTATGCACGAGTGGTCGCCGGTGCAGGTATCGGGGTCTATGCCGAAGCGCTCGCGCACCACACGCTCGCCGCCGGCAATCTTCTTGCGGATTTGCGGTTTGATGCGGCGCTGGCGATTGAGCTGGCATTCGCTTTGCGCAATGATGACCTTGGGGCCTTTTTCTTTTGTGGTCAGTGCTTCGCGCAGCACGTCGCGCATCTGCGTCAGGCTGTAGGTGTTGGTGACCGTCCTGGTCCACTTCACGCCCACGCCGCGCACGGCTTTCTCGATCGGGTTGTTGGTGCTGCGTATCGGGCTGATGGCTTTGGACGAGAGCACGTCCTGCCCGCCGGTCGCTGCCGAGTAGCCGTTGTCCACCACCATCAGGACGTTGTCGCTCTGGTTGAACACCGCATTGCCGACACCGCTGGTCAGGCCGTTGTGCCAGAAGCCGCCGTCGCCCATCATGGAGATCGTGCGTTTCGAGGTCTCCGTGGTGTTGAAGGCCGAGGCGCCGGCCCAGCCCAGGCCGTAGCCCATGGTGGTGGCACCTATGTTGAAGGGCGGCAGTATGGAAAACAGGTGGCAGCCGATGTCGCAGCTCACATGGTGCTGGCCCAGCTCGCGTTCAATCAGTTTCATCGCGGTGAAGATGGGGCGCTCGGGGCAGCCGGTGCAAAACGAGGGCGGCCGGCCCTGCACTTCGTCCGACGCGGCCTTGATGGCAAATGCCTTGGGGTTGCCGTCCAGCACGGCCAGGCCGCTGGAAGCGGGCCGCGCCGCCAGCGGCAGCTCGCGGTCCTGCAGCAGCTCGGGTGCGTAGATTTCAAGAAAGCGCGCCACGCCCTTGAGCACCACGCCGCCGGTGTACTCGCCCACCATGGGCAGCACATCCTTGCCGTGTACTTTGGTCTGTATGTCTGCCTTGCGCAGCATGGAGTTGACGTTCTGCTCTATGAAGTCGGGCTGGCCTTCCTCCACCAGCAGGATGCCGCGTTTGCCGGCGCAAAAGCGCTTGAACTCGTCGTCTATCAGCGGGTAGGTGATGTTGAGCACATACAGCGGCACCTTGGATTCGCCAAAAGCATCGGCCAGGCCCAGCAGTTCCAGCGAGCGCAGGACGCTGTTGTAGAGGCCGCCCTGCATGACGATGCCGAAGTCTTTGGCATCGGCTGCGAAAAATTCGTTGATCTGGTGCTGCTGGATGAACTTCACCGCAGCAGGCCAGCGCTCGGTGATCTTCTCCTGCTCCTGCGTATAGGTGGCCGGCGGCAGCACGATGCGGCTGGCATCACGTTGCGGGTTTTCAATCGCGTCTTTCAGCGTGAAGCTGGGGCGCTTGTTGGCCTTGGTGGCAAAACGCCCGTGTACATGGCAGGCGCGTATGCGCAGCTCCAGCATCACCGGCGTGCGGCTGGCTTCGGACAGCTCAAAGCCCATCTCGACGGCACGCACAATGCTTTCCAGGTTGGGGCGGGGGTCTATCAGCCAGACCTGGGACTTCATCGCAAACGCGTGCGAGCGCTCCTGCATGATGCTGGAGCCTTCGCCGTAGTCTTCGCCGACGATCAGCATGGCGCCGCCGGTCACGCCGCCGGATGCCAGGTTGGCCAGCGCGTCTGAGGCGACGTTGGTGCCGACGGTGGACTTGAAGGTCACCGCGCCGCGCAACGGGTAGTTGACGGAAGCGGCCAAGGTGGCGGTGGCGGTGGCCTCAGAGGCGCTGTGTTCAAAATGCACGCCAAGGTCCTGCAGGATGTCGTTGGCGTCGGTCAACACATCCATCAGGTGCGAAATCGGTGCGCCCTGGTAGCCGGCCACATAGGCCACGCCGGATTGCAGCAAGGCCTTGGTGACGGCCAGGATGCCTTCGCCGCGAAACTCGTCGCCTTCGCCCAGGCGCAGCTTCTGGACCTCGTTGGTAAATGAGCGTTCAGCCATGGCGCATACCTGCGGCGTGGGGCTGAACAAGGGCTCTGTGCTGAATCATGGTCGCGATTTTTCTGTACGTGGGGTAGCGGCGGGCAATGGGGTGCGCCCGCTGGTTTGGGGCAATTTACGCAGGTCGGAGTCATCCGGCAAATGGATTGTTTGGATGGAGCACATCCATTTGGTGAATAATTCGGTGAAACCCTGAGAAGCATTTCCGCATGGAGAAACCATTGATGGAGACGAGCACATGAACTTCCGCCAGCTTGACCTCAACCTTTTGCGCGTGCTGGCGGCGATTCACCGCACCGGCTCGGTGACCCGGGCCGGCAAGGCCTTGTCGCTGTCGCAACCAGCCACCAGCAATGCCCTTTCGCGCCTGCGGGATTTTTTTGAGGACGAGCTTTTTGTGCGCGCACCCTCGGGCCTGAAGCCCACACGCCTGTGCGAACAGCTGGCGCCGGCTGTGCTGGCGCAATTGCTGGCGCTGGAAACGGTGGTGACGGGCCATGAGGATTTCGAGCCCGCAGCCAGCGGCATGCACTGGCGCCTGTCCCTGTCGGACCTCGGGGAGATGCTGTTCCTGCCGGGGCTGGCGGGTGCGCTGCGCAGCGAGGCGCCGGGTGCGCGACTGTCCAATGTCTCGGTGGCGGCAACCGATGTGGCGGCTGCGCTGGAGGCGCGTGAAATTGACCTGGCGATAGGCATTCTGCAGCCGCGCCACCGCGGCATAAGGACGGAGATGCTGTTTCGTGAAAACTATGTGGCCGTGGCCTCGCCGCATTGGCGCCCGGCATCGGGCCGCAGCGGCCGTACGCTGACGGCGCAGCAACTTGCCGATGCGGCCTTTGTGGTCGCATCACCGACGGCGACCTTTCACACCAGCGTGGAGGAAATGCTGGTGCGCATGAAACTCGAAGACCGCATCGTGCTCCGCGCACGCCACTTCGGCGCCTTGCCCGAACTGGCGCTGACCTCGGACCTGCTGTCCATCGTGCCGGAAATGTATGCCCGCAACCTGCGTCAGCGCTACGACTTCAGGGTCTGGGGCATTCCGGGTGCGCCGGCTTATGAGGTTCGCCTGGTCTGGCACAGCAGCACCGACAAGGACCCGGCGCACCAGTGGATGCGCGAGCTGGTGTACCGCCTGTTCAGGCGCCCGCTGCAGGCCGGGGCTGTTTGACATGGCCTGAGTCGCCGGCAGTGCCCGCAAACAAATCAGTAATAATCAAATCGCGAGAGGGGAGTGTTACCGAGTCAGGCTGGCAAAGTATCAGGCTGTCGGATCAAAGGTGTGACAGCCGGTTCTTTTTCTGGAGCGACCGCATGACCGTGTTCAAGACTTCCCTGGCAGCGCTGCTGCTGGCCTGCACCGCCATGGGCGCCGCGCCCGCCGCGCTGGCGCAAAACTACCCCAACAAACCTATACGCATCGTGGTGCCCTACCCGGCCGGTGGCGGCATCGACGTGCTCTCGCGTGTGATCGGCGAGCGCCTGGGCCGCAGCCTGGGCCAGCCGGTGCTGGTGGACAACAAACCCGGCGCCGGCACGCTGGTGGCGGCTGAATTTGTGGCGAGAGCCCCGGCCGACGGCTACACGCTGATGGTCACCACCGACTCCACGCTGACCATCAACCAGCACCTCTACGCCAGGCTGCCTTATGACCCGGTAAAGGACTTTGCGCCCATCACGCAGCTGGTGGTGCTCAACCAGCTGCTGCTGGCCAATCCGGCCGTGCCCGCGAACAACCTCAAGGAGTTGATTGCCTACGCAAAAGCCAATCCGGGCAAGCTCAACTACGCCTCCTACGGCAGCGGCAGCCAGCCGCACCTGGCGATGGAGACGCTGAAAGCCCAGGCCGGCATAGACATCGTGCATGTGCCCTACAAGGGCATTCCGCAGGCCGTGCCAGCAGCGCTGGCCGGTGAGGTGCAACTGACGTTCTCCGGCGCGGCCTCATCGCAGGCCTTTATCAAGGCCGGCAAGCTCAAGGCACTGGCCGTGGGCGGCAAGCAGCGCATGGCCCTGCTGCCCGATGTGCCCACCTTCACCGAATCGGGTTTTCCGGATGTGCCGTCGAATGCCTGGTTTGGCCTGTTTGCACCAGCCGGCACGCCGCGTGACGTCGTGATGAAGCTGCACGCCGAGGTCACGCGCATCCTGAAAGACCCGGAGTTCGTGCAGAAGGAAATCGTCGCCAAGTCTTACGACCTGGTGGCCAGCACGCCGGAAGAGTTTGCCGCCTTCCTGGTGGCCGACAGCGTGCGCAACGCACGCGCCGTGAAGATCTCCGGCGCCAAGGTCGAATAGCCATGAGCGTAACCATGCTCTGGCGCGGCTACGACCAGGCCGCGCTGGACCGCCAGTACAACAGCCGCGGCACCGTGCCCGATGTGACGGTGTACCTGCGCGAGTATGCAGAGCGCACCGTCCAGGCCAAGGCGGCGCTTGCCTGCACCGAAAACATCGCCTACGGCCCGGACGCGGATGAACGGCTGGACATCTATCCTGCCTATCCTGGGACTGGCCGCAACGCGCCGGTGCTGGTGTACCTGCACGGCGGTGACTGGCGCGCATTGTCGAAAGAAGACAGCGGGTTTGCCGCGCCGGCTTTCGTGCAGGCCGGTGCGATGTTTGTTGCGCTTGACTTCAGCCTGGTGCCGGCCACGACCCTGCCCGCCATGGGCGCGCAGGTCAGGCGCGCCATGCACTGGTTGTGGCAGAACGTCGCAGCCCACGGCGGCGACCCGCAGCGCATCCACATTGCCGGGCATTCGTCCGGCGCCAACCTGGTGGGCCAGTTGCTGATGACCGACTGGCAGCGCGAATTCAATGCGCCTGCCGACCTGGTGAAAAGCGCGGCCTTCATGAGCGGGCTGGGCGACCTGGAGCCGGTGCGCCTGTCGTTTCGCAATGAAAAGCTGGGCCTCACGCCGGAGGTCGTGGCCGAGGTGTCCCTGCTGCGGCGCGGCGCGGTGGCCAACTGCCCGTTGCTGGTGGCGGTGGGCGGCAATGAAACCGAAGATTACTTGCGCCAGAGCCGCGAGGTGGCCGACTGGTGGGCGGCGCAGGGCAAACACGCGGAGTTCTTTGCGCTGGCCGGGCGGCACCACTTTGACGCCGTGCTGGAATGGGCAGAGCCGGCGAGCGCGCTGTTCAAGGCCCAGTGTGCGCTGATGGGGCTGAAGCCGGGTTTTAACGTTCATTTATAGGAAATAAGGCCCTGGGCCGCCGCAGGCATTGCGCAGCCAGCTATCAAATATGTAGCGAAATGATGCCATTGCAAGCTCGCACCAAAGCTGGTTATTCTTGATCGTCATGCCCGCACTGCCGCTCGATTTCTCCGCTTCTTCCGACATCGTCGCCCGCGCGCTGATTGGCGTGACGCTGCTGATCGATGGGGTGGGCGGCCGCATCGTGGAGACCGAAGCCTATGACCAGGGCGACCCGGCCTCGCACACCTTCGGCGGGCCGACCTTGCGCAATGCTGCAATGTTCGGCCCACCCGGGCGGGTCTATGTTTACCGCTCTTACGGCATTCACTGGTGCCTGAACCTTGTGTGCCGTGAGGAGGGCCATGGTGCCGGGGTGCTGATTCGTGCCATCGAGCCGACGGCCGGCATTGAACGCATGCAGGCGCGCCGCGGCCTGGAGGATATCCGCCTGCTGTGCTCAGGTCCCGGCCGTGTCGGGCAGGCGCTGGCGGTGGACGCCGGTTTTAACGGCATGCGCCTGGACAGGCCGCCCTTCAAACTGCTGGGGGCGGAAGGTGCAGAGCCGGCCGAGGTCCATGTTGGCCCGCGCATAGGCATTTCAAAAGCGGCGGATGTGCCCTGGCGTTTTGGCGCTGCGGGCTCGCGCTTCCTGAGCAGGCGGTTTTAGGCAGGGGTTCCCGCTTTTTGGGGATTTTTGAGTATAAAAAGGCCCCGAAGCCGAATAAGGATGTGCGCAGTCAGCTATTAAAAATGTAGCGCGCCGACTCACTCCGGCTGGATGCCTCCGGCCTGGATCGCCTTGCGTGTGCGCTCGATGTCACGGGTCAGGTAGCTGCGGAAGTCCTGCGCGCTGCCTGCGCTGGGCACTGCGCCGTTGGACTCGAATGCTTCACGCAAGGTCGGCTGTTGCAGCGCGGTGGCCAGCGCCTTGCGCAGCGTGTCCGCGACTTGCGGCGGCAGGCCTTTGGGGGCCATCAGGCCTATCCAGCCCGCAAATTCAAAACCCGGCACCGCCTCTGCAATGGAAGGCGCATTCGGTATCGGGTGCGCGTCCTGCGCCATGCTGTGCGCCAGCAAACGCAGCCGGCCCGCAGCCACCAGCCCGAGCGCTGCGGGCGCTGGCGTCAGCACCCAGTCGGTTTCGCCGGACACGACGGACGCCACGCCGGCGCTGCCGCTTTTGTAGGGCACATG
Organism: Polaromonas aquatica; assembly: GCF_042659145.1. NCBI lineage: Bacteria > Pseudomonadati > Pseudomonadota > Betaproteobacteria > Burkholderiales > Comamonadaceae > Polaromonas > Polaromonas aquatica. The sequence continues at coordinate 430,811 of NZ_JBHSRS010000018.1, read as the reverse complement.
CAGCGACTCGAAACCCGCTGCCGTCTGCAGCGCCACGCCTGCGAGATGGCTTGCCGAACCGATGCCGGCCGACGCCATATTGGTTTTGCCGCCTTTTGATCTGGCGTAGGCAATCAGCTCGGCAGTGCTTTTGACGTTCAGGCTGGGCGTGCACACCAGGACATTGGGCAACAGCGCGATCAGAGAGACAAAGTCAAAGTCGACTAGCGGTTTATAGGTGACTGCTTTTTGCAGCAAAGGCGCTACGGTGATGGCACTGCTGGACGCGACGATAAGCGAGTAACCGTCGGCTGCAGCCATGCGCCCGGCCTCGATGCCGATGGCCCCTGCGGCACCGGCCTTGTTGTCGACGACCACGGCCTGGTGCAGGAGCGGCGGCAACTGGTTGGCAACGATGCGGCCTATCGTGTCCACGCTGCTGCCCGCTGCGTTCGGCACGATGAACCTGACCGGGCGCTGCGGGTACGCGCCGGCCTGCGCAAATGCCTGCAAGGGAAAGGCCGAGGCAGCCGCCATCCAAAAGAGACCCTGCCGGCGATTGATGTGATGAAGTGTGTTCACGATGCTTGTCTCCTTCATATGTCTCTCCACAAGTGCCAGCGCGGAACCGGCTCAGCCGGGCCGCAGCTGGCGCCCCTGCAAGGGGAGGGGAGGCTACACGCAGTGAGCCTCAGCAGGGGTGTGCCTACTCCAGTCCAAGCAGCTTCGCCGCGTTGCCGCCGGTGACAGCCTCCAGGTTTTTGCCTTCAAGCCCGCAACTGCGCAGCCAGCCGACCGGGTCCGCCTCGCCTACCGGATAGTCGCTGCCCATCACCAGCCGGTCAATACCGATGCGGTCTTTCAGCGCCTGCAGCACCAGCGGGTCATAAACCGTGGTCTCGTAATAAAACGAGCGCAGAAAGTCGCCAGGCTTGATGCCGCCCGTGTTGCGCACGGTGTCCGGCCGGTTGGCGGTGTTGCGGTCAACCCGGCCCAGGTAGTGCGGAAAGTAGCCACCGCCATGCGCCATCACCACTTTCAGCGCCGGGAACCTGGTCATCACGCCTTCGTAAATCATGGAGGCCATGCACTTGGTTTCTTCAATCGACTGGCCCAGCGAGTTCCATAGTGCGTACTGCTGGAACCACGGGTCGCGCGCGCCCTCGGGATGTATCCAGGCGGTGATATTGTGCTTTTCAACCGCTTCCCAGAACGCGTGATACGGTGGCGCGCCAACATACACGCTGTTGTAGCTGGACGCCACGTTGGCCACACGCAGGCCCATGCCGGTGCAGCGCTCAAATTCCTGCATCGCCACGGCCGGGTCCTGCAGCGGCAGCACAAAGCTGCCGACAAAACGCGTCGGGTGGTCTGCCTGCCAGCGTGCGGCCTGGTCATTGCAGCGGCGGCACAGTTCAAGGTCGGTCTGCGCGTCGGCCCAACTGGTGCCCTGCAGCACCGTGCTGACGGTGAGTACGCCGATGTCTATGCCGCGCGCATCCAGGTCCTCGATGATGGCCAGCGGATCGAACATGCGCTCCATCGCGTTCTGGGTGCCGGGCCGCGGCGTTTTGGAGGGTGTCGCACCAAAGCCGGTGAACACGGTCTTGTTGGTGGACGCCTCAAACACACTGCGTTCCAGCATGTGGACGTGAAAATCGATGACAAGATTGTTGGCCCCCACGCTCCCCGCTTCGCGTGGTTCGCTGCCCCCCGAGGGGGCGTGTTTTCCTAGGGGCGGCCCGTCGGAAAACGATGCCGCAACTGCGGTGCTGTTGCTTTTATTCATTGGTCTTGATGTTTGCGATGCGGGCAACCTGCCGCCATTTGCCGAGGTCGTCATTCAGCAGCGTGGTCAGGTCCTGGGAGTTTCCGGACGCCGGTTGAACATGGATGCCCGCCATGCGCTGCGCCATGTCGGGCTGCGAGGTGATGCCGTTGATTTCTGTCTCCAGTCGCTTCACCGCAGCGGCAGGCGTACCGGCCGGCACAAACAGGCCGGCCCAGAACTGCATCTGCAACTCGGGCAGGCCCACGCTGCTCATGGTTGGCACGCCGGGCAGCGCCGCAAACGGCGTGGGCGATGTGACAGCGATGGCGCGCAGGCGGCCGTCGGCCAGCCCCAGTGCGGCCGGACCGGGGTCGACAAACGCGGTCAACAGGTCGCCGCTGATGAGGGCGGTGATGGTCTCGCTCATGCTTTTGTACTGGATAAACTCGCCGCCGGTCTGCGTCTTGATCTTGAACTGCTCGGACGCAAACTGGAAGGCCGGGCCGGAGCCGCCATAGTTGGCCTTGGCCGGATTGGCCTTCACATACGCCACCAGCTCGGGCACGGTCTTGATGGGCAGTTTCGAATTGACCAGCATCACCAGGGGGAAGGTTGCGACCAGCGCGACAGGCGTGAAGTCCTTCTGCGCGTCGTAGCGCAGCCTGGGTGTGAGGATGGGCGTGAACACCATGTTGCCGATGGGGCCCATCAGCAGCGTGTAGCCATCGGCGGGCGACTTGGCAACAAAGTCGGTGCCGATGATGCCGCCCGCCCCCACCTTGTTTTCCACCACCACAGGCTGCTTGAGCGCATCAGCCAGCCGGTTCCCGATCAGCCGGGCCAGGGTATCCATGCCGCCCCCGGCAGCCTGGCCGACGATGATGCGCACCGGCTTTGCGGGAAAGTCCTGGGCGAAGGCAGGCAAACCTGCAAGCGCAGCGCCAGCCGCCGCGACAAGCGCCATGCCGTGGCGCCGATTAATTTGCTTGTGTTCCATCTTGTCTCCATTCCTTGTTTTTTTGTCTTCTCTCTTCTCTCTAGGTCCTCACAAGTGCCAGCGCGGAACCGGCTCAGCCGGGCCGCAGCTGGCGCCCCTGCAAGGGGGAGGCGGCTACGCGCAGCGAGTCCGCAACAGGGTGTGCCACATACTGCGTCCCCTGCAAGGGGAGGGCAGGCTACACGCAGTGAGCCTGAGCAGGGGTTATTCCGGAAGAATGCCGATTTCCTTGGTAATCGCAGTCCAGCGTGTCATCTCATTGCGCAGGAAGGCGCCTGTCTGCGCTACCGACACATTCGCTTCGGCAATCGGGCCCATGGTGGCGATGCGCTCGGCTACTTCCTTGTCGGCCAGCAGCGCGCCCAGGTCGCGGTTGAAACGGTTGATGGCCGCGGGCGGTGTGCCGGCAGGGGCCACAACGGCGAACCAGCCGACCATGTCAAAGCCGGGCATGGTTTCAGACAGTGATGGCACTTGTTCCCAGCCCGCGACACGTTTGGGAGAGGTGGTGGCCAGCACGCGCATGCGGCCCTGTTTGGCCAGGGCTGCGGTTGAAGCCAGGTCGGCCACCATGGCGTCAATGTGTTTGCCCATCAGGTCCTGCACACCGACGCCAACGGAGGAATACGACACCAGGTTGGCCTGCGCCGCGGTGCGCGAGTTAAAGAGGCGGGCAATCATGCCGCTGAAGGTGCGCGGGCCTTCATTGCCCAGCGACAGCTTGCCGGGCTCTGCCTTGGCACGGGCAACCAGGTCTTCAATCGATTTGATGGGTGATGCGGTTTCGACCAGTATGGCAAACGGGCTGCGCGCGACAAATGAAACCGGCACAAAATCCTTTTGCGGATCGTAGGGGAGCGTCTTGAACAGCAGCGGATTGGTGATGAGTGCAGCGGTCGTTGCGAAATAAAAGGTCGTGCCGTCGGCAGCCGAGCGCGCGGCAAACTGGGCGCCAATCGCGTTCTGCCCGCCCGGCTTGTTGTCGATGACAACGGGCTGGCCCCAGTTTCTTGCCAGCCGCTCGGACAACAGGCGTGCCACATTGTCGGGGCCGGAACCTGCGGGTTGCGACAACACCAGCTTGACGGGCTTGTCCGGCCAGGCGGTGGACTGCGCGTGGCTGGTGGGCAGCCAGGCGGCAAGCGAGAGTGTGGCGATTGAAAGTGTTATCAGGCGGCGGTTCATGGTTTTTGTCTCCTTGGGTTTTTCAATTGGCGGTAGCGGTTTCGGGTTTTCCGGTCACTGCATTGGAGGGCCAGTGCCTTTGCCAGTCGGCGAGCAGTTCGTCAAGCTCTGATGCAGTGGCGGCGGTGCCAAATACATAGTGGTCGGGCCGCACCAGCGCGGCATGGCAATGGTGTTTTTTCATCCAGAGCGCTGTCACGCCATCGTTTTCCGTGACGTCGTTGCCGAGCCGTATGGTGGTCATGGGGGCGCCATGTTTCACTGCTGTTTCCAGCGAGCTGTCTGTTACCAGGCGCCATCCGTAGCCAAAGCGCTGGTCCATCAGTGCGGCTTCACCCGACTTTTGCATGACGCGCGGCTGCGGAAAAAGCGTACCGCGCCCGCTGCCGGCGGCGGCGCAAAGCAGGCCGGCCTCAAGCCGCGGGATCATGTCCTGCCGGGGCGTGTCTTTCACCACACCGCCGCATTCGTCCAGCATGTGTTTGTCGCGGGCGCGCGCCTTGCCCACGTCGCGCTCGCAGATCACGGCGCCTGCGCCCTTGATGCGGGTGGTGAGGTCGCGCACATGCGTTTTGCGTTCGGTGCCGTAACTGTCAAGCAGTGCTTCAGCGGCATGGCCGGTGACTTCGCCCTTGATGGCGGCACGCAACTTCCAGGAAAGATTCGCCACATCACGAATGCCCTGGCACATGCCCTGGCCCATGAAGGGCGGTTGCTGGTGCGCAGCGTCGCCGGCCACAAACACGCGGCCCTTGCGCCAGTCGTGCGCGACCAAGGCATGGAAGCGGTAACTCGCCTGGCGCCAGAGCTCGCCGTCCTGCGGTGTGAGCCAGCGTGAAAGCAGCTTCCAGGCAGCGTCTGGCTTTGCGACTTCAAGCGGGTCTTCGCCTTCTTTCAGCGAGATTTCCCAGCGCCTATGGTTGCCGGGGCCTATGACCATGGTGCAGGGACGCTCTGGCTCGCAGTACTGCACGCTGGTGACGGGAAGTTTCGCCAGTCCCTGTTCATTGACCAGCACATCAATGACCAGCCAAGGCTCGTCAAAATCCAGGTCGTCGAGTTCAACGCCGATCTGCGAGCGCACGGTGCTGGTGGCACCGTCGCAGCCGATGACGTAGCGGGCGCGAATGGTTTGCGCCCTGCCCTCGCCATCGCGCAGTTGCAGGGTTGCGGCATCCTTGTCCTGTGTGAGTGAGATGAGTTCGACACCAAGCGCTATGGTGACCGACGGCAATGCCTGGGCATTGGCGCGCAGTATGCGCTCCACCGGTGGCTGGGTGAATACCATGGACGGCGTGTAGCCCAGCGGGAACGGCGGCGCCACCATGGTCATGCGGCGTATCAACTGGCCATCGACGCCAAAATATTCGGATGGCGTGAAGGGTTCGACGTGCGGCAGGACCAGCCCGGCCACGCCGATCTGCTGGAACACGCGCATGATTTCATGGTCGAGCGCAATCGCGCGGGGCTTGTCATAGACCGAGGTCAGTTTGTCGCAGACATAAGTCTTGAGTCCCGCCTGGCCCAGCAGGCTGGCCGCCACGGCACCTGACGGGCCAAAGCCGACGACTGCAACGTCATACATGTCGGACATTCAGAGGATCTCGTTGGCAATCGGGTTGGACAGCAGGCCGACACGTTCGATCTCGACTTCATACACGTCGCCAGCCTTCATCCAGACCGGCGGCGTGCGCGCCTGGCCGACCCCTGCGGGCGTGCCCATGACGATGACATCGCCGGGCTCGAGCGTGAGCACGTCGGCAAGCAGTTCGATCGTTTCGGCAACGCTGAAAATCATGTCGCTGGTGTTGGCGTCCTGCATGACCTGGCCGTTGAGCCGGCCCTGGATCTTCAGGCCGGTGGCGCCGGGTGGCAATTCGTCAGCGGTGACCAGCAGCGGGCCGAAGGCACCGGTGTCGTCGAAGTTTTTGCCTATGGTCCACTGCGGGGTTTTCTTCTGGTAGTCGCGCACCGACATGTCGTTGAAGCAGGCGTAGCCGAACACGTGAGCGAGTGCCGTGGCTTGCCTGGTATGGCGCGGCACGCGGGTGCCTATGACCACGGCCAGCTCGGCCTCATAGTCAAATTTGACGGACACCGATGGCACACGGCCAATGTCCCTGTGTGCAATCAATGAGCTGGCGCCGCGCAGGAAAAACCACGGGTAGTCAGGCTTGTCGCGTCCGCCTTCCTTGGCATGGTCGAAGTAATTGAGGCCCAGGCAGATGACCTTGCCGGGTTCCGGCACCAGCGGTGCGAGTTTCAGGCTGTCAAGTTTCAGGCGCGGTGCTGGACCGGCGAGGGCTGCCTTGCCGGCTGCAGCCAGGTCAACGCCTTTAAGCAGTGCCGCGCGCATGTCGGCCGGCACTTGCGGCTGGGCGGTATTCAGGTCGATCACATCGTTGCCATCGACGAGGCCAAGGCGGGCCTGACCATTGTGGAGAAAGGTGGTGAATTTCATGAAAACTGCTGGAAGGTAATAAATGAAAGAAGGAAAGAAGGAAAGAAGAAGGAAACGGAAAAATTCACCGCCTGTTCGGTTTAGCGAATCTGTTCAGCACCGGCCTTTGCAACGATGCCATCCTGGGCGCCGGTGCCGCCGGATGCGCCAATGGCACCAATCACCTTTCCGTTGGCGATGAGCGGAAGGCCGCCTTCGACAGGGTTGGCATTTGCAAGGCCAAGCACATAGGTATTACCTGCAGCCAGCATGTCGCCGAAGACCTTGGTAGGGCGCTTGAACATGGATGCCGAGCGTGATTTCTCAATCGCGATCTGGCCGCTTGCACTCTGGGTGTCGTCCATCTTCTCGAAGAAGACCAGATCGCCTGAGGTGTTGGTGATTGCAACGGCCATGGTCCAACCGTTTTTCTGTGCTTCGGCCAGGGCCGCTGCTGCAACCTTGCGTGCGCTTTCAAGCGGGATGGCGGGGCCATAGGCGGGTGGACCCGGAGGTGTTTGTGCTGCAGCTGATGCAGCAATGCCAGCAAGCACCAGGCACAGCGGACCGGTGATGCGGCGGAATACGGAGGTGGAACGCAGGGTTGAATGCATGAATGTCTCCTCTTTTGGGTTGAATTTCCGGGTCTGTCGAAAATGCCTTGTCAGGCTTCTGAGGCCACAAAAAATACCGCGCGCTGGGCTTCTTTCAGCTTCGCGCTGGGCGGGGCTGAAATGCCCCAGTGGTCAACGCGGCCGGCGGGCCATTTCCAGTCCTCGGGCGTGCCGGTGCGGTAGCTTTCATCGATCTGCTGCACATCGGCGGTGTACTCAATCACCACGCCGAACGGGTCTATGAAGTAGTTGAAGGCGTTGTTGCCGGGACCATGGCGGCCGGGGCCCCACTCGATGGCATGGCCTGCATCCTTCATGCGGCCGCCGCCGCGCATGACGGACTCCATCTCAGGCATCAAAAATGCGATGTGGTTGAGCGCATCGTTGTCGGCATCACCCAGTGCCAGGCTGTGGTGGTCGCTGTTGCAGTTCATGAAAGCCATGATCCTGGTGCGGTCCACGAGCCGGAAACCCATCGCTGCTTCAAAAAACCGCTGTGATTTCGGGATGTCGTGGGCGTTAAGCACCACATGGGCCAGGCGGATGGGGTGGTCCTTGTCCTCTTGCGTTTCGCTGTGGCGGGCATCGCCAAAAACCACCTGGACCAGCCGGCCATCCTGGTCACGCACGGTCAGGCCCACGCCGCCGGCCGACTCATTCAAGGGGCCGAGCGGCACGGCAACCGTGCCGCCTGCTGCGACTGCCGCTTTGGCGATATCCGCAAGTGCGGCTTCGGAACGTGCGCGAAAGGTCACATGCCTGATTTGCGGCGTTTCGCCGCCTGCGTGCAGCGACAGCAGGTGATGGTCGGCGCCGGTGCCGCGCATGTAGATGACCTTGTCGCCGCGTGCGGCAACCGTGAGTTTCCATACATCCGTATAGAACGCTTCTGCCTTTGCCAGGTCCGGCATATTCAGTGCGACGCTGCGCAGCGACGCTATTGTGGGTGAGCTCATGCGGGTGTCCTTGCAGGGGTGTTGATGCCGAGAAAGGTTTCGGCATTTTTGTAAACCAGGCGATCGACCGTTACGGCGTCAAGTCCGGCGGCGTTGACTCTTGCAACAGGCGTTCGGTCATGAAAGTTGAACGGGTAGTCGGTGCCCAGCATCAGCTGGGTGTCACCGAACATATGGACCAGGTGCGCCAGGGTCGGTGCATCGAACACCAGCGTGTCGAAATAAAGGCTGCGCGCCTGCGCTGTGGGAGAGGACTCGACCTGCTCCCTGAGCGCAGGAAACACGGACCAACCCTGCTGCAAGCGCGGCAACAGGCTGGCCAGCGTGCCGCCGCCGTGGCTGAAGGCGATGCGAAGCCCGGGGTGGCGCAGCATCAGGTTGCTGGTGATGACGGACGCAGCGGCCAGGCCTATGTCGGTCGGGTAGGCCAGCACCTGTTGCAAGGGCGGCGGGCCGACCAGGCGGTCCATGCCGGCGGGCTTGACCGCATGCACAAAGACCGATGCACCCAATGCTTCGCAGGCTGCAAAGAACGGCTGGAAATGCGGATCGCCAATCGGCATGCCGTTGACGTTGCTGCCGATCTCGACGCCGACCATGCCCAGTACCTCGACGGCGTGGCGCAGCTCGGCAATCGCCAGGTCCAGATCCTGCAACGGGACCGCGCCCATGCCTATGAGTGCGCCCTGGGACTCGGCGGCCATGGCCGCTATCTGTTCGTTCAGAAAGCGCAACAGCTGCTGCGCCTCGGCCGGTTCGAACCAGTAGGAGAACAGCTCGGGCATTGGTGAGATCACCTGCCGCGCCAGGCCCATCTCCGGCAGGTCGGCCAGCCGGCGCGAGGTGCTCCAGCATTTCTCGGACACCGTGCGGTAATTCTTGCCGTCGATCATGATGTGGCGGTGGCACAGGCCGCCGGCATCGGGCGCGAGCGCCGTCGATGGCCACAGCTTGGGCATGGCGCCGCCGAAACAGGGTGGAAAGCGCTCGGGAACGACGTGCGCATGCACATCAATGCCGCAGTTGCAGGGCGTGGCTGTCATCGCGGCTCAAGCGTGCTGGAGACCGGCGGCCTGTATGCCCGCGATGCAGATGGCTTCGTCCTCGTCGCCGCTGCCGCCGGATGCGCCCGCTGCACCGATGATGGCGCCGGCTGCATCCCTGATCAGCACTGCGCCTGTCTGCGGGATAAAGCGGCCCTGCGATGCCGCGGAAAGCGATGCAAAAAAATTGGGGTTGTCTTTTGCGCGCTGCATGAGCGTGCGGCTGGAGGCATCCATGCCCACGGCCGCCCAGGCCTTTCCGGTGGCCACATCCAGACGGAACATGCTGGCGCCGTCTTCACGTTGTGCGGCCTTGAGGTGGCCCGCTGCATCAAGCACCACGACGGCCATGGCCTTGTGGCTGGCCTGGCGCGCGGCCGCGAGTGCTGCCGTGATGATGGTGTTGGCCTGCGCCAGCGAGAGTGTTGTCATGGGTCCTGTCTCCGTTAAACGCACCCGTTGCCAAGGTGGCCGATGTGCGTCAAGGCACAGCAGAAGGCGGAGTTTATGCAGCAGGCAGGCATCCATCAAGTCAATGTTCTGGATATATACAATCCATGCCATGGATATACGTTCCATTGACATGAACCTGCTGGTGGTGTTTGACGCCATGATCGAGCACCGCAGCGTGACCCGCGCCGGCGAGGCCATAGGCCTGAGCCAGCCGGCAATGAGCGCGGCCGTGGCGCGCCTTCGAGCCTGGTTTGACGACCCGCTGTTTGTCAAGACCGGCGCCGAGATGAAGGCCACGCCGCGCGCGCTGGTGCTGGCGAAACCGGTGCGCCGCGTGATTGAAACCGTGAAGGACGAGATCCTGCAGCGCTCGGGGTTCGATCCGCAAAAAACGGACCGCACCTTCACCATACTGATGCCTGACATCGCGGAGGTGAATTTTTTGCCAAAGCTGCTGGCCCGCCTGTCGCAGGCCGCACCCGATGTGCGGGTGCGCACGGTTTCAAAGTCGCGGCCGGCGGCTGCGGAGGCGCTTGAATCCGGCGAGGCCGAGCTGGCGGTGGGTTACTTTCCCGATCTGCACAAGGCCGGCTTCTTCAAACAAAAGCTTTTTGACAGCCCGCATGTCTGCATCGTGCGCACCAGACACCCGACGGTGGGTGACAAGCTGACGGTGAAGCAGTATTTGTCGCTGTCGCATGCGGTGGTGCAACCGGAGGGGCGGGAACATGTGTTTGAGCTTTTCCTGGAGCAGCGTGGGCTCAAGCGGCGCGTGCTGCTGAAGCTGTCGCACTTCATGAGCCTGCTGCCGGTGATTGAAAGCTCGGACCTGATAGCCACCGTGCCGTCCGACCTGGCCGATGTGTGCCGCCGCTACGCCAACATCCGCGTGCTTGATGTGCCCATCAGGTCACCGGTGATTGCGGTGCACCAGTCCTGGCACCGGCGCTTCCACAAGGACCCGGCCAATGTGTGGCTGCGCGGCGTGATTCATTCGCTGTTTACGGCTGCCTAGGCGGCCCTGGCAGCAAAGAGTAAGCCAGCGCACCGGCCACCAGCAACGCGGCAATGCTGGCCAGCACAGCGGTGAACGGGTCTGCGCCGTGGGCCGTGGCGATGGAGGCCACGATGCCGGTGAACCATTGCATCACGGCCACACCCAGGAACATGGCCATGGTGAAAACCGCCATGGCGCGCCCCGTGAGTGAGGCCGGGTAGGCGGCGCGCACATCGGCATACTGCAGCACCAGGCAACCCGACAGCAGGCCGATCACGATGGGGCCGACGACATCAACCAGGGTGTAGTGGGTCATGGCAAATGCGGCAAACAGGGCTGCCAGCAGCAGGGTGAAACCGACAATCCAGGCGCGCCGCCGGGCCGGGCCGGGGTCCAGGCGGCCAAACAGCGGCGGGCCCAGCAGCGAGGCCAGCGACATCACCAGCGCGACGTTGCCGCTTTGCACCAGCGAAAAGCCGTGGCGCTGCATCAGCAGCGGCCCCAGCCAGAGGCCGCGCAGCGAAATGAATGCCGCATAACCCACACCTGCCAGCAGCACGATGCCCAGGGTGTGCGGCAGCAAAAACAGCGCACCGAATTTGCGGAAGGCCTCGCGAACGGACTCCCTGGGCAACGCGTCTGACGGTGCGGGCTCATGCACCAGTTGCCAGATCAGCAACCAAGCCAGCGCCGCCAGGCCGCCCAGCACCGCAAACCCCATGCGCCATGACGTGGCCTGTATCAGCCAGGCCAGGGGCGTGCCGGTCAGCAGCATGCCGATGCCGCCCAGGCCCAGCGTGATGCCGGAGATCGCTGCGAAGCGCCCGGCGGGGAAATGCCGCGCGATAAAAACCGTGCAGACCAGGAATGCGGGTGCGCAGCCGACGCCGATGAGAACCTGGCCCAGAACCAGCATGCCGTAGCTGCCCGACAGGGCCGACAGTGCCGAGCCGGCAATCGCGACCGGAAACGCGGTGAGCACGGTGCGCCGCACGCCATGCAGGTCTATGCCTATGCCCATGAACAGCTGCATGGCACCGAACGCGAAATGAAACGCACCGGCAAACAGGCCCAGCTGCTGTGCGCTGAGGTGAAAGTCAGCCTGCAGCGGCGCCGCCATGATGGCCGCCACCGTGCGCCAGGCCTGGCTGAGCGCAAAGGCGGTGGTCAGTGCAAACAGCATGACCCAGGCGTTGCGCCTGGCGCTGGCGCTGCTTGTGCCGGATTGGGAGCTTGTTTGTACAGGGGTAGAGGTCATCGGCTTTGCAGGTTGGCGGCCAAGGTCGTGCCAGGGTCAGGGTATGGGCCTTGTGTTGCAGTTTGCCACGCAGCGGTGCGGTGTGTGTGGAGCGGTGGCCTGGCGCTGCATCCGGGGCGATTTTGGGCATCGAATCGATGTCTGGCCCCGTGGATATGCGCGCAGCAAGCTATGAAAGTCGTAGCAACTGACGGGTCACAGCAGGCTCGGAGGCTGGCCTTGTCTGGGTGCTCTGGTGGCACATGGCACCAAAAAGAGGCGCTGGTCAGCACCACAACCAGACATTAAAAAATAAAACCAGATGATTTGGTTGTGCAACCGGGTTGAATGTCTTTTTCGCTAAAACATCCTGTCCCTGGTGTTCACAGGTGAAACGTTGGGCTGCCGTCAATCATGTTGAAAAATATACAAATAAATCAATGAGTTAAGGGTTTTCCATAGGTATTTTGAGGGTGATCCGGGCTTCCCTGAAGACACAATTGAGGCCTGGGCTGAATTATTTCCCCCAGCACTTTTTGCAGTTGGCCTGCTTTATGCATTGCATAAATAGACAACCAAATACAACCAAAATCACACAGTTGACATATTTGGTTGGTGATGGTTGAATTCGTTTGGTTGATTTACTTATCCCGATTTGATCTTTAAGGAGCACTGATGACAAGCACTGTTGCCGAGCCGGTTGCCCAGGCTGGCCGAGACGAAGAGCTCAAGGCCATGTATGAGCAGATTAATGCCAAGAACATGTTCCCGTTCTGGGCCAAGCGCTCGGATGTTGAGCACGATGAAATCAAGCAGCTCATGGAAGGCGTCAAGGCGGTGCCCTTTCACTGGAGCTTCAAGCGCGACCTCGAGCCGCTGATCCACCAGTCGGCCCGCCTGATCAACCACGCCGATTCCGACCGGCGCTCGCTGATCCTGGTCAACCCCGGCCTCAAGCCCAAGCGCGCCACGGTCACCACGCTGTATACCGCCTACCGGCTGAACGATCCCAATGAGGTGATGCCGCCGCACCGCCATACCGCCAGCGCCATCCGCCTGGGCCTGACCGGCCAGCAGAACTTCACCGGCGTGGAAGGTGAGGACATCGTGTTTGGCCATGGCGACATGGTGCTCACCCCGCGCGACACCTGGCATAACCACGGTAATGTCGGCTCGGAGCCGGCCATCAACCTGTCGGTACTGGACTACCCGCTGGTCGAAACGCTCAATGCGCTGCAGTTTGAGCACGACTACAAGGAAGACGGCAAGATCCAGAAGAAGCAGACCGCGCGTTTCACGCCGGACTACTCGGCCCGCATGTACGGAACCGGCGGCATGACGCCGCGTTTTGTGGACCACCGCCGCGGCGGCGGCGACTCGTCGCCCATGTACGTCTACCGCTACGAAGCCATGCGCGAGTACCTGGAGCGCAACCGCGAATGGGACGGCAACCCCTACGAAGGCCTGCTGGTCGAATACACCAACCCGATACGCGGCGGCGCGGTCTACAAGACCATGACCTTCTTCATGCAGATGCTGCGGCCCGGCGAGCGCACCTTGCCCCTGAAGCAGACGGCCAGCCTGCTGGTCTCGCCGCTCGAAGGCAACGGCCAGTGCATCGTGGACGGCAAGGCGTTTGACTTTGCGCCGTTTGACACGGTGGCCGTGCCCGGCAACCACTGGATGGAACTGGTTAACACCAGCGCCACGGAACCGGTGATCCTGTTTATTGCCAGCGATGAAAACGCACTGGATGCGTTCGGCCTGCTGCAACGTTTCGGCAAAACCGCTGGCGGCGAAGTCGTCCGGCTGGTCTGAGGGGATCACTTGGCCCGCGCATCGAACACACGCCTGCTCAGCCACATTGACTGCCCCGGCGGCGGTCAGGTCTGGGTAGACCGCAACATCATGTACGTCTCGCACATGCGTCCGCCGGAAGGCACGTCGATCTACGACGTGTCGGACCCGCTGCACCCGAAGTTCCTGTTTCGGATGGATGTGCCCATGGGCTGGCACTCGCACAAGGTGCGTGCGCAGGACGGCATCATGATCGTCAACTACGAGAAGTTTCGCGACGGCGCGCCGGACTTTGGCGGCGGCCTGGGCATCTTTGATGTTTCAAATCCAGGCGCTCCCAAGCTCATCAACAAATGGCGCGTGAGCAGCAACGGCGGCGGCGGTGTCCACCGCTTCAGCTTCGACGGCCGCTACGCCTATATCTCGCCTACCGCAGAGGGTTATGTCGGCAACATCATGAAGATCCTGGACCTGGCCAATCCGGCCAGGCCCGAGGAGGTCTCGAGCTGGTGGATTCCCGGCCAGCATGTGGCAGGCGGCGAGGAGTACCCATGGGACAACTTCGTGACGCCGCGTTGCCACCATCCGCTGCGCCTGGGCGACCGGCTGTATGTGTCGTATTGGCATCACGGGTTCTTTATCCTGGATATCTCCGACATGTCACGGCCAAAACTGGTGTCGTCCGTCAACAGCAGCCCGGCGCACCCGCACCCGACACACACGGCATTGCCGATCCCGTGGCTGCTGAAGGAGCGCAACATCCTGCTGGTGGCCGATGAAGACGTGGCCAAGCTGCGACCCAGCGCGCCGGCCTTCAGCTGGATTTACGACATCACCGATGAACGTCAGCCCATGCCCATCTCCACCTTCCAGGTCGAGGGCATTGACATCGACGGCCGGCCGCAGGAGCCGATGACGGGCTGCCACCAGCCCTCCGAAAAGTTCTTCAACAACATCGTGCCTTTTGCATGGTTTGCGCAGGGGCTGAGGCTGGTGGACATTTCCGATCCGTTCAAACCGAAAGAAGTCGGTTTTTACGAGCCCGATGTGCCGGCCGGTTACCAGCGCGTGTCGTCCAACGACGTGACCATGGACGAGCGCGGCATTGTCTACCTGCTCGACAGGCAGCAGGGCCTGGACATCATCGAGTGTTTCCCGAAATAAACCGGCAAGAGAAGGAGCGATACATATGAGCAACAACCAGGTACAGGTCTTCGGCAAGAAAAACCCGAACCTGCCGTTTCACCCGGCCGTGCGCGCAGGCGACTTTGTGTTCCTGTCGGGCCAGGTTGCCAAGGATGCAGACGGCAACATGATCAGCGGCACCATAGAAGCCGAGACGCACGCCACCATCAAGGCCTGCCAGCGCATTCTTGAGAGCGCCGGCTGCACGCTGGACGACGTTGTCAAGGCCACGATCTTCCTGGAAGACGCGCGCGACTTCGGCCGCTACAACGGCGTCTTCAAGGAGTATTTCCCCGAAGGGCGCCTGGCGCGCACCACGGTCGAGGCGCGCGCCGCCATCACGACGCGCATAGAGATCGAAATGACGGCCTACAAGCCGCTCGCCAAATAAGCATTCAAGACATTCACATCAAAAGGACATCACATGTACAAATTACTCGGCCGCGCCACCTCGGGCAATGTTCAGAAGGTCATCTTCCTGTTCAAGGAAATGGACGTTCCTTTCGAGCGTACCGACTACGGGCGCCAGTTTGAAAACACCACCACGCCCGAATACCTGGCGATGAACCCGACGCAGAAGGTGCCCACGCTGGTGGACGGCGACCTCTCCATCTGGGAGTCACACACCATCCTGCGTTACCTCGCGAGCAAGGAAAAATCGGCGCTGCTGCCGACTGACCTGGCGGCGCGCACACAGGTCGAGCGCTGGATGGACTGGCTGCTGGCCGCGTTGAACTCGGCTTACCTCGGCGGTTTCCGCGATGCGAAGAAACCCGAAGCCGAACGTGCACCCGACACCGTCAAGAACCTGGTGGCCGAGCTGGCCGTGCTTGAAAAACAGTTGGCTAAAAACGCCTGGGTGGCAGGCGCTGAATTCAGCCTGGCAGACGTCGCACTCGGCCCCATCGTCAAACGCTGTGTGGCCTTCCCCTTCGACATGCCGGCCACACCGCACATCAGCGCATGGCTGGCAAAGCTTGCCGGGCGTCCTGCATTCGTGGCCGCCACCGCGGCCTGACGCCCTGACCCGGCCAAGAAACCTTCGAAAAGACCATGCGAATGCTTCCTGAAACCACGATGCCCCCTACTTCCTCCGCGACCAAGGACAGCGCTGCAGCCCATATCTGGGCGAAGGGCGTGTCGGTTGACTTCAGCCACGCGGGGCAGACCAACCGGGTGCTGCACAACATTGACATGTCCATCCCGCGTGGTGGCTTTGTCTCGCTGATCGGGCCTTCGGGCTGCGGCAAAAGCACCTTGCTCAAGGTGCTGGCGGG
Organism: Polaromonas aquatica; assembly: GCF_042659145.1. NCBI lineage: Bacteria > Pseudomonadati > Pseudomonadota > Betaproteobacteria > Burkholderiales > Comamonadaceae > Polaromonas > Polaromonas aquatica. The sequence continues at coordinate 414,880 of NZ_JBHSRS010000018.1, read as the reverse complement.
CCTGCTCCAGCCAGCCGAGGGGGAGGTGCGTGTAGCGGGTGTGACGCCAGCAGAGGCCGCGCGGCAACGCCGCATCGGCCTGGTGTTTCAGGAAGCGACGCTGATGCCCTGGAAAAACGCACTGGACAACGTCAAGGTGCTGATGGAGATCGCCTACAAGGATCGCTCGAAGGAAGACATCACGCAGCGCGCCACGGAAATGCTGCGCCTGGTCGGCCTTGAAAAAGCCGCGCTCAAGCGCCCCTCGCAGCTCTCCGGCGGCATGCGCCAGCGTGTGTCCATAGCGCGTGCGCTGGCCATGGACCCGGAAGTGCTGATGATGGACGAGCCCTTCGGCGCGCTGGATGCGATCACGCGCGAAGAGATGAGCGAGTTTTTGCTGGAGATCTGGCAGCGCACCGGCAAGACCATCGTGTTTGTCACGCACTCGATTGACGAGGCGGTGTTCCTGTCGCGCGAGGTCCACGTCATGGGCACCGGTCCGGCCCGCATTGTCGAGACCATGCCCATCACCCTGCCCTACCCGCGGGTGGAAGAGAGTTATTCCCTGCCCGAATTCGCGGTCGCGTCCGGCCGGCTTCGCAGGCTTTTAAAAGACGGCCACGGATCGAAAGCAACATCATGAGCAGCGCAAGCAATACAGCCAACCCCGGCAACGCATCTGCATCCACGGCAGGCGGCCAGCTTCGCCAGGCCTTCGCCGGCATTTATCCCGCCATCGTCCTGTCCGTCGTTGTGCTGGTCATCTGGGAACTGGTTTCCCGCATTTTCAAGTTGCCGCAGTTCGTGCTGCCGTCGCCTTCCGCCATCGGCCAGATGCTGCTGACGCGCCAGGCATCGCTGTCGCAGGCGGCCTGGGTCACGGCAGAAGAAATCCTCTACGGTTTCCTGTTGTCCACCGTGGTCGGCATGCTGATCGCCGTGTGCATTGCTCGCTTCGAGCGCATGGGCAAGGCGGTCTATCCGTTGATGGTGCTGTTCCAGAACGTGCCCAAGATTGCACTCGCGCCGCTATTCATCCTGTGGTTTGGCTACGACCTCGCGCCCAAGATCTTGCTGATCGTGGTGATGGCGTTTTTCCCCGTCGCGCTGAACATGCTGGTGGGCCTGCAATCGGCCGACCCCAACCTGGTCACGCTGATGCGCACCGTGGGCGCCTCGCGCACCGAGATCCTCATGCGCGTGCAGATCCCGAACTCGCTGCCGTCCCTGATGTCGGGCATCAAGATCGCCATCACGCTCAGCGTCATTGGCGCCATCGTCGGCGAGTTTGCGGGCGCTTCGGCGGGACTGGGTTATCTGATCCAGTTCGCTTCCACGCAGATGGAAACCGCACTGGTATTTGCCGCGCTGATTGAAATCTCGCTGCTGGGCATGCTTTTTTATTACGCCATCGAGTTCATCGAGTGGAAGTACATCTCCTGGGCACCCAAGCTTTAGCACTGCCCCTGTGACACCGTGTTTTGTTCGTTTGTTGCCTGTGTTCCCCTGTCTATCCTGAAAGGATGAAAACCGTGAAAACTACTACCAAGCTTCTGCGTTGTCTGGCCAGTGTCGGTGCAGCGTTTGTCATGACCTCTGCTGCCGTGGCCCAAACGCCAGCGAAGATGGATGACGTCTCGGTCCAGCTGGACTGGGTGGTCCGTTCCGACCACGCCATGTTTTTTGTGGCAAAAGAAAAGGGTTTCTTCGCGCAAAACGGCATCAACGTGACCGCGGTTCGCAAGGGCACGGGTTCCACCGATGCGCTGCGCCTGGTCGGCAACGGCAATGCCGAATTCGGTTTTGCAGATCTGCCCACCCTGATGGTTGGCCGCGTGCAGTCGGTGCCCGTGGTCGCGCTGGCTGCCGTCAACCAGAAAAGCCCCATGGCCATGATTTCGGTGAAATCGCGCAAGCCCATCACCAAGCCCAGCGACCTGAAGGGCATGAATGTCGGTGTGCACTCTTCGGGCTCCACCTATATTTTCCTGAAGTCATTCCTTGCCGCCAACGGCATGAGCATGGCCGACATCAAACAGAGCACGGTAGCGCCACCGTATGAAAGCTTTCTGGTGCTCGGGCGTGTGGATGCTGTCCCGGGTTATATCAATGCCGAAGTCCCCGAGCTGGAAGAAAAAACCGGTGGCCCGGGCTCGCTGTCCATAGTGCAAGGCTCGGATTTTGGCTACCACGCCTACGGCTCGGGCATGTTCACCTCGGAGAAGATGATTGCAGAAAAGCCTGACCTGGTGGCGCGTTTCACCAAGGCCTACCTGCAGGCCTTCCAGTTTGTCGCGGAGAACCCCAAGGAAGCCGTGGACATCATCGTCAAGCTCAATCCCGAGTACGGCCCCAAGTCGGAGATCCTGTCCAAGCAGCTGCAGACCAACCTCACGCGCAGCTTCTTCAGCGACTCGACCAAGGCCCGCGGCCTGGGCGTGATCACGGCGCAGCAATGGAAAGAAACTGCAGAAACCCTGATCGCACAGGAAGTGTTGCCAAAGACCGCCAGCCTGACCGCCGGCTACGACATGCGCTTCCAGGAAGCGGCCAAACCAGCGCGCCGCTGAGCCGTCCTTCATTTACAGCCAAACATTCATCAGCATGACTATTGAAAGCAAAGCCCTGGGGCCACAGACGGCGGCAATACCGCAAAACGATGGCCTTTTTTATGCAGGCGGCTGGCACGCCCCGGTAGCCGGTGGGTACCTCGAGATCACCGAGCCGGGCAGCGGCAGGCGCCTGGGCCGCGCGCCGGTCGCCACTTCCGCAGATGCCGACCTGGCCGTGGCCGCTGCAAAAAAGGGCTTTGCAGTCTGGCGCGACACGCCGCCGCTGGAGCGGGCGCGTGTCCTGAAGGGCATTGCGGCGAAGTTGCGCCTGCATGCTGATGAACTGGCCTTGCTGGATGCGGCCGACTGCGGCAATCCGGTCAAGGAAATGGCGGCTGACGTCATGGTGGCCGCCGCATTGTTCGAATTTTTTGCGGGCCTGGTCACGGAACTCAAGGGCGCGTCGATTCCCATGGGGCCGAACGCCGTGAACTTCTCGGTGCGTGAGCCGCTGGGCGTGGTGGCGCGCATCGTGGCGTTTAACCACCCCTTCATGTTTGCCGCCGGCAAGATGGCCGCCCCCCTGGCGGCAGGCAATGCCATCATCATCAAGCCGCCCGAGCAGGCGCCGTTGTCGGCGCTGCGGCTGGCCGAAATCATTGGCGGCATGCTGCCGCCCGGCGTGCTGTCCATACTGCCGGGCGGGCGCGAAATAGGCACTGCACTGGTGGCGCACAAGGACGTGGCCATGATAGGCCTGGTCGGCAGCGTGCCCACCGGACGCGCCGTCATGAAGCTGGCGGCCGAAAGGCTCAAGCCGGTGCTGCTGGAGCTGGGCGGCAAGAACGCGCTGATTGCCTACCCGGATGTGGACCCGGGCGAAGTCGCCGCCGGCATTGTGGCGGGCATGAACTTCACCTGGTGCGGCCAGTCCTGCGGCTCCACCAGCCGTGCGTTTGTGCATGCCGATATTTACGATGAAGTTGTGGCGCTGGTGAAGCAGCAATGCGCGCAGTATGTGCCGGGTTTGCCTACCGATTACGCGACCTCCATGGGCGCCATCATCAGCCGCGAGCAGCACGAAAAGGTGCTGGGGTTTATTGCGTCGGCCAAAGCCGAAGGCGCCACGCTGGTGTGCGGCGGCAAGGTGCCTGATGCGCCTGAACTGGCCGGCGGCTTTTATGTGGAGCCCACGGTGTTTGCCGATGTGAAACAAAACATGCGCATCGCATCGGAAGAAATTTTCGGGCCAGTGCTGTCCATCCTCAAATGGAGCGATGAAGGCAGCATGATGGACGAGGTCAATGGTGTTGACTACGGCCTGACCTGCGCGATCTGGACCAATGATCTTGAAAAGGCGCACCGAAGCGCGCAACGCGTGCAGGCCGGTTTTGTCTGGATCAATGAAGTGGGCAAACATTTCCTGGGCGCGCCGTTTGGCGGCGTCAAGCAGTCCGGCATAGGGCGCGAGGAATGCCTGGCGGAGCTGCTGGCATTCACGTCTGAAAAGAATATCCACATCAGCCTGCGGCGTGTCGCGCGCAAATCCTGAGGCGCCCCATGCAAGAGACGTATGACTATGTGATCGTGGGCGCGGGTTCGGCGGGCTGCACCCTGGCCAACCGCCTGAGCGAAGACCCGAAGGTAAAAGTGCTGCTGCTTGAAGCCGGCGGCTGGGACCGCGACCCGTGGATCAAGATCCCGCTGGGCTGGGGCAAGATTTTGCAGAACCGCCTGCACGACTGGATGTATTACGCCGAGCCTGAAGCCAATGTTGACGGCCGCCGTGTGGAGTGCGCGCGCGGCAAGGTTGTGGGCGGCTCGTCGTCGACCAATGCCATGGCCTGGGTGCGCGGCAACCCGAACGACTTCAATCGCTGGGCCAGCCGCTACGGCCTGCCTGAATGGGACTACGCACATGTGCTGCCCTACTTCAAGCGCCAGGAAAGCTGGGAGGGCGGCGCGACGGAGCAGCGCGGCGGCGACGGCCCGGTGGGCGTGCAGCGCTGCAAATATGAAGACCCCTTGATCGAGGCTTATGGTGAAGCCGCAAAAGCGGCGGGCCACGCCTGGACCGAGGACTACAACACCGCCGAGCAGGACGGCTTCAGCCGACTGCAGATGAGCATACGCAAGGGCGCACGCTGCAGCACCTCCGTGGCCTACCTGCGGCCGGCCATGCACAGGCCCAACCTCACGGTGAAGGTCAAAATCCTGGCCTCGCGCGTGCTGCTCAATGCCGGCAAGGCCACTGGCATTGAATACATCGAGAACGGACAGACCAGGACTGTCCATGCCGCGCGCGAAGTGTTGCTGTGCGGCGGCGTCATCAACACACCGCAGCTGCTGATGCTGTCCGGCATTGGCGACCCGGACCAGCTCGCAGCGCAAGGCATCAAGACCCAGGTGGCGCTCAAGGGCGTGGGCGCCAACCTGCAGGACCATGTCTCCGTGGTGGTGATGTACCAGCGCAAGCAGCCCGGGCCTTTTCACCGCATGATGCGGCTGGACCGCATAGGCCCGGCCATCGTTCAGGCTTACCTGAGCGGCACCGGTTTTGCGTCGGATGTGCCCGGTGGTGTTGTTGGTTTCCTCAAGAGCCAGCCGGGCCTGGACACGCCCGATCTGCAGATGCTGCTGACGGCTGCGCCGCTGCCGGCCTGGCCGTATCTGTCGCCGTTCAAGAAAGCGTTTAACGACGGTTTTGCCTGCCGCACCGTGATGCTGCATCCGGAAAGCCGCGGCCGGGTCGAACTGGCTTCAAAGGACCCGGTGGCTGCGCCGAAAATTTTCCAGAACTTCCTGGGCTGCGATGCCGACTGGAAGGCCGTGCGTGCGGCCCTGCGCCAGATCCGCGAGATTGCGCGGCAGCCGGCGCTGGCGCCTTATATAGGCCGCGAAATCGCACCCGGCCCGTTGTGCGACACGGACGAAGCCCTGGATGCCTTTATCCGCAAGACGGCCATCACCGTGCATCACCCGGCGGGTACCTGCCGCATGGGTGCGGCTGACGATGCCATGAGTGTTGTGGATGGCGAGTTGCGTGTGCTGGGCGTGGAAGGGCTGCGTGTGGTGGATGCGTCCGTCATGCCGGACCTGACCTCGGGCAATATCAACGCGCCCGTCATCATGATTGCCGAGCGCGCGGCCGACCTGATTGCCGGGCGCCCCACGCTGGCACCGGCGTACTGACAAGGCCGCCATGCTTGCCCGGACCATGACCCGCAGTTTGAAACACAGCGTGCTGGTGACCCATCCCATGTCGGAGGGTGCCATGACCCGGCTGCAGACTTTTTTTGACGTGGAAACGCGCGTCGGGGAATACGTGCCCTCAGGCGACGAACTGGTGGACTGGCTGTACGGCAAGGCGGGTGTCATCGCCGACACGCGTTTTGTTTTTGATGCCAAGCTTGTGGGCCGCCTGCCCATGCTGAAAGCCATCTGCAACCTGGATGCGGAACATCACAACCTGGACCTGCAGGCACTGACCAGCGCCGGCATACGCGCTACCAGCACGCCGGCAGCGGGCTCAGGCCAGTTGTCGGTTGAAGCCAGTGCCGACAAGGCCTGGCAGCAGTTGCTCCCGCTGCTGCAGCGGGCCGTGCCTTCGGCTGGCACGGACGGCCGCTACAGCAGCAAGTGGTCGCGCAGGGTGCTGTTGCAGGAGCCGGCGCATACGCTGCAGGAATTGCGCATGGGCATCCTGGGGTCAGGTCCGCTGGCCAATGCGCTGGCTGCCCGCGCGCAAGCCGCGAAGGTGCAGTTGCTTGACCTGGGGCGCGATTATGGCGCCTTCTGGCGCACTGCCGATGTGCTGGTTTGTGCTGGGGGCGCAAATGCATCGCCGGGATGCATCACGGCCACCGGCATGGCGCTGATGAAACCCGCCGCCCGCATTTTGAATCTTGCCGGTCCGCGGGCGCTGGCTGCCGATGTCCTGCGCAATACGGCCCTGTTCGGGCGCATTGAAAACGGCGATGTGGGACCTGCCCATGAAACCACCGCGCCCGGCCAGTTGCTGCTGAACCAGACCCATGTGGCCGCCGAAGACCTGATTGCATCGCTGGGATTCGGGCGCAACAGCTGGCATCCGCCGCATTTGCTGAATCCGGACATCCTCTGCGATTCGTGTTGCTGATTCCGTTCCCGGATCATCCGTGCACTTTGTCGGCGGCGCTTGCCGTACGTTTGTACTGTCTGCGCTTCACCTTCGCGTTCACGAATGATCTGGAAATGGAGTGAAGATATGGCTCCCTGCTCGCTTACGGACTCTCCGTTCGCCCTGAGCCTGTCGAAGGGTTTCTAGTCGGCTGTAGTGCCGGACGGATTCAGCGAGATCCTGTCAAGAATCTGGCACTGCACCATGTGCAAATGGGCGCGCATGGCTTTTTCGGCACCGTCCGGGTCGCGTGCGGCAATCGCTGCCGCAATCAGGTGGTGTTCCGAGTCACGCTGGCGCAGGCGCGCGGCGGGCCGGGGTTTGACGTTCTGCACATGAATGCGTGAGTCGGCGCCTATCTGCCGCAGCAGCGAATACATGTCGGCCGCCAGGGTATTGCGTGTTGCCGCCGCAATCAGCCGGTGGAAGGTCAGGTCGGCCGACGAGCTTTCGGTTTCGGCCAGCGTGGTGGCGGCCTTTTCGATGCGGGCGATCTCCAGCGGCGTGGCGCGCAGGGCCGCCAGGCGCGCCAGGATGGGCTCCAGCGCCAGCCGCAGCTCTATGACCTCCAGCGGGTTGGTGTCGCGCGCCAGCGCCGCACCGCCGCGCGCCAGGGCAGCATGCCGGCGCGGCATGCTGCTGGCCAGCTCGCCCGATGCCCGTAATTTGATCAGGGCCTTGCGCAGCGTGTGCCGGTTGACGTTGAGCTGCTCGCCCAGCGTGCGCTCGGCGGGCAGTTTTTGCCCATCGGCAATCCGCTTGCGAAGTGCTTCAACCAGGGCGTCGAGATCGACTTCCCTGGCAGGTAAACGGACCACAGTATTCATGTGCTGAAGTATACGGCGCCGTTTGGTTGCGTGCTCTGGTAAGGCGCTTGGTTGAGCGCTTTGGTTGCGCCGCGGCGCTACGGACGCTCAGTGGTGGTGGCCGTGTTCGCCGTGCACATGCTGGTGTGCAATTTCCTCTTCGGAGGCCAGCCGCACGTCGGTAACCTTGAGGGTAAAACGCAGTTCCTTGCCGGCCAGCGGGTGGTTGCCGTCCAGCAACACCGTGTCGCCCTTGATCTTCATGACGTTGAAGACCTGCACGCGGCCGTCATCGCCGTGGCCCTCGAGCTGGCCGCCGACTTTTACGCCCGGCGGGAACTGCTTTTTCGGCAGGCTGCGCAGCAGGCTTTCGTCGCGCAGGCCAAAGGCGTCTTCGGGCTTTAGCTGCAGCACGACCTGGTAGCCGGGCTCTTTGCCCTCCAGTGCTTCTTCAATTTTTGGCAGGGTGTTGCCGTAGCCGCCGTGCAGGTAGACCATGGGCTCCTTGCTTTCCTCTATCGCTTTGCCATTGGCATCGGATACCTTGAACTGCAGGGTGACGGCGGTGTTTTTTTCGATTTTCATAAGCTGCTTTCCGGCGCCCGGGTGGCGCCCGCTGGGGTGGAATCTTAGCAACGAAGCCCGGTGGGCGGAAAACTTGCCAGTTTCCCGCTGCGAAGGCCGCCCGGGCTGGCAATAATCGGCAAAGCAGGTCCGCCTTTAAATTGCGGCAGAACCCCTTATCTGTTTATCCACCATGAAACCACTGGATACCGAAACCATAGAGCTGCTGTCCACGGCAGGCATACCGAAACAGCTGTTTGTGCTGCTGCACGACCAGGGCGGCACGGCGGCTGACATGCTGGCGCTGGGCAATGTGATTGGCGGCGCCTTTGCCGAGGCTGCCGTGCTGATTCCCGAAGGCCTGGCGCAGGTGGATGCGCTGGTCGCGTTTGTGCGTGCCCAGCAGCAGCGCTTTGAGATCCAGGGCTCGGCCGTCGCGCTGGTGGGCCTGGGCGCGGGTGCGGACCTGGCCCTGGCGCTGAGCGATGCGCACGACGGCCTGGTGGGCCGGGTGCTGGCGTTTGGCAGCGCATACGCGGCCGTCGCCGGGAGTTTTGAAAAGGCACCGGAGCTGACCACGCTGCACCTGCTGCACGGGCAGGACGACAAGGTGGCGCCTGTCACGCTGGCGCGCCGGGGCTTTGAGCGCCTGATGGCCCTGAACGCCGATGCCACGCTGGACGTGGCCGCATCACTGGGCCACGAGCTGCACCCCGCGCTCATGGACCAGGCTGTGGTGCGCCTGCAGACCTGTGTGCCCCTGCGTTACTGGCGTGAGCTCTGAGTTTTAAGCAAAAAGTGCCCCTGGTCGGGGCAGGGTGCGCGCAAACAGCTATAAAAAGAATAGCAAACGGAATGCCGCCTAGTGGCAGGTTTGCAGGGTTTTGCCGGCCAGTTGCGGTTTGAGCGCTTCCAGCTGGGGGCGCAGGCCGGCATCCACGGCGGGCAGGCGGAGCTTCTGGCCGCGTGATTCGGGCACGGCCTGTATCACTTTGGCCGTACGCACACCGCGTTTGGCGATGCGGGCCATTTCGGCATCGGCTTCAGGCTGCGACGTGAAGGTGCCCAGCGACAGGCCGGGTTCCAGCGCTGCGTTGTTCAGCGGCTCAAACGAGACGCGCAGCTGGCGCAACTCGCCCTTCTTTTTGGCCACGGCATCTGCGCCGCTGTATTTGCCCATGTAAACCATCCAGCGGGCGGGCTCGACGCTGTTTTCCAGCACCCAGCTGCCGGCCGGCAGGACGCTTTGCAGGCGGGCGCGCAGGACAACGGTTTGTTCCTCATTAAAAAGGCCGGCCTGCAGGCACTCTGCCGGCGTTGCACTGGATGCAGAGGCGTGCGCCGCGGAGGCTGGAGCAACGGTGCTGGAGGCGGCGGGTGCAGGCGCAGGGGCCGCCCCCATCGCGCCGCCGGCAGTACGCGCTTCAGGCGGTGCCAGGAGGCGCAGGGCCTCCGGATGTATCTGCTGCGCCAGGCGCTGCGGTTCGGTTTGCGAGGCGGGTGCAAAGCCGTAGTCGGCCAGCAAACCCCGGGTCCAGGCGAAATAGCCCGCGTTGGCAAGTACCAGCAGCAGGGCCAGCAGCCTCAGCACGCTTGCTGGCCTCCGGAAGGCGTGCCTGCGCTGCCATTGACCGGCCGCACGCTGACTTCGGAGCTGGTGATTTCTTTCATGCCAGCCGCAGTATGCACCAGCAGTGCACCGTTTTCGCCGGCGCCGTGCGCTGTTCCCCGGGTGCCGTCTGAAAGCTGCACGGCCCGGCCCGCAAGCACGTCGCGCCGGGCAAAACGCGCCTGGAAGGGCGCAAACCCGAACTGCTCAAAAGCCTGCACGGCCTGCACCAGCGGCGGCACGATGCGCAGCAGGGCCTGGGCGGCGTCCATGCCGGGAAACACCTCCTGCAGGCAGCCGGGGGGCATGGGGGCAACGGCCGGCGGGGCGGCGGTTTGCGCGGGGAGGGTCGGCAAGGTGACGGCGCGGATATTCAGGCCTATGCCAATCACCACATAACGGGTGCCTTCCAGGCTGGCCGTTTCGACCAGGATGCCGGCCAGTTTGCGCTCGCCCTGGGGACCGGAGAGCCATAAATCATTGGGCCATTTGAGGCCGACGCGGTTGCCCTGGTGGCTGTCGTTGCCGGGGTCCAGGCTTTCTGCCAGGCTGATGCCGACCACCAGTGACAGGCCGGACCAGTCGGCGGGCTGCAGGGGCAGGCCGAGGGAGAAGGTCAGGCTGTCGCCGCGCAGGCTTTGCCAGTTGCGGCCCAGGCGTCCGCGCCCTGCGGTTTGCTGTTCGGCCACCAGCAGCGTGGGCTCGGGCCGGGGGGCGATGCCGGGGCTGCCATCGCTACCGGAGGGGCTGCCGCGGAAGCGCCGCATCAGCTCCGTGTTGCTCGAGTCAACCTCGGGCAGTACTTCGACCGTAAAACCCGGCAGTGCGGGCGCCACGGCCTCCCAGATGGCCTCGGCGGGCCATCGCAGGGGGGTGATGAGGGGCGAGGTCACGGCAGCGTGTTAAACAAGGATTGGGCAGTCCGGCTCAGTCTTTCTTCTTTCCAGCTTTGTCCCCGGACTTCTTCTTGTCCTTTTTGCCGGACTTTTTATCGGCCTTCTTTTCAGCTTTCTCTTTTTCCTTCTTCTTGTCGCCCTTGCTGTCCTTGTCCTTGGGTGCCAGCAGGGTGCCGCGGCAGCTCTTTGCACCGCACCAGCAGGGGTATTCGGCTTTCAGCTTCTTGGTGTACTTGGCGTCGATGATGAGGCCGTAGTCGTAAAACAGCTCCTCGCCGGCCTTGATGTTGCGCAGTGCCTTGATAAAGACCCGGCCGTCGTTTTCATCGGCTTCGCAGTTGGGCTGGCAGCTGTGGTTGATCCAGCGCGAGGAGTTGCCGCCGTGCTTGGCGTCAATCACGTGGTTTTCGTCCATGTGGAAGTAAAACGTGTGGTTGGGGTCCTTGGGGTCGTGCGGGTGGCGGCGCAGGGCTTCCTTCCAACTGATGATCTCGCCCACATATTCAATCAGCGTCTCGCCTTCGGCAAGGTCGTTCAGCGCAAACACGCCCTTGCCGTGTACGCCGGATCGCCGGGTCTGGATGCGGCGGTTGTCGGTTGCAGCGTTTTTTGCAGGCGATTTTTGAGCGGGCCGTGAAAGTGGCGCGCTGGGCGCTGGGGGGGCGGAAGCCTGGTTTTTTAGCACGGCGGAATCTTCGTGAAATTTTTGGTATTGTTAATTCATGCATGTGCGCGCGTGTGCGTGCGCGCGTGCATGCGCGAGAAGCCGTATTGTAGTGATGCAATAAGTATGTAAACAAAAGGTCACCGGAGCCCATGATGCCGAACCGTCCAATGACGCGCCGAAATGCCATCCAGTCAACCGTGCAGTCCGCATTGGCGCTTGCCGTGCCTGCGGCGGCCCTGCCGGCGTGGGCGCGGGGCTCTGAAAGCCCCTTGCCAAGGATAGGCAGCGAGCTGCGATTGCCCGATGCCACGCTGCTGGACGGACGCCCCTGGCGGGCTGCCGACATGCAGGGAAAGACGCTTGTGGTGTACTGGTGGGCCAGCTGGTGCCCCTTTTGTGCCGTGCAGTCGCCCCATATAGAGGCCTTGTGGCGGGCGCAAAAGGCCAACGGGCTGGAGGTGCTGGCGCTGTCGATTGATAAACAGCCCGCCGCCGTTAACTATATGAAGGCCAAGGGCTACAGTTTTCCCGCCGGGATGCTGACACCGCAGGTGGCAAAGCTGTTGCCCAAGCCGGTGGGGCTGCCGGTGGTGGTGGTTTTGAAGGTCGGCGGCCGGGACGGCAGCTCAGGCCCGATTAAAGGCAAGGTTGTTTTTGCCGAAAGCGGGGAAATGTTCCCCGAAGATGTAGAAGGTTTGAAGAAGTACTTATGAAAACTCTGGTGATTGCAGAAAAACCCTCGGTCGCACAAGACATTGTGCGGGCGATTACGCCTACCGCGGGCAAGTTTGAAAAGCACGACGAGTACTTTGAGAGCGACGAATGGCTGGTCACCTCGGCCGTCGGCCACCTGGTGGAAATCCAGGCGCCGGAGGAGTTTGACGTCAAGCGCGGCAAGTGGAGCTTTGCCAACCTGCCGGTGATTCCGCCCTACTTTGACCTGAAGCCCATGGACAAGACCAAGACGCGGCTCAACGCCATCGTCAAGCTGGCCAAGCGCAAGGACGTGGGCGCCCTCGTCAACGCCTGCGATGCGGGCCGCGAGGGCGAGCTGATCTTCCGGCTGATTCAGCAGTACGCGGGCAGCAAGCTGCCTGTCAAGCGCCTGTGGCTGCAGTCCATGACGCCGGCGGCGATCCGCGAGGGTTTTGAAACCCTGCGCAGTGAAAAGCAGATGCAGGGCCTGGCCGATGCGGCACGCTCGCGCTCGGAGGCCGACTGGCTGGTCGGCATTAACGGCACGCGTGCCATGACGGCGTTCAACTCGCGCGATGGCGGCTTCTTTCTGACCACAGTGGGCCGGGTGCAGACGCCTACCCTGTCCATCGTGGTGGAGCGCGAGGAAAAAATCCGCAGCTTTGTCAGCCGCGACTACTGGGAGGTGCATGCGACTTTCCTGGCCGAGGCCGGCGAATACCCCGCCAAGTGGTTTGACCCGAAATGGAAAAAATCCGTCGCCAATGCGGACAATGCCGAGCCCGACGCCGAACTCAAGGCCGACCGCGTCTGGTCTGAAAAGGAAGCCCGCGCGATTGCCGATGCCGTGCGCGGCAAGACCGCCACGGTCACCGAAGAAAGCAAACCGACAACGCAGGCCGCAGGCCAGCTGTTTGACCTGACCTCCCTGCAGCGCGAGGCCAACGGCAAGTTCGGCTTCTCGGCCAAGACCACCTTGTCGATTGCGCAAAGCCTGTATGAACGCCACAAGGCGCTGACCTACCCGCGTACCGATTCGCGCGCGTTGCCCGAGGACTACCTGCCGGTCGTCAAAAAGACCTTTGAAATGCTGGAGGACAGCGGCATGCGGCACCTGGCGCCGCACGCGGCCACGGCGCTCAAGGGCAACTACATCAAGCCCAACAAGCGCATTTTTGATAATGCCAAAGTCAGCGATCACTTTGCCATCATCCCCACGCTGCAGGCGCCCAGCGGCCTGAGCGAGGCCGAGCAAAAACTGTACGACCTGGTGGTGCGCCGCTTCATGGCAGTGTTTTTCCCGAGCGCCGAATACCTGGTGACCACACGCATTTCTCAGGTGCTCGAGCACAGCTTCAAGACCGAGGGCAAGGTGCTGGTCAAGCCCGGCTGGCTGGCGATTTACGGCAAGGAAGCCGAAGACGAAAACACCGACGAAAAAGACAGCAAGACGCTGGTGCCGGTCAAACCCGGCGAGATGGTCCTGGCCGAAACAGTCGATGCAAAGGGCCTGAAAACCCGGCCACCCGCACGTTACAGCGAGGCCACCTTGCTGGGCGCCATGGAAGGCGCCGGCAAGACCATCGACGACGACGAGCTGCGCGAAGCCATGCAGGAAAAAGGACTCGGCACACCGGCTACCCGCGCCGCGACGATCGAGGGTTTGATCGCCGAAAAATACATGCTGCGCGAAGGCCGCGAGCTGATCCCCACGGCCAAGGCCTTCCAGCTCATGACCTTGCTGCGCGGGCTGGATGTGCAGGAGCTTTCAAAGGCCGAACTCACTGGCGAGTGGGAGTTCAAGCTCGCGCAGATGGAGCATGGCAAGCTCAGCCGCGAAACCTTCATGGCCGAGATTGCCGCCATGACGGAGCGCATGGTCGCCAAGGCCAAGGGCTATGACAAGGACACCATTCCCGGCGACTACGCCACCCTGAAAACACCCTGCCCCAATTGCGGTGGCGTGGTGAAGGAAAACTACCGCCGCTACACCTGCACCGGCAAAAGCGGTGACGATGGCTGCGGCTTCTCGTTTGGCAAGACCCCTGCGGGCCGCACCTTTGAAACGGCCGAGGTCGAGCAGTTCCTGCGCGACAAAAGGATAGGCCCGCTGGACGGCTTCCGCTCCAAGGCCGGCTGGCCCTTCACCGCCGAGATGGTCATCAAGTTCGACGAAGAGACAAAAAACTACAAGCTGGAGTTTGATTTCGGCGACGACAAGAACGGCGAGACCGGCGAGATCGTGGACTTCAGCGGCCAGCAGTCGCTGGGCGCCTGCCCCAAGTGCGGCGCCGGTGTTTTCGAGCACGGCAAGAACTACGTCTGCGAGAAATCGGTACCGACCAATGCCCAGCCCACGCCCAGCTGCGACTTCAAGACCGGCCAGGTCATCCTGCAGCAGCCGATCGAGCGTGAGCAGATGGTCAAGCTGCTGGAGACCGGCAAAACCGACCTGCTCGACAAGTTTGTTTCCATGCGCACGCGCCGGCCCTTCAAGGCCATGCTGGCCTGGGACAAGGAAGCCGACAAGGTGAATTTTGAATTCGCCCCGTCGAAGTTCCCGCCGCGCAAACCCGCTGCGGCCAAAACCGGCACGGTGAAAACACCTTTCGGCAAGACCGTGGCTGTAAAAGCCGCCGGCGCGCCTGTAGCCAAAAAAGTGGCTGCAAAAAAGGTTGCTGCAAAAAAAGCGCCCGCTGCCAAAACCGCCAAACCCAAAGTTGCACGTGTCGCCAAGCCGGGCTCAGGCCTCAAACCCAGCGATGCGCTCGCAGCGGTGATTGGCGCCGAACCGGTGGCGCGTACCCAGGTGATCAAAAAGCTCTGGGATTACATCAAGGCCGAGGGCCTGCAGGACGCGGCCAACAAGCGCGCCATCAACGCCGATGCCAAGCTGCTGCCGGTTTTCGGCAAGCCGCAGGTGACGATGTTTGAGCTGGCCGGGATTGTGGGCAAGCATCTGAGCTGATGCCTGTTGTCAGGCCAGCTATGTTTTTCATAGCTGGTTGCGCTTGATTTGCTTGGGCTGCAGGCCCTTTTGATGCCTGGAAGGCGCTGTTTTTCGGTTGCATGCGGCTTTATCGCGGGTATCAGCTGCCGTTATGGCTTTTCGCCCTGGCAACTGCCGACAGGAAGTCCTCCAGCACGGCCCCGTCGTCAATGGTGTCCGAGCCGGGTTGGTGAAACTCCGGGTGCCACTGCAGCGCGGCGATATAACTTTTGGAGCGGTCCTTGCGGCGTATCGCTTCCACAATCCCGTCGGTCACGCTGAAAGCCTCGGCTTCAAACTCGGGCGAGAGCTCCTTGATCGCCTGGTGGTGGATGCTGTTGACGCGCACCCTCTCCACGCCGGGGTACAGGCGGGAGAGGTGCGAGCCCTGCACGATGTCCACGCTGTGGAAGTTCAGGTCGTAAATTGCGGCGTCGCGGTGTATGAATGATTCGGGCACCTGCGTGTTGATGTCCTGGTACAGCGTGCCGCCGTAGGCCACATTGAGCAGCTGCAAACCGCGGCAGACGCCGAACATGGGTTTGCCGACGGCTTCAAAGGCGGCGACCAGCGCCTTGTCGTATTCGTCGCGCACGCGGTCGCCGGACCACTGCTCCTGCAGCGGCGTTTCGCCGTAACTGCCGGGCCAGACGTCGGCGCCGCCGTGCAGCACCAAGCCGTCCAGCCATTCGGCGTAATGCCTGTAGGTGACGTCACCGCGCTGCGTAGAGCCCGTGGGACAGGGCACCATGACGACCATGGCGCCCGAGGACATCAGCCAGTGGGCTATCGACTGCTCGACGTACTGAAGGGTTTTGCCGCTGAAGAATGAGCGTGTGGGGTCGGCGTGTGAAAAGCAGGCCGAAAGGCCGATCTTGAGGCGACTTGCGGTGACCATCGTGTATCTTTCACTTTCAGGCTTGACCTGTGCGGTCCATACCTGCAAAGCGTACCGCAATGCGCGTGCCAGGTCCATTCGGCGGCGTAGGTGGATGACCCGCAACAGTGGCGTCCTCGATGCTGATTGTGGCGTCGTGCTGGTTGGCGATTTCCAGCACGATGGCCAGGCCCAGGCCGGAGCCGTCCACATTGGTGCCGAGTGCGCGGTAAAAAGGCTGGAACACCAGCTCGCGCTCCGACTCCGGAATGCCCGGCCCCGAATCCTCGACCAGCAGCACCAGCACGCCGCTGAAACGGTCCGTCAGCAGCCGCAGGGTGACCTGGCCTTTTTCGGGCGTGTAGTTGATGGCGTTGTCCAGCAGGTTGCGCACCAGTTCCTTGAGCAGGGTCGGGTTGCCTTCGAGCTGGCCGGCCTGGTCGCCGGCGGCGGGGCCGTCGTAGCCGAGGTCAATTTTCTTTTCAAGCGCACGCGGAACCGAATCGGCCATGACTTCCGAGACGATGAGCACCATGTCAAGCTGTTGTTTGGCCAGGCTGCGGCCCGTGGTTTCGGCGCGCGCCAGCGCCAGCAGTTGGTTCACAGTGTGGGTCGCGCGAATGCTGGACTGGCCTATGTGCTTGAGCGATTTTTTCAGTTCATCGGCATCGGTTTCGCGCTGTGCCAGGTCGGCCTGCATGCGCAGGCCGGCCAGCGGCGTCTTGAGCTGGTGTGCGGCATCGGCCAGGAAACGTTTTTGCGTGTTCAGCGAGACCTTGAGCCGGCCCAGCAAATCGTTGATGGACGACACCAGCGGCGCGACCTCCTCGGGCACGGCGGTGTCATCCAGCGGGCTCATGTCGTCGGACTTGCGCGCGCGAATGCGTTTTTCCAGCTGCGCCAGCGGCTTGATGCCGCGCACCAGCGCCAGCCACACCAGCAGCACGGCCAGCGGCAGGGTGACGAACTGCGGCACCATGGTGCCCTTGACGATTTCCGTGGCCAGGGTCTTGCGTTTTTCCAGAGTTTCGGCGACCTGCACCAATACCGACCCGCCATTCTTGACCTCGACCTTGATCCAGGTATAGGCCACGCGGACGTCCTCGCCCTGAATGACATCTTCGCGCAGCCGCACTTCGCCGTCGGTGGCCTTGTCCTCGTCAGGCGGCGGCGGCAAGTCGTGTTCGCCGCTGAGGTATTCGCCGCGCGTGCCCAGCACCTGGTAGTACACCAGGTCGGTGTCGTCGGCCCGCAGGATTTCGCGCGCCGGCCCGGTCAGGTTGAACTGCACCTGGTTGTTCTTGACGACCACCAGCTTGGCCAGCGCCTGTACGTTGTATTCAAGCGCGCGGTCAAAAGGCTTGCCGGCAATGTTTTGCGCCACCAGCCAAGTCAGCGCCAGGCTGATGGGCCACAGCAGCAGCAGTGGCGTGAGCATCCAGTCGAGGATTTCGCCGAACAGGCTTCGGCGCTCACGCTGAAAGAGTCTCAGCGCCATGCTCGACGCAGGCAGATGCGTCCCATCCCATGCCAGTCCGAGACGCGGAACCGGCTTCGCCGGGCCGCAGGCGCAGCGGCCCCCCCGGGGGGCAGCGCATTACACGCGGTGAAAAGCGTGGGGGCCATATCAGCCAGGGATCTTCTCCAGGCAGTAACCGAGGCCGCGCACAGTCGCAATCCGCACCGGCCCTTTTTCAATCTTCTTGCGCAGGCGATGGATGTAGACCTCGATCGCGTTGTTGCTGACTTCCTCGCCCCATTCGCACAGGCGCTCCACCAGCTGGTCCTTGCTCACGAGGCGGCCGGCGCGTTGCAGCAGCACTTCCAGCAGGCCGAGTTCGCGCGCCGACAACTCCACCATCTGGCCGTCTATGGTCGCCACGCGTCCGGCCTGGTCGTACACCAGCGGGCCGTGTTTGATGGTGCTGCTGGCGCCACCCATGCCGCGGCGGATCAGCGCGCGCACACGGGCTTCAAGCTCCTGCAATGAAAACGGCTTGGCCATGTAGTCGTCGGCGCCATAGTCCAGTCCCTTGACGCGCTCTTCAACGCTGTCGGCTGCTGTCAGGATCAGCACCGGCAGCGCCGAGCCGCGGGCGCGCAAACGCTTGAGCACTTCCAGGCCATGCATGCGCGGCAGGCCGAGGTCCAGGATCAGCAGGTCAAATTCGGTATTGGTGAGCAAGGCCGCATCGGCTTCGGTGCCGCTGGCTACATGGTCCGCAGCCGCGCCCGAAGCGCGCAGTGTGCGCAGCAGGCCATCGGCAAGAACCTGGTCGTCTTCAGCAATCAAAATACGCATGGCTGTCTCCAGATGCCGGTTCCGCGCGGTGGCTGCGCGGTCAGCGGTTTTTACTTGTACTGCAAATTTTAGGCTTTTGCACCCTGCGGTTTGCTGACAGATCAAGCGCCCGCGTAGGCCTCCAGCCCCAGCGCCACTACGGTGGCCACATCCTGGCCCACGGCCTGCCGGAATTCATCCTCGGCCTGGGCCACCGCGTGCCTGAAGGCTTCCAGCCAGAGCAGGCCCGATGCGGTGAACACCACCTGCCTGGCCCGCTTGTCATGCGGGTCGGCCTCGCGCGTGACCAGGCCCCAGGCCTCGCACTGGCTCACCAGGTCGCCCATGGCCTGTTTGCTCATGCCGGCGCTGTCTGCCAGTTCGGTCAGGCGCGAGCCGCCGACAGCGAGGTGGCGTGTGATGTGGATGTGCGCGGCGCCGACCTGGTCGCGCGCTGCAAGGTTGGACAGTGCCAGCGGGACGTTGACATTGCTGGCCATGAGCGTGAGCACACGTTCGTCAAAACGGCGCAAGGCATGGCCGAGCAGGCGGCCCAGGTGCGTGATGCGCCAGCTTTGATCACTGCCCTGATCGCTGCCTTGGACTTCTGTTTTTTCCATCAGATCATGCTAACTCAATTGGTCAGGCAAACTGACTAAAAACAGGGTTTACTTATTTCAATGGCGCCAATAAAGTACTGGTCATGCATCCAGCGCTGTAATTAAAAGCAGAGACTGGAATTGATGCCAAAGTTTTCAACACATTGATTTTCAAGGAGATTTTCATGGACCTGCCGAACAAAGCCGCTGTCGCCCCATCCGCCGCCCTGAACACCGAAAAAGCCAAGGCCCTGCAGGCCGCGCTGGCCCAGATCGAAAAGCAGTTCGGTAAAGGCACCATCATGAAGCTGGGCGCCGGCGAGGTGATCGAGGACATCCAGGTGGTCTCCACCGGTTCGCTGGGGCTGGACATTGCCCTGGGCGTCGGCGGCCTGCCACGAGGCCGTGTGGTTGAAATCTACGGCCCGGAATCGTCCGGCAAAACCACGCTGACCCTGCAGGTGATTGCCGAAATGCAAAAACTGGGCGGCACCTGCGCTTTCGTTGATGCCGAGCACGCACTGGACATCCAGTACGCGCAAAAACTGGGCGTGAACCTGCAGGACTTGCTGATCTCCCAGCCAGATACCGGCGAGCAGGCGCTCGAGATTGTTGATTCCCTGACCCGCTCCGGCGCGGTTGACCTGATCGTGATTGACTCGGTGGCGGCGCTCACGCCCAAGGCCGAACTCGAAGGCGAAATGGGCGACTCCCTGCCCGGCCTGCAGGCCCGTTTGATGAGCCAGGCGTTGCGCAAGCTCACCGCCACCATCAAGAAGGCCAACTGCATGGTCATCTTCATCAACCAGATCCGCATGAAGATAGGCGTGATGTTCGGCTCGCCCGAAACCACCACCGGCGGCAATGCGCTGAAGTTCTACGCCTCCGTACGCCTGGACATCCGCCGCATCGGCTCCATCAAGAAGGGTGAAGAGGTGATCGGCAACGAAACCCGCGTCAAGGTGGTCAAGAACAAGGTGGCCTCGCCCTTCAAGACGGCGGAGTTCGACATCCTCTACGGTGAAGGCATCAGCCGGCTGGGCGAGGTGCTGGACCTTGGTGTGGCTGGCCACATCGTCGAGAAAGCCGGTGCCTGGTATGCCTTCAACGGCGAAAAAATCGGCCAGGGCCGCGACAACTCGCGTGAGTTCCTGAAAGAAAACCCCGAACTCGCCATCGAGATCGAGAACAAGGTGCGTGAATCGCTGGGTATCCCGCTGGTGCAGCCGTCGCAGGTGAGTGCTTCGGAGGAGGCCGGAAAGGCTGACAAGCCTGGCAAAGCAGAAAAAGCGCCAAAAGTAGCCGCCTGAGGCCGCTTTTACATGCCAAACAAGGCTCTGGCCAAGGCAGAATGTGCGCGGCAAGCTATTAAAAAGGTAGCAAAAAGTGCGTCCTGATGAGCATGCCCGCATGAACGTGACTGCGCCGGCGGCCAGGACTGGCTTTGCGCTTTCGCTCAAGGGCAGGGCCCTGCGTTACCTCGCGGCCCGCGAACATTCGCGGGCCGAGCTGGAGCGCAAATTGGCCCCGCATGAGGAAACGCCCGGCCAGCTGGCCCAGGTGCTGGACGAGTTGCAGGCCAAGGACTTCATCAGCGAAGCCCGCGTGGTGGAGTCGGTCATCAACCGCAAGGCAGCGCGCTTTGGCGCCTCCCGCGTGCGGCATGAGCTGCTCGGCAAGGGGCTGGGGGCTGAATTGGTGGCAAACGCGATGGACGGCCTCAAAGCGACCGAGCTGGAGCGCGCACGCGAAGTCTGGCGCCGCAAATTTGGCGAGCCGGCAGCAGACGCTGCCGCACGGGCAAAGCAGATGCGCTTCCTGGCGGCGCGTGGTTTTGGCGGTGAAGTGATCCGGCGTGTGGTATCGCAGTCGGAAGATGATTAAGTGACCAAGGGGCTGGAGGCAAGCGAGTCGCCCGCAGCCTCGCTTGCCCCTGAATTTCTAGTGAAATAGGCGACTGGCCAGCGTAAACAGCCCGCAAGCAGCTATCAATTTAATAGCGATTGACCGGGTTACAGCCCAAGCATCAGCTTCAGGTTCTGCACCGCCGCGCCGGAAGCACCCTTGCCTAGGTTGTCCAGCCTTGCAATCAGCACGGCATGGCGGTAGGTCTCATTGCCGAAGACACGCAGTTCCATCTTGTTGGTGTCGTTCAGCGCCAGCGCGTCCAGCTTGCCGGATTCGGTTGCGGCTTCCACCGTCACCCATTCGCTGCCCGCGTAATGCCGCGCCAGCGCGTCTTTCAGTTGTGCTGCGGTCGGTTTGCCTGGCAGCAGGTCCAGGTGCAGCGGTAATTGCACCAGCATGCCCTGCTCAAAGTTGCCGACGGACGGGATAAACACCGGGCGGCGGCTCAGGCCGGTGTATTTCATGATTTCCGGCAGGTGTTTGTGCTCCAGTCCCAGGCCGTAAAGTTCAAACAGCGGCGCGGTGCCGGCCTTGTAGGCCTCAATCATTTGCCGCCCGCCGCCGGAGTAACCGCTCACAGCCGGAAGGCTCAGCGGGAAATCGGCAGGGATGAAGCCGGCATCCACCAGCGGCCGGATCAGCGCAATCGCGCCGGTGGCGTAGCAGCCCGGGTTGCCCACGCGGTCGGCCGCGACCACGGCGGCACGCTGGGTTGAGGTGAGCTCGGGAAAGCCATAAACCCAGCCCGGCGTGGTGCGATGAGCTGTGGATGCATCGATGATTTTTGGTTTTTTGCCCGGCAGGGCGTCGATCATGGCGACCGATTCGCGTGCCGCGTCGTCGTGCAGGCACAGGATGACCAGGTCCACCCCGGCCATCAGTTCGCGCTTGGCAGCCGCATCCTTGCGCAGCTCGGGCGCAATGCTGACCAGTTCGATCTGCGGCATGGCCTGCAGCCGTTCCCGTATCTGCAGGCCCGTGGTGCCGGCTTCTCCATCAATAAAAATCTTGGGCATAAAACTCTCGGGTGAACTTGGACTAATTTTTTGACGCGAATCAGGTATCAGGTGCTAATTAGATGGCAAAGAGCCGCCGGATGCAGCGGGCGAGGCCCTTTTCCCCTACGTAAGACCAGCAAAAGGATTGTGCGTCGCACCATGATACAGTTCTGCGTTGCTACATCCAACGGCCGCTAACATGGCGTTTTGAGTCGGCATGGCCTGTTTTCACTTCTGTTAAACAGCACCACGGCCCCCGCGTAAACCTCTGTTGCACCCCCCTTTTTTACTGAATTCTGAAGGTTTTCCATGAAAATTCACGAGTACCAAGGCAAGGAAATCTTGCGCAATTTTGGTGTGCCTGTGCCGCGCGGCATTCCTGCGTTCACGGTGCAGGAAGCGGTGGAAGCCGCACAAAAACTCGGCGGCCCGGTGTGGGTGGTCAAGGCCCAGATCCATGCGGGTGGCCGCGGCAAGGGCGGCGGCGTGAAGGTTGCAAAGACCATTGAAGACGTCAAGCGCATTGCCGGCGAAATCCTGGGCATGCAGCTCAAGACCCACCAGACCGGCCCTGAAGGCCAGAAGGTTCGCCGCCTCTACATCGAAGATGGCGCCGATATCCAGAAGGAATACTACGTTTCCCTCGTCACTGACCGTGCCTCCCAGAAAGTGGCCTTCATCGCATCCAGCGAAGGCGGCATGGACATCGAGGAAGTGGCGCACGCCACGCCCGAGAAGATCATCACCGAGTACATCGATCCGCTGACCGGCCTGAGCGCAGAGCAAGCCACCAGGATCGCCAACGGCATCGGCCTGCCCGCCGAGTCCACCGCCCAGGCTGTGGACATTTTCCAGAAGCTCTACAAGTGCTACATGGACACCGACGCGTCGCTGGTGGAGATCAACCCGCTGAACCGCGACAGCAAGAACAAGCTGATGGCCCTGGACGCCAAGTTCAACTTTGACGCCAACGCGCTGTTCCGCCACCCTGAAGTCGTGGCTTACCGCGACCTCGATGAAGAAGACCCGGCCGAAGTCGAAGCCAGCAAGTTTGACCTGGCCTACATCAGCCTGGACGGCAACATCGGCTGCCTGGTCAACGGTGCCGGCCTGGCCATGGCGACCATGGACACCATCAAGCTGTTCGGCGGCGAGCCGGCCAACTTCCTGGACGTGGGCGGCGGTGCTACCGCAGAAAAGGTCACCGAAGCCTTCAAGATCATGCTGAAGAACCCCGATGTCAAAGGCATCCTGGTCAACATCTTCGGCGGCATCATGAAGTGCGACACGATTGCCGACGGCGTCATCACCGCCTGCAAGGCCGTCAATCTGTCGGTGCCGCTGGTCGTGCGCATGAAGGGCACCAATGAAGACCTGGGCAAGAAGATGCTGGCCGACTCCGGCCTGCCCATCATTGCAGCAGACACCATGGCTGAAGCCGCGACAAGAATCGTCGCCGCCGTCAAGTAAGCCCGCGTAACTGATCAGGAAACAAACATGTCGATCTACATCAACAAAAACACCAAAGTCATCACGCAGGGTATTACCGGCAAGACCGGCCAGTTCCACACCCGCATGTGCCGCGACTACGCAAACGGCAAGGAAGCCTTTGTGGCTGGCGTGAACCCCAAGAAAGCCGGCGAAGACTTCGAAGGCATCCCGATTTATGCCAATGTGACGGAAGCCGCCAAGGCCACCGGCGCAACGGTGTCGGTGATTTACGTGCCGCCCGCAGGCGCTGCAGCCGCCATCTGGGAAGCCGTCGAGGCCAACCTGGACCTGGCCATCTGCATCACCGAAGGCATCCCCGTGCGTGACATGCTGGAAGTGCGCAACCGCATGAAGGCCAAGGAAGCCGCCGGCGGCAAGAAAACCCTGCTGCTGGGCCCCAACTGCCCAGGCCTGATCACGCCCGACGAGATCAAGATCGGCATCATGCCCGGCCACATCCACCGCAAGGGCCGCATTGGCGTGGTCAGCCGCTCCGGCACGCTGACCTACGAAGCCGTGGCGCAATTGACCGAAATCGGCCTGGGCCAGTCCAGCGCTGTCGGCATTGGCGGCGACCCGATCAATGGCCTCAAGCACATCGATGTGATGAAAGCCTTCAATGACGATCCAGACACCGATGCCGTCATCATGATTGGCGAAATCGGCGGCCCGGATGAAGCCGAAGCCGCCCTGTGGTGCAAGGCCAACATGAAGAAGCCTATCGTTGGTTTTATCGCTGGTGTGACGGCTCCTGCCGGCAAGCGCATGGGCCATGCCGGTGCGCTGATCTCCGGCGGCGCCGACACGGCCGATGCCAAGCTGGAAATCATGGAAGCCTGCGGTTTCACCGTGACGCGCAACCCGTCAGAAATGGCCAAATTACTGAAGGCGCTGCTGTAAACCTGCCTTTCAGGCAACGTTAGTAAGCGTTATTACGAACGGGGCGACGGCCCCGTTCGGGCTAAACTCAAAAAAACAAAAGAAGCGCTACCCGGCGCTTTTTTTCATTCATAACAGGAGATGCCATGATTTTCGGATTGGACCTTGCGTCCCCCCTTTTCTGGAGCGCCTTTGGCTCCATCGTTCTTGCCAACATCGTGCTGTCGGGCGACAACGCCGTGGTGATTGCCATGGCCGCCCGAACCCTCAAACCCGAGCAGCGCAGCAAGGCAATTTTCTGGGGCAGCGCTGCTGCCATCGTGATGCGGATCGTCCTGACCGTTGTGGCGATCCAGCTGTTGAACCTGCCCTACCTGAAAATAGTGGGCGCGATTTTGCTGGTGTACATCGGCGTTGACCTGCTCAAGGGCGAAGACGAGGGCGACGGCGAAGGCAAGGAGATCAACGGCATGATGGCCGCCATCCGCACCATCCTGATTGCCGACTTGGTCATGAGCCTGGACAACGTCCTGGCGGTGGCCGCAGCCGCCAAGGGCAATTTGCCTCTGCTGATCCTGGGTTTGCTGGTCAGCATTCCGCTGATTATTTTTGGTGCAACCCTGCTCACCAAGGTCATGGAGCGCTTTCCCATCATCATCACCATTGGTGCTGCCTTGCTGGGTTTCCTGGCGGGTGAAATGCTGCTGACTGACCCTGCGGTTACCACGCACCTGGGAGCCGTCAGTGAACAAACCGTCACATTTGGCGGCATCGTCGGGGCCATCCTGGTGGTCGCACTGGGAACCTACCTGACCAAACGCCAGCAAAAACAGCTGCCGTCAGCCTGATTCTGCTGTGGGTAGCGCCTGTGAGGCCCTGGATGAGCCTCACGGGGAAAGCTACTTTTTAGCAACAGAAAGGCCGTCCGGCGGTAAAAAGTCACTTGTCCAGCCTCATCCTGTCTGTTAACGTCCACATTTGGGAGACTTGTAACCTTTCTGCAACAGTTGAAAGGCTTTTACAAGCGAACAAGAAAAACTGTGGGTAAAGCGGGCAATGCACGGCGAATCAGGACAAGGGGCTGGAAGTGGCCACATCATCTAGCAAACGCAGCCAGTTCTGGCGCGCCGACTGGTTTGTTGGCGTCCTGGTGGTTCTGGCTGTCCTGTTCCTGCATGGGCTGACGGATTTTTTTGGCACGCTGGAGCGCCGTTACTACGACTTTGCGAGTACCAGCACTTCGCGCCAGCCCTCGGACCGCATTGCCATTATTGCGATTGATGACCAGAGCATTGCCAATATCGGCAGGTGGCCCTGGACGCGCGATGTCCATGCCCAGCTGATCGACCAGCTGTCGGCTGCCAAGGCCAGAACCATTGCGCATACAGCCTTCTTTTTTGAGCCGCAAACAGACCGCGGGCTGGTTTTTATCCGCAAGATGAAGGAAGTGCTGGGCGACCCTTCGGTCGCCCAGGGCGGCGTCAACGAACAGCTGGGAAAGGTGATCGCAGACGCAGAAGTGGCGCTGGACACGGATGCCAAGCTGGCCACCAGCATGACCAGGGCCGGCAATGTGCTGGTGCCTTCGGTTTTTGCACTGGGCGTGCCCCAGGGCCGGCCGGACAACCCGCTGCCGGCCTATGCGTTGAAAAGCGCAGTGGATGACCCTGCCAATTTCTCCTTGCCGGCCGTCCGCGGGCAGCAGCCCATCGAGATGATCGGCTCGGCGGCGGCAGGCATCGCCCACCTGAACCAGTTGCCGGACGTGGATGGCGCGGTCCGGCAGGAGCCCCTGCTCATCAATTACTTTGGAAAGGCCGTGCCTTCCATGAGCCTGCTGGTTGCTGCCAAAAGCCTGAACCTCGGGCCCGCCGACATCCGGCTTAACGTGGGCGAGTCGGTGCAGATCGGCAAGCTGGTGATCAGGACGGACGATTCGGCTTTAATGCTGCCGCAGTTTTACAAAGGCAGGGAGGGTCGCCCTGCCTTTGCCGTGGACTCGTTTTATGACGTGATTTCCGGCAAGATTCCGGCCAGCAAATATGCCGACAAGATTGTGATCATTGGCGCTACCGCCGCGGGCGTAGGCACCCAGTTTGCGACGCCTGCCGGCCCGGGGCTTTCACCGGCGGAAACCATCGCGCACATCACTTCAAGCATCCTGAGCGAGCATTTCATCGTGCAGCCTGTTTGGGGTGTGTGGGCCACGCTGGGCGTGCTGCTGCTGGTGGCCGCTTATCTGGTTGCGGGCTTGCCGCGATTGTCGGCTGGCAAGGCGGCCATTGTGACGCTGGTGCTGTTTGTGGTGTTGCTGGTGATTGAATTCAGCTTGCTGTCGGTTGCCGCCAAGTGGCTTCAATTGGTGTTTCCTGCTGCCCTGCTGCTGATTGGCCACCTGGCGCTGACCACCAAGCGCTTCCTGATGACCGAGGCGGGCAAGCTCAAGTCGGATGAGGAGTCGGCAGAAACCAACCGCATGATGGGCCTGGCATTGCAAGGGCAAGGCCAGCTGGATATGGCTTTTGACCGTTTTCGCCGCGTGCCCTTCACTGATGCGCTGATGGACAACCTGAACAACCTGGCGCTGGATTTCGAGCGCAAGCGGCAGTTCAACAAGGCGCAGGCCGTGTATGAACACATGGCCAGCTACAACAAGAACCACAAAGACCTGCAGTCCAAACTCAATCGCGCGAAAAACCTCTCGGAAACGGTCATCCTCGGTGGCAGTGGTGCCCATCCGGGGGGCACCATGCTGCTTGATGGCGGTGGCGTCGAGAAGCCCATGCTGGGCCGCTACCAGGTCGAGAAAGAACTGGGCAAAGGCGCCATGGGTGTGGTCTATCTTGGCAAGGATCCCAAGATCGGCCGTGTGGTGGCCATCAAGACCATGGCGCTGAGCCAGGAGTTCGAGGGCGAAGAGCTGGAAGATGCCCGGGGGCGCTTCTTCCGCGAAGCTGAAACGGCGGGCCGCCTGCAGCACCAGAATATCGTGACGATCTTCGATGCTGGCGAAGAACACGATCTGGCCTACATTGCCATGGAGTTCTTGAAGGGCAAGGACCTTGCGGACGTTACCAAAAGTGGGCAGTTGCTGCCCATTTCCAGGGTGCTGTCGATCGTTGCGCGGGTTGCCGAAGCGCTGGCCTATGCCCACCGGCAAAACGTGGTGCACCGGGACATCAAGCCGGCCAACATCATGTATGACTTCGACGGCGATTCCGTCAAGGTCACTGACTTTGGCATTGCCCGCATCACGGACTCCAGCAAGACCAAAACCGGCATGGTGCTGGGCACGCCCAGCTTCATGTCGCCCGAGCAGATCGCGGGTAAAAAGGTCGATGGCCGCTCGGACCTTTATTCGCTGGGTGTCATGCTGTTCCAGATGCTGGCCGGTGTGTTGCCATTTCGCGGCGACTCCATGGCCGAGCTGATGTACAAGATTGCCAACGAGCCGGCGCCGGACATTCGCATCATCCGGAATGAGCTTTCCGAAAAACTGGCCAACATCGTGGCGCTTTCACTCAGCAAGCGTCCTGAAACACGTTACCAGGACGGCGACCAGTTCGCTGCCGACCTGCGGGCCGCCCTTGCCGAACTTTCAGGCGAGGCGGCAGCAAGCCTTGCGGCGGTAACCGGTGTGGCAGGCGTCCATCCCGTGCAAGAAAAAACTGCGGCATTCGCAGCGAAACAAACGACTGAAGCCGCCCCATTTGACGCAACGGTGGCGCAATCTGCTGTTGCGGGCGCACCTGGTGTCGGCGCAACACAGTCCATGCCTTATCAGGCAACACAAGCCGTGGATGCGGCGGGCGCGACAACAGCCTATGAAAAGACCATCGTTGACCATCCTGCAGGCGCCGGGCCCAGGGGCGGCGATACTGATACAAAACCTTAAGCACAAAGCTATAAGTACAAGCCAGAAGCCGAACAAGATGATTTACGAGATATGCACCCAAACCGACACTGGCTTGGCACGAGACAACAACGAAGACGCGGTTGCGTTCGACCCATTGACAAACCTTTGCATCCTGGCCGACGGGATGGGGGGTTACAACGCGGGTGAAATTGCCAGCGGCATGGCCGCGGCGTTCATCAAGTCCGAAATGGGCCGCTGGCTTTCGCAGGCGGGAAAGCATGCCAATGCCAAGGAGGTGCGCCGCGCGATGGAGATCTGCGTCGAAAACGCGAACCACTCCATTTTTAATGCAGCCAACTCCAACCCCCAGTACACAGGCATGGGGACGACCCTGGTTGTGGGGGTGTTTCAGGATGGCCGCCTGATGCTGGGCCATATTGGGGATTCGCGCTGCTATCGCCTGCGCGGCAACGAATTTCAGCAGATCACCAAGGACCACTCCCTGTTGCAGGAACAGATTGATGCCGGGCTCATCACGCCTGAGCAAGCCCTGACTTCCCTGAACAAGAATCTGGTAACACGGGCGCTGGGCGTTGAAGATACAGTCATGGTTGAAGTCAATGAGCATCGCGTGGAAGCCGGCGATATTTACCTGATGTGTTCAGACGGGTTGTCCGATATGGTCGACGATGCAGCCGTTGCAGGCATCCTGCTGGGCAGTGCATCCCTGGAACAAAAGGCAAAACAGCTGGTTGTTGCGGCCAATGAGGCTGGCGGCCGCGATAATATTTCAGTATTGTTGGCGCAAGCCAAACAAGCTTCGGTCAAACGCGGGTTTTTATCCAGAATGCTGGGAAAATAAGGCGATGATGATTGAAATCTCAAAAACAGACAGGAGTCGGCCATGCCGAAAATGATCGTCTCTATTGACGGCGTTGTGATCAAGGAAGTCCAGTTGACCAAGGACCGTACGTCCCTGGGCAGGCGTCCGTACAACGATATCGTGATCGACAACCTGGCTGTAAGCGGGGAGCATGCCGTGCTGCAGATGTCCGGCAACGAGGTGTACCTGGAGGACCTCAACAGCACCAACGGCACTTATGTCAATGGCAAGGCCGTTAAAAAGCAGCTGCTGCAAAACAGCGACACCGTTGAAATCGGCAAGTACAAGATCAAGTACGTCAATGAGGCGGCCAGCGCCGGGTTCGAGAAAACCATGGTCATCAAGGCCGGGTCTGCCGGCCTGGTTCCCCCGGCAGGCCCAGCAGCTGCCGCTCCGGCTGTAGCTGGGGCAGGTGCAAGCCTTAGCGCGGCCGCCATCAAGGTCATGTCCGGCGCTGCAGCCGGTCGCGAAGTGGCGCTGGTCAAGGTGGTCACGACCATTGGCAAGCCCGGGGTGGCTGTTGCCGCCATTACCAAAAGGCCGCATGGCTTTGTGGTGGCACATGTCGAGGGTGTGGACAAGCCTTCGCTCAACGGCGCGCCCATAGGCGCCGAGCCCGTAACGCTCAAAAATGGCGACGTGCTTGAACTGGCGGGCACACAAATGCAGTTCGTCCAGCTGTAAACAGCAGGTTCCCCGCCGCAGGCAGGGAACTGGTTTGGTGTGACACAAGAGTCCCCATGCAACTCCTTTCCAGGCACTGGCCTCGCATCGCTGTAACGCTGATACCGCTGGTGTTTGCCCTGATGCATGCCAGCGGAATTCTCCGCATCGGCGTTCTCCAGAGGCTGGACGACATTATTTACGATGCCCGCCTGCGGGCGACCATGCCTGGCTCGATCGATGAGCGGATAGTCATCATCGATTTTGACGAAAAAAGCCTGGCGGAATTCGGCTGGCCCTGGGGGCGCAACAAACACGCGGCACTGGTGAACGAATTGTTCGAGCGGCAGAAAGTCGCCTTGGTGGGTTTTGACGTGGTGTTTGCCGAAGCCGATGAAAGCTCCGGCCTGAAGCGGCTTCGCCAGCTGGCGCAGGGGGAACTCAAAGACCAGCCGGGATTCCAGGACAAACTCAACCAGCTGCAGGGCAGCCTGGATTACGACACGGTCTTCGCCAAGGCGATTGAAGGCCGGCCGGTTGTGCTGGGCTACTATTTCACCAGCGATCGGGATGGGCGGGTCAATGGCTCGCTGCCTGCACCTGCCATGGACCGCGCTGTGCTTCAGGGACGGCCGATCAAGTTCACCAGCTGGAACGGCTACGGCGCCAACCTGGACCTGCTCGCCAAGGCGGCGCCCATGGGCGGGTTTTTCAACTCCATCACGGAAGGCGATGGCGTTGTGCGCTCCATTCCCCTTCTGGCGGAATACAAGGGGCAGTATTACGAATCGCTGTCGCTGGCCATGTTCCGGGTGCTGGTGGGCCTGCCCAAGGTGGAGCCGGGTTTCCCTCCGGAAAAATTCCTGACGCGCAGCTATCAGGGCCTGGAAAGCATCCTGCTCCGGCAGGGTAGCAAAACCCTGGCGATTCCGGTGGACGATCGCGTGGCCACACTGGTGCCGTTTCGCGGCCATGGCGGTGTCGGCGGAGGTTCGTTTCGTTATATTTCGGCAGCGGATGTTCTGTCCAAACGCATTGCGCCCGGCCTGCTAAAGGACAAGATCATCCTGATCGGCACGACGGCGCCCGGCCTGCTCGATTTGAGGGTGACTCCGGTCGGCGAGACCTACCCCGGTGTTGAAACCCATGCCAACGTCATTTCGGGCTTTCTGGATGGCAAGGTGTTTGTCAAGCCTGACTACGCCGTCGGGTTTGAGGTGGTCATTCTTGTCCTGGCCGGCCTCACGCTGGCTTTTGCTCTGCCCATGCTGTCCGCGCCCAAAGCAGTTGCTGCCAGTGCGGCAGTTGTTGCCGCACTGGTCGGACTCAATTTCTGGCTCTATTCCAGTTATGGACTTGTGCTGCCGCTGGCCAGCGCACTGGTCATGGCCCTGACGGCGTTTGCGCTGAACATGAGCTACGGCTATTTTGTAGAGAGCAAATCCAAGCGTGAGCTGGCCAACCTGTTTGGAACTTACGTGCCGCCTGAACTGGTGGACGAGATGGTCAAGGACCCTGACAGCTACAGCATGAAGGCAACCACCAAGGAATTGACAGTGATGTTTTGCGACATGCGCGGGTTTACGCAAATGTCGGAAACCATGGAGCCCACACAATTGCAGGTGCTATTGAACAGCGTGTTCAGCCGCCTGACCGACCTGATCCGCAGCAACCGCGGCACCATCGACAAATACATGGGGGACTGTGTCATGGCGTTCTGGGGAGCGCCTGTCGATACGCCAGATCACGCGAGCCTGGCAGTAAAAACGGCGCTTGAAATGGCCAACGCGGTACGCAAGCTCAATGAAGAGCACCGCACCAAGGGTTTACCCGAAATCGGTATTGGAATAGGTTTGAACACCGGCACCATGTGTGTTGGTGACATGGGCTCTGATATCCGGCGAAGCTATACGGTGATTGGCGATTCTGTCAATCTCGGCTCCCGTCTTGAAGGGCTGTCCAAGACCTACGGTGTGGATATTGTGGTGAGTGAGTCCACCCGCAAACTGGCCAACGATTTTGTATGGCAGGAACTCGACAAGGTGAGGGTGAAGGGGCGGGACAACGCGGTAGCCATTTTTTGGCCATTGGCGCCCGTCGGCAGGATTGACGAAGGCAATGCCGCTGAACTCAAGGCATGGGCACTGGCGCTTAAAGCCTATCGCATGCAGGACTGGGAGCAATGCGATGTCCAATTGCTCAATTTACAGAGGCTGAATGCCAAAAAATACCTTTACCAGCTGTATACAGAGCGTGTAGCCTCCATGAGGTTGCTTCCGTTTGATCCCGGGTGGGACGGGGCGACCAATTTTCAAAGCAAGTAAGTTCAAGTCAAGGCAAGAAAAAGTTCATGAAAGTACGGGTATTGGGCTGCTCCGGGGCAATTGCCAAAGGCTGCCGAACCACGTCTTTTTTGCTCGACAGCGACCTGCTGGTGGATGCGGGTACCGGTGTCGGTGACCTCACGCTGGAGGAGATGGGGGAGATTGACCATGTGCTGCTCACGCATTCGCATCTTGACCATGTCGCGGCCCTGCCCCTGATGGTCGATGCCATTGCGTCCCGCAGAAGCACGCCCATCAAGATCCATGCATTGCAGGGCACGATCGACGCCCTGAAGGCGCATATTTTCAACAACACCATCTGGCCTGATTTCTCAAGGATTCCCACGCCCGAGTCACCCTTCATCAGCTTTCACCCGCTTGAAATCGGGCAAACCTTGTTCCTGGCGGGCAAGTACATTGAGGTTTTGCCCGCCGTGCATACGGTGCCGGCGGTCGGGTACGCGGTTGCTACGGTAAAAGGGTGCTGGGTGTTCACCGGCGACACCGAACGCAACCCCGCGCTGTGGGCCCGCATCAATCAGCTCAATGTTGCCATGCTGGTGATTGAAACCGCATTCAGCAACCGCGAACGCAACCTGGCCGAGAAAAGCCTGCACTTGTCACCGCATGCTTTGGCAAGTGAGCTTGACTGCATCGACAAGGGTAAAAACTACCCGATTTACATCACGCATACAAAGCCTGCCGAGACTGAATTGATCATGGCTGAAATACAGCGGTTTGACCAGACCCAGCCGTTTGGACCCAACGTATCGCATGACATCCGCTGGTTAAGGGCTGGGCAGGAGTTTGAACTATGAGTGCCGTACTGCAGCGAGACCCTGAAGACGAGTTTTTTGATTCCCAGAGGCTCCCGCCACAGGAGCGTGGCGTCACTTTTGAGGCCCTGTATTTCAGGCAGCTTCAACTGGTCACCAACCGGATTCATGAAACTGAAAACATAGAGCAGATCATGCTGGAGGCCAGCCAGGACATCTGCAAGCTCTTCAATGCGGACAGGCTGACTCTTTATGCGGTCAATGAAGACCGCAGCGCCATCGTCTCGAAAGTCAAGACGGGGCTGAACACCAGCCGTGACCTGAAGCTCCCCATCAGCGCACAAAGCGTTGCCGGCTACGTGGCCATGGCTCGGCAGATGCTCAATATTGCGGATGTTTACGATGACGCCGCGCTTAAAAAAATCCATCCGAACCTGAGCTTTTTGCAGGAGGTGGACAAACGCTCCGGCTACCGTACCAAGCAGATGCTGGTTGCGCCCGTCATGGACGGTCAAACCCTTTACGGGGTGTTGCAGGTCATCAACAACCGGAGCGACCAGCCTTTCGGAAAGCTTGATGAAGACGGCGCGCAACAGCTGTGTAAAACCCTGGGCATTGCCATACGCCAGCGCATGCAGAAGACCGAAGACGGTCAGCGGCGAAAGGCGACCAAATACGATGGCCTTGTGACGGAAGGCGTGCTTTCGCAGGACGAGCTTTCAAAATGCATCCGGAAAGCACGCGAAGAAGTGCGCTCGGTCGAGCATTTGCTGATGGCCGATTACCATATTCGCCCTGCACAGATTGGCCCTTCGCTGTCCAAATTCTTCGGCGTGCCCTATGAGGCATTCAACGCCGGCCGAATCCGCTCCGAAATGCTGCATGGGCCGCTTAAGCGGGAGTTCATTGAGCAGCAGGGCTGGATACCGCTGGAAGAAAGCACCGAAGGTCTCCTCATCATGTGCGTGGACCCGGAAGCCGTGCGGGGCGCGCGCGTCGTTCCGCAGGTGTTTCCGCGCATCAGCAAATTCGCTTACCGCGTCACGACCCAGACGGAGTTTGAGGAAACCCTGGGTCAGTTGTTCGGTGCTGGCAATGAAAGCGGCTCGATTGATCAACTGCTAGCCGACATGGACTCGCCGCTGGAACACGATGCCGCTGATGACTCGTCCCTTGAGTCCGCGGCGGCAGACAATGAGCTGGTCAAGTTTGTGAACAAGGTCATCATTGACGCCTATAACCAGAAGGTGTCGGACATCCACATAGAGCCCATGCCCGGCAAGGCAAAAACCGGCATCCGGTTCCGCATTGATGGCACCTTGCAGCCCTACATCGAAGTCCCGGCCCAGTTCCGGCAGGCCATGGTCACGCGCTTGAAGATCATGTGCGACCTGGATATTTCAGAAAAGCGCAAACCGCAAGACGGCAAGATCAAATTCAAGAAATACGGACCCATCGACATCGAGTTGCGCGTGGCGACCATCCCATCGGCGGGCGGTGTTGAAGATGTTGTCATGCGTATTCTGGCGGCCGGAGAACCTATACCGCTTGAAAAGTTGGGTTTGACAGTGCATAACATGGAGAGGCTCAAGAAAACGGTTTCCAAACCTTATGGCCTCTTTTACGTGTGCGGCCCCACGGGTTCGGGCAAGACGACGACTCTGCACTCGATACTCAAGTTCCTCAACACGCCTGACACCAAAATCTGGACTGCGGAAGACCCGGTAGAAATTACGCAAAAAGGTTTGCGGCAAGTCCAGATCAACAAAAAAGCGGGGATCGACTTCGCCTTGGTCATGCGGGCTTTTCTGCGGGCCGATCCCGACATCATCATGGTCGGCGAGTCGCGTGACAAGGAGACCGTGTCCATGGGGGTGGAAGCGTCTTTGACGGGTCACATGGTTTTCTCGACCCTGCATACCAACTCGGCGCCTGAATCCATTACACGCCTGCTGGACATGGGCATGGACCCTTTCAACTTTGCCGATGCATTGCTGGGCATCCTGGCCCAGCGACTGGCCAAAAAACTTTGTGATTGCAAGGCGTCATATTTTCCCGACGCGGAAGAGATCAAGCTTTTTGTCGCTGAATACGCTGAAGAGTTGCGTCACACGCCCACCTGGAAAGCCGACCATGCCGGCGAGTCCAAAAAACTCTATGAATCGTGGATCAAGCTGTACGGCGAAGGCGGCAAACTAAAAATGTACCGTGCCGTCGGTTGTGACAAGTGCAACAAGACTGGCTACAAGGGACGTATAGGTCTGCACGAACTGATGATTGCCGATGATGACGCCAAAAAACTCATTCAGGAACGCGCGCGGGTTGCCGAGCTGTTTTCTGCTGCTGTTAATAGCGGGATGCGGACCTTGAAGATGGATGGCATGGAGAAAGTGTTGATGGGAATGACCGACCTGAAGATGGTGCGTTCCGTTTGCATTAAATAACAAAAATGTCAGAAAAGATGGATTTTCATGCCATAAAGGTAAGTTTCGGCGCAACTTTGTATTTAAATCAGGGCCCCGGAAGGCCTGTTGGCTCTGGCACAAAACGTGCACTAGTTCTCGTGAGAGTTTCCCGTTTGCTTTTTAATCATGGAGTTTTTATGAAGCGTTCTATCCAAAAGGGTTTTACCCTGATCGAATTGATGATCGTTGTCGCAATCATCGGTATTTTGGCTGCGGTGGCTCTGCCTGCGTACCAGGACTACACCAAGCGCGCCAAGCTGTCTGAAGTTATTTTGGCGGCTTCTTCCTGCCGTACAACCATCACCGAAGTTTATCAATCGGTGACTGGCAGCTTGCCGCTGGGTGGTTCTTGGGGTTGCGAGTCGACGGTTTCCTCGAGCAAATACGTTAACCGTATCCAGACCAATGATGCCGGCGCGATCAGCGTGCAGGTTTCCGACACCATCAAGGACGACACCATTGCAAACACGTGGATTGCCCTCGTGCCGTCCAGCGCCGGTGGCGGTACGCTGGCTGCTGGTTCCATCATCAAGGCATGGGTTTGCGGTCCAAGCACCGGTTCCGGCACCCCTGTGAAGTTCCTGCCTGGTTCATGCCGCGGTTAAGCTAGGGTTCTCCCTGCAATAAAAAAGCACCTCAGGGTGCTTTTTTATTGGCGGTCCACAATCACACAAGCATCCATTTCCCCGGGGAAAAGTCCAGAAAGTGAAAGCCAGCTTCAATATCCACGACCCGGGCAAGCCCGCCATGCTGATCTACCTGGTTGGTTTTATCTTTTTCGGGCTTCCCTCCCTGATCGGCTACGGCGCCATCCCGCTTGCCAACTTCACGGCCGAAGCGCTGTGCGTGACGGGCCTCGCGCTGATGCTTGCTCTGGCTGGACTGGAAGCCTCCCGGAACCGCAAGGCGCCGCGCGAACTTGCCGTGGCAATAGGCGCTTTCGCCTTGCTGGCGGCTGCTGCCGTGGCCCAGTTTTTTGGCCTGCGCCAAGTGCAGCCGGACGTTTCGCTGGTCCTGCTGGCCTATCTTTTCTGCGCCGGCCTGGCTGTCTGGGTGGGCTGGGCGGTCGCCTCCGGCAATTATGCGGAGCAGTGGTTTGCTGCAGCAGCCCTCGGCCTCGTCGTTGCCGGCGTACTGGCGGCCTTTGCATCGATTGCGCAATATTTCGAGGTCGATGCGCGAATACTCCTGATCTCTCCGGTCAGTGAGGCCGGGAGGACCTTTGGCTTCATTCGCCAGCCCAATCATCAGGGCACTTTTCTGAACCTTGGCCTGATTGGGCTGCTGGTGCTGCAGCTCAGGGGCGCCATCAAAGGCTGGCTGTGGATTGTGTTGAGCGCCATCCTGGTTTTCGGTATCGCAACGACGGGCTCGCGAACGGCCATTCTCCAAATTGCATTTGTATCGCTCAGCGCCGCATGGTTTTGCCGGCGCAACTGGCGCGGCATGGTCAGGGCCCTGTGGCCCCTGTTTCTCATTGCCCTGGTATGGCTGGCGCTGTTTCTTGTCAGCAAGTCAGGAGGCGCTGAGTTCTATGGTGCGCAGAAACTCGGTCAGACCACTTCCGAGGGCATAGGGATGCGCAGTGCGGCATGGCATGAGACGATCAACATGATTGCCCATCATCCGCTGGTGGGCTGGGGCAGCATGCGTTATCCTGCCGCATTTTTCCTCGAAGGTGCCGGGATTACGGTCGGCGTCGGCATGTCCCATTCGCACAACCTGCCTTTGCAGCTGGCCGTTGATTTTGGCCTTCCGCTCGCCATTATTTTCCTGTCCATGCTGGCATTTGTCGTATGGCGGGTGCGAAAACGTTTCGCGACCCCTCATGGTTTTTTTGCCTTTGTCTATCTTGGCTGCCTGCTGATTCACTCGTTTTTTGAGTTTCCGCTCTGGTATGCCTATTTCCTTTTGCCGACCTGCTGGGTTCTCGGCTCCCTCACCGGCAACCCAGCCGCGCAGGCTGCGGACGGCGTACCGGACCCCACTGAACACAAATCGCGATACGGATTTACAGTCCGGGCGACCGCGGCATGCCTCATTGGGGCGCTGACGCTGGGTGTTGCGATGTCCATGAATCGCGATTACTACTCCCTCACGCCGGTTTATGCCCCCGGCCTGGCCTCCACACAGCCGGAACGCTTCAGGGACGCGGAGCGGGTTTTCTGGTTCCGCAGGTTTGCCGATTTCCCGAAACTCCAGATTGAAGCGGTGACGCCCGCAAACGCCGATGCCTACCTCAGGCGCGCCGCGACCATAGGCTGTGTGATGAGCGAAGCCTGGTTCCAGACTGGCACCGTCCTGGCCCTGGCGCAGATGGGGCGCGTGGATGAAGCGAAATGGATCCTCTACATCATCCATCGCATGAGCAACGGCAAGACGGAATATTACAAAAAAGGCGTGGCCGCAAGCACCCTGCCCGCCGCGGCGCAACTCGCGGCTTATCTCGAAAATCCTGTTCCCGTGCCCAAGGCCACGCGCACTTTTGAACAAACCTGTTATCCACCGTCCATGATCAATTGAGGGCGTGTTTGATACGTCAACTGTGTGCGGCCGTCTGGTTGCTGGGGTGGCGCAGTCAGCGAATCAGACTTAAGCAGAAATGAAATTTGCCCCCCCCGTCATTGCCGTGAATGCGCCTGTCGGCATCCTGATGGCCGTACTGGTGTTGCTGCCCTGGCTCAGCCCTCTTGCGCCGGGGCCATCCCCCTCGGTCGTGCCATGGTTGCTGGCCCTTGGCGCCACCGCCGGCTTGTTGCTGTGTCATTCGCTTCTTGCGTGGCGTGGACATGGCGCAGGCCACCGGTCTTTTACCCAGATCTGGGCGGCGCCTGCGGCTTGGGCCTGGGTGATTGCAGGCGCCTTGAGCAGCGTGATGGGCCTGCTGCAGTATTTTGGCGCCACAGCCGGGCTGGAGCCGTGGCTCAACCATGCTCGATTCGGTGAAGCCTTCGCCAATCTGCGCCAGCGCAATCAGTTTGCCACGCTGACCAACGTGGCACTGGCCGCGCTGCTTTGGTTTGCGATGGCCATTTCCTCCAGCCTCCAGGCCGATGCGCTCACCGTCCGGCGCCGCGAGGCCATGGTGCTGGTGGTGACAGGCCTGCTGGCCGTGGGCAATGCCGCATCGCTGTCGCGGACCGGGCTGGTGCAGCTGTTCCTGCTGTGTGCCTTGTGTGCCGTCTGGGGTGGCTGGCGCCTGACCCTGATTCGCCGCATGCTGGTGGTGGCGGTGCTGACGTACGTTGTAGCCACGTTCGTGCTGCCCTGGAGCGCGGGGTTTGATCCTTCCTTGCATGGTATGGCCGCCCGCCTGCGTTCGGGTGATGAAGCCTGTGCCAGTCGCATCACGCTCTGGTCCAACGTGCTCCAACTTATTGCGCAAAAACCATGGCTGGGCTGGGGCTGGGGTGAGTTGGACTACGCCCATTACATGACCCTGTACAGTGGCCTGCGCTTTTGCGAAATCCTCGACAACGCCCACAACCTCCCCCTGCACCTGGCCGTGGAACTGGGCATACCGGTCGCCATGGCGGCCTGCGCTACGCTGGCGTGGTGGGTGATGCGGCAACGTCCGTGGCGTGAGACGGACCCGGCGCGCCAACTGGCCTGGAGTGTTGTGGCCGTGATCCTGCTGCACAGCCTGCTGGAGTACCCGCTCTGGTACGGACCGTTTCAGATGGCCTTCGGCTTGTGTGCCGGATTGCTCTGGTGCCGTCCCGCGCAGGCGGAAAATTCATCCGGCGGCCCGAAAATCCAGCCAAATAGCCACTTGGCAACTGTGTTTCCTGCATGTATTGCTATTTTTTTGATAGTGAGTGTGATCTATGCCGCTTGGGATTACCACCGCGTCAGCCAGATCTACCTGCCGCCGCAGGAGCGTGACGTGGCCTACCGCGACGACACGCTGTCTAAAATCCAGGGTTCCTGGCTGTATGCGGATCAGGCACGGTTTGCGCAATTGATGCTCACGCCGCTTGCGCGTGAAAATGCCAGCTGGACCTTCAACACTGCGAATGCGCTGCTTCACTATTCGCCGGAGCCGCGAGTCATCCAGAAAGTCATCGAGAGTGCAGTGATGCTGGGACTGAACGATGTGGCCATGGCGCATCTGGCACGCTACAAAGCCGCTTTTCCCAACGAGTACGCACAATGGGCTAAGGAAAACTCCAGGTATTTGCCGCTCAAGGCACCTGTTCCCTGAGCGCTTGCGAAATGTGGCGCAGGCGGTGCGCTCCTTTCCTTAGGTCGCCGTGCTCACAAAACTGCCCGACTTGCCACCGTGTTTTTCAAGCACGCGCACGTCAGTGATGGTCATGCCCCGGTCTACTGCCTTGCACATGTCGTAGATGGTTAACAGTGCAATTTGCGCAGCGGTCAGGGCTTCCATTTCAACTCCGGTGGGGCCGATGGTTTCCACTGTGGCACGGCAGTCAATGCTGCTGCTGTTTTCATCAGGGATGAAATCAATCGCCACGCGCGTCAGGGCCAGCGGATGGCATAAGGGGATCAGGTCGCTGGTTTTTTTAGCGGCCATGATGCCGGCAACGCGGGCGATGCCCAGTACATCACCTTTTTTGGCGTTGCCTGCCAGAATGATGGACAAGGTTGACGGATTCATTACGATACGGCCCTGCGCGACGGCAATACGGTGCGTTGCAGCCTTGGCTGCAACATCAACCATATGGGCTTGGCCCTGGGCGTCGAAGTGGCTTAATGCCGGATTGGGCGTCGAAGTGGGCGTCATGCAGTTACAGAACCTTTACAAGCAAGCATCATCATAAGACCATGTTCGAGAATCCGGATTTTTTGAAGGGCCGTCTCAAGGCTTCTGGTATTCATTTGGGCATCAGCCTGACCCTGGCCATACTGGCGGCCTTGCTGGTTTTCCTTGTCTGGTACCCCTACCCCTACCGTGAGATATCTGGTGGGCGCGAGTTGTTTTTGTTATTGGTCACGGTGGATGTGATCATGGGGCCGCTTTTAACACTCGCGATATTTAACCGCAACAAGCCACGCAAAACACTGCAGCGGGATCTTGCCGTTATCGGTCTGCTGCAGCTGTCCGCGTTGGCTTATGGCTTGTGGACGATGGCTGCTGCCCGGCCAGTGCACCTGGCATTTGAGATCGACCGTTTTCGGGTTGTGCATGCCGTGGATATTCCGCCGGACATGCTAAGCCGTGCCCCGGCAGATTTACAGCAATTGCCTTTGACGGGCCCCACCTTGCTGTCCGTGCGGGACTTCAAGGACGCCAAGGAAAATTTCGATGC
This sequence comes from Polaromonas aquatica, assembly GCF_042659145.1. Lineage (NCBI taxonomy): Bacteria > Pseudomonadati > Pseudomonadota > Betaproteobacteria > Burkholderiales > Comamonadaceae > Polaromonas > Polaromonas aquatica. The sequence goes on along the minus strand of NZ_JBHSRS010000018.1, from coordinate 374,687 downwards.
CACCATGGCGGCCTTGCAAGGTGTTGCTTTGGGCGCCCGGCCCGATTTATGGCAAAGCTATGAAAAGGCCAAACCCCAAGTTTTGGCGAGAGCCCGTCCGCTTGCTGAGTTGAAGACCCGCTTCCCTGACCATACTGGCGATATTGACCGTGCGCTGCAGTCTGCCTCCGCGTCCGCCCGTCCAGGCGCGGCTATTGGCTACATCCCCATGGTCGGGCGCAGCACATTCTGGACGGTTCTCATCGATGCCAACACTGCCGAGGTAATCGCCTTTGTCCCCCTTGATTCGTTCTAGGCCAACTGCATCGAAGCCGCGTGCGGGCATGGGCCGCAGGCTGGGTGGTGGGTTCGGTAAAAGCATCGTTTTTGCGGTCATGGCGCTTGTGGTGTCCAGCAATGGTCCCATGGCCCAGGCGCCGGCCGGCGTGTCCCGGGGCGCGAGTGGTTCGCTGCCCTCTCTCGGCGATAACCTGGAGCTGGCAGCCGGTGCTGAACGGCGCATTGGCGACCGCATTGCCGCCAGCATTTACCGCGACCCGGACTATATCGATGACCCGGTTCTCGGGGACTATGTGCAGACCATCTGGCAGCCCCTGATGACGGCGGCGAAGGCGCGGGGTGAACTTAATCCGGAACTCGCGGAACGGTTCGCCTGGGAGCTTTTTTTGCTGCGTGACCGGAGCATCAATGCGTTTGCCCTGCCCGGCGGGTACTTCGGTGTGCACCTTGGTCTGATCGGTGCGGTGAGCAGCCGGGACGAACTGGCCGCCGTGCTGGGGCACGAGCTCAGCCACGTGACGCAGCGGCATATCTCGCGCCTCATCACACAGCAGGCGCGCATGACGCCGTGGGTGATAGGCGCCATGATTCTTGGTGCGTTGGCGGCCAGCAAGAGTCCGCAGGCTGCGGAGGCGGCGATCATGGGTGGTCAGGCGGTTGCCGTGCAATCGCAGCTTAATTTTTCACGCGACATGGAGCGTGAGGCCGACCGTGTAGGTTTTGGTGTCATGACGGACGCGGGCTTTGACAGCCGGGGCGTCGGCAGCATGTTCGAGAAACTGCAGCAGGCCTCGCGCATCAACGACAACGGCTCCTTTCCGTACCTGCGCTCCCATCCGCTGACGACGGAGCGCATCGCGGAAGCCCAGGCGCGCCTGCAACTGGCTTCACAGAACGCCCCTGCACGCAGCAAGGCCGAGCTTGAAGAGTCGGCCCAGGCCCGGTTTTTGCACGCCATGATGGCGGCACGTGCACGCGTTCTGGCGGACCCGGGTGTGGATGCGCTGCGTGCCATGGTGGCTGAAGCACAGCGCCAGACTTCGGCCGCACAGGCAACCTCCTTCGAGATACGCAATGCAGGGGTTCTTTATGCGGGCGCCCTCGCTGCCGCAAAACTGCGGGATTTCACATTGGCCCGCAGCCTGACGGAGAAACTCAGGACGCTGGCATCGGGCAACGCCCACGCCCTGAATACCGCAGGCCTGCTATCGCTGGAGCTTGACCTGCTGGCTGGTGTTGTCCCTGCAGCAGTGTCCCGGATCGACATTTCCAAAGCCGCCTCGCGTGCAGAGCTCCTGCTACAGGCCCGTGCGTTGCTGGCGGCAGGCCGCGCGCAGGAGGTGGGTGACCGGCTGCTGACGTGGGTGACGGCCCATCCCAGGGATGCGGCGGCATGGCAGCTTCTGGCGGTTGCCTACGGCAACCAGAACCAGAACGTGCGTGCCATTCGTGCAGATGCGGAAGGTCGTGCGGCGCAGCTCGATTACAACGGGGCTCTGGACCGGCTGAGAGCCGCCCAGGCGATGATCAGGAGCAACCCCGGCAGCGCGGATTTCGTGGAGGGCTCCATCATCGACGCGCGTACCCGCCAGCTGGACTCACTGGTTAAAGAACAGGCGCTCCAGGACAAACTCGATCGCTAACTGCAGCACGGAATAAATCAGGGAACCGATCAGGGCCGCACCAAAGCCGCTGACGCTCAGGCCACTGACCAAGCTGGCAGCCGCCCAGAACATCAGGGCGTTGATGACAAACAGAAAGAGGCCCACGGTGACCAGCGTGACCGGCAGGGTCAGCAACACCAGGATGGGGCGAACCACGGTGTTGAGCGCACCCAGTACCGCAGCGGCGACCAGGGCGCCGGTGAAGCTGGTCACCACCACGCCAGAATAAAGATAGGCCACCGCCAGCAAGGCGGCGGCGCTGCAAAGCCATTTGATGATCAGTTTCATGGCTGCAAGAATACCACCGGCAGGCGGTGCCTGGCTGCCCCATGCCTGCAAGGCTCCCCCTGCTTGTCATGCAGAGGGTGCTGGCATTCCGGGGAGGAAGGCCCGGCCTGCTGTATCAGTCAGTCGCCACCAGCAGGCCGGCGCCTGCGAGCGCAGCTACATAACCCAGGGTGCCATTGCTTTCCTGTGCCTGAGCAGCGGTGACCGGTTGCAGGTCATGGCCAAATTTTGGCCGGCGGGCATCGAGCACGCGCGCAACGCCGTATTCCTTCATCAGGGATTCCGTCTGCGCGCACAGGGTGGTTTGCGCCAGCTGTGTCACCACGATGTCGCCGTCCTGTTGCAAAAGCGGCTGCAGTTGGGCAAAGACCTTGTCTGCCCATTTGCCGCGCCAGCTTTCGCGTGCGCTGTGGGTTACCCATTTGCTGGCCCGGTGGGTGACACGCGGTGCGCAACCCACCACAATCCAGCGGGCCGGATTGCGCGCGCCGTCCGCCAGGCGCATCGGCTGCAGCATCTGCAACGCATAACTGGCATCGTCAACGTACACAATGATGTTGTCCATAAAGTTCTCCTTGGGTTATCGTGTTTGTAGAAGGCTTACGGTTGCGCGGGAACTCAATCGGTAGCAAGGGCGTCCTGGCCGGCTTTGGCCCGGCGCGTCGCCCACCAGCCTGCACCCAGCACGCCGGCAACTGCCACGGCGTAGGTCGCCCATTGGGCGGTGATGTGCATGGTCTTGTCGGAAGGCAGTGCATTCGGGCCGCCGTAAACGCCGGCCAGCAGCTGTTCGCCCACAATCATTTTTGCGGCGGTAAACGCGAGCACGGCGGCCCCAATGCTGATGATGACGGGGAAACGCTCCACCAGCCTGAGCACCATGGTGCTGCCAAACACAACAATCGGTACGCTGATAAGCAGGCCAATGACGACCAGGTCAAACGAGCCGTGTGCGGCGCCGGCCACGCCCAGTACGTTGTCAATGCCCATCAGTGCATCGGCGATGACAATGGTTTTCATGGCGCCCCAGAAGGTGCTGGCCACGGGGCCATCGTGTTCTTTTTCGCCCTGGTCCGCCAGCAGCTTGTAGGCGATCCACAGCAGGCCAATACCGCCCACCAGCATCAGGCCGGGGACCTTGAGCAGCCAGACCACGCCGACCGTCATGGCCGCGCGGACAATAATTGCGCCTGCTGCGCCCCAGACGATGGCCTTTTTCTGCAGGTGCGGCGGCAGGTTGCGCGCGGCCAGTGCAATCACGATGGCGTTGTCGCCTGCGAGTACAAGGTCAATCAGGATGATCGCCAGCAGGGCAGACCACCAGGGGGTTGAGAATAATTCCAAGTTCACACTCCATATCAAGTTTCGACGTGAAAGCCCGACGGACAGGCTTCCGGATTCGTTGAAATTGAACAGGTACAGAGGTGTACGGCAGAAGGTTGCCGCGAACGCCTCGATCAAACCTGTTCAGGTTTCAATCGAAGGTCTGGCTCGACATGCAGTGTCGCTGCATGCCCAACAAGCCGGAAGAGTGAACTTCGTACTGACGACTTGTTGTAGCGTTTTTGCTGCTGTGTCTGTTATTAAAAGTAGTGCAGCAAAACCGGGGAGTTACTCCCCTTCGTCCCTCTATTAAACAATAAAACGTGTCTTTTTGCAAATTCCGGGGACAGCTGGCATGTTTGGGGCGTTTGTCACAGGCTGGCGCGGCATCTGCTCCATAATCCACTCCCCTGTCCCGCATACCCCCACTGAATTACCTGAATGGCCGGCATCCACATCACCGATATTGAAGCGGCCATCAATTACTGGCGCGAGAAAAAACCGTCGCCTGACGGCGTGACGCTGGCGCCCGAGTTGCGCGCGCTGGCCGAGGTGTATGCGCTCATGGTTTTTTACCATGAGGACGAAGCCGACGAGACGGGTTTTCCATCAAAGGCACTGGCAGCCTGGCGGGCCTGGTATGACACCACGGCGGACACGCCCTGCATCGCCATCTGCTCGACCAGCCAGGGCGACGAGATGTGCAAGGGTTGCGGCCGTACCTTTGAGGAAGTGCAGCACTGGCCCGCCATGACCCCGGCGGAAAAACGCTGCACCTGGCGGCGCATCACGCAGGAAGACACGGCCTGGCGTTTTGGCCGCTACGCCGACCGGGCGCTTGAAAACGGCAAAAAACCCGAAAGTACGGACCTTTGAGGCCCCTGGTCTCCGTACTGCCTGCATGGTTTGCTATTGATTTTGTAGTGTCGGGCCTATACTAGGTCATGCTCCGCCTTGCCCGCGCTCCCAATATCGCCATTGCAGCGCTGTGGGCCGACGCGCTGAAGCAGGCCGGTTTTTCTGCCAGCGTGCAGCGCTACTTTCTTGGCGGCCTGGCAGGCGAATTGCCGCCCGACCAGTGCTTCCCCGAGGTCTGGTTAACTTATGACCACGAAGAAGCCGGCGCAAAGGCGCTGCTGCACCAGCTGCAAAACATGCCGCAAAGGCGCTGGCTATGCGTGTGCGGGGAAACCGTCGAAGGTGGTTTTGAGCAGTGCTGGCACTGTGGTGCCGACATGCCCACGTCGCAAGACTAAGCGAGGACTAAGCACCGCTCAGCCCGTGCAGTGACAAGCGTGGGGGCTCGTCAGACCCGCTTCGCCAGTTCCGCCGCCATGCCCACATAACTGGCCGGCGTCATCGCCAGCAGGCGGGTTTTTTCGGCTTCTGGAATCTCCAGCGAGCGGATCAGAGCATGCAGGTCTTCGGCCTTGACCGTCTTGCCGCGCGTGACTTCCTTGAGCTTTTCGTACGCGCCCTGTACGCCGTAGCGCCGCATCACGGTCTGTATCGGTTCGGCCAGCACTTCCCATGAGGCGTTCAGGTCGTCCTGCAGCGCTTCGCGGTTGAGCTCCAGCTTGCCCAGGCCGACGCCCAGCGAGTTGTAGGCCAGCACGGCGTAACCCAGGGCCACGCCCATGTTGCGCAGCACGGTGCTGTCGGTCAGGTCGCGTTGCCAGCGGGAAATCGGCAGCTTTTCGCTCAGGTGCTTGAGCAGCGCATTGGCCAGGCCCAGGTTGCCCTCGGCGTTTTCAAAGTCGATGGGGTTGACCTTGTGCGGCATGGTGCTTGAACCGATTTCACCGGCTTTCAGGCGCTGCTTGAAGTAGCCCACGCTGACATAACCCCAGACGTCGCGCGACCAGTCGATCAGGATGGTGTTGGTGCGCGCCACGGCGTCAAACACCTCGGCCATGTAGTCGTGCGGCTCGATCTGAATGCTGTAGGGCTGGAAAGTCAGGCCCAGGCCCAGCGGCTCCGGCGTCTCGATCACCTTGCGGCTGAAGGCTTCCCAGTCAAAGTCAGGCCAGGCCGACAGGTGGGCGTTGTAGTTGCCCACGGCGCCGTTCATCTTGGCCATCAGCTTGACGCCGGCGATTTTTTCGCGGGCATGCACCAGGCGCACCACCACGTTGGCGATCTCCTTGCCAACCGTGGTCGGGCTGGCGGTCTGGCCGTGGGTGCGGCTCAGCATGGGTTCGGCCGCAAAGGCATGGGCCATCTCGCGCATCTGGGCAATCACCTTGTCCAGCGCGGGCAGCAGGACCAGTTCGCGGCTGCTTTTGAGTTGCAGCGCATGGCTGGTGTTGTTGATGTCTTCGCTGGTGCAGGCAAAGTGCACAAACTCGCCGGCGCCCTGCAGTTCCGGCCGGGCCTCAAACTTGGACTTGATCCAGTACTCGACGGCCTTTACATCGTGGTTGGTGGTTTTTTCAATGTCCTTGATGGCCAGTGCGTCGGCTTCCGAGAAATTCTTGACCAGTCCCAGCAAGTAAGTGCGTGCTCCCGGGCTCAATGGCTTGAATTCGGCAAACCCCGCATCCGACAGTGCAATAAACCAGGCGATTTCAACCTGCACCCGGCGGTGCATATAGCCCTGCTCGGACATCAGCGGGCGCAGGGCGGCGAGTTTTTGGGCGTAACGGCCGTCTAGCGGCGACAGGGCGTTGATGGTAGAAAGCGTGGTGGAAGAGCTCATGCCTCAATTGTAGGCGGGTGGGTTTGGATCGTGTCGGCGTGGGGTGGGGCTGACTCGATAGAATGCTGCTTCGCCGCTTTCCCTGTGCCCTGCATATAACAAAGACATCTATGAAACTTATCGGATCCACCGCCAGCCCCTATGTGCGAAAAGTGCGCGTTGTGATGGCCGAAAAAAAGCTCGACTACCAGTTTGTGGAAGAAGACGTCTGGGCTGCAGGCACCAGCATGGCCGACTCCAACCCGCTGGGCAAGGTGCCCTGCCTGGTCATGGAGGGCGGTGAAGCGGTTTTTGACTCCCGGGTGATCGTGGAGTACCTCGACACGCTTTCCCCCGTCGGAAAGCTCATTCCGCAGCAGGGCCGGGAGCGCGCCGAGGTCAAGACCTGGGAAGCGCTGGCCGACGGCCTGATGGACGCCGCCATCCTGGCCCGGCTTGAAGCCACCTGGTCAGGCCGCACGGAGGCCCAGCGCAGCCAGGCCTGGATAGACCGCCAGATGGGCAAGATCCACAACACCCTCAAAGCCATGAGCACAGGCCTGGCCGACAAGCCGTTTTGCAGCGGCATCCACTTCAGCCTGTCGGATGTGGCGGTCGGCTGCGCGCTGGGTTACCTGGATTTCCGTTTTGCCCAGATCGACTGGCGCAGCAGCCATGCCAACCTGGCGAAGCTGCAGGAAAAGCTGGCGCTGCGTGCCAGTTTTGTGGAAACGCACCCGGGCTGAACGCCGGGGCCGGTGACCGGCAAGGGCCATGCAAGCGACCTATCAAGGCTCCTGCCACTGCGGCAACACGCGCTTCGAGGTCGACATGGAACTCGACCATGTGCGCTCTTGCGACTGTTCGGTCTGCCGCCGCCGGGGCGCGCTCATGCACCGTGTGCCCACGCAGGCCTTGCGGCTGCACACACCGCTGTCGGCGCTCACAACTTATGTATGGCACACCGGCACGGCAAAGGATTATTTTTGCCCCGAATGCGGCATCCTGCCCTTTCGCCGGCCCAGCGCCCCCAGCAAGGATGAGCTGGCCGCAGGCATGCAGCCCTTCAGCGGCTGGGCCGTGAACGTGCGCTGCCTGGAGGGTGCTGATCTGGACGCCATTCCTGTCAGGCGCATAGCTGGTAGCAAGCTGCCATAGTCTGCATTTAGCTATCTATTTGATAGCTTGCTGCGCTCATGCCCATTGGGCTGGGGCCTTATTGGGGCTTGAAAATTGCCCCAAAACACGTTCCGGGCGGGCTTTTGGGTGTTCGCAAGCGGGTTTTCAGGCTGGCTGAAGCAAAAAACTGCCTGTTTTGAGCATCAAACAGGCCTTTGGACTCCGTCCCGCCTGCGCAACCAGCTATAAAAACAGTAGCAAATGTTTCACTGCTGCGCGCGCTTTTTCAGCCAGCGCATCAGCCCGCCCAGCAGCGGCAGTTTTTCATACAGCTCTTCGGCCGCGTCCCAGTAGTCGCGGTGAAAGTCCACCAGGCCGTCAGCGGTGAACTTGATGTGCGAGCCGCCGCGTATGGTTTGTGGCGTGGCCTTGTCAAAACCCTTGAAGTAAAACTCGAAGTTCCAGGTCAGAAAACACTGGTCGCCCTGGGCGATGCGGTCGGTGACCACAAAGCGTGGCTGCCTCAGTGCTTCGTACATGTGGCTGAAGATGCCGTGGACTTCAGCCAGGCCGCGCACCTCGTTGAACGGGTCCTTGAAGTAGGCGCCCGGCGTGTAGAACTGGTTGAGCTGGTCCAGGCTGGCGGGCGTCAGGTTCTCAAAAAACGCGACCAGGCGGGCGACATGGGTGTCAAGCTCGGTGTGTGGGTGTTCGGTCATGGCCGGATCATAAACAGGCGCTTAAAGCCCGGTGAACCTGCGGATGACGGGGAAATACAGCGCGGCGGGCAGCAGGCCCAGCGCCTTCATCCACAAGGTGAAGCGCTTGGGGAAGTGGATCTCAAACCTGCCTCTGGCCCAGCCATTCAGTATGGCGTCGGCGGCTTGCTCCGGGCTGATCAGTGCCGGCATGCTGAATTTGTTTTGTGCGGTCAGCGGCGTCTCCACAAACCCGGGGCAGATGAGGCTGACGCCGACACGGCTGTCCTGCAGGTCTACATACAGCGTTTCGGCCAGGTTGATGAGCGCCGCCTTGGTCGGTCCGTAAGCCAGGCTTTTGGGCAGGCCGCGGTAGCCGGCCACGCTGCTGACCAGGCTGACATGCCCGGCCTTGCGGTCCACAAAATACGGCAGCACGGCGTCCAGCACATGCAGCGCACCGACGTAGTTGACCTGCTGGTGGCGCAGCATTTCGTCCAGGTCGAATTCAGTGGCGCGCATTTCCCTGTAGTAGCCGGCGCAGTACAGCACCAGGTCCAGCGGGCCTGCTGCGAGCACGGTTTGTGCTGCGGTTTTGACCGAGGCAGCGTCGCCCGCGTCCAGCGTGAGGGTCACTGCGCCCGCATGTTCCGCTGCAAAAACATCAAGTGCCTGCTGGTCGCGGGCCGACACAAAAACATTGGCACCCCGCACATGCAGTGCGTGCGCCGTGGCCCGGCCTATGCCGCTGGAGGCGCCGACCAGCCACACGGTTTTGCCGCGCCACGCAGTCAGGGGTGGGTTGAGGGACATGTTGGCTGTTTCTGTCTGTTATCAAATTGATAGCTGGTCGCGCGCATACACAGCCGGCCTTGGCCCTGTTTGATGCATAAATGAGGGCTCCGGGCGCGGTTTTGTGCAGTTGCCGGTCATGCGGCCCCCCGCGGCTGTTTGATGATAAAAAAGTACAGGCCGGCAGCGGCTGCGAGTTTGAGTACGCAGGGCAGCACGCAGTAGGCGATCACCAGGGCTCCCAGCGCCTGCGGTGCCTGCACGCCGGGCGCGTAGCCAAACAGGCCCAGCATTGGCAGCGCAAGACCGGCGGCGAGCGCCAGGTTGAGTTTGGTCGCAAAGTTCCACCAGCCAAAGTAGGCGCCCTCGGCCCGGCCCGAATCGCCATTGGTCTGGATCACGCCTGCCAGCAAGGCACCGGGCAAGGCCAGGTCGGTGCCCAGTGCCACGCCCGACAAGGCGCAGATGACGAGGAAGGCGCCGGTCTGTCCCGCGCCTACCTGTGTGGCCCAGCCAAACACGGCAATCGCCAGAAACATGCCGCAGAGCCAGCTGGCAGCCAGTCCCAGGCGTTTCACAACAGCCAGCCAGACCGGGATGGACAGCGCAGCGGTCAAAAAATAACTGCCTAAAAACAGCGGCTCCATGGCCGGCCCGGACTGCAGGCGGTCCTGGATAAAAAACAGCACCAGCGTGGCCGGCACGGCGCTGGCAATGCCGTTCAGCATGAAGACGGCCAGCAGGCGGCGAAAGTTGACGTGCCAGAAGGGCCGCCAGATGGCGCCGGGCGCCGCCGCGTGTGTGGCGGCTTTGGCCTGCGGCCTGACGGCGCGCGACCAGGCCAGCCAGCCCAATAAGAGTGCTATGAAAAATATAGCTGTAGTCGCAGGTAAACCAAGGGTCACGGGGCTGACGGATGCCAAAACCACGCCTGTCAGGCCCAAACCCTCGCGCCAGGCCACGATGCGGCTGCGCTGCGCTTCATTGCCGCCCAGCATGGCGCCCCAGGACTGGTGCGACACGCTGAGCGCGCTGTAGGCCGCGTAGGTCACCATCAGCATGATGCAGGCCCAGACCACCAGCGCAGCGGGTGCCCGGACCAGCGGGAAAAACAAAAGCGCAAAACCCAGCGCAAGCACCAGCGCCGCAAAAGCGCCGAGTGCCAGCACGGCTTTGGCCGAGTGGGCAAACAGGCGGTCGCTGAGGCGGCCCAGCAGCGGGTCTATCAACGCATCAAACAGGCGGGCACCCAGCAAAATCGCGCCCAGTGTTGCCAGCTGTACGCCGAACTCACGCGCATAGTGGTTGGGCAGGATCACATACAACGGCCGCGCCACAAAGGCCAGCGGCAGGCCCAGCAGCCCATACGCCAGGCCGTTGCGCGGGGTAAAGGCTTGCGCAACGGTCGTGCTGGCCGGAGTGTCAGGGCGCATGCTGGTGCTGGTGGTGTTCACACGGCACCGGCGAGCAAAGCGCTGCGCAGTTTCGGCTCAGAGGTATTGGGCGACAGCCAGATGCCGAAAAACAGTCGCGTGAATTCAGCATCGCGGATCTCGCCGCTGGGTTTGCCGTTGACCAGAAACAGTGCACCGACGCCGGGCCGGTTCACGCCCATGATCCGGTCGCCTTTTTTGACATCCGGCAATACACGCAGCATTTCCGCCGTCCAGGCCCTGGCCTGGCCTTCGTCTATGTCGGCCGAGCGGCGCATCTCGGTGATGGAACGCGCTGCGATATCTACATTGCTGAAATCGCGCAGGTAGGCCAGCTCCAGCGCAAAAGGCTGGGCGGCCGGGTTGTCGGCCCTGAAACCGGGTGCGGCCCACAGGCGGGCGTCGTACACCAGGAAGCCCCAGTAGGTCAGGCGCCCCTTGCCCATCAGGCGGTTGCGCGGCAGCAGGTCTTTCAGTTCGGCACGCAGGTCCTGCTCGTCAGTCATGACCGGGGCTGCGGTCCCGGGCTGTACGCCGGCAGGCTGCGCCAGCAAGGCACCGGCCATAGGGACCATGGCGATGAAGACCACGCTGCCCAGCAGGCTGAAAAAACGTGGTGGCATGGCGGGCAAACTGTTGTCTTTCAAAGCTTGCGCAGGGTGTACTGCACCACGTCGGTGTTGCCTTCCATGAAGGCCGCTTCGCAATAACTCAGGTAAAACTCCCAGATGCGGATAAACCGTTTGTCAAACCCGAGTTGCAGCACGCGTGCTTCCTGCGCCATGAAGTCCTCGCGCCACAGCTGCAGTGTGCGCGCATAGTCCTGGCCAAATGAAAACTCATCCACGATTTCGAAACCTGCGGCCCTGGCCTGGGCCCGGAACTCGCGCGGGCAAGGCAGGCAGCCGCCCGGAAAGATGTATTGCTGGATAAAGTCGGTTGACGAGATGTAGCGCTCGAACAGCCCGTCGGCAATCACTATGCTTTGTATGCAGGCATGGCCGCCGGTTTTGAGCAGGCGCGAAACGGTGGCGAAATATTCGGGCCAGTATTCGCGGCCCACGGCTTCAACCATTTCAATCGAGCAGATGGCGTCAAAGGGCTGGTCTGCCGTGGTCTTGCCAATGTCGCGGTAATCCTGCAAACGCAAATCGGTTCGGTCGGCCAGGCCTTCGCGTTTCATGCGCGCCCTGGCCCATTCAAGCTGCTCGGTGCTCAGCGTTACACCGACCACCGAGGCGTTGAATTGCGCCGCCGCTTTTTCGGCCAGCGCACCCCAGCCGCAGCCTATCTCCAGCACGCGGTCGCCCGGCTTGACCTGCGCCATGCGCAGCGCGCGCCGCATCTTGGCGTGTTGCGCGTCCGCCATGGAGGTTTCCGGCGTTTCAAAAATGGCGGACGAGTAGTTCATCGTGCCGTCCAGCCAGAGCGCATAAAACGCATTGCCCAGGTCGTAGTGCGCGTGTATGTTTTTCTGGCTGTTGGCCCTGGTGTTGCGGTTCAGCAGGTGTTTGACGCGGTAGGCCAGGCGCCCCAGCCAGGTGCCGTAAAAAACGTCTTCGACTTCCTTGCGGTTCAGGATGAAAACGCGCAGCAGCTCGGTCAGGTGCGGTGTGCTCCAGTCGCCGGCCATAAAACTTTCGGCAAAGCCGATGTCGCCGGATTTAAGCGCGGCGCTGCAGACGTTCCAGTTCAGCAGGTGCAGGCTGGCCATGGGGCTTTCGCCGTTGCCAAACCTCTGCACCGAGCCGTCGGGCAGCTTGATCGTGAGCGTGCCGTGTTTGAGCCTCAGCAGCAGTTTGAGCGTTGCGCGTGCAGCAGATGGTGCGTCGTCCGGCACCGAAAACGCCAGGCTGCGCGGGGAGGAGGTGTTGAGTGTGTTCATCGCGTCACGAATATTTCAGGTCGCCGGGGTTTGCTGACAAAGGGCACGCGCTTGCGCCACAACCTGAAAGCCTGCCAGTGGATGCGCGCCATCACGCCAAAAGTCATGGCCGGGTAGCCCCACAGCGCTTTGCGCAGGGCACTGCGGGTGACGGGTTCCAGCGTGCCGCTGACGCTGGTCTCCAGCAACGGGCCGTCCGCATCGTCATAGTCGATGCGCGCCACGGTTTTTTGCGTGCCTGCGTGTTCCGTGCGCATGAAGCGAAAGCGGTAGCCGCCTTCAAGGCTGCAAAACGGCGACACATGAAAGGCCTTGGCGGTTTTGAGCTCCTGGCCGTAATGCGGCTCATCGAGCAGGTAGCAGTGGCGCTCGCCAAAGGTGTTGTTGACTTCCACCACGATGGCGCGCAGGCTGCCGTTTGCTGCATGGCAATACCAGAAGCTCACGGGCTTGAAGGTGTAGCCGAATACGCGTGGGTAGGTGTGCAGCCAGATCTCGCCTTTGGCGTCTTCCACGCCTTCGCACAGCAGCAACTCGTCTATCCAGCTGAGCGCGTCATCGCGGCCATCGCCGTGGTCCCTGTCAAAAAAGCTCAGCAGGCCGCGGCGGTTGTGGGCCAGCGCGCCGCTGCCGTGCTGCTGCATCGCGCGCATGGGCAGCATCAGAAAGTAAGTGGGGTAGGCAAACGCGTTGCGCGCGGGCCTTAACCTGGTGTGCCGAACCTGGCCAAAACCCAGGAGCGGCACCACACTCATGTTCCTGCCCCTGCGGTCTCAAGCAGCAGTTGCCGCGCTACCTGCAAGCCTGACTTCAGGCCGTCTTCATGAAACCCGTAACCCGTCCAGGCGCCGCAGAACCAGGTGTTTTGCCGGCCCTGCAGGTGCTGCAACTCGCCCTGCGCGCGAATCGCCGCAAGGTCAAAAACCGGATGTGCGTAGTCAAATTCACCCATGATGTGATTACGCGCAATCTCGCCAACTGGATTCAGCGACACCAGCACCGGCTGGGAAAACGGCAGCGGCTGCAGCATGTTCAAAAGATAGTGAAGGCACACTTGTGCGGATTCACGCTCTGTGTGTTGGGCGCGCTCGTAGTTCCATGCGGCCCAGGCGAGCTGTCTGGACGGCAATACCGACGCATCGGTGTGCAGCACCGCGCGATTGGACTGGTAGCGGATGGCGCCCAGCACCTGTTGCTCGTCCGCAGTGGCGTCGCGCAGCATGGCCAGCGACTGGTCGGCGTGTGCGGCCAGCACAACCTTGTCAAAACGCTCGGCATGCCCGTCCGTGATGATGCGCACGCCCTGCTCATCACGTTCGACCAGCCGCACCGGCGTGTTCAGGCGCTTGTCGGGAATGCCGGCGATGATTTTTTCAACGTAGTTGCGCGCACCGCCGGTCACCGTCCACCACTGCGGCCGGTTTGCCACCTGTATCAGGCCGTGGTTGTAGCAAAAGCGGATCATGGTCGCGACCGGGAACTGCAGCATCTGGTCGGTCGGGCAGGACCAGATGCAGCCCATCATGGGCAGGAAGTACCAGTCGCGGAACTCGGCGGAGAATTTCTTGGCCTTCAAAAAATCGCCCAGCGGCTGCATCATGGCGGCCTCGGCGTTCGATGCTGCCAGGGCCGTGGTGATGCGGTTGAAACGCACGATGTCGCCGAGCATGCGCAAAAACTTCCAGTTGAGCAGGTTGCCGCGCTGGGCAAACACGCTGTTCAGGCTGGAGCCGCTCCACTCCAGGGTCTGGTCTTGTTGGGCATCGCCAAAAGCGCCCGGGACCTTGACCGAAAACGACATGTCCGATTTGGCGGTTTCCACGCCCAGTTCGGCAAACAGGTTGATCAGGTTGGGGTAGGTGCGCTCGTTGAAGACCAGGAAGCCCGTGTCCACGCCGTGCGTAACCGGGCCCTTGGGGGTCGGCAGCGTGATGTCTACGGTGTGGGTGTGGCCGCCGAAATAGTCACCGGCTTCGAATAGCGTGATTTCGGCGAGGCCGCGCAGCGTATGGGCCACGGCCAGCCCGGAGATGCCGGAGCCGACGATGGCGACGCGGGGATGGGCAGGCTGTGCGCTGCCCATTCAGCTGCCTGAATATAAAAATGTTGCGAAGCGCCCCGACGCGAACGAGGGAGGGAGGGAGGAGGAGGAGAAGCGCCCCGGGATTGCATCTGAACCGGAGTCCAGAAGGCTTCGCAACAATGAAACTGTTTTCTTGCCCCCACGACATACATCTGCACAGCGTGTGGGCTCTTTTAGGAGTCGGAGCGAACCGGCGGAGTTCCCTGTTTTAAGTGGATTTGCAAAGTAAAGTTTTGTTAACTTGAATGGGTCGACAAAGGCCATGGCTTGTTGTTGGTTTGGTGTTTGCAGGCTGGGGTTTGTTTATTGGGTGGCCAGCTGTTTTTCGATTTCCCTGACGAAGCTGCCGCTCTTCGGGTCGGCCATCGAATTGAAGCTGGCAACGCTCTGGCCGTCGCGGCCAATCACGTATTTGTAGAAATTCCAGCGCGGCGCGGTGCCGGTTTTGGCGGCAAGCTGCTTGAACAGCGGGTTGGCATCCTTGCCTTTCACGCTGGATTTGGCAAACATGGGGAATTTCACGCCGAAGGTGTTTTCGCAAAAATCGGCGATTTCCTTGTTGCTGCCGGTTTCCTGGGCAAAGTCGTTGGACGGGAAGCCGAGCACCACCAGGCCTTTGTCCCGGTATTTGGCGTACAGGGCTTCCAGGCCTTCGTACTGGGAGGTGAAGCCGCAAAAGCTGGCGGTGTTGACCACCACCACGACCTTGCCGCTGTATTGGCACAGGGACTGCGGTTTTTCGTCCTGCAGCCGCAAGAAGCTTTGCTGCAGCAGGGCGGGACAGGCGGCCCCGGGTGTACCGGCTGTGGAGCTTGGGGCTGGAGCTGGGGTGGCTGCCTGCAGGGCCGGGCTGGCAATGCCCAGGCCGGCTGACAGGCTGGCGGCCACAAGGAGTTGTCTGAACTGAATGAAGCGCATGGCGTGCCCACTTTCTGAAAAATGAAAGAAAACCGGCAAAGAGAAACGGGAGCTGCCGCCGTCATTAAAAAATGCACGGGCGACCCGGCACAGCGGGTGTGATGCGCCGGGAATCATGGTTATACGCCGCTTTGGTCACAGCGGATTCATCCTGTTTCAAGCCCTTGTCTGCAGTGTTTTCATGTATTTGGGCTCTAAACCACCTGATTTGCTTTTAAAACGGGTGCAAATGACGATCTGTCACATAAGCAGCCTAAAATTACACCGGGACCCAGATGCGACCAACTCGCATCCGAGGCAGTTTTTTCTGCGTACTACCTCATGAACGCGCCGTTTGCGCGTGACCAGAACATCATGAGGATGTCATGAATGCGTTATAGAACGCGAAGGAGTTCATATGCTTTATCCAGAACTGTTCAAGCAGCTTGAGTCTGTCCGCTGGGACATGGACAAGGATATTCCCTGGGCCAGTTTTGATGCGTCCAGGCTGTCGGACGAGCAGGCCCAAACCATCAAGATGAATGCCATCACCGAGTGGTCGGCATTGCCCGCGACCGAGATGTTCCTGCGCGACAACAAGGACGACAGCGATTTCTCGGCCTTTATGTCGATCTGGTTCTTCGAAGAGCAGAAACATTCGCTGGTGCTGATGGAGTACCTCAAGCGCTTTCGCCCCGACCTGGCACCTACCGAAAAAGAGCTGCACGAAGTGCGTTTCGAGTTTGAGCCGGCGCCGGCACTTGAAACCCTGATGCTGCATTTTTGCGGCGAGATCCGCCTGAACCACTGGTACCGCCGGGCCAGCGAGTGGCATACCGAGCCCGTCATCAAGCAGATCTACACCCAGCTGAGCCAGGACGAAGCCCGCCATGGCGGGGCTTATCTGCGCTACATGAAGCGTGCCATCAACAATTTCGGCAACGATGCGCGCGCGGCCTTCACCAAGGTCGGCGTGCTGATGGCCAGCGCCCGCCGCACGGCGCAGGCCTTGCACCCTACCAATCTTCATGTGAACAAAAACCTGTTCCCGCGCGACACCATCCAGTCCCGCCTGCCCAACCCCGAGTGGCTGGAGCACTGGCTGGATACGCAGATCAAGTTCGACTCGGTCTGGGAAGGAAAAGTCGTGGACCGCATCCTGCACAACATGAGCCTGCTCATGAACCAGAGCTTTAAAACCGTGCAGGAACTCAACCGCTACCGCAAGGAGCTGGGCCGGGAAATCACGGCTGCCATTGCCAGTGAAGCCAAACCACAGCCTGTGTGAGCGGCCCGGCTTTTTTTGACAAGATCGCCTCCCGCGCGGAGGCGCTGGCACGCGTTGCCGCCCTGCCGGGGCCGGTGGTTTTTACCAATGGCGTTTTTGATGTGCTGCACCGCGGCCATGCGACTTACCTGGCCAATGCGCGGGCGCTGGGCGGCAGCCTGGTGGTGGCGCTGAATACGGATGCATCGGCACGGCGTCTGGGCAAGGGCCCGGACCGGCCGCTGAACAATGAGCAGGACCGGGCGGTGCTGATGGCCGCGCTGGAGTCGGTAAGTCTTGTGACCTGGTTCGATGAAGACACGCCGACGGCGCTGATCAGCGAACTCAGGCCCGATATCCTGGTCAAGGGCGGTGACTACGACATGCAAAAACTGCCCGAAACCAAAGTGGTTGAGGCCTACGGCGGCAAGGCCCTGGCGATTCCATTTGTCGACGGCTACTCGACGACGGCACTGGTGAAAAAGATCCGCAGCGCCGACTGATTCCATTTCCAAATCCTCCGTGCACTTTGTCGGCTTCGCTGGCCGTACGTTTGTACTGTCTGCGCTTCGCCTTACCCGGCTTCAGGCAGTTTTGGCGATCAGCACCGAGTTGGAGCCGCCAAAGGCGAAAGAATTGGACATCACCGCGCGCAGTCCCTTGCTGTCTCTGGCCTGCAGCGGTATGTAGTCGAGATCGCAACGCGGATCGGGTGTTTCAAGGAAAGCGGTGGGCGGCAGTTGCCCGACGCGCAAGGCCATCACGCTGGCAAGAAACTCCATGGCGCCTGCAGCCCCCATGGAATGCCCGTGCACACCTTTGGTGGAGCTGACGGGCAGGGCATCGGCGGCGCCCTGAAATGCCAGCCGGATGGCATTGGTTTCCACCACGTCACCGACTTCCGTGGCGGTGCCGTGGGCGTTGAGGTAACCGATGTCTGCTGCGTTCAGGCCCGCATCCTGCAGGCCCAGCACCATGGCGCTGGCCTGCCCTTGCGCTTCCGGCTGGGTCAGGTGGTGCGCGTCGGTGGTCGAGGCATAACCTGCGAGTTCGGCCAGGATAGTGGCGCCGCGGCGTTTGGCGGTTTCCCAGTCTTCCAGCACCAGCATGGCCGAGCCTTCCGACAACACCAGTCCGGTACGGTCTTTCGAGAAAGGCCGGCAGGAGGCCTGCGGGCCATCGGCGTGCGGCCTGGCCAGCGTGTGCATGGCCTGCCAGGCCTTGATGGTGCCGCGGTTGAGCAGGGCTTCCGCGCCGCCCACCAGCATGGCGTCGGCATAACCGTGGCGTATCTGCCGGAAGGCGTCGCCGATGGCCGTTGCCGACGAGGCGCAGGCGTTGGATACCGTGCTGTTCGGGCCCTTCAGTCCAAATTCCATGGACAAATGCGCGGCCGTCGCGTTGTTCATGGCCAGCACCACGGTCATGGGGCGCAGGCGTGCGACCTTTTGCTCCAGCAGGGCGGTATAGGCCGAATCCAGCGAGCCGGCGCCTCCGCTGCCCGTGCCCATGGACACGCCAAAACGCTCAGGCTGCAGACCGCCCCAGGTCGAAGGATCGCCCAGGCCCGCCTGCTGCATGGCTTCGCGGGCCGCCACCAGCGCTAGCTGGCTGACGCGGTCCATGGTCAGCAGTTTGGCTTTTGCAAAGTGCGCATCGGGATGGAAGTCGATATCGCCTGCCAGCACGCTTTCGGTGCCGGTTGGAAATGCCACGTCGATGGCGCGAATACCGGAGCGGGCTGCCAGCAGGGACTCAAAAAAGGCGGCGCAGCCCGTGCCCACAGGAGAGACGATACCCAGACCGGTGATGGCGACGCGACGCAAGGCAGTCATCTGGCAGGCCGCAAGGCAGGTTCAGGGAGCGGGTGTGCCCGCAGGAGGGGTTGGCAGCAATGGGGCTATCAGCTGCACCATTTCGTCGAGCGTGCGGGGCGGATTCGCCTGGTCGGGGATCTGGATGCCGAATTTGTCCTCGATCTGGAACAGGAATTCAATCACGGCCAGGGAGTCCAGCCCGAGACTTTCCAGCGTTGCCCCGGGCAACAACTTGTCTTCGGATATCCCGAAGGTCTCGGCAAAAAGGTTAATCAAATCAGAATTCATCGGAACAAAACCCAAAGGCGCCTCGGCACCGTAGCATCACCACAATAGCCCTGTAGCTTAACATTTCTTTACACTGGAGCGCACCTTCATGGTGTGCCCTATCACTAGACAACGCGCGGGCAGATTAACGGACTACCGGCGAGACGGATTAAGGTGTGTACATCTGCTTTACCGCATCGGACAGGCTGAAAGTGCCCAGCATTTCGCCCAGATAGCTGATTGGAGGCGGCGCATCGGCAATCGTTCCAATTTCAGCACGCAAGCGCGCATTGCTGAATACCGCATCGGCTGTAAGAAAAGGCAAATAAGGTTGCAGGGAGGCAAACATCCAGCGCTGGCGGGCGAATTTCGGCACGGGAACATAGTCGCGGCCACGCATGATCAGCTTCTTGATGCCCGGCATCGTGAGTGTCAGTTCCTCGGCCAGGGCCTGGAAGGTCATGGACGCTTCGCCGGTGGACACGTGGTAGCAGTCGTGCGCTAGGTCGTTTTTAAGCAGCATTTCCGCAAAAGCGCCGGCAATGAAATCGACGGGTGCAAAGTCAAGCTTTGCCAGCGGCTCCAGCGGAACCTCGCCGAGTTCGGCCATCACGGGAATCGACCACAACATGTTGCGGGCCAGTTTGGCGTCATCGATGCCGCGGGACAACACAATGCCGGGTCGCAGGCTGACGAAGGGCACACCGGTTGCGCGCAGCAGCTTTTCGGCATCGCGCTTGGAGCGGATGTAGTCGTTGGCGTAACCCGCAAAAGGCATATCCTCGGTGATCACGCCGCGCGGCTCAGTGGTCACGGCAGCGGTGCCGACAAAAAAACCGCGTTGTGAGGGCTTGAGGGTTTTGAGGATGCCGGCGAAGTTCTCGGCAGCCTTGATATTGATGGGGTAAACGCCCGCGTCGGGTTTGAAGGACGTGCTGGCAGCCGAATGCAGGATCACGTCGGCGGCCTGTATGACAGCGGGGCTCAGTCCAAAGTTGGGCGCTTCGATGTCACCGGCTTCGGCTCCGACCTTGTCGGCGAACTCGGGTTTCCACAAGACACTTTTTTGCAGCCGTTCCAGCAGCCGCTCCCTGGCCCCGGCAGAATCCCGGGCCCGGACGACGGCGGTGCTTTGGATGCCGCGGGCGGCCAGGATAAGCATCAACTCGCCACCTATCAGGCCTGTTGCGCCCGAAAGCAGTACGCGTTTTTGCATGTGAATCACTCTGAAGTGCGAAGCCCCAAATTATAAGCGTGCCTATAAGCGGGCGGCATCCAGCGTTCAGGTTCCTGCGTGCGCCTCGGTTCCGGGCTTGCCGGCCTTGTCCTGCGGATGCTTGCGCTTCACGATGCGGCCCAGCCAGTGCTCGAGGTCGTCGATATAGGTGAATACGGCCGGCACGACCAGCAGGCTCAGCAAGGTGGAGGTGATCAGCCCGCCTATCACGGCAATCGCCATGGGGGATCTAAAGCTCGGGTCGGCGCCCCAGCCCAGTGCCAGCGGCGTCATGCCGGCGCCCATGGCGATGGTGGTCATGATGATGGGGCGCGAGCGTTTGTGGCAGGCATCAACCAGCGCGTCAAAGCGGCCGAGGCCCGCCTGCCGCGCCAGGATGGCGTAGTCCACCAGCAGGATGGAGTTCTTGGTGACTATGCCCATCAGCATGATGAGGCCTATCATGGACGGCATGGACAGGGCCTTGCCGGTGAGCAGCAAGGCCACAAAGGCGCCGCCTATCGACAGCGGCAAGGCCGCCAGAATGGTCACGGGCTGCATGAAGTCCTTGAACAGCAAGACCAGCACGCCGTAGATGCACAGCACGCCAATCGTCATGGCAAGGCCGAAACTGGCGAACAGCGCCTGCATTTCCTGGGCGTCGCCCAGCTCGGCAATCTTCACGGACGGCGGCAGGTTTTTCATGGACAGCAGGGCGCGGGCCTCGGCATTGACCTCGCCCAGGGTCCGGGACCCGAGCTCGACATTCAGCGTCACGTTGCGGCTGCGGTTGAGGCGGTCGATTTGCGCGGGGCCGGATTCCATGGTGACGCTGGCGACATTGCCCAGCATCACCGGGCCGTGTTTGCCGGGTACGGTCAGGCGTTCAATCGCCGACAGGTCGGCGCGTACGGCATCGGGAAGCTTGACGCGTATAGGCACCTGGCGTTCCGACAGGTTGAGCTTGGGCAGGCTGGTGTCGTAGTCACCGGCGGTGGCCACCCGCACCGTCTCACCTATGCTGGCAGCGGTGACACCCAGGTCGGCCGCGCGCGCAAAGTCCGGCCGCACGATGATCTCGGGACGCACCAGGGCCGCGCTGGAGCTCACATTGCCTATGCCCTGCAAGGTGCGCAGTTCGCGCTCCACCTTTTGCGCCGACTCGGACAGCGCCACCGGGTCCGAGCTGCGCAGCACGAGCTGCATTTTCACGCCGGTGTCGGGCGGCCCGACGTTAAAGCGGGCGCCGGGGATGGCATCCAGCTTCTGGCGAATCTGTGTTTCCAGGGCCGGCAGGGATTCTGAACGGTTGTTGCGGTGCACGGTGGTGAGTGTGAGCACGGCGCGGCGAGCTTCCGCGGCCGCACCGGGCGCGAATTCGTCGCCGCTGGAGCCGCCGCCTATGGAGCTGAATACGCCGGTGATGCCCTTGACCTGCATCGCCGCCTGGCGGGCCTGCTCGGCGATGCGGCTGGTCTCTGCCAGCGTGCTGCCGGGTGGCAGTTCCATATTGATCTGGGTTTGCGCCCGGTCTGCCGCCGGCACAAAACCCGTGGGCAGCAAACCGACCAGGGCGATCGACGCCGCAAAAAACAGGGCTGCAGCGGTGACGGTGACCAGGCGGTGTTGCAGGCACCACTTCATGGTGTGCATGTAGCGCTGCATCAGCCAGCTGTCGCTTTCTTCCCGGTGGGTTGTGGGTTTCAGGATGTAGGCGGCCATCATGGGTGTGAGCAGCCGCGCCACCACCAGTGAGGCCAGGATCGCCAGCACCGCCGTCCAGCCAAACTGCTTGAAGAACAGGCCCGGTATGCCGCCCATGAAGGCGGTCGGCAAAAACACAGCGACCAGCGCAAAGGTGGTGGCAATCACCGCCATGCCGATTTCATCGGCGGCTTCCATGGCGGCCTGCATGGGGGTCTTGCCCATGCGCAGGTGGCGCGAGATGTTTTCAATTTCCACGATCGCGTCGTCGACCAGTACGCCGACCACCAGCGCCAGCGACAGCAGGGTCACGGTGTTGAGGGTATAGCCGAAATACTGGAGCCCGAGAAATGTAGGGATGACCGACAGCGGCAGGGCGGCTGCGGCCACCAGCGTGGCGCGCCAGTCGCGCAAAAACCACCACACGACCAGCACGGCCAGGAAGGCGCCTTCATACAGAAGCTCCATGGAACCTTCAAAGTTCTCCTGCACCGGCTGGGCGTTGTCAATCACCTGTTTGAGCACGATGTTGGGGTTGGCTGCCTGCAGCTCTGCCACGGCGGCGCGCGCACCCTTGGCGACTTCAACCTCACTTGCGCCCCTGGTGCGGAAAATCTCGAAACCCACCACTTTCTGGCCGTCCTGCGTGGCCATGGAGCGCGGCTCGGCCACGGTGTCCTCAACCTTGGCCACCTGGTCCAGCCGGATGTGGCGGCCGTCGGCCAGGGGCAGGTCCAGCCGGGCCAGTTCGGCTGCGGTCTTGACGGTGGCAATCGTGCGCACAGATTGCTGGGCGCCGCTGACGTCGCCGCGCCCGCCTGGCGCTTCCTGCTGAACCAGCCTCAACTGGTGCGATACATCGATGGCGCTTACGTTGAGGGCCGCCATTTTTTCAGCATCCAGCTCAACCCGGACCTCGCGCGTAACGCCGCCCATGCGTTTGACCGCGCCTACACCGGGCACATTGAGCAGCCGTTTGGTCACGGCGTTGTCTACAAACCAGCTCAAATCCTGGTCATCTATCTGGCTTTTGCTGCCATCGCGGGACGGCGCCGGCGCTGCAACAAAAGTCAGCACCACACGCCCGGCGGTCGATGCCTTGGTGACCGAGGGGTCGCGCAACTCGCTGGGCATGTCGGCGCGCACGCGGGCGACTGCATCACGCACATCGTTCACGGCTTCGGACAGCTGTTTTTCCAGGATAAATTCAACCGTGACATCTACCGAGCCGTCGAGCACGCTGGTGTAGATGTTTTTAACGCCCTGCAGCGAGGCGACCGAATCCTCGATCTTGCGTGCGACCTCGGTCTCCAGCTGCGCCGGGGCTGCGCCGGGCAAGGAGGCGATGACGGTCACGATGGGCAGTTCGATGTCGGGGAAGTCCTGCACCGCGCTGGAGCGGTAGGCCAGCAGGCCTGCCAGCGTGAGCAGCACAAACAGCATGATCGCCGGGACCGGGTTCTTGATGGAGAGCGAGGAGAAGTTCATGACTGCTCCTTATTTGATAGCTGGTTGCGCAGTAGGTGCGGTGGCCGTGGCCTTGTTTGGCTCTGTTTTTTGGGTGTTTTCGGGGTTCTGGGCGGCTACCTTGTTCACCAGGTCGCCGTCGTTGAGGAAGCCCGCGCCGCTGGCCACCAGCTCTGCATCAGGCTTGAGGCCGGAGATCACTTCCACCCGGTCGCCCAGGCGCCGGCCGGTTTGCACCTTGACCTGGCTGACGTGGTTGCCGGCACCCAGCGCAAACACATAACTGAATCCATCGCGGATCACCACGGACTGCTGCGGTATGGTCAGCGCGTTTGACGAGCCCAGGTCGAACTCGCCCTTGGCGAACATGCCCGCCTTGACCGGAACCTGGGCCGCATCGAGCTTGCCGACAGGGTTGGGCAGGTCCACATACACCAGCGCGGAGCGGGTTTGCGGATCGACGGTGGGCGCAATCATGCGCACCCTGCCCTTGAGCGCCACGCCATTGGCTGCGACCACGGTTGCCGCCGTGCCGGCGCTCAGGCGGCCCAGTTCGCTGGAGGTGACTTCGGCGCGCCATTCCAGCCGTCCGCCGCGAATCATGCGGAAAAGTTCCGTGCCCGCGCCCACAACCGCACCCACGGTGGCCGTACGGGCGGAAATGACGCCGTTGTCCGGCGCGAGCAACTGGGTCTGTTTTAGCCGCACCTGCTGCACAGCCAGGGTCGCCCTGGCCGCTTCGAGACGGGCTTTGGCGGTTTTTTCCGCCGTCATGTACTGGTTGATCTGCTGTTCGCTCAGGGCGCCGCTGGCTTGCAGCGTGCGGGCTTTTTCGGCATTGCCGGCTGCATCCAGCGCATTGGCCTCGGCTTCTGCCATGCTGGCGCGGCCCTGTGCGACCTCGGCCTGGACCGACTCAAGTGCAAAGACGGCCAGCACCTGGCCTGCACGCACCGTGTCGCCGACATTGGCGCGGACTTCCGTCAACCGCAGGCCGTTGGCTTCGCTGCCTATGAGGGCCTCCTGCCAGGCCGTGATGTTGCCGTTGGCGGACAGCCTGATGGGCAGGCTGGTCTGGCTGGGCAATACCGTGGTAACCGTCAGCGCCGGTTTGGGTGTGTTCCTTTTCTCGTCGGCAGCCCCGGATTTTGTGGAAAAAATGGTCGTAGCCCCCAATCCCAGGGCGGCAATAGCTATCAAAACAATAGCTGCCGGTTTGCGTTTGAGTTCGAATTGTTTCATACGGGTGATGGGTCAGGGAGCTTGCTGGGGCGGGACGGTTGCAATTCAGGGCCAGGACGGCAGGGCCGATGCCGGGATGTCAAACACCATGGGGGTGGCTGGCGGTGCCGAGACGGTCCAGCCGCCACCCAGCGCGCGGTAAAGCGCTATCCATGCACTTCTGCGTTCTTTCTCAAGGTTGGCCACCGCGCCCTGTGCCGACAACAGCGTGCGGCGCGACTCTTCCAGTTCGACCAGGCTGGCCAGGCCGGCCTTGTAGCGGGCCTCGGTGCCGGCAAAGGATGCGCGGTAGCCTTCTGACGCCACGACCGTATCGCCACCGCGATCGGTGGTGCTTTGCAGGTTGACCAGAGCCTCCTCGACCTCCCGCACGGCCTGCCGCACCGTGGCCCTGTATTTGCCGGCGGCCTCTTCGTAGCGGGTCTTGGCGGCCTCAAGGTGGGCCTGGCTGACCCCGCCGTCAAAGAGCGGTACCGTCAGCGCCAGTGGTCCTATGGACCAGGTGTCAAAGTTCTGGCTGAAGGCCCGCGCCCGTGCCCGGTTGGTGGTGACGGAACCCGTGATGCTGAGTCGCGGATAACGCTGCGCACGTGCGCTGCCGACCTCAAAGCTGGCGGCAGTCAGTTCGCGTGCGGCGTTGAAGACATCCGGGCGCTGGGCAAGGACTTCCGCCGGAATGCTGGAGATCTCGGCAATGCCTTGCTGGGGTACGTCGGCCTGTGCCTGTTCCAGTTTCTGCCGGAGTGCGGGTTCGGCGAATGCCGTCAATGCAACCAGCGCCTTGACATCCACTTCGCACTGGGCCTGCTGCTGCGTCACCCGGCTGTTGCCTTCTGCCGAACTGGCACGCGCCAGCGCGGCGGTGGCGGGGGCTTCAAATCCGGCCCTGGTCATCAGGCCTGTCAGGCGCGCCGTCTCAGCGCGGGAACGGGCATCGGCGCGTGCGATGAGCAGCAGTTTTTCACAGGCGCGCAGGCTGTAATACTGGTTGGCGACTTCCGCCGCGACGGAGACGCGGGCATCGTGCCACATGGCCTCGGTGCCTTGCAGGCGTTCTTTGTCGGCCTCCAGGCTGGCGCGGTTCTGGCCAAA
Source organism: Polaromonas aquatica (assembly GCF_042659145.1). Classification (NCBI taxonomy): domain Bacteria; kingdom Pseudomonadati; phylum Pseudomonadota; class Betaproteobacteria; order Burkholderiales; family Comamonadaceae; genus Polaromonas; species Polaromonas aquatica. The sequence goes on along the minus strand of NZ_JBHSRS010000018.1, from coordinate 349,477 downwards.
CATGTCCAGCTCCCAGCTGGTCTGCAGACCGAGCTGGGCCAGGTTTGTCGGCGGCGCCACGATGGTCCGGTTGATGGGGGCAGACTGGCTGCGGCTCAAACCGCCGGTGCCGTCCAGCGTGGGCAGCAGGGCCGCCTCCGACGAGGCGCGGGTTGCCTGCGCCTGTTCGATATTTGAGCGCGCCGTGATCACCGAAGGGCTGACGGCCTGGGCGGCTTCAATCAGTTCCACCAGCAGCGGGTCGTTTTGCTGCTGCCACCACTGAGACAAGCCTGTCAGGCTGCCGTTGTGTGGCAGGCTGGGCGTGACACTGCTTGTGGGTGTGGTGGTGCCCGGCGGCAGCGGGGCATACCATTGCGGCGGTGCTGAAACAGGAACCGTTGCGGGCGGTGCCGTCGCGGCGCAGCCTGCGAGCGCCAGCACCACGCCGAACCCAAGCACGTGGGCCAGCACGTAGCGGCGGCCGGAGGTATCTGGTCTTCTCATGAACTGGCTTTCCTGCTGCGTGGCGCTGTGCCCATTGGCCCGGGGCCCTTGCCGCGGCGGGCGGCCTCGGTGTCGACCATGGCCTCTGCATAACTCACCAGGCGGCTGCTCCACTGGTCTATGGCCTGGGGTTTGTCCATCAGTTGCGGCCGGATCACCTCAACGATGTCACGGCAGATAAAAAGCTGCAGCGCCAGCCCGGCGATGGAAAAGGCCAGCCTGTGAACGTCATCATCGGCCTTGCCGAGTTGCAGGTGGCGGCACAGCACCTCGACCAGCGCCGCGTGCGCGGGCTTGATGCCGTTGTCAACTTCTTCAGCCCAGAGGCCGGTCGGCTCCAGCATCTCGCGAAAATGCAGGCGGGTGCAGAGCTGCACCAGTTCGCCCTGCTGCAGCGGCTCCAGGAAACTGCTGAAGAAGCCCTCAAGCGACTGGTGAAGGTTCAGGTGCGGCTGGTTGTAAACCGCGATGTCATCGCCCACGCTGCCCATGGGCTCGGTGAAAACCGCCCGGTACAGGCCGGCCTTGTCGCCGAAGTAATAACTGATGGCCGCGATGTTCGCGCCGGCGGCCTGTGCAATCTCGCGCGTCGAGGTTTTGGAGAAACCCTTTTCTGAAAAAAGCCTGAGCGCAGTTTGCAGGAGTTGCGCCCTGGCCCCGGCACCGTCCGAGCGCTGTTTGCGGCCCGCAGCTTGCGTTGCCGTGGAGGCCGGCGGGGATGTCAGGCGAGGAGATACATTCATTGGATACCTTCGTGCTTTGCACTGCGGTGCGCGCTTGCTTGGGGCGGCCCGGCGCTGCACGCATGCGCCCGATTAAAGCACATGAATCAATCGTTTGATTTAACTAAATCGAGGACCAGGAGCCAAAAACAGCAGTCCACAGCGCTTTGATGGCGTCGCGTTCTGCCTGCAGTTCCGGCGGGTCGACCTGCGTAGGCTCTTCATTCAGGCGTGCACGGTGCTGCACGCGCCTGAGCTCGCGGTAGGCGCTGGCGGCCTGCTGGCCCACGCCTTGCGGCAGCAGGCCGACGGCCTCGGCACATTGCAGCAGGGCGATGTTGCCGATGTTCTGCACCAGTTCGGGGTGCTTCGCGGACTGCGACAGCACAAGGAACTGAACCACAAACTCGGCATCCACCATGCCGCCCGTGCTGTGTTTCACATCAAACCTGTCGCCCTTGATGGGGCGGGCCGCACGGACTTTTTCGCGCATGGAAACGATCTCGTCGCGCAGCAGCGCAGCGTCGCGCGGAGCAGTGATGACGCTTTCCCGGACCTGCTCGAAGCGTTCGCGCAGGGGTTCTTCCCCCAGTACAAAACGGGCGCGGGTCATGGCCTGGTGTTCCCAGGTCCAGGCGGTGTTGCTGCCGCGTTGCTGCTGGTAGCGGGTGTAGGCCTCAAAACTGGTGACCAGCAGGCCGGAGTTGCCGTTGGGCCGCAGGGCGGTGTCGATCTCGAACAGGTCGCCCTCGCCGGTTTTGACGGTCAGCCAGTTGATGAGCTTGCGCACAAAGGCCGCATAGACCTCTGCAGCCTGCTCGTGTTCGTCTTCATAAACAAACACGATGTCCAGGTCGCTGCCATAGCCCAGTTCCTTGCCGCCCAGCTTGCCGTAGGCAATGATGGCGAATTGCGGACTCTCGCGGTGCCTGTTTTTAAGGCGTTGCCAGCACCAGTCGGTGGTGACGGCCAGGATCACTTCCGCCAGCGCGCTCAGGTCGTCTGCCACCTGTTCCACGGTGAGCACGCCTTCCACGTCCCTGGCAAGGGTGCGAAAGACCTCTGCATGGTGGGCGCGGCGCAGCAGGTTCAGGCAGGCCTCTTCATCGTCTTCACCGGTGCGTTTGAGGGATGCCAGGCGCAGTTGCAATTCTTTGGCGAAGGCCGCGCGGTCAAAACGTTCATGCAGCAGCGCGTCGCTGGCCAGTTCGTCAATCACGCCCGGGTGCTGCAGCAGGTAGCGTGCAGGCCACTTCGCGGCACCCAGCAGGCGCAACAGGCGGACATGCACTGCCGGGCGTTCCAGCAGCAGCGCCAGGTAGCTTTCGCGCCGCAGCAGGGGCTCTATCCAGTCAATCACGCGCAGGGCGGCTTCTTCGGTGACCGTGCCTTCGCCCAGCCACAAGGCGGTACGCTGCACCAGTTGTGTCAGGCGGGCGCGCGAATCATCGCGAAGTGCCATCACCTTGGGGTGTTTGCGCCACAGGGCCACGCGGGCGCGAAACTGGCTGGGCCATTGCGCCGACAGGTTGTCGAGGAGGTCGTCCAGCTGCAGGGGCGCTGAGCCGTTCGATCCGGCCGCCTTGCCGCAGCCCTTGCATGCGGGTTTGCCCCCGAGCAGCTTGTCAAACTCCTGCGCGACCAGTTCGCGGTGAGCATCCAGCTCGCCGAGGAACAGGCAGCAGTCGCTGTAACCCATGGTTTGTGAAATCCAGTTCAGGTCATCGTCCCGGGTCGGCAGGACATGGGTCTGCTGGTCGTCCAGGTACTGGATGCGGTGTTCCACCCGGCGCAGGAACTCATAGGCACGAGCCAGCGCATCGGCCGTTTCCTGTGCCATCAGGCCGGCATGGGCCAGGCGGCCCAGTGCGTCCACGGTGGGCCGGGTGCGCAGTTCGGGAAACTGCCCGCCGCGCACCACTTGCAGGAGCTGTACGGTGAATTCAATCTCGCGGATGCCGCCGCGCGAGATCTTGACGTCGTTGGCGCGCTCGGGATGGCCCGCACAGCGCTTGGCAGCGTGTTCGCGGATTTGCCGGTGCAGCGTGCGCAGGGAATCAAAGACGTTGTAGTCGAGGTAGCGCCTGAATACGAAAGGCAGTATCAGCCCGCGCAAGGCCTGCGCGGAGCCGTTCTGTATGCATTCGAGCGGCGCCACCACACGGCTTTTAAGCCATGCAAAGCGCTCCCATTCGCGGCCCTGCGCCTGGAAATATTCCTCGAGTGCATTGAGCGAAATGGCGGCCGGCCCGGAATTGCCGTTGGGCCGCAGTGCCAGATCAACCCGGAACACAAAACCGTGTTCCGTGGTGTCGCCTATCAGGCCGTAGATCGCCTTGACCTGGTGCGCGAAGAATTCGTGGTTGGAAATCCTGCCGCGCCCGTCAGGCCGGCCGGAAGTTTCACCATCGTGGTCGTAGATATAAATCAGGTCGATGTCGCTGGAGACATTGAGTTCACGCGCCCCCAGCTTGCCCATGCCTACAACCCACAATTGGGCATCGCTGGCCGGTGCACCTGCGTTATCGGGGCATTGGGGAAGCCCGTGCAACTCTTCCAGGGCCGCCCGGGATGTGCGTGTGGCCACGTCAAGCGCCAGCTCGGCCAGCTCGGTCATGGCACGGGTCACCACCGTGAGCGCGGCCTGGTTTGCGGGGTCGCCGTCGCAGTCGAGCACCACCAGCCGCTCCATCACCAGCTGGCGCAGCACACGCAGGGCTGCACCGGTTTCAAGGCCCTGCGCCAGCAAGGCCTGCAGGCAGTGTTCCATGCCGGCGCGTACCGGCGCGCCTTCCGGCAGCAGGCCCATCTGGCTGGCGTAACGGCGCTGTATGCGCTGCACAAAACGCGAATAAGCGGATGCACCTGACGTCATCGGGGTCATTGGGTGAGGGCTGGCAGGGCTGTGGTGGGTCGAGGACATCACACTACTTCACAAAACTTCACGGTGACTCCTGGATAGGACAGTTGCGCTGACGGTCATAATTCTCCTGCCAATGACTCAGATGACTTCCCTCTTGCCAAGCCTGCAAAACATGGCGCCGCAGCGCATGCGCTGGCTGGCCCGCATTGCCCGCATCCTGCTTTGGCTGACGGTGGCGGCCTGGCTGCTCTTTGGCGCAAGCTGGGCTGTGCTTCACGGCTGGATTGTGCCGCGAATCGGGGAGTTTCGCCCGCGCCTTGAAATGGAAGCCAGTAAAACCCTGGGGGTGACTGTCCGCATTGGCGAGATATCCGCCAAATCCGGGGGCCTGATTCCATCATTCGAGCTGCGTGATGTGGTACTGCTGGACATGCAGGGGCGCGAAGCCTTGCGCCTGCCGCGCGTGCTGGCCGCGTTATCGCCTTCATCGCTTTGGGGAATGGGGTTCGAGCAGCTTTTTATCGACCAGCCGGCGCTTGAAATCCGGCGGGCCGCCGACGGCAAAATATACGTCGGTGGCCTGGATGTCTCGCAGAACCAAAGCGGCAACGCGGCTGCCGACTGGATTTTTTCGCAAGCCGAGCTGTCCATCAAGGGCGGCACGGTGCGCTGGACTGATGAGCTGCGCCGTGCTCCCCCTCTGGCCTTGAGCCAGGTTGATGCCGTGCTGCGCAACGGGCATCGCCGCCACCTGATGCGGCTGGATGCCACACCCCCGCCTGGCTGGGGCGAGCGCTTCAGCCTGCGCGGCATTTTCAGGCAACCCCTGCTTTCCGGCGATGCGGGCCAGTGGATGAACTGGTCGGGCCAGATGTATGCGGAGTTCCGCCGTGTCGATGTTTCCCGCATCAAGGACTACGCCAGCCTGGACACCATGGGTGTGGACCTTCGGACCGGCAGTGGCAGCCTGCGCGCCTGGGCTGACGTGAGCAGGGGGCAGGTCACGGGCGCAACGGCCGATGTGGCGCTGGCCGAGGTGGATGCCCAACTGGGCAAAGCACTTGAACCGCTGGCGCTGGAGTCGGTGATGGGCCGTTTTGCCGGGCGGCAACTGGCCGATGGCTTCGAGTTCAGCACGGAGGGCTTGCGTTTCAGCACCAAAGACGGCCTGCAATGGCCGGGCGGCAACCTGGCTTTGGTTCACACTGGAACGCAAGGGCAAACAGCGCAGCAAAACGAACTGAAAGCCGACAATCTTGACCTTGCCGCCGTGGCCCAGATTGCCAACCGTTTGCCACTCGGTACCTCAACCCATGCACTGGTCGCGTCTTATGCGCCCAAGGGGCTGGTTGAAACCATAGAGGCCCGCTGGCAGGTAGCAGTTGAGGGCGCGGTGACTTTTGCGGCCAAGGGCCGGGCGACAGGACTTGAGCTGGCATCCTTGCCCAATCCCGGTGTGGCAGCCGGAACCCTTTCAAACCCGCAGGCCCATGAACACCCGGGCCGCCCTGGCGTGAGCGGGGCCGCCATTGATTTTGACGTGACGCAGGCCGGCGGCAAGGCTACGGTCAGCATTAGCCGGGGGGCACTTGATTTGCCGGGTGTTTTTGAAGACCCGCGCATCGTCCTGGACAAACTGTCGCTGGACGCCCAGTGGAAGCTGGCGGACGGCAATATAGACACCCAATTGCGCAATATAAAGTTTTCCAGTACGGATGCGGAGGGTGTGGCGCAGGCCAGCTGGCAGTCGGGCACCGGGACCTCCCTGGGCGTGCTGGATTTGCAGGGAAGCCTGAGCCGCGGGGACGGCGCCCGGGTTCACCGCTACCTGCCGCTGGTGTTGCCGGACGGCGTGCGCCACTATGTGCGCGATGCGGTTGTGCAGGGCGCAGTCAGCGATGTGAAATTCAGGGTCAAGGGGCCGGTCGACCACATCCCTTTTTCGGACCCGGCGCAGGGCGAGTTCAAGGTATCCGCCAAAGTCAAAAACGGCACTTTCGCCTATGTTCCTGCATCGGCGCAACCGAAGGACGCGCAGTCCTGGCCGGTGTTGACGGATGTTCAGGGTGAGTTGGTCTTCAATCGCGCTGCACTGGAGGTCAACAGCGCGAGCGCCAGGGTTGCTGGCCTGGCCGGCCTGCAGGTGGTGAAAGCCGATGCGCGTATCCCTGACCTCATGCACTCCGCCACGCTGGACCTGGGCGCCAGCATCAAGGGGCCGCTGGCCGACGCGCTGGGTTTTGTCAATGCCTCCCCCATAGGCGGCATGACCGGCCAGGCGCTCGCAAAAGCAGTTGCCAGCGGATCTGGCGACTACGGTTTTCACCTGAATTTGCCGCTGCATGCCGTCGATAAAACCCGGGTGCAGGGGACGGTCTCCCTGCCGGGCAATGATGTGCAGTTCACCCCGGCGTCGCCCGCGCTGGCGCGCCTCAAGGGCGTGGTGACTTTCAGCGAAACCGGTTTTAACGTTGTGGCAGCCCAGGCGCGCATGCTGGGCGGCGATATCCGGTTCGAGGGCGGCATGCGTGCGCCGTCGCGTACCGCGGCGACCGGAGGCAATGCCGAGCGGGGGGACGGCAATATCGAGTTCAAGGCGCAGGGAACACTCACGGCCGAGGGGCTGCGGCAGGCGAAGGACCTGGGTTTTGCGGCCCATCTGGCGCAAAACGCCAGCGGCAGTGCCGCATATTCGGCGACGCTCGGGTTCAGGCGCGGGGTGACCGAGGTCGTGGTGTCAAGCAACCTGCAGGGCATGGCCTTGAGCTTGCCGGCGCCATTGAACAAAAGCGCAGAAACCGCCATGCCCCTGCGGTTCGAAAACACATTGCTGCGCGAATCCCTGGCGCCAGGACAGAAACTGCAGGACCAACTGGCCTTGACGGTGGGGTCCATTGCCTCGGTTGTGTACGTGCGTGATGTCAGTGGTGAGCAGGCCCGGGTTGTCCGGGGCGGCATCAGTGTCGGGCTTGAGCCCGGCGAGTCCGTGCCTTTGCCCGACAGCGGCGTGGCGGCCAACATCAACCTTGCCAGGGTGGACCTGGATGCATGGGAGAAGGCCCTGTCAGCTCCCGGCAGCGGGGGGCCTTCCGTGTCAACGCCAGCGGCGCCAGGCCGCCCTCTCCTTTCCGGCGCGTCATTGAATTACCTGCCGACGCAGATGGCCATACGCGCAAGGGAACTGCAGATGGAAGGCCACAGGCTGAACAATGTGGTGGTTGGCGGGACGCGGGAAGGCCTGAACTGGCGTGCCAATATCGATGCCACCGAACTCAATGGTTATGTCGAGTTTCGCCAGCCCGGAGGGGCCGGCGCGGGACGTGTGTTTGCGCGCCTGTCGCGCCTGAACCTGGGGCAAAGCACGGCCAGTGATGTGGAAACCATTCTCGATGAGCAGCCGGCCAATATTCCCGCCCTTGACGTGGTGGTGGATGACCTGGAGTTGCGCGGCAAGAAACTCGGTCGTGTTGAGATTGATGCGGTGAACCGCGGCGCATCGGTCATTGCCCGCGAGGGCGGCGTACGGGAGTGGCGCCTCAACAAACTCAATATCACCATGCCGGAAGCAGTGCTGACGGCAACCGGCAACTGGGTGGCCGTGAATGCACAGGCAAGCGCAGCGCGGCAGCGCGGCGCCGTCGAGCGTCGGCGGACCGTGATGAATTTCAAGCTGGACATTGCCGACTCCGGCGAGTTGCTCAGGCGGTTTGGCATGGGCGACGTGGTGCGGCGCGGCAAGGGAAAGATGGAAGGCCAGGTGGCCTGGATAGGCTCGCCGATGAGCCTGGACTACCCCAGCATGAGCGGGCAGTTCAACGTGAACATCGAGTCGGGCCAGTTTCTCAAGGCCGACCCGGGTATTGCCAAGCTGCTTGGCGTGTTGAGCCTGCAGTCCCTGCCGCGGCGCCTGACGCTGGATTTCCGTGACGTATTCTCGGAAGGTTTTGCATTTGATTTTGTACGTGGCGACGTCAATATCAACCAGGGTGTGGCCGCTACGAACAACCTGCAGATGAAGGGCGTGAACGCTGCCGTTCTGATGGAAGGCAGCGCCGACATTGCCAGGGAAACGCAGGACATCAAGGTGGTGGTTGTGCCCGAGATCAACGCCGGAACGGCCTCGCTGATTGCAACGGTTATCAATCCGGCCATTGGCCTGGGAAGTTTCCTGGCGCAGTATTTCCTGCGCCGTCCGCTGATCCAGGCCACCACGCAGGAATTTCATATTGACGGCAGCTGGGCCGACCCCAAAATCACGAAAGTAGAGCGCAAGCCGTGATCCTAGAAACAGCAGTTGACCGCTCGTCAATTTCAGAAAGGCTGTATGACTACTGACTTTCCCCTCTTCGATCCAGTTCACCTTGTGGATGGCAGCGCTATGCACCCGATTGCACAGCGCTCGCCGCACCATGCGGCGTTGCTCCGCCTTGTGGGCAGGAGCCCACGGTGTTGTCGCGCCTTGCCTGGCACGCCGATCACTGCGCACCCGGGCGCATCCAACTGCTGTTTCTAGGATGAAAGTCGCCGCACTCCAGATGGTGTCCTCGGCGGACATCCGCACCAATCTCGATACTGCGCGGGGTCTGCTTGAGCAGGCTGCGCAACAAGGGGCCGAGCTTGCGGTCCTGCCCGAGTACTTTTGCATGCTGGGCTTCAAGGATACGGACAAGCTGCAGTTCGCCGAGCAGCCGGGCCAGGGGCCGCTGCAGGATTTCCTGGGCCGGTGCGCGCATGAGCTCGGGTTGTGGATCGTGGGCGGAACCGTGCCGCTTGCAACGGGCGCGGCCGAGGCGCCGGTCAAACAGGTCTTTAACAGCACCCTGGTGTATGGACCCACCGGTCAATGCACGGCGCGCTACGACAAGATGCACCTTTTCCGTTTTGACAATGGCCGGGAAAGTTACGATGAGTCGCGTGTGCTCCAGCCGGGCCGGCAGCCTGTGACTTTTGACCTGCCCTCCAGGGACGGCAGCACCTGGCGGATCGGTTTGAGCATTTGTTATGACCTGCGTTTTCCGGAGCTGTACCGCGCGCTCAAGGCCGATCTGCTGCTGGTGCCCAGCGCTTTCACGTTCACGACGGGCCAGGCGCACTGGGAAATACTGCTGCGCGCGCGCGCCATTGAAAACCTGGCCTACGTGCTGGCATCGGCGCAAGGCGGCACGCATGAAAACAAGCGGCGCACCTGGGGCCACAGCATGGTGGTGGACCCCTGGGGGCAGATCCTGGCGCAGCAGGCCGAAGGACCGGGCGTGGTGATGGCCGAACTGCTCAAGGCGCGGCTGGAGGCCGAGCGCCTGCGCTTGCCGGCCCTGAACCATGGTGTGCTGTGAAGCCTTCCCCATCAAGGTTCAGCGGCATGGCCGCCCTCAAATGGGCAAGCAGCCATGTCGGCTTGCGGCGATCGATACTCTGGATCTTGCTGCTCGCGCTGCTGGTGACGCTGCTCGGCACGCTGGTGTGGCTGGCAGGCCGCTATGAGGCCAGCCAGATACAAAGCCGGCTTGAAGCGGATGCGGCTGAAACCGTCACGGACATTCGTGCCGGGCTGACCCGCAACATCCAGGGCTTCCAGGCCTTGCAGTCCAGTGAGCGCACGCCGGACACCTGGCATCTTCCTGCTGCCGACATGATGCGCGAGCATCGCGAGATCATGCGCCTTGAGTGGCGCAGCGAGTCCCTCAAGACACTCGTTTACGCGGACACACCTTACCGCAGCCCTGTTTTTGAGCGCCTGGGGCGCGAGACCACGCAGGCGGATGTCAGCCTGGCATGCACCACGGCGCGCCGCCTGAGCGGTGCCGCCTACTCCACCAGCTACTTCATGCCGCAGCCGGACGGCCTGGGGTTCGAGATGCTGGACATGTGCATGCCCATCATGGTGGCCGGCCGTCTCTCGGGTTATATCGTCGCCACCTATTCCCTGCAGGAGGTACTGTCCGAACTTGTGGGCAAGCAGGTGGCCCGCGGGCAAAGCCTTTCGTTCACCGAGGCGGATGGCACGCGCCTGGCGCTGTACGGCACGGCGTCGCGCGGAAGCCGCATCTATGTCGCGCAGCAACTGCTGGACCTGCCCGGCAATACGCTGGTGCTGCGGCTTGAAAGCCGCCAGGGAACGCCTGCGTTTTTCCCCAATGTATTGACGGCGCTTGTCACGGCCATGTCCCTGGCCCTGATGGCCGTGCTGTTCCTGCTGGCGCGCGACATGCGGCGGCGCCTGAAAGTCGAGCACGACCTCGGCGAAGCGCTGGCTTTTCGCAAGGCCATGGAGGACTCGGTGGTGACCGGCTTGCGTGCCCGCGACCTGTCCGGCCGGATCACCTATGTGAACCCGGCTTTTTGCGAGATGGTGGGCGTGGATGCCAAGGACTTGCTGAACCAGAGTTTTCCCTCGCCTTACTGGCCGCCCGAGATGGCCGACACCTACCAGCAACGGCAGGCCATACGCCTGGCCGGCAACAACCTGCCCAGGGAGGGGCATGAATCGGTGTTCATGCGGCCTGACGGCACGCGTTTTCCCGTGCTCATCATGGAAGCCCCGTTGATCAATGCGGTCGGCAAGCACACCGGCTGGATGAGCGCCATTCTTGATGTCAGCGAGCAGCGCCGTGTGGAGGAGCTTTCGCGCGCCAGCCAGGAACGTTTGCAGGCCACGGCCCGCCTGGCCATGATCGGAGAGATGGCTTCGTTGCTGAGCCACGAGCTGAACCAGCCGCTGGCCGCGATTTCAAGTTATGCGACGGGCTCCCTTAACCTGATGAAAGATGAGGCTGCGGGCGACTGGCCGCTGGATGCGCCGGCCGGCCATCTTTCAAATGACCTGCAGCAGGCCATGAGCCGTATTGCCGAGCAGGCGGAACGCGCCGGCAAGGTGATCAAGAGCGTGCGCGACTTTGTGCGCCGCCGCGACCAGGCCCGCGAAGCGGTGCCGCCGCGCGCCCTGCTGGACGCTGTCATGCCGCTGGTGAGCCTGCAGGCGCGCAAGCTGTCGGTCACCGTCGCCATCGACGTGGATTCGTCATGCCCGCCGGTGTTGTGTGACCGCACCATGGTGGAGCAGGTGCTATTGAACCTGTCGCGCAACGGCATGCAGGCCATGCAGGATACTCAGGTACAGCCAGGCTCGGGCAACGCCGCCCGCGTCCTGACCCTGCGTGTCAGGCCGGCGGCGTCCAACGAACACAGCAGCTGGGTCGAGTTCGCGGTGATTGACCTGGGCGAGGGTATTTCCCCGGAAGTGGCCGAGCAGCTGTTTACGCCGTTTTTCACCACCAAGGTGGAGGGCATGGGACTGGGCCTGAACCTGTGCCGTACCGTGATCGAGCAGCATGGCGGTTTTCTCGGGTATGAGGCGGTCCAGCCACGCGGTACGATTTTCAGTTTTACCTTGCCGGTGGCGCCGCCGCCCGGAAAAAATTAAGCCCGTCAGGAAAATGACGGACAGGAGTAAGCATGGAGCCTATCCAGAATGCCACGGTTTATATAGTTGACGACGATGCGGGCGTCAGGGATGCGCTGGCCTGGCTGCTGCGATCGCGCCGTTTGCCAAGCGAGTCTTTTGACTGCGCGGAAGCCTTTGACGCCCGGATTTCCGGGAATTTTTCGGTCCAGTCGCCGTCCTGCGTGCTGCTGGATGTGCGCATGGGGGCCTTGAGTGGCCTGGCGATGTTCGACAAGCTGATTGACTACGGCCTGCAGCCTACCCTGCCGGTTATTTTTCTCACCGGCCATGCCGATGTGCCGACAGTCGTTGCCACTGTCAAGCGCGGAGCCTTTGATTTTTGCGAGAAGCCTTTTTCAGACAATGCGCTGGTCGACCGCATCGAACAGGCATTGCAGCATTCCGCCTCGGCGCTGGCCCAGCACAATACCGCGAGCGGGCTGCAGGCCCGGCTGGACGGCCTGACCGACAGGGAGCGGGACGTGATGCGGCTGGTGGTGGGCGGCTTGCCCAACAAGCTGGTGGCCGACCAGCTGGACATCAGCGTGCGCACGGTGGAAGTTCACCGCGCACGCGTTTTCGACAAGATGGGTGTCAAATCGGCGGTGGAGCTGGCCAATCTGCTGCGTGATCTTGCGTAGCGCCTGGTACTGCAACCCGAAAATATCGAAACATGAAAACGCGCCTTCACACCCATGGCGGCGTTGCAACCCTTGTGAAGGCGCACGGCCTTCACTGCGGTTTGCGCCTTGCCCTGGGCGCGAATCCATCGTTTTCACCTTGTTTCGCTACTTCCAGGTTGCAGTACTAGGCCTTGTCCGCCGGGTCGGGTTGCTTGTCCTGCGAATCATTTTTCAACTCGCCATTTTTGCGGCCCGAGAACATCGTCCACCACACAATGAACACCAGTAAAACCAATGCCCCCAGGGCTTCCAGCAACAGCAGGACCATGACACGCCTTCAAAGAGTTGTACAGACAGCGGCGATTATCGCCACCACCCTTGTGCTGGTGTCCTGCGCGGTGGGGCCGGTCTACACGCCGCCCCAGGCTGAGCCGCAGGCCGTCCCCGCCCGCCGGGACGACGGTGCGCCGCTGCCGCCGCCCATGCTCCAGGGGAAAAGCCGCTGGGTGCCGGTGCGCTGGGCCGAGCTGCCGGGTTTTGATGACGACCAACTGTTTGAAGCCTGGAATGCCTGGCTTAAAAGCTGCGAACGGCCCGGGCCGGTCTTTGCGCCCTTGTGTGCCGATGTCCGGCGCCTGAGCATTGCGTCTGGCGAGGAGCAGCGTGCCTGGATGCTGGCCAGGCTGCAGCCCTTTCGTGTGGAGTCGATACAGGGCCAGGCCGATGGTTTGCTGACCAGTTATTACGAGCCGCTGCTCAAGGCCAGCCGGCAAGCGGGCGCCGGCTACGAAGTGCCTTTGTACAAAACGCCGCTGGGGTACGGCAGCCGCAAACCCTGGTATTCGCGCCAGGAGATAGACACCCTGCCTGAGGCGCGCGCCGCCCTCAAGGGGCGGGAAATCGCCTGGCTGGCAGACCCGGTGGATGCCATGGTGCTGCACATCCAGGGCTCGGGCCGCCTGAGTGTGGCTGAAGCCGACGGCTCCCAGCGCCTGGTGCGCGTCGCGTTTGCCGGCTCCAATGACCAGCCTTTTCGCAGCGTGACGCAATGGCTGCTGGACCAGGGCGCGGGCAGGATGGCCGCGCCGTGGGCCGAGTCCACCAAGGCCTGGGCCGCGCAAAACCCGCAACGTGTGCAGCAGATGCTCTGGAGCAATCCGCGCTATATATTTTTCCGTGAAGAGCCGCTCAACGCTTTTGATGCGGCATTTGGTCCCAGGGGCGCGCAGGGTGTTGCGCTGACGCCGGGCCGCTCGATTGCGGTGGACCCCGGCAGCATTCCCTACGGCACGCCGGTCTGGCTGGCGTCCCGCGGCAATACCGTCAGCCTGCAAAAGCTGGTGTTTGCGCAGGATACCGGCAGCGCCATTGTGGGAGCGGTACGGGCCGACTATTTTGCGGGCACCGGTGCGGAAGCCGGCGAGTTCGCCTCCCGCATGAACCAGCCCCTGAACCTCTGGGTGCTCTGGCCGAAGTAGAAATCCTGAATCCTCAAGCACCCGGGAGGCCGAATGAAAAAATCATCATCTGCAAAAGCGCTCGGCCTGTTGTGCTGCAGTGTCCTGGCCGGCTGCGCAGGCAACAGCTGGAATGCAGAGGCACCGCTGTACCGCTGCGAAGCGGGCGTTGAATTCACGGCCCGTTTTATAGACAACACGGCGGTGCTGGACGGCTCGCGCGGCTACGACGTGCTGTACCGTGATGCCGGCGGCATAGGCGACAAACAATCCGTTTACAGCAACCCGCGCATGCGCGCAGAGTTCGGACTGGGTGCCAGCGGGCGCGAAGCGATCCTGCGCTACCCCCTGCTGCCGCTGGTGGTGCGTTGTGTGCGCGATTGACGCGGATGCTGTGACGTTGCGCATGATGCGCAGGTCCACCTGCACCTGATTGCTATCTAATTCATAGCTGGTAGCGGGCGACTGATGCCGGCCGTGGCCATGAATTGCTTAAAAATGGCACTGGACTGGATTTCTGCGCGGCTTCCTGCCGCACAATATCCGCCATGAGCACCAAGCGAAAAATCACACCCGAAGAGACGGCCGCCACGGCGGAAGAGAACCTGCTGATGGATTTGTTCGAGCAGCCGGGGCACCTGATCCGGCGTGCCAACCAGATTGCGGTGTCCATGTTTTTCGAGACCATGAATGTGGATGTCACGCCCATCCAGTATTCGATTTTGCGCATGCTCCAGGAGTCGCCGGGCATTGACCAGGTCACGCTGGCGGGGCTGGTGGCGCTGGACAAATCCACGGCGGCCGACATCGCCGTGCGGCTGGAAAGCCGGGGCTGGATACACCGCGAAGTCATCGCCCGGCGCCAGCGCCGCCTGTCGTTGACGGCGGAGGGCGAGGCCGCGCTGAACGCCATGGTGCCTGCCGTTCACACCCTGCGCGACCGCATACTGGCCAGCCTCGAGCCTGCGGAGAAAAAGGAATTCATGCGCCTGCTCAAGAAATTTGTGCACCTGAACAACGAACAAAGTCGGGCGCCATTGCAGCGCAGCGAGGCCAGGGACTAGGGAAAACCCTGAATTTTTTGGCTTGTTTGGGAAGTTCTCATTCAGTACACTGATTGACAGTCAGTATGCGGAATTAGCGTGCCCGGGATTGCCGGGTGCATGCGCATGCCGTGCCCCAAGCTTGCCAGTACCAACCTCACGAATGGAGACAGACTCATGAAAAAGCGTTTCTTCCTTTGCGCCGCAGCCTGCGCAATTGCCACCCTGTCCGGCGGCGCCATGGCACAGGGCGAGCCCTTCAAGGTCGGACTGATCCTGCCGATGACCGGCCCGTTCGCTTCCACCGGCAAACAGATCGAAGCCGCCGTCAAGCTCTACATGGCGCAGAACGGCTCCACCGTTGCCGGCCGCAAGGTCGAGGTGATTTTGAAGGACGATGCCGGCGTGCCCGATGGCACCAAGCGCCTGGCGCAGGAGCTGATCGTCAATGACAAGGTCAGTGTGATTGCCGGCTTCGGCCTCACCCCTAGCGCGCTTTCTGCCGGTGCGATAGCCACGCAATCCAAAACGCCTGCGATCATCATGGCGGCGGCAACTTCCAGCGTTGTCGCCACCTCGCCATTTTTTGTGCGCACCAGCTACACGCTGTACCAGAGCGCCTCGACCATGGCCGAATGGGCCTCGAAAAACAAAATGACCAAATTCGTGACGCTGGTGTCCGACTACGGTCCCGGCCTCGACGCTGAAAAGAACTTCACCGAGAAGGTCAAGGCATCGGGCGGCAAGGTGCTGGCCGAGCTGCGCGTGCCCATGCGCAATCCGGACTTCGCGCCCTTTTTGCAGCGCGTGCGTGATGAAAAGCCCGAGGCGGTGTTTGTATTTGTGCCTTCCGGCCCTGGTGCGGCATTGATGAAACAGTTCACCGAGCGCGGCCTCGACAAGGTGGGCATCAAGCTGATCGGTGATGGCGGCATCACTGATGATGATTTGCTCAATGAGATGGGCGATTCGGCGCTGGGCGTGGTGACCTCATTCCATTACTCGGCAGCGCATGATTCCAGCGTGAATAAAAAGTTTGTGGCGGACTTCAACGCCGCCAACAAGGGCATGCGGCCCAACTTCATGGCCGTCGGCGGTTACGACGGCATGGCGGTGATCTACAAGGCGCTGGAAAAAACCAAAGGCCAGGGTCAAGGCCAGGCGCTGGTCGATGCGATGAAGGGCCTGTCCTTTGAAAGCCCGCGCGGCCCCATCACCATCGACGCGCAAACCCGCGACATCGTGCAGGACGTTTATATCCGCAAGGTAGAGCGCCAGGGCGGCCAGCTCTACAACATCGAAATCGACAAGATCAAGGCCGTCAAGGACCCGGGCAAATAAGCCCGTTCAACGCAGCAGGAGCAAGACATGAACGATATGGCCACCCCGGTTGAGATCACACGCGCACCGGCCATTTTTCCGCTGGACCGCTGGTACGTCGCCGGCTTTTCCTGGGAGCTCAAAGACAAGCCCGTGGCGCGCACCATACTGTCGCGGCCCATGGTGCTGTTTCGTGCCCAGGACGGCAAGGTTGCCGCGCTGCAGGACCGCTGCTGCCACCGCGACCTGCCGCTGTCCTGCGGCAATGTAGAGGGCGCCGGCCTGCGCTGCGGCTACCACGGCCTGCTGTTTGACACCACCGGCAAATGCGTTGAAATCCCGGGCCAGGAGCGCATTCCCGCAAAGGCTTGCGTCACCGCCTACCCACTGCGCGAGCGCGACCAGATCCTGTGGGTATGGGTGGGTGCCACGCCGGACAGCCAGCCGAAAGATGAACCACCGGCCTATCGCTTTCACAGCGATGCCGCCTACAGGTTCGGCGGCGATGTGTACCACTACGATGCGCCGTGGCAGCTGATCCACGACAACCTGCTGGACCTGAGCCACCTGGGTTATGTGCACCTCAAGACGATTGGCGGCAACCCGACGCTGCACATGAACGCCGCAGTCAAGGTCGAGAGCACGGAAGAGACCGTACGTGTGATACGCCTCATGCCTGAATCAGACCCGCCGCCGACTTACGCATCGGCCTGGCCTTTTGCCGGCAAGATAGACCGCTGGCAGGAAGTGGAGTTTCACCCCTCGCACTGCGCCATCTGGACCGGCGCGATGGACCATGGCACCGGCTCCTACGACGACCCGGAGCGCCATGGTTTTCACATGCGCGGCTTTCACGGCGTGACGCCGGAAACCGAAACCACGACGCATTACTTCTGGACGATTGCGACCAACCCGCATCCTGACCGTACCGACGTCACAACGCTGGTGGTGGACCAGACCGCCGCCACCTTTGAAGAAGACAAGGTCATCATAGAAGCGCAATACCGCAACCAGATGCGCCAGGGGCCGGGTCCCAACATTGACATCCATGTGGATGCCGGGCCCAATCGCGCCAGGCGCCTCATCACAAAACTGCGGCAGGCAGCGGCCGCGGTTTAACAGCTACCCGATTCGAGTCAGTTAACCAACAGGAGACAAAAATGGCAAGTAACAGAGGCGTTGTTTACGTAGAGCAGGGCAAGGTGGAAGTCCGTTCCATCGACTACCCGAAACTGCTCAACCCCAAGGGCCGCACCGCCAACCACGGCGTGATCCTGAAGGTGCTGACCACCAACATCTGCGGCTCCGACCAGCACATGGTGCGCGGCCGCACCACCGCCCCCGCCGGTCTCGTGCTCGGCCACGAAATCACCGGCGAAGTCATTGAAGCCGGCAAGGATGTTGAAACCCTCAGCGTGGGCGACATCGTCTCCGTGCCCTTCAACGTTGCCTGCGGCCGCTGCCGCCTGTGCAAGGAACGCCAGACCGGCGTCTGCCTGACCGTCAACGAATCCCGCCCCGGCGGCGCTTACGGTTATGTGGACATGGGCGGCTGGGTTGGCGGCCAGGCCGAATACGTCATGGTGCCGTATGCCGACTTCAACCTGCTCAAATTCCCCGACCGCGCCCAGGCCATTGAAAAGATCCGCGACCTGACCTGCCTGTCAGACATACTGCCCACCGGCTACCACGGCGCCGTCACCGCAGGCGTCGGCCCCGGCAGCACCGTGTATGTGGCTGGCGCCGGCCCGGTCGGTCTGGCGGCGGCCGCATCGGCACGCCTCCTGGGTGCGGCGGTGGTCATCGTCGGTGACGTGAACCCCGCGCGTTTGAAGCATGCCAAAAGCGTTGGTTTCGAAATCGCAGACCTCTCAACCGATGTGCCACTCGGTGACCAGATCCAGGCCATCCTCGGCGTGCCTGAAGTCGACAGCGCCATTGACGCCGTCGGCTTTGAAGCACGCGGCCACGGCCACGAAGGCGCGCAGCACGAGGCACCCGCCACCGTGCTCAACTCGCTGATGGAAATTACAAGAGCGGCCGGCAAGATCGGCATCCCGGGTCTGTATGTGACAGAAGACCCGGGCGGTGTGGACAAGGCTGCCAAGACCGGCTCCCTGAGCATTCGCCTTGGCCTGGGCTGGGCCAAGTCACACAGCTTCATGACCGGGCAGACGCCGGTGATGCAGTACAACCGCGCACTCATGCAGGCCATTTTGTGGGACCGCATCAAGATCGCCGACATCGTCGGCGTCAAGGTGATCTCGCTGGACGAGGCGCCTGCCGGTTACGCGCAGTTTGATGCGGGTGCACCGACAAAATTCGTGATTGATCCGCATGGGCAATTGGGCAAGCGTTAAGCCGTCCTGAAACGGCTTTTTCAGGCGAAAAAGGCCTTTTTACATATAAAAAGTGCCTGTGGCCGCCTGAATATGCGCGCAACCAGCTATCAAAACCATAGCAGATTGCGCGCACTATAAATTCCCAAATGCATTCGGGCGCTCAGGCCCCGCGCGCCAGGTGGCCCAGCGGCAGGGCACTGCTGGCCTTGACCTCACCCAGTGAAAAGCTGGTGTGCATGTCTTTCACATTGGGCAGGTTGATCAGCTTTTGCAGCGCAAACTTGCTGAAGGCCTCCAGGTCCTGCGCCACGACCTGCAGCTCAAACGTGCCAGTGCCGCTGATGTAGTGGCATGACACGATTTCCGGCAGCTTCCTGATGGCCTCTTCCAGCTGGCGTGTTGTGTCGCCAGTGATCCGCTCGGCATCCAGCCGCACAAACGCCAGCACGCCCAAGCCTATCTTGTGGCGGTTGATCTCGGCCCGGTAACCCGTGATAAAGCCCGACTCTTCCAGCGCCCGCACACGCCGCCAGCAGGGCGCCGCCGACAAACCGACTCGCGAGGCAAGCTCTGCATTGGTCAGGCGGGCATCGGTTTGCAGATGCTGCAGTATGGCAATGTCGAACTTATCAAGTATTTCCATAATGTCCAATAAATTGGAAGATTCTTGCTCATCATAGCCAATACAGGGCAAAGAAAGCAAAGACTTATCTGGATTTAATGCATACACTTTGCCATGGAGTTTTGCATTTTTGAGGCTGCCTCATTGCCGGTTTGCGGCATGGCCGGCTCTTCAAAATCCAGTGAAAGCGCCCCATGTATAGCTATCTGCTGCAGGAGACAAAATAATGAACGCCCCGCTACCGGAACACATTCGCAAGTCGCTGGAAACCGTCACGCTCGACGACAAATACAGCCTGGACTATGGTCATGCCTTCATGAGCGGTGTGCAGGCGCTGGTCAAGCTGCCCATGCTGCAGCAACTGCGTGACAAACAGCAGGGTAAAAATACGGCAGGTTTTATTTCAGGCTACCGCGGTTCACCGCTGGGTGGTTACGACCAGGCCTTGTGGAAGGCCGCCAAATACCTCAAGGCGCAGAACATCATCTTCCAGCCCGGCGTCAATGAAGAGCTGGCAGCGACCGCCGTGTGGGGCACGCAGCAACTGGGTTTTGCACCTCCCGGTACCAATAAATTTGATGGTGTGTTTGGCATCTGGTACGGCAAGGGTCCGGGTGTGGACCGTACCTCGGACGTTTTTAAACACGCCAATATGGCGGGCACCACGCCCTGGGGCGGCGCAATTGCGATTGCCGGCGACGACCACATTTCAAAAAGCTCGACGGCTGCGCACCAGAGCGACCATATCTTCAAGGCCTGCGGCCTGCCGGTGTTTTTCCCGGCCAGCGTGCAGGAGATTCTGGACCTGGGCCTGCATGCGATTGCGCTCAGCCGCTACGCGGGTGTCTGGGCTGGCGTCAAAACCATACAGGAGATCGTCGAGTCCTCGGCCAGCGCCATGATTGACCCGGGGCGGGTGCAGATCAAAATCCCGACCGACTTTGAAATGCCACCCGGCGGCGTGCACATCCGCTGGCCCGATGCGCCGCTGGAGCAGGAGCAGCGCCTGTTTGACTACAAGTGGTATGCCGCGCTGGCCTACATACGCGCCAACCGCCTGAACTACAACGCGATTGAAGGCAAAAACGACCGCTTCGGCATGATCGCCAGTGGCAAGGCCTACAACGACACACGCCAGGCCCTGATGGACCTGGGCCTGGACGACGACACCTGCCGCCAGCTCGGCATACGCCTGCACAAGGTCGGCGTGGTCTGGCCGCTGGAAGCGCAGCTCACGCGCGAATTTGCCACCGGCATGCAGGAAATCCTGGTGGTCGAGGAAAAACGCCAGGTCATCGAATACCAGCTCAAGGAAGAGCTGTACAACTGGCGCGCCGATGTGCGGCCCAACATCGTCGGCAAGTTCAATGAGGTGCCCGGCGAGGACTCGCAGGGGCCCTCCGGTAGCCGCAGCGGCGGCGAATGGAGCATGCCGAACCCGTCGGCCAACACCCTGCTGCGCGCCAACGCCGACCTGTCGCCCGCGCTGATCGCCAAGGCGCTGGCCGCGCGTGTCAAGAAGCTCGGCCTGGACAGCGACATGCTGGCGCGCATAGACGCACGCCTGGCGGTCATAGAGGCCAAGGAAAAATCATTGACCACGCTGGTGGTCGACAGCGAACGCACACCGTGGTTCTGCTCGGGCTGCCCGCACAACACCTCGACCAAGGTGCCCGAGGGCTCGCGCGCCATGGCCGGTATCGGCTGCCACTACATGGCACTGTGGATGGACCGCAGCACCATGGGCTTCACACAAATGGGCGGCGAGGGCGTGCCCTGGGTCGGGCAGCAGCCTTTCACCACGGACAAACACATCTTTGCCAACCTGGGCGACGGCACCTACTTCCATAGCGGCCTGCTGGCGATACGCCAGAGCATTGCCGCCGGCGTGAACATCACCTACAAAATCCTCTACAACGATGCGGTCGCCATGACGGGCGGCCAGCCGGTCGGCGAGCGGCCCGAGGGGCACTCGGTGGTGCAGATTTCGCAGTCGGTGCGGGCCGAAGGCGCCGCCAAAATCGTGGTCGTCACCGACGAGCCTGAAAAATACGAGGGCGTAAAACTTGCCGACGGCGTGACAGTGCACCATCGCGATGAGCTGGACGATATACAGAAGCAGTTCCGCGAAATCCAGGGCACGACCATCATCATCTACGACCAGACCTGCGCGACCGAAAAGCGCCGGCGCCGCAAACGCGGCACCCTGGTGGACCCGGCTGCGCGCGTCGTGATCAACGAGCTTGTCTGCGAAGGCTGCGGTGATTGCGGCGAGCAGTCCAACTGCATGAGCGTGGAGCCGCTGGAAACCGAATTCGGCCGCAAGCGCCAGATCAACCAGAGCACCTGCAACAAGGACTTTTCCTGCGTGAAGGGTTTTTGCCCCAGCTTTGTCACTGTCGAAGGCGGCCAGCTCAAGAAAAAATCAAAGGCCAACAAATCGTTCAGCCCGTTTGAAGGCGGCGAGATGCCCGAACCGGTGTTGCCGGTGCTGGGCGCAGACCATCCGCTGTGGGGCATTGTGGTGGCCGGCGTTGGCGGCACGGGCGTCATCACCATCGGCCAGCTGCTGGGCATGGCCGCGCACATCGAAGGCAAGGGCATCGTCACACAGGACGCGGCCGGGCTGGCGCAAAAGGGCGGCAGCACCTGGAGCCACGTGTTGATCAGCGCGAAGCCCGGTGAAATCTGCACCACGCGCGTCGGCACTGCGAGTGCCGACCTGATCATTGGCTGCGACCCCATCGTCAGCGCCAACAAGGAAACCATGGCGCGCATGCAGGAAGGCCGCACGCATGTGGCGTTGAATTCCCACAGTGCACCGACAGCCTCGTTTGTACACAACGGCGCCTGGCAAAACCCGGGCGGCGCCTGCCAGGCCGAGATCAGCAAGGCCGTAGGCGCAGGCGGCGTGGGCTCCTTTGATGCCGATACCGCGGCCACCAAACTGATGGGCGACAGCATTTATGCCAATCCCATGCTGCTGGGCTACGCCTGGCAAAAAGGCTGGGTGCCGCTGGGGCTGGAGGCCATGACACGGGCCATTGAGCTGAATGCCGTGGCAGTCGAGCAGAACAAGATGGCATTTGCCTGGGGCCGCCGGGCTGCACATGATTTGCCGGCCATGGAAAAGCTGTTTGCCTCGGCCCAGGTCATCGCCATGCCGGCGGCCCGTCAGGGCCTGGATGAACTGGTGGCGCGGCGTGTTGAGTTCTTGACGGCCTACCAGAACGCGGCTTATGCGCAGGATTACGAAAAGTTTGTGCGCCGTGTGGAGCAGGCCGAAGCCCCGCTGGGCAAAAAGCTGCTGGCGCAAAACGTTGCGAAATACCTGTTCAAGCTCATGGCCTACAAGGACGAGTACGAAGTCGCACGCCTGCACACCGACACAGCTTTCCTGGACAAGGTCAACAGCATGTTTGAGGGCGACTTCAAACTCAACTACCACCTGGCGCCGCCGCTGCTGGCAAAGAAGAACGACAAGGGCGAGCTGCAAAAGCAGAAGTTTGGTTCGTGGATGCTGGGCGGCTTCAGGGTGCTGGCAAAACTCAAGGGCCTGCGCGGCACGGCACTGGATATTTTTGGCCGCACTGAAGAACGCAAGACGGAGCGTGCGCTGATCGGTGAGTACAAGGCCAGCATTGAAAGCCTGCTGCCGGCGCTGGATGCCGGCAACCACGCGGTCGCTGTCGAGATTGCGCGCATCCCTGAACTCATCAAGGGTTATGGCCATGTCAAGGAACGCAACCTGAAACAGGCCCGCCTGCAATGGGCCGGACTGATGCACGACTTCCACCTGGGGAAGCGTGATGCTGAAAAACTAGCCGCCTGAACTACACCTGTGTTGTCCGC
Source organism: Polaromonas aquatica (assembly GCF_042659145.1). NCBI lineage: Bacteria > Pseudomonadati > Pseudomonadota > Betaproteobacteria > Burkholderiales > Comamonadaceae > Polaromonas > Polaromonas aquatica. The sequence goes on along the minus strand of NZ_JBHSRS010000018.1, from coordinate 326,706 downwards.
TGGAACAGGCCGCCTGGCAATCGCGTCAGGTGGCCGTCCAGTTCGAGCTCAAGTAATTTAGCCTGGAGCTCAGGCGTGGGCAGTCCGGTGCGCGCTTGCAGCGCGTCCAGGCTGACCACGTCAAAACCAAGCGCGGCCAGGAAGGCGCTGTCGGCGAGGGGCTCGTCGTTCGCACCAGGCGGATTCTCAGGCGCCTGAACCGACGGCAGCCTGAGCTCTTCCAGAACATCCTGCGCTGTTTCCACCAGTTTGGCGCCTTGTTTGATGAGTGCGTGGCAGCCGCGCGATTGCGGCGAATGGATGGAGCCGGGGATGGCGAAGACCTCCTTGCCCTGCTCTGCCGCCAGACGGGCGGTGATCAGCGAACCCGACTTGAGCGCCGCTTCGACCACCAGCACACCTTGTGACAGGCCTGAAATAATCCGGTTGCGTTTCGGGAAGTTGGCGTTGAGCGGTGGCGTGCCCAGCGGGAACTCGCTGACGATCATGCCCTGCGCGGCGATCCGGTGTGCCAGTTCAAGGTGTTTTTTCGGGTAGACGCGGTCCAGCCCCGTGCCGACCACGGCGATGGTGTTGCCGCCGCCCAGCATGGCGCCGTCATGCGCGGCGCCGTCCACACCCAGCGCCAGCCCGGACACGATGCACAGGCCGGAGGCACCGAACGTTTTGGCAAACTGCCTGGCATTGACCTCGCCCTGCGGCGTGGGGTTGCGGCTACCGACAATGGCTAGTCGGGGTTGCGGCGCGGATGCTATATTTTCGATAGCTGGTCGCGCTTGTTTGGCGAGGGCCCCCATCATGTAAAGCATCAAAGGCGGGTCTGCGATGTCGAGCAGGCTGGCCGGGTAGCCGGCGTCACCCAGGGTGACGATCTGGCGCTCATCCGAGGCGGCAAGCCAGTCCAGCGTGGTCTGAAGCAGGTCCGCCAGCGTGGGCGGGACTTCCAGAATGGCGCGGCTGAGCTTTTCGGAGCCCAGCTGGTTCAGCGTTGTGCTGCTTTGTTCAAAAATTGCCTGAGCAGAGCCAAAGGTAGCCAGCAGCTTGCGAGCGGTTTCATTGCCTATGCCGGGCGACAGGGTCAGGCGCAACCAGGCCTGGAGTTCGTCGCGGTCCATGGTTCAGCCGGTCCCAGGTCGCCCGATGCAGAAGGCTGATGGTGCTGTTTTGCCCGCGTCAGTTGGGGTTGGTGAACCGGTCGCCGACCTTCACGCCGTCGGTGATCTGCAGCACCAGCGCGTAAGACAGCTGGTCAAAGGTGCGGAACACCATGAGCAGGCCGTTGCGCTCGTTGGGCAGCTTGATCCGGGTACGCGAGGAGTCGGTACGGTCCTGCAAAACCTGGCCGTCTTTCAGGATGGCCATGACATGGCCGTTTTCCAGGCCGTCCTTGGTGCCGCGGTTCACCACAACCACCTGGTTTTCCGCGGCATAAGTCACCGCGCTGCCGTAGACGGACACGATCTGGCCGGAAATCGGTGTGGCAGGTGCGTGCGGTGCGTAGCTTTGCGAAGAGCGGGCCGGCTCGGCAACCAGGCGGTCGCCCGTGCGCATTTCTTCCTTGGTCGCAATGATGTCTATGGTGGCCGGCACGATTTCACTCGTGACTTTTCCGTCCCTGGCGGTCACTTGCTGTATGGATTCGCCACGAACCAGTTCGGCCTTGCCGACAAACTGGGCTTCGTAACCCAGGATGGCACCGCTTACTGGGTCCTTGAGCGGGGTGGCATTGCGAAAGACGCGGTAGTCCAGCGGTTCACCCCTGGCATCGCTCAAGGGCTTGCCTGTGCCGTCGGCCAGGACACCGCGTGCATAAGCACGGTCGCCGCGGCTCAGCAGCACGCGGCCTTCCTGGGCGGCCACGATGCGCGGGGCACCTGCAAAGGTGACGGCGTCCACAATCAGCGGCTCGGCCAGAAAGGGCTCAATGATGTTGGAGGCCAGGGTGGGTATTGACGTGTCGCCGGCCGACTGGGAACGCGTGCGCGGCGAGACCCGTATGGTTTCCGTAGGCGGGCCGTCATTGGCGCTGGCCTGGCGTGTGCGCAGCACCGCGCGGCCGTTGGATTTGTCCAGGAACAGTTGCTGGCCGGGGTAAATGCGGTGCGGATTGCGGATGTCCTGCAGGTTCATGCCCCACAGTTCGGGCCAGCGCCAGGGACTTTTCAGGAAAAGCCCCGAAATCGACCACAAGGTGTCTCCGCTTTTGACGACATAGCTGTCCGGTGCATTGGGCGCCAGGTCTGCAACCGGGATACCCGCCTGAGCTACCTGGCTGGCCGTGGCTTTCTGGTCGGCCGTGATGGGGAAGTTCTGCGCATGGGCCCCAAGCGTCGCGCCCAACAGGCTCAGGGCTATTGAAATACGGCTGAAACGACCAGAAATAATGTGCATCTTGAAGGCCTTGTTCTCGGCTTGTAGGCTTGCATGACCCGCTTCCCTGCTGGCTGGGGCCATGTTTTATCTTGATAAATCACTGTCGATTTTGTACCTAAGCCCTTGATTAGGCAACGAAAATGCAGTTTGACAAGCCCCTTGATCCTTAAAAGGCATCAAAATTTGCGAAAATAGAGACACCTGATTAGCCTGCCCATGACCCAACTTACCATTCTTCGTTATCCCGATCCGCGTTTGCATACCGTGGCCAAGCCTGTAGCCGCAGTCGATGCGCGCCTGCAAACCCTGGTCGATGACATGCTGGAAACCATGTACCAGGCCGAGGGCATCGGCCTGGCCGCGACCCAGGTGGACGTCCATGAGCGTTTGATCGTGATTGACGTGAGCGAAGAGCGCGACAAGCCGCTGGTGCTGATCAACCCGGAAATCCTGTGGGCCAGTCCCGAGACAAAGATCAACGACGAAGGCTGCCTGTCCGTGCCCGGCATTTATGACGGCGTGGAACGCGCCGTCGCCGTCAAGGTGCAGGCGCTGGACCTGGAAGGAAAAATGCAGGTCCATGAAGCCGACGGCCTGCTGGCGGTGTGCATCCAGCATGAAATGGACCACCTGATGGGCAAGGTGTTTGTGGAGTACCTGTCGCCGCTCAAGCGCAACCGGATCAAGACCAAAATGATCAAGCAGCAAAAGAGCGAACATAGCATTGGCATGTCCTGATGCGCGTCATATTTGCGGGCACACCAGAGTTTGCCCGTGTCGCGTTGGAGCGCCTGCACGCAGCAGGTTTTGAAATTCCCCTGGTCCTGACCCAGCCGGACCGCCCCGCCGGGCGTGGCATGAAGCTGCAGGCTTCCGCCGTCAAGCAATGGGCGCAGAGCCAGCATATCCCGGTAGCCCAGCCGCGCAGCCTGCGCCTGGATGGCAAATATCCTGAAGACGCTGCTTCGGCACGCGAAGCCATTGAGGCGGCGCGTGCCGACGTCATGGTTGTCGCTGCTTATGGGCTGATCCTGCCGCAGTGGGTGCTTGACATGCCCCGACTGGGCTGCCTTAATATTCACGCTTCGCTATTGCCGCGCTGGCGCGGCGCCGCGCCCATCCACCGTGCGATTGAGGCCGGCGATACCGAGACCGGCGTGACCATCATGCAGATGGATGCCGGGCTGGATACCGGTGACATGCTCCTGGTCGATCGCCTGCCGATCACGCCAGCGGACAGCACGGGTCAATTGCACGACCGGCTGGCGGCGATGGGCGGCCGCCTGATTGTTGAAGCACTGGAACTGGCGGCTTGCGGTGGCTTGCGACCGGTCAGGCAGCCTGAAGCCGGCGTTAGCTACGCCCACAAGATCGACAAGGCCGAGGCACTGGTCGACTGGAGCCAGCCGGCCGGGGTGATAGGCCGGCGAATCCGGGCCTTTGACCCATTTCCCGGCGCCCACAGCCCATTGGGTGGTGAAAGCATCAAGCTGTGGCGCTATGAAATTGAGAGCTTTTTGCGCCCGTCCGATGTGAACTGCGGCACGATTTTGTCTGTGGATGCGGGCGGCGTCAGGGTCGCCTGCGGCCAGGATGTGCTGCGCCTGACCGAGCTGCAGCGCGCCGGCGGCAAGCGCCTTGCCGTGGCGGATTTCCTGCGTGGCTTTGAGCTGCGGCCCGGCATGGTTTTTGGCAGGTAGGCCCCGTGTTCCTGCGTCCAGCCCATTTCCGCCATCCCCAGTTCCGTGCGGGCATACGCGACATGCTCCCGGTTACCCCCGGTTTTGCCGCCTGGGGCCTGATGACCGGTGTGGCCATGGTCAACTCCGGCATGAGCGTGCTGGAGGCCGTCCTGATGACGGTGGTGGTTTATGCCGGCAGCGCCCAGCTGGCCGCGATTCCGCTGATCATGGCAGGCGCGCCCATGTGGGTGATCCTGGCGGCCGCGTTTTGCGTCAACCTGCGTTTTGTGGTGTTCAGCGCACATCTGCGCGCCTACATGATGCATTTGCCGCGCTGGGAGCGCCTGCTGACCGGTTTTCTGACGACCGACCTGAGTTATGTGCTGTTCGTCCAGCGTTTTCCCGAGCCCAGCGAGGACCCGGCCCAACGTTTGGCGCAGCAGGCCTACCTGGCCGGCAACTGTGGCCTTGGCTGGGCCAACTGGGTGCTCAGCGGCCTGGCTGGCGTGGCCCTGGCCAACTTCATCCCGAGCAGCTGGGGCCTGGGTTTTGCCGGTGTTCTGGCCTTGCTCGGCATTAGCTGCTCGCTCATTACCAGCCGCCTGCGTGTGCTGGCGGCCGTGGCTGCCGGTGCTGTTGCCGTGGCGGCCTTTGCCATGCCACTCAAGCTCAACATCCTGCTGGCCATTGCCGCCGCGGTGGCAATGTGCCTGCTGCTTGAAAACCGCGGTTTGTCCCGGCCAGCGACTGCCAGGGCCGGTGAATCCGGAGATGGCGAATGAGCATGACTCAAACCGATCCCTGGACGCTGCTCACCATCGCCGGACTGGCGCTGATGACTGTCCTCACGCGCTCCTTCTTTTTCATCTCCAGCAAGCCCTGGACGCTGCCCGGCTGGGCCAGGCGCGGCCTGGACTATGCGCCCATTGCGGCGCTGGCGGCCGTGATCATCCCCGAAATCGTCATGACGCAAGGCCATCTCATAGACACCTGGAAGGACGCGCGCCTGTTTGCGGCTGCCGCCGGCATAGGCTGGTTTTACTGGCGCCGCGGGGTGCTGGGCACCATCATTGCCGGCATGGCGGTATACCTGCCGCTGCATTTGGGGCTGGGCTGGTGAAATGGCCCCCACGGTCGCTCACTGCGTGTAGCTCCCTGCCCCCCAAGGGGGCTAATTTTCCTTGGGGCGGCCCGGCGGAAAATTGTTGGTCCCCACGGTCGCTGACTGCGTGTCGCTTCCTGCTACCGAAGGGGCTGTTGGAGCCACCTACAATTTAAGGCTTTGGGCTCAGCGCCCCAAACCATTTATATTTTTTGAGTCGTTCATGAATTTCATCCGTTTTTCTGATCTGTGCGCCAGTGGCCAGGTGGCCGGCAAGCGTGTTTTTATCCGCGCCGACCTGAACGTACCGCTGGACGCCAGCGGCAATATCACGGAAGACACACGTGTCCGTGCCTCGATTCCCTGCATACAGATGGCGCTTGATGCAGGCGCCGCCGTGATGGTGACCTCGCACCTGGGCCGCCCGGTGGAGGGCGAATTCAAGCCCGCCGACTCCCTGGCGCCGGTGGCCAAACGGCTGGGCGAGCTCATGCAGCGCGATGTACCGCTGGCATCGAACTGGGTGGATGGTGTCAGCATCAAACCCGGTGAAGTCGTCCTGCTGGAAAACTGCCGCCTGAACAAGGGCGAGAAAAAAAATGACGATGCGCTGGCCCGCAAGCTGGCCGCGCTGTGCGATATTTTTGTGCACGACGCGTTCGGTACGGCCCACCGCGCCGAAGCCTCCACCTACGGCATTGCCCAGTACGCCAAAGTCGCCAGCGCCGGGCCGCTGCTGGCTGCCGAGATGGACGCCATCTCCAAGGCACTGACCGACCCGCGCAGGCCGCTGGTGGCAATCGTGGCGGGCAGCAAGGTGTCCACCAAACTCACCATACTGAAGTCGCTGGCCAACAATGTGGACCAGCTGATCGTGGGCGGCGGCATTGCCAACACCTTCATGCTGGCCGCAGGCCTCAAGATTGGCAAAAGCCTGGCCGAAGCCGACCTGCTGCCAGAGGCCAAAGCCGTGATCGAGGCCATGAAGGCGCGCGGCGCCGCGGTGCCGATTCCCGTGGATGTGGTGACGGCCAANGCGCCGCGGTGCCGATTCCCGTGGATGTGGTGACGGCCAAAACCTTTGCCGCCGATGCACCGGCTACGGTCAAGGCGGCGACGGATGTGGCGGACGATGACCTGATCCTCGACATCGGCCCGCAAACCACCGCACAACTCGCGGCCCAGCTCATGGCGGCCGGCACGATTGTCTGGAACGGCCCGGTCGGCGTGTTCGAGTTCGAGGCGTTTTCGCACGGCACCGAAGGCATTGCCCGCGCCATTGCCAAAAGCAGCGCATTTTCAATTGCCGGCGGTGGCGACACCCTGGCCGCCATTGCCAAGTACGGCATTGAAAAACAGGTGGACTACATCTCCACCGGCGGCGGTGCATTCCTGGAAGTGCTGGAAGGCAAGACTCTGCCGGCGTTTGAAATCCTGCAAAAACGCGCTGCAGGCTAAAACCGGATGCTCTGTTTTTGATAGCTGGTGGCGCGCACTCCATGGCGGCCACCGCTACTTTCTATTCAAAAACAGGGCTTGTGATGCCGCCCGGCGCTGCCGGCCCAGCCTGGATTGGTAACGGTTTGGTAACTGATTTCGTGTGAAAATAGGAAACTAAATTACACGGAGACTTTAAATGCCACGTCGCGCTACCAAGATCGTCGCCACCCTCGGCCCTGCTTCCAGCGACCCGGTACTTCTGGAAAAAATGATTCGCGCCGGCGTCAACGTGGTGCGACTGAACTTCAGCCACGGCAAGGCGCAGGACCACATCAACCTGGCCACCGTCGTGCGCGAGGCTGCCCAACGCGCCGGGCGCGAAGTCGCCATCATGGCCGACCTGCAAGGCCCCAAGATCCGTGTCGGCAAGTTTGCCGAAGGCAAGGTGCAACTGGTACCGGGCGAAAAGTTTGTGCTCGATGCGTCCCGCACGGAAGCCGGTGACATCAAGGGCGTGGGGCTGGACTACAAGGAACTGCCGCGCGACGTCAAGGCCGGCGACGTGCTGTTGCTGAACGACGGCCTGATCGTTCTGACGGTCGATGCCGTGCTGGGCGAGGAAGTCATCACCACCGTCAAGCTGGGCGGCGAGCTGTCCAACAACAAGGGCATCAACAAGCAGGGCGGCGGCCTGACCGCACCGGCCCTGACGGCCAAGGACATGGAAGACATCAAGACCGCGATGAGTTTCCAGGCCGACTATGTGGCCGTGAGTTTCCCGAAAAACGCGACCGACATGGAAATGGCGCGCCAGCTCTGCAATGTGGCGGCAGCCCCGTACAAACACAAACCCGGCCTGATCGCCAAGATCGAGCGCGCCGAAGCCATCCCCAATCTGGCGGAAATCCTGCGCGTCAGCGACGGCATCATGGTGGCGCGCGGCGACCTCGCGGTTGAAGTCGGCAACGCCGCCGTTCCCGCGCTGCAAAAACGCATGATCAAGATGGCGCGTGCGCAGGACAAGGTGGTCATTACCGCCACGCAGATGATGGAGAGCATGATCCTGAACCCGGTGCCCACGCGCGCCGAGGTCAGCGACGTGGCCAACGCCGTGCTCGACGGCACCGACGCCGTCATGCTCAGCGCCGAGACGGCAGCCGGCAAGTACCCGCTGGAGACCATCCTGGAGATGGCCAATATCTGCGTCGAAGCCGAAAAAGCCGAGTACAAGGAGATCGACTCCGACTTCACCGGCAAGATGTTTGCCCGCATCGACCAGTCGATTGCCATGGGCGCGCTGTTCACGGCCAGCCACCTGGGCGCCAAGGCCATCGTGGCGCTGACAGACAGCGGCTCCACGCCCCTGTGGATGAGCCGCCATGACATCCACGTGCCGATTTACGCCCTGACACCGCGCCTGAGCACGCAGCGCAAGATGGCGCTGTACCGCAATGTGCGCCCCCTGCTGATGGACACCAGCGCAGACCGCGATACCGCGCTGGAGCAGGCCGAAGGCCATCTCCTGAGCCGCAAGATCGTGCAAAGCGGCGATGTCTACGCCATCACCTGCGGCGAACCCATGGGCGCACCGGGCGGCACCAACATGCTCAAGATCTGCCGCGTGGCGTAATGCCCCCGGACGGGGCGCAGTGAATTAGCCGGGCGACCCTGGCAAGTGCGCTGGCCCCGAACGCTTCGGCGTCCTGCTGCACGCCAGCAGCCCTCCGGTGAGGGGCTTTCGCAAGGCTGCGCGACAATCTGGCAGCATGAAACGTCCTGAAAGCCTGTATTTCCTGCCACAGTGCCAGCGCAGTGCCACCCGCCCTGCGGGAGCACGTTGATGTGGCGTTGCCTGATCATCGAAGACGATGTGGACAGCGCGCGCTACATTGGCGACGGCTTTCGCGAGCTTGGCCACAGCGCCGTTGTCTGCCGTGAAGGCCTCGAGGGGCTGACACGCGCGCTCAATGAGTCCTGGGACATCGTCATCCTGGACCGCATGCTGCCCAATGACGTCGATGGCCTGTCCATCCTCGCCTCGCTGCGAAGCCTGGGGCGCAGGATGCCGGTACTGGTTTTGAGCGCGCTCAGTTCGCTCGACGAGCGTGTACGCGGGCTGAAGGCCGGCGGCGACGACTACCTGACCAAGCCTTTTGCTTTTTCGGAACTGGCGGCCCGCGCCGAGGCGCTGGTGCGTCGCGCGCAGTTCGAGCCCGAAGCCAGGCAGTTGCAGGTCGCCGACCTGAAGGTTAACCTGCTCACGCGAAATGTAGAGCGCGCCGGAAAACCCGTGGCCCTGCAACCGCGCGAATTCCGGCTGCTGGCCTACCTCATGTCCCATCACGACCAGGTGCTGACGCGGACCATGCTGCTCGAAGCCGTGTGGGACTACAACTTCGATCCGCAGACCAATGTGATCGACGTGCAGATCAACCGCCTGCGCAAGAAGATAGACCACGGCTTTCAGCCCGCGCTCATCCACACCGTGCGTGGCGCGGGCTACCGCTTGTCCGCCCGCGGCGACGGGTTGTGATGACTGCCGCCTGATGATGCGGGACATGCTGAACCCGCTTCGTTCGCTCTGGCATTCGGTCGCTTTCCGGCTGGCGCTCAACTACGCCTTGCTGGCGGCCACCACGGTACTGGTCACGCTGACCATCTTCTACATGCAGACCGTCAACGAGCTCCAGCAGGCGTCGGCGCGGCAAATTACGCTGATGCTGCAGCACCTGCAGACGCAATACGCACTCGGCGGCCGCGCGGCGGTGGCCAGCGCCATCACGCAGATGCTCGTGGACGGCAAGGATTCGGACAGCGAGATCTATCTGCTGCTCGACGAATCGGGCCGCGTGCTGGCGGGCAACCTGGCGGAGCGGCCTGCGGGCTTGCGGGTAAGCGACCAGCCTGAAGAACACCCCGGTAGCGCGGCAGGCACAGGCCCCAGCCAGTTGCTGATGCGCGTGCTGCCCGACGGGGCTTCCCTGATTGTCGGTCACGACATGCGCGACGAGCAGCGCATGGAGCTGCTCGTCGGCCAGGCCAGCCGGGCGGCCGGGCTGATGGCGCTGTTGCTGGTGGTGGCCGGCACCTACGTTTTTCGCATGACGCTGGAGCAGCGCATCAATGCCATACGGGGCACGCTTGGGAGGGTCGGAACGCGCGGCATTACCGGCCTGCCGGTGCTGCCCGGCCCGCTTCAGCCGGACGACGAGTTCGGCCGCCTGAACCGGGACATCGGGCAGATGCTGGATCGCATGGCGCATCTGATGGACGGCGTGCGCCACGTGTCCAACACCATCGCGCACAACCTGCGCACGCCGCTGACACGGATCCTGGCGCAGCTCCGGGCCGCCGAGGGCGACGACGTCCCGGCCCACTTGCGTCAGGAAGTTATTTCATCGACCCGGCGGGCGCTCGAAGACCTGAACATCGTGTTCGAAAAACTGTTGCAAATCGCGGAGGCCGAGTCAGGCGCCGGCCGGCAAGGTTTTGTGCCTGTGGCATTGAACACGGTTGTGGCCGACGTGGTCGACCTGTATGCGGCTGTGGCCGAGGAGCGCGGCGGCAGCCTCGTGTTCCTGCCCGGAGAGCCGCTTGAAGTTGCCGGCGATCCCGATCTGCTGGCCGGCGCCATTGCCAATCTGGTGGACAACGCGCTCAAGTATTCGGACCAGTGCGTGGACGTGGTGTTGCGCACGCAGAGGCAGGGCGATAACGCGGTTCTGACCGTCACGGACCGGGGCCCCGGCATCCCCGTGGAGGACATGACGCGTGTCGGCACCCGGTTTTACCGTCGCGATAGCGCGCTGCCGGGCTACGGCCTCGGCCTGTCCAGCGTCTTTGCCGTGATTCAGCTCCATCACGGTAACTACCAGCTCAGCGCGGCCGTTCCCGGCAGCACGCGCCCGGGCCTGGCTGTACGAATCGCGCTGCCACTGCGGCAAGCCTGAAGCGGCCCCGCTGGCCGCGCTGCGGGCATGCGGCCAAACATGGAGAAATGGTCATCATCTGGTCATGAACTCCCGGCGTCTATCTTCTTAACATGGCGGGCCAGGTCCCCATGGGGGTGGACCCCAGAGGAGACTTTTCAGTGAAGATAAAAAGCCAGAGGGACTTTTTCGCGGGCATCATGTTTGCCGCCGTCGGTACAGCGTTTGCCGTGGGCGCCACCAACTACACGGTCGGGAACGCGGCGCGTATGGGCCCGGGCTACTTTCCACTTATCCTGGGTGTGATCACCGCGCTCATCGGCTGCGTCGTGATGTTTACATCGACCTTGTCCAAGGCCACTGATGGAGACCGGATCGGCCGCATCGCCTGGCGTCCGCTGCTCTTCATCATCGGGGCCAACATTGCTTTCGGGGTGCTGCTTGCCGGCTTGTCCAGCATCAAACTGCCGGCCATGGGCATGATCATCGCGATCTACGCGCTGACCTTCATCGCCAGCTTCGCGAGCAACGAATTCAGGTTCCGCAGCGTCTTCATCCTGGCCACCGTGCTGGCCGTTGGCAGCTATTTCGCCTTCGTGGTTGCGCTCAAGCTGCAGTTCCCGGTGTGGCCGGCCTTCATCACCGGTTAAGCCCAGGCTAAAGGAAACAAATAATGGAATTATTCGACAATCTTGCGCTCGGCTTCGGCGTTGCCTTCACTTTCCAGAACCTGATTTATGCACTTGTCGGTTGCCTGCTGGGCACGCTGATCGGCGTGCTGCCGGGCATCGGACCGGTCGCTACCATTGCCATGCTGCTCCCGGCGACTTACGCGCTGCCGCCTGTGTCTGCGCTCATCATGCTGGCCGGCATCTACTATGGTGCGCAGTACGGCGGCTCCACGACCGCCATTCTCGTCAACCTCCCCGGCGAGTCCTCCTCGGTTGTGACGGTGATCGACGGTTATCAGATGGCGCGCAAAGGCCGCGCGGGCCCGGCGCTCGCTGCGGCGGGCCTGGGCTCGTTTTTTGCCGGCTGCGTCGGCACCTTGATCCTGGCGGGCTTTGCCGCTCCCCTGACGGAGCTGGCTTTCAAGTTCGGGCCGGCCGAGTATTTCTCGCTGATGGTGCTCGGCCTCATCGGTGCGGTGGTGCTGGCCTCGGGCTCGCTGATCAAGGCCATCGGCATGATCATGGTTGGTTTGCTGCTGGGCCTTGTCGGCACCGACGTCAACTCGGGTGTGGCGCGCTACAGCTTCGACATTCCCGAACTCACCGACGGTATTGGTTTCATCGCTATTGCGATGGGTGTTTTTGGCTATGGCGAAATCATCAGCAACCTGGCCAAGCCCGATGAAGAGCGTGAGGTTTTCACCGCCAATGTCCAGGGCTTGTGGCCCACGCGTGAGGATTTCAAGGCCATGCTGCCGGCCGTGATGCGCGGCACGGCGCTCGGATCGGCGCTCGGCATCCTGCCGGGCGGGGGGGCTTTGCTGTCCGCCTTCGCTTCCTACACGCTTGAAAAGAAAATAAGCCTGAAGAAGGGCGAAATCCCGTTCGGCCAGGGCAACATCCGCGGCGTCGCCGGACCCGAGTCCGCCAACAACGCCGGTGCGCAAACATCCTTTATCCCCTTGCTGACACTGGGCATTCCTCCCAACGCCGTGATGGCGTTGATGGTCGGCGCCATGACCATCCACAACATCCAGCCGGGCCCGCAGGTCATGACCAGCAACCCCGAGCTGTTCTGGGGCCTGATCGCCTCCATGTGGATAGGCAACCTGATGCTGATTGTGTTGAACCTGCCGATGATCGGCATCTGGATCAAGTTGCTGACGATTCCCTACCGGTGGCTATTCCCGGCGATCGTGCTGTTCTGCGCCATCGGCGTTTATTCTGAGAACAACAACACTTTCGACGTATGGATGGTCGGCATTTTCGGCATCGTGGGTTATGCGTTTTACAAGCTCGGCTGTGAGCCCGCCCCCTTGCTGCTTGGCTTCATCCTCGGACCCATGATGGAGGAAAACCTGCGGCGCACGCTGCTGCTGTCGCGGGGTGACTGGAGCGTGCTGCTGTCGCGGCCAATCTCGGCCAGCCTGCTGGCGATCACGCTGTTGCTCATCATCATCGTCACTCTCCCCGCGATCAAGGCCAAGCGCGAAGACGTCTTCGTCGAGGACTGAGCGCCGCGCGCTGTCTGCGTTGCGAGCAGGACAGTGGCCCCTGGGGCACTGTCCCACACGCATTTCGGGCACTGGCTGAATCCAGCGCTTCATGGCCGGCGTATATAACGGAACACCATGAACCAGCCGGCTTCAACATTGCCCAGACGCTCCCTTCTTGCCATGCTGCCTGCGCTGCTAAGCGCTTGTTCCGGGGTAGATATCCTCAATGCCACGGTGGCCACGGACACCTACCAGCGAACCCCGGGCCAGGCTTATGGCCAGCATCCACGCCAGAAAGTCGACGTCTACCAGCCCAAAACGCCTGTCAGCAACCCGGCCATGGTGGTGTTTTTTTATGGCGGCAGCTGGTCGTCCGGTGACCGTGAAGACTATCGCTTCGTGGGCGAGGCGCTGGCTTCGCAGGGTGTGGTGGCCGTCGTTGCAGACTACCGCCTCAGCCCTGAATTCCGTTACCCCGTATTTGTCCAGGACAGCGCCAGCGCCGTGCGCTGGGCGTTTGACCATGCCGCTGAATATGGCGTCAAGCCCACCCGCATTTTTGTCATGGGCCACAGCGCCGGCGCCTATAACGCCGCCATGCTGGCACTGGACAAACGCTGGCTGGAAGCGGTCGGTCTGGCGCCCGCGCGGCTTGCGGGCTGGATAGGCTTGGCCGGCCCATACGATTTTTTACCTATTGGTGACGGGAAAACCCGGGTCGCCTTTAACTGGCCGGACACGCCCAAAGACAGCCAGCCGCTGCTCCACGCCTCGAACGCCTCGCCGCCGGCCCTGCTGCTGGCGCCTGTCCATGACGGGGTGGTGGATCCGCTGCGCAGCACCGTGGCCATGGCGCAGAAACTGAAAAACGCGGGTGTCCGGGTCGAGTCGGCGCAATTTGACGGCGTCAGCCATGCCACGCTGATTGCCGCCATGGCCTCGGTGCTCAGGGGACGGGCGCCGGTTCTGGCGCGCGTCACGGCATTCATCGGGTCCACAGGCTGAGGCCGGACGGTACCCCGCCCCAAACAGGCACAAGCCCCTCGAGGAGTCGCGCAATACACGAAGTGATAAGCGTGGGGGCCAGCGTGCGCCGCGCCGGGCTGCCCCAAGCAAGCACAGCCCCCTCGGGGGGCAGCGTAATACACGAAGTGATAAGCGTGGGGGCCGCACTTCTCCACGGCAGTTAGAATTGGGGTCCCGGTTACCTCGCGGTTACGGCCATCCAATGCAGCGCCATCGTTGCCAGGCTTCCGCCGGAAACCCACTCTTTTTCACAGCGTTTTTAATTTTCTGGGGATTCGATCATGGCACTCGTTTCGATGCGCGAGCTGCTGGACCATGCGGCAGTCAACGGCTACGGCATTCCGGCTTTTAACGTCAACAACCTCGAACAGGTGCAGGCCGTGATGGAAGCTGCAAAGGAAACCGGCGCGCCGGTGATCCTGCAGGCCAGCGCCGGCGCCCGCAAATATGCCGGCGAGCCCTTTATCAAACACCTGATCGAAGCCGCCATCGAGATGTACCCCAACATCCCGCTGGTCATGCACCAGGACCACGGTCAGAACCCCGACGTTTGCCAGGGTGCAATCAACCTGGGCTTTTCGTCCGTGATGATGGACGGCTCGCTGGAAGCCGATGGCAAAACCATCGCCAGCTACGAGTACAACGTCGAAGTGACGAAAAAAGTGTCCCAGATGGCGCACAAATACGGCGTCACGATTGAAGGTGAACTGGGTTGCCTGGGCTCCCTGGAAACCATGAAGGGCGACAAGGAAGACGGCCACGGCACCGACGCCACCATGACTCGCGAGCAGCTGCTGACCGACCCCGAGCAGGCGGCAGACTTCGTCAAGCAAACGCAGATCGACGCGCTGGCAATTGCCATAGGCACCAGCCACGGCGCCTACAAATTCAGCCGCAAGCCCACCGGCGACATCCTGGCGATTGACCGCATCAAGGAAATCCACAAACGCATCCCGAGCACGCACCTGGTCATGCATGGGTCTTCATCCGTGCCGCAGGAACTGCTGGCCATCATCCGCCAGTACGGCGGCGCCATGAAGGAAACCTACGGCGTGCCGGTCGAGGAAATCCAGGAAGCCATCAAGCACGGCGTGCGCAAGATCAATATCGACACCGACATCCGCTTGGCCATGACAGGCGCGGTGCGCAAGTTCCTGGCCGAGAACCCCGAGAAGTTCGACGCGCGCGAATGGCTCAAACCCGCCCGCGAGGCCGCCAAGGCGCTGTGCAAGCAGCGTTACATCGAGTTCGGCTGCGAAGGCCAGGGCGCGAAGATCAAGGGTGACACCCTGCAGGTCGTGGCCGCCAAATACGCCAAAGGCGAGCTGGCGCAGGTGGTTCAATAAAACACCTGCCGCCGCCCTCGCGGATTGGCGATAATTCAAGGCCCGTGGACTCTGCCTGAGTCGCGCGGGCTTTTTCACTTTGACACCCATCATGACCCAAGCGCTCCACACCTCCGCCCTGACTTCCCTGCCCTTGCTCGCCCGCGGCAAGGTGCGTGACAACTACGCCGTCGGCAAGGACCGCCTGCTGATGGTCGCCAGCGACCGCCTGAGCGCGTTTGACGTGATCCTGGGTGAGCCGATTCCCGGCAAGGGCGCGCTGCTGACGCAGATGGCGCTGTTCTGGTTTGGCCGGCTGGGCCATATCTGCCCCAACCACCTGACCGGCGAGGCGCCGGAAAGCGTGGTTACGGCCGAAGAAATCCCGCAGGTCCGGGACCGCTCCATGCTGGTCAAGCGCCTGAAGCCGATTCCGGTCGAGGCGGTGGTGCGCGGTTACCTGGCAGGCAGCGGCTGGAAGGAATACCAGGACAGCCAGGCCGTGTGCGGCGTGCCACTGCCCGCAGGCCTGAAAAACGCCGGCAAGCTGCCCGAGCCCATCTTCACGCCGGCCGCCAAGGCCGATGTGGGCGAGCATGACGAAAACATCAGCTACGAGCAGGTCGTCAAGGTGGTCGGCCCGGAACTGGCCGCGCAGATCAAAAAGATCAGCATCCAGATCTACCAGGAAGCCGCGGCTTTTGCCCTGACCAAGGGCATCATCATTGCCGACACCAAGTTCGAGTTTGGCCTGGACGAAAACGGTACGCTGACCTTGATGGACGAGGTGCTCACGCCCGATTCCTCGCGCTACTGGCCCATCGAAGGTTATGAAGCTGCCTATGCCCTAGGTGCGAACCCGCCAAGCTACGACAAGCAGTTTGTGCGCGACTGGCTGGAGGCCGTGCGCATCAACGGCAAACCCTGGGACAAGACACCGCCGGCACCGCACCTGCCGCCGGATGTGATCGGCAAGACCGCCGCCAAGTACCGCGAAGCGCTGGAGCGCCTGACCGCCGCCTGAGTCCCCGCAGGGGCCGGCAAACCGCCTTCACTCCCATGGGAGCAGGCGGTTTTTTTACGCATGAAAATATTGTGAAAATGGGCCTCAGCCCAGTATTGATGCGCGCAACCAGCTATCAAAACAGGAGTGATAAAGGCCCTGCCGCAGCGCGCCGCAAGCCTGTCACAGCCGGCTAACACCACAAGAGCCCGCTGCTGCTCAAGAATGTCCCCTTTCACTCACCAATGACAGGAGACAGACATGGCTGCCAAAAAGATTCTGATGATTTGCGGGGACTATTGCGAAGACTACGAAACCATGGTGCCCTTCCAGGCGCTGCTGGCCGTGGGCCATACCGTGCACGCGGTCTGCCCGGACAAAAAGGCCGGCGACCACATCAAGACCGCCATCCATGACTTTGAAGGCGCGCAGACCTACAGCGAAAAGCCAGGCCACAACTTTGTGCTGAATGCCTCCTTTTCCGACATCAAGGCCGAAAGCTACGACGCGCTGCTGCTGCCCGGCGGCCGCGGCCCTGAATACCTGCGCACCTACCCGGCCGTGGTGGCCATGGTGAAGCACTTTTTCAGCAGCAACAAGCCGGTCGCGGCTATCTGCCATGCGGCACAACTGCTGGCGGGCGCTGACGTGCTTGAGGGGCGGACCTGCTCGGCCTACCCGGCCTGCCGCACCGAGGTGGAGCGCGCCGGCGGCACCTATGCCGATATCGCCATTGACGCCGCCCATACAGAGGGCAACCTGGTGTCGGCACCGGCCTGGCCGGCACACCCGGCCTGGATCGCCCAGTTCCTGGCCCTGCTCGGGACGCGGATCACGCATTGACGCCGGCCAGCGCAAGTTGCATGATTTCAGGCTGCCTGAGACCTGACAGGGCAGACTGAAACCCCAACCCGCTGGAGACACAACATGTGCGAGGTCTTTATCAGCGCCGACCCGGCGCTCTACGAAAGCCGTATCCGCTCGGTGCGCCTGCACGGCGTGGCCACCAGCATACGGCTGGAGAACCTGTTCTGGGACGTGCTGGGCGAGATTGCCAGCCGCGACGGCATGAGCGTGCCCCAGCTGTGCACCAAACTGCACGACGAGCTGCTGGCCGAACGCGACGGGGTGGACAATTTTGCGTCCTTCCTGCGGGTGTGCTGCGGCCGCTACCTGGCGCTGCAGCTGTCGGGCGGCATCCCGCGCGACGCCTCGATTCCCATCGGCAGCCTGAACGCGCAGCGCGTGCTGGCGACCGAACGGCGGCCGTTTTCTTCAAGCGGCGCGCCGCACAGGCTGGTGGCCTGATGCGCTGATCAGCTCAGTACCACGCTGCTCAGGCGGCGGCGGTAGGTGGCGACGACCGGGTCTTCCGGGGGGATCTGGCCATCGGCGACCTTTGGTTTGGGCGCTTCCATGATGTCGAGGATGGCGATATAGGTCTTGCGCGCCAGGTCCTCGCTCCAGGTTTTGTCGCGCATCAGGATGTCCAGCAACTCGTCCAGCGCATCGGTCCAGCGGTTCTGGGCCATCAGCCAGCGGGCCCTGTCAAAACGCGCCTGGAAATCACGCTTGTTGGCCGCAATTTTTGCGTTAAATCCGGCCTCGGCCCCCGCTTCATTTGCGTGACCAGCTACAAAATCAATAGCATCCATCCAGCGTTTGAGCGAGTCGAAGCGGCGCACCGCGGCGGTCTGGGCGATGACTGGGGCAAACGCCACCTTGGCATCGTCGTCGCTGCCGTCCAGCAACAGCGCCTTCACCAGCTCAAAACGTGCATTTTCGTTGGCCGGGTCTTTCGCCACATCCTGCCTGAGCTTTTCCAGCACGGCTTCGGGCGAGGTGTCGGCTTCAAGGGCCGGCTCTTCTTCCGCGGGCAGTTCCTCACCGGGCGGCAGGTGCTTGTCCAGGAATTCCTTGACCTTGCCCTCGGGCAGCGCCCCGGTAAAACCGTCCACCGGCTGGCCGTTGACCATCAGGATGCAGGTCGGAATGCTCTTGATGCCGAAGGCCGCGCCCAGCTGCTGCTCCTGGTCGGAGTCGATCTTCACCAGCTTGAAGCGCCCACCGTAGGCGGCCTCGACCTTTTCCAGGATGGGCCCGAGTGACTTGCAGGGCCCGCACCAGGGTGCCCAGAAATCAATCAGCACCGGGGTGGTCATGGAAGCCGTGATGACTTCCTGTTCAAAGTTGGCAATGGTGACGTCGATCATGATCTGTAGGAGTTTGGGATTGGAGGGGATTTTTCAACCGAAGGGAGGGTAGCACGCCGCCGGCCCCTGACCCCTTAAAATCGGTGTTTACCGGCGCACAGCCCCTGCAACCTCTGGGCAGCCTCAAAACAGCCCCAGACCGAAAAGATTCCATATGACCACACACAATCCCGCAAGCCCCGCCGCCAAACCCGTGGTTGGCGTGGTGATGGGCTCCAGCAGCGACTGGGAGACCATGCAGCATGCGGTGCAGATACTTACAGAATTCGGCATTGCCCATGAGGCGCGCGTGGTGTCCGCGCACCGCATGCCCGATGAGCTGTTTGCCTATGCAGAACAGGCCTCGGGCCGCGGCCTGCAGGCCATCATCGCAGGCGCCGGCGGCGCGGCCCACCTGCCGGGCATGCTGGCAGCCAAGACAACCGTGCCGGTGCTCGGTGTGCCGGTGGCCAGCAAACACCTGCAGGGTGTGGATTCGCTGCACAGCATTGTGCAAATGCCCAAGGGCGTGCCGGTGGCCACCTTTGCCATAGGCAATGCCGGTGCGGCCAATGCGGCGCTGTTTGCGGTGGCCATGCTGGCCCTGCACGACAAAACACTGCTTGAAAAGCTGCAGGCCTTTCGCACAGCGCAAACCGCTGCCGCACACGCCATGACTTTGCCGCCCCAATGAGCCAGGCCCCCATTTTCCCGGGCACTGTCTCCGCTTCAGGCCGGCCCGCCACATTGGGTGTCATGGGCGGCGGCCAGCTGGGCCGCATGTTTGTGCACGCCGCGCAGCGCCTGGGGTACTTCACCGCAGTGCTGGACCCGGACCCGCACAGCCCCGCCGGGCTGGTCAGCCACCACCATGTCCAGACGGATTACAGCGACGCCAGCGGCCTGGCGCAGCTGGCCGCGCTCAGTGACGCCGTCACCACCGAATTTGAAAACGTGCCCGCCGGCGCGCTGCAAACGCTGGCCGGCCAGCGGCCGGTAGCGCCCGGCGCTGCCGCCGTGGCGATTGCGCAAAACCGCATCGAGGAAAAATCGCATTTCGTCGCCTGCGCCCATGTGTCGGGTGTGAGCTGCGCGCCCTATGCGGTGATAGAGACGCCGGCGCAGCTTGAGGCGGTGCCCGCCGAACTGCTGCCCGGCATCCTGAAGACGGCGCGCATGGGTTACGACGGCAAGGGCCAGGTGCGCGTTAAAAACGCGGCTGAACTGGCGGCGGCCTGGGGCGAGCTGAAGCAGGTGCCCTGCGTGCTGGAAAAGCTCATGCCGCTGAAAGCCGAATGCTCCGTCATCGTGGCACGCGGCTGGAACGGCGACATTGTGGGTTTTGCGCCGCAGCGCAACGTGCATGTGGACGGCATCCTCGCCGTCACCCATGCTTATGAGTCAAATATGCCCGCGGCCCTCGCATTGCGCGCGCAGGCAGCTACCAAATCAATAGCAAACCACATCGGCTATGTGGGTGTGCTGTGCGTCGAGTTTTTTGTCATTGACGACGGCAGCGAACACGGTGGCCTGATCGTCAACGAGATGGCGCCGCGCCCGCACAACAGCGGCCACCACACCATGGACGCCTGCGATGTCTCGCAGTTTGACCTGCAGGTGCACGCCATGGCCGGCCTGCCCTTGCCGGCGCCGCGCCAGCATTCGCCGGCCATCATGCTTAACCTGCTGGGTGACGTGTGGTTCGATCCACAGGGCCAGATGCGCACACCCGACTGGCAGGCCGTGCTGGCCTTGCCGGGCGCGCATCTGCACCTGTACGGCAAGCTGCATGCGCGGCCGGGCCGCAAGATGGGCCACCTCAACATCACGGGCGCAGACCTTGCCGGCGTGAAAGCCACGGCGCGCAAGGCCGCCGATATCCTGGGCCTGCCCGGGCTTGACGGCATCTGATGATCCTGCCCGGTACCGACCCGCAAGCCATTCTCCAGGCCGCCCGCCGGATCCAGTCCGGGGGGCTGGTCGGCTTTCCGACGGAGACGGTGTATGGCCTGGGCGCGGATGCATCGAGTGATGCTGCGGTGGCCGGCATTTTTGCCGCAAAGGGCCGGCCCTCAGACCATCCGCTGATTGTCCATGTGGCCGATGTGGCCCAGGTCAATGACTACGCCAGCAGCGTGCCACCCTTTGCGGCCAGCCTGATGAAAGCCTTCTGGCCCGGTCCGCTGACGGTGATCCTGCCGCGCAAGCCGGGTGTCGCGGCTGCAGCCGCCGGCGGGCAGAACTCCGTGGGCCTGCGTTGCCCTGCGCACCCGGTGGCGCTGGCTTTTTTGAAAGCCTGCAACACCGGCGTGGCCGGTCCCAGCGCCAACCGTTTTGGCCGCGTCAGCCCGACCACCGCGCAACATGTGGCGGGCGAGTTTGACGAGGAACTGCTGGTGCTGGATGGTGGGCCGTGTACGGTCGGTATTGAGTCCTGCATTGTCGATTGCACGCGTGGCCGGCCGGTGCTGCTGCGCCCCGGCGTGCTCACGCGCGACCAGCTCGAGGCCGCTTGCGGCGAGCCGGTGCTGACGAAGGATGAAGTTCTGCTTGAAGAGGGCGCTGCGCCGCGAGCTTCCGGCACGCTGGAGGCACATTACGCGCCGAATGCCAAGGTACGCTTGATGGATGCGGGGCCCATACAAACCGCGCTTGACTTATTGGGCACAGAAGCGGCGCACATCGCGGTCTATGCCCGCAGCATTGTGCGCATCAAATCGTCGAAGGTGTTGTACCGCCGAATGCCCGACGACGCGCTGGCGACGGCGCAACAGCTGTTTGCCGTGCTGCGTGATTTTGACGCCCAGGGCGTCAAGCTGATCTGGATTGAGCACCCGCCCGGGACCGCGGAATGGGACGGCGTGCGGGACCGTTTGGGGCGGGCTGCGGCGAGCTGAGCTTTCCAGGCACTCCCTGGCTTGCGGCCAGGCGGCCTCATTTGTTCAATGGCCGGGGAATCGAGCGTCCCTTGTCCTTCTCGGCCACGATGAACTCCACGAAACGCAGATTCTCCGTGGTACTCGGGTTCCAGTGCGCATGGATGGTTCCGGTCGGAACGAACAGGCTCTCCCCCGCGCGCAGCGTGACGGGCGGCTTGCCATCCTCCTGGAAAACACCCGTGCCGGACAGGATATGGAAGGTGATCGCCGCCGGGTGGAAGTGCCGGGGGTTGATCCCGCCGGGCGCATATTCCGCCTCGAAGACCATCACTTCCTGGTTGGCCGTGTTGGGCAAGACGCGCCTGAGCAGGGGCTCGTGGGGTATGGCACCCTGCTTCACCTGGGCGGACGGCATCTCTTGTGCCGACGCCGGTTGCAGCATGGCGCCGAGAACCATGGCCAGTAACGCAAGTGGCTTCTTCATTTGAATCTCCTGGTTGAATCCTTGTTGGATGACAGCCTGGACGGTAGCATCGTGGGTATCTGTTGTGTATCGTTTTTTATACATCGGATATAACTGCCTGGTTTCAACAAGGAGTGCGCATGAAGTCTGTCGATGCCATCGTCCGGCGGGTCACGCTGCGGGAACTCCGGCTGCTGGCCGCCATCGCCCATTCCGGCAGCATCCTGAAGGCAGCACAGGAGGTGGGCCTCAGCCAGCCCGCGCTATCGAAAGCCCTGGCTGACCTTGAAGAGACGCTGGGCGTGCGTTTGTTCGACCGTACCAACCGTGGCGTCGAGCCAACGCCGCACGGCAGCGTATTCATCCGCCGGGCGCTCGCAGTATTTGACGAGATGCGCCGCGGGGTTGAAGAACTCAAGGTCCTCACGGATTCAACTGGTGGCGAGATTCGCATGGGGGGCACGCCCACGATGTGTGGCGGATTTTTATCGCATGCGGTTGCCAGCATGGAGCGCGAGCGGCCGGGCATTCGTTACAAGCTGCTTGAACTGGAGTCGGAGAGGCTGGCCACGGAGGTCAGGAACCGGTTGATTGATATCGGCATTGGCCGCGAGCCGCCGGTTCGCCCGGATGGTGAGTTGTCCTTTGAACGGCTGTTTGACGACCCGCTGTATGTGGTCGCAGGGGCAGACCATCCGCTGGCCCGGCGGCGGCGCATCACGCTGGCCGACCTGGCGGACCAGCGCTGGGTGCTGCCGATGCCGCAGACGCCCGTCAGCGGTCAGCTGCGCGCCGCTTTCGAGCGTCAGGGGGCAGCGATGCCGGAGTCCATTGTCACCAGCATGTCCGTGCTGGTTCGTCACGAATTGCTTTCGACGAGCCGTTTCCTTACGGTACTCTACGGATCGATGCTGCAGTTCGGCAACATGCCTTCCCGCCTGCGTATCCTGCCTGTGGAACTGTCTGCGAGACTATCGATTGGTGTTTACAAACTGGAGGGGCGAACGCTCTCACCCGCTACGGAGCTGTTCATTGAGAGCATGAAAACCTTTGCCGCACGCATGCGTACGGCCAGCGTCGACATGCTCCAGCGTGCGCTGCGGGACCGCTAGACGGCGCGTGCGGCAGGTCGTGCTTTTCGTATTTTTGATTCAGTTTATCCATGAGCAAACTCTCCCACACCCGTGACAAGATCTACAGGACGGTGGCCCGCCAGATGCATGGCATCGTGCCCTGCTGGGTTTGCGGCGAACATGTGCTGCCCGAGGCTGCGACGCTGGAACATATCCAGCCTTTAAGTGAAGGCGGCAACAGCCACGCTGAAAACCTGGCTATCAGCCATGAAGCCTGCAACAACCAGCGCCACGCCAAGGGGCAGGTCACCCTCTCCGAGGCCATGGATGGCCGGGTGCAGCGGCGTACGGTAAAAACGTAAACGCCGCCGGCCGCGGCATCACGCGATCAGGCTTGCGCCTTGAGCGGCAGGGCCTGGACGGGCAGCTTCATGCCGACGCCCAGGCGATTCCATGCATTCATCTGCGCGATGGCAAATGTCAGCTCGGCCACTTCGCGCTCGCTGAAATGGGCGGCCAGCGGCTCGTAGTCGGCATCGGGCGCCTGGGTCTGGGTCAGCAAGGTCAGGCTTTCCGCCCAGTTGAGTGCGGCGCGCTCGCGTGCGGTGAAAAAAGCCACTTCGCGCCAGGTGAGCAGGCTGTTGATGCGCTGAAAGGTTTCCCCGTCCGCGAGCAGGTCGCGCGCATGCAGGTCCAGGCAATAGGCGCAGCCGTTGACTTGCGAAACGCGCAGGTAAACCAGGTCCAGCAGGGGTTTGCCCAGCGTGGATTTGCCCACGGCGGTGGTCACGGCGACCATGGCGCGTAGGGCTTCAGGAGCCAGCTCCCGGTGGGGCAGGCGTGCAGTCGTGTTCATGAAAACTCCTTGTAGATGAAGACTCAGGAATTTGAAGCTTCACCTGCAAGACGCGACGCTCAGGTCATCTGTGACAGGACTCGTGCCAGCTTGTGTGGATTGCGTTGTGTGCGGATCTCGGTGACCAGGCCGTTCTCGAAATAAATCGCCTGTACCGATTCCAGCTGCCCATTCACAAAACGCAACAGGCCAGGCGTGCCGTTGATACCGGCAATCTCGATCCGTATGGCATCGCCGTGGCGGCGTGCCACGGCGTAGTAAAGCTGCGCCAGCCGCTGGGCACCGCGCACTATCTTGCCAAAGGACGGCACCACGCCGCCGCCATCGCTGATCAGGGCCGCGTCGTCGCTGAACAAGGCTTTCAGCGCAGCCATGTCGCCGCCCCGTGCCGCCGCGGCAAAACGCTCGAGCAATTGCAGGTGTTCTTCGCGGCTGACGCTGAAGCGGGTTTTCTCTGCGCGAACCTGGCTTTTGGCGCGGCTCACCAGCTGGCGGCAGGCAGCCTGGGTTTTTCCCAGTGTTTGTGCGATGTCGGGGTAATCGGCATCAAACACTTCCCGCAATAAAAATGCGGCGCGTTCGTCCGGTGTCAGTTTTTCCAGCACTGCCAGAAAGGCCAGCGAGATGTCGCCAGCCAGTTCCAGCAGGTGCTCGGGTGAATCCGGGCCATCGGTAAGCAGGGGCTCGGGCAGCCAGAAACCGGTGTAATGCGCGCGTTCGGTCTTGGCGGCGCGCAGCCGGTCTATGGACAGGCGTGTGGCCACGGTGACCAGCCAGGCTTCTGCGCTTTGCAGCGCTTCAGGGCGCGCCGCGCTCCAGCGCAGCCAGGCGTCCTGCACGACATCTTCGGCATCGGCGCGCGAGCCCAGCATGCGGTAGGCCAGCGCCATCAGGCGCGGGCAGTGCTCATGGAATATGGCGGCAGGGTCGGGCGAGGCTGTGGGCGTGTTCGGGGCGTTAAGGGTATTTGGGGATAGGGTGTCCATGGGCAACACAAGACGTGCGGGTCAGTGCTGTTGTGACAAGGCGGTGCAAAAAAACCTTGCATGGTTTGCCCGCAGGCCGGGTATCCATCAGTCGCATATGTAAAAAGTCGTGCGGTCTTCTCGGCTGGCCGCAGGGCTATTAGCGTGCTGAGTCTTCGCCGAGCGGTGCGAGGTCCGAGGAATAGGTGCGGTCGCCAAGCTGGATGTCGGCGCTCTTTTGCCAGGCGGCTTCAAAGGCCGCGAGTTCTTCGGCAGTCACCTGCTCGTACTTTTCGATGTTGCTGAGCGCCGGCCCGGCCGGCGATGCGGCAAGACTTGCCGGAGCGGATGGGCGGGCCCACTCGGCGACAGGTGCAGCCAGGGTTTCATCGATACGCCAGTAAATGCCGCCCACGACGAGTCCGTAGCGGGTGAGTGCATTTTTTGTCAGTGCTGCGGCGATCCCGGCCAGTTGCCGGTGCTGGCCCTGCTCGCTTTCCATGAACATGGGCGACATGTCCAGCATGACCACATAACAATGCCCGCGCTTGTCGGTGCGCATCACCTTGAAACGGTAGCTGCTGGCTTCTATGAAATGGCTTTTCAGGGTTGAGCGCACGGTTTCAAAGAGCAGCTCGCGGCGAAATGCCATGCGCTCTTCGAGGTTCATCTTGACCGGCAGCGTTTCAGGCCCCTGCGCACGGCCCGGGCCATGGTCCTTCAGAACGTTTTTCTGGCCGCGGGTTGACGAAAAAAAGTCTTGAAAAATAGGCATATGGAAAAGGACCAAAAACAGTTGCGCCAGCTGGGGGCGTACGCCCGCAAGCGGTAAACCGCGTCGCTGCCCGGGAGTCGCTGTGGGACCCACCGCCGCATTGACATGTTTTGCATGATAGTGCGGGCGTTTGGGCTTGTCATTGTTGGAGGCTATTTTTACATTCGGCGACAGTTGGTTTGTTACAGAGTGAGCCAAAGAGCCGGATTTGACCTCGCAGAACCCCCGTTGCGCTAGGGAATTCCCTAGCTGCCGTTGCTTGATGTTTAGAGTTAGCATGCTAACCATGAGGGGTGTTAGTCCCTTTCCATGACCAGGCGCCGCACGTAGTCCAGAGGGCTTGGTGCGCGCGAAGTACCACCTTGTTTTAGCTACGGGAGATTTACTTGCAAACTGCAAAACAACTCATTGATGGCCGCTGGCTGACCCACGTCAGTGGCGGCGAGCGCATTGGCCAGGCCATCAACCCTGCCACCGGGGATGTGGCAGCGCTGTTTTGCGATGGCACGGCCGCTGAAGCGGAGGCCGCGGTCGCGGCAGCGCTGCGGGCTTTCGACAACACCGCCTGGAAGCGCAGCCCGCGCCTGCGCGCGGAAGTCCTGCTCGACTTTGCCGCCAAGCTGGATGCCCGCAAGGAAGAAATCGCCGACTGGCTGGTGACACTCAACGGCAAACTCAGGCGCGAAGCGCTGGGTGAAATTGGCGCCGGCATTTCCGAGCTGCGTTATTACGCAGGTCTTGCGCGCAACCTGTTTGGCCGTGTGCTGGAAGTCGAGCCGGGTTGTTACTCTTCGCTGGACCGTGAAGCGGCCGGCGTGTGCGCGATCATCCTGCCGTGGAACGCGCCGGTCACCCTGCTGGTGCGCTCTCTGGCGCCAGCACTGGCTGCCGGTTGCACCGTGGTGATCAAGCCCGCCTGCCAGACCGCCGTGGTCAACAACATGGTGCTTGAATGCATGACCGGCGATACACGCGTGCCTGCCGGTGTGATCAATTCCGTCATCGAGTCCGGCGCCGACGTATCGCGTTACCTCTGCGAGTCCCCCGATATCGACGTCATCAGTTTCACGGGCTCGTCCGCGGTCGGCAAACTCATTGCGCAGAACACCGCGCCTACACTCAAGCGCCTGTCGCTCGAGCTGGGCGGCAAGGCGCCGGCCGTTGTGTTTGCCGATGCCGACATGGACAAGACCGTTGCCGGCCTTGTCGCAGGCGGCATGGTGATGGCCGGCCAGCAGTGCACGGCCATTACCCGCGTGCTGGTGGAGGACGCTGCGTATGACGCTGTCGCGCAGAAACTGGTAGCCGCATTGAAGGCCGTGAAGGTCGGGCCTGGCAATGACCCGGCTTCGCAAATGGGTTGCCTGATTGACGTGCGCAACCGAGACCGCATCAATGCCCTGATGGACACCGCCCAGGCCACGCAGCGCGTGCTGTTGCGCGGCAACGTGCCGGGTGGCGCGCTGGCCCGTGGTGCGTTTATAGAGCCCAGCCTGGTCGAGGTGCAGGACCTTTCTTCAGATTTCATACAGAAGGAACTCTTTGGCCCGCTGCTGGTGATTGAGCGTTTCAGCAATGAAGACGAGGCTGTGACCCGCGCCAATGCCACGCGTTTTGGCCTGGCGGCCAGCGTCTGGAGCAGCGACATGAAAAAGTCCCGCCGCATCGCCGCGCGCCTGCGCTCGGGCACGGTCTGGTCCAACAGTCACAACCGCCTGTTTGCCGAGGCGGAAACCGGTGGCTTTCGCGACAGCGGTTACGGCCGCCTGCATGGCGCCGAAGGGCTCAATGATTTCCTGCAGACCAAACACTTTTACTTCGAGACCAATTCGTGAGCAATCCAGAAACACACACCGGCGCCCACTTTTTTCTCGAGGGCCTGACCGAGCTGGGTACGGATTACGTTTTCTCTAACCTGGGCACCGACCATGTGTCGCTGATCGAGGAGCTTGCGCGCTGGGACGCCGAAGGCCGGCCGCACCCCGGCTTCCTGTTGTGCCCGCATGAAAACGTCGCCATACACATGGCTGCCGGTTACGCCGCCGTGACAGGGCGTGGCCAGGCCGTGATGGTGCACGTCGATGCAGGCACTGCCAACTCGGCCATGGGCATGCACAACATGTTTCGCGGCCGCCTGCCCGTGATGCTGATTGCAGGCAAGGCGCCGTTCACCTTGCGCGGCGAACTGCCTGGCTCGCGCGACAACTATGTGCATTTTGTGCAGGACCCGTTTGACATTGCCAGCCTGGTGCGGCCTTATGTGAAGTGGGAGTACTCGCTGCCCAGCGGCGTGATCGCCAAGGAGGTCTTGCGGCGCGGCCATTCGATGATGCAGAGCGATCCGCCGGGCCCGGTGTACCTGACCCTGCCGCGTGAGGTGCTGGCCGAGTCGGTCGCGGCCGACCAGGTGAAGGCCTACGGCAGCGAGCGTTACGGCGCGGTGCTGGCCGGCGGCATTGATGAAGTGCGTGCGCAAGCCATTGCAGACCAGCTCATGAATGCCAGCCAGCCGATTGCAGTGACTTCCTACCTCGGCCGCAAGGCCGATGCGGTGGCGGCGCTGGAAGACCTCGCGCTGCTGTGCGGCGTGCAGGTATTCGAGTTCAGCCCCAGCCACCTGTGCATTTCGCGCAGTTCGCCGTGTTTTGGCGGTTTTGATGCAAGCAAGGCCCTGGCTGGCGCGGACGTGGGCCTGATGCTGGACGTCGATGTGCCATGGCTGCCCAAATATGTGCAGGAAAACACCGCCATACGCTGGACCCATGTGGATGTGGACACCATCAAAAAAGACTTCCCGATGTGGGGTTTTGCCACCGACGTGCGGGTGCAGGCCGATTGCGCCACCGTGCTGCGCCAGGTTGCAGCCATCGTGCGTGCGCGAGCCGACGAGGCGTTTCACCAGAAGGTTGCCAAACGTGTTGCGGGCTGGACGGCTGCCAGTGAAGAGCGCAAGGCCGGCGTGGCCCGTGCGGCGGAAAACCCCGGCAAGCCGGGCGCCATTTCACCGGCCTATTTATGCGCCGCCCTGGGTGCCGCGATTGCACCTGAGGACATCGTGATCAACGAAGCCATCCGCAATTCCCCCGCAGTGCTGAACCAGATCCCGCGCAGCCAGCCGCTCACCCTGCTGTGCGGTGCCGGCGGCGGCCTGGGTTACAGCGGCGGCATGGCGCTGGGGGCCAAACTGGCCAACCCGAAAAAGCGTGTGCTGCAGGTGGTGGGCGATGGCGGTTTTCATTTCTCGACGCCTACATCCGTTTACGCGACGGCGCAGCGCTATGGCCTGCCGATCTTCACGGTGGTGCTGGACAACGGCGGCTGGCAGGCGGTGAAAGAGGCCGTGCTGCGGGTCTATCCCGACGGATCTGCAGCGCAAACCAACGAGTTCCAGGCGCGGCTGCAGGGCCAGGACAGGCACTTTGAACAGGTGGCGCAGGCCTTTGGCGCCTATGGGGAATGTGTCAGTGACCCGGGCCAGGTGGAGGCCGCGATTGCGCGTTGCCTGAAGGCGGTGGATGCCGGACAGGCCGCGGTGCTGAATGTACGGATTGGTCTGCAGTAGCCCTTTTCGCAGGTTTAACCAGGAGACAACAATGCTTATAAAAAACAGATTTCGTTTTGCACATTTTGTAATCGCCGCGCTGCTGCCGCTGGCTGCGATGGCTGCCGACTATCCGACCAAACCCGTCACCATCGTCGTGGGTTATTCCGCCGGCGGCGGTGTCGATGCCATGGCGCGCATCATGGCCGACAAACTTCCGGCCTTGCTTGGCCAGCCGGTGGTTGTCGAGAACCGGCCCAGTGTGGGCGCCATCGTTGGCACCAGCTATGTTTCCAAGGCAAAGCCCGACGGCTATACCCTGATCATGGGGGCGCCCGGCCCGATGATCTTCAACCATGCGGTGTATGCCAAGCTGCCCTACACGCCGCAGGACTTCACACCCATCTCTTTTGTCAGCGACTCCCCGTTGATGCTGCTGGTCAATGCCAACAATCCTGCAAAAACCGTGCAGGACCTGGTGAACCAGTCAAAACAGAATCCGGACAAGTCCAACTACGCAGCCAGCTCGGCTTCGTTCCAGTTGATCACGGAGCTGTTCAACAAAAAAACCGGCGCGAAGTTCACGCACATCCCTTACAAGGGCGCCAACGATTCGGTGATGGCCGTCATGTCGGGTGATGTCAGCATGGCCCTGGCCGACGCGGGCCCGGCTTCCGTCGGCCTGCAAAGCGGCCGGGTCAAGGTGCTGGCCGTCACCTCGGCCAAACGCATGCCGGACTATCCGAATGTGCCGACGCTCGCCGAGCTTGGCATAGACCTGAAGGTGTCGCTCTGGATAGGCCTGCTGGCACCGGCCGGCACACCACCGGAGATCGTCAAACAGCTGCAGGACAGCGTGGCCAAAGTTGTCGCGATGCCTGATGTCCAGAAACGCATGACCACCATGTCGGTGATTCCCATGAGCAACACGTCCGAAGAGTTTGCGAAGGTCATTGCTTCTGAAATCCCGCTCTGGAAACAACTGGCGGCAGACAACAACATCAAGGCGAATTAAGCACCAGCGCGAGGCCTTCACCGGCTTCTGAAAAATATCTTCGAGTCCAGGAGGGCCCATGCCTGTCCATCAAAAGCTTTTTGCGGTCCTTGCCCTGGTGGGCGCTGCCTGCCTGCCCATGCGGGCGCTGGCTGCCGACTATCCGCTCAAGCCAGTCACCATCGTGGTGGGCTTTTCCGCCGGCGGCAGCAGCGATGCGCTGGCCCGCATCGTGGCTGAAAAACTCGCCATCGGCCTGGGCCAGCCGGTGGTGGTGGAAAACCGCGCCGGCGTGGCTTCCATCGTCGGCGCGGCGTATGTGGCCAAGGCCAAACCAGACGGCTACACCCTGCTGATGGGCGCCAGCGGCCCCAACGTTTTTAACTATGCGCTGTACGCCAAGCTGCCTTATGCACCGCAGGACTTCACGCCTGTATCGCTGTTAGGCACCTTCCCGCTGCTGCTGCTGACGCAGGCGAACAATCCGGCGAGATCCATGCAGGAACTGGTGGCACAGTCAAAACAGAATCCCGACAAGGCCAACTACGGCGCCAGCTCTGCTTCGTTCCAGCTGGTGACCGAACTGTTCAACAACAAGACCGGTGCGCGTTTCGCCCACATCCCGTACAAGGGCAGCAACGACGCGATCACGGCGGTGATTTCCGGCGACGTCACCATGACACTGGTGGATGCCGGTGCGGCTTCTGCAGTCCTGCAGGGCGGCCGGGTGAAGGCGCTGGCAGTCACGTCGGGTGAACGCCTCAGGGAGTTGCCGAATGTGCCGACCATGAACGAGCTGGGCGTGGACCTCAAGGTGTCGTTCTGGAGCGGCCTGCTGGCACCGGCCGGCACACCCGCGCCGATTGTCAAACGCCTGCAGGAAGAGATCGTGCGCGTGATGGACATGCCTGACGTCAAAAGGCGCTTCAATGCCATGTCGGTGATCCCGGCGGCCAGCACGCCTGAAGAGTTTGCAAAACTGATTGCCGCCGAAACCGCGCTGTGGCGCCAGGCTGCGCAGGACAACAATATCAAGGCGAATTAAGCCGTCTCAAACCCTGCTCTTTGCGGGGCTAGCGAAAGCGCAGCTTCATCACCAGTATGGCCAGCGCCAGGGCCAGCGTGATGGCGTTGGCCACCACAATCGGCCAGGCACCCAGCAGCAGGCCGTAAACCAGCCACAAGGCCACGCCGGCCGTGAAGACGCTGTACATGCCCAGCGAGATGCCGCTCACGTCCCGGGTGCGAAAGGTGAGCCAGGCCTGCGGCATAAAACTCACGGTCGTCAGTGCGGCGCCCATGAAGCCTATCCAGTCGGCAAGCGTCACGGCAGTGCTCATTTGCCGCCTTCCTTCACGGCCCAGTCCACCAGCGCATCCAGCGCGCCGCGGGCGGCGGGCGCGTTGGGGTGGTTGATGAGGCCGACAACGATGTAGCGTGCACCGCTGTTGCCATCGGCGTAACCGGCCAGCGCCGTCACGTCGCGCAGCGAGCCGGTCTTGACAAAAGCCCGGCCGGCCACGCTTTTGGCGCGTTCGCGCATGGTGGCGTCCACACCGGCCACGGGCAGCGAGTCCGCCAGGTTGGCGGCCATCGGGCCTTTTGCGGCTTGCTGCAGCAGGGCGGACAGGCTGGCCGCGGTGATGCGTTCACTGCGGCTCAGGCCGGAGCCGTTGTCCATCACGGGCGGCGTCGCGCCTGCCAGCCTTTTCTGCCACCAAGCAGACAAGGCCGCACGGCCTGCCTCCAGGGTGCCGCTTTTCGCCTGGCCGGGGTTGGTGTTCAGCCCCAACGTTAGGAAGAGGTGCTGGGCCATGATGTTGTTGGAGTACTTGTTGACGTCGCGCACGATCTCCAGCAGCGGCAGCGACGGGCTTTCAAACTGCGCTGCGGCCCTGTCCCCCGACAGGGTGCCGGTCTTGCGCAGCATGGCCAGCTCCTGCGGGCTGGCGTCACGCACCGAACCGGTCATCAGCCCGCCCAGTTGCCGCCACGAGCCTTCCATCGCACGCGCTGCAAAACTGGCCGGGTCGGCGTAGGCGCTGGGCCATACCTTCTCGCCGCAGGCGGATGAATAGCTACCCAGAAAATCGATGCGGTTGGGGTTGTCCATGCTGGCGCGCAGTTCGCTGCGCCAGTCGCCGCAGCGGCCCGCACGCACCAGCGGCACGGTGTCGGCAACCTGCACGCCGGCCAGCGGCGGCTCAAAGCGCACCAGCGCGCGCGCGTTCGGGATGTCCGGCGTGAAGGTCATCACCAGCGACTTGAAGTTGATGAGCAGCGCGTCGGGCTGGGCGTTGTAGGGCCGCAGCGGCTCGCCGTCAAACTCCCCCGGGTCTATGGCCGGGGTGGCAAAGGCGCTGCGGTCCAGCACGATGTCACCGCGAATCGCCCGTGCGCCGTTGGCTTGCACCTGCATCAGCAGGGCCTGCAGGCGCTCCACCACCAGCTTGGGGTCGCCGCCGCCCTGCACGATCATGTTGCCGTTGAGCAGGCCGCCCGCCAGGTTGCCGTCCAGCGTGATTTTCGTTTTCCAGGTGAAGTCCGGGCCGAGGGTGTCCAGCGCGGCATAGGTGGTGACGAGTTTCATGACCGACGCCGGGTTCATGGGCACATCGGCGCGGTAGCTCAGGCGCGGCGGCAGCTTGCCGGCGGCATCCACCACCAGCAGAGACACCGCATCGCGCGGCACCTGCGCGCGCGCCAGCGCCTTTTCAATCGGGGTAGGCAGGCGCACGGTCTGCGCAAGGACGGTGTTGTTTGCAAGGGCCAGCAGCAAGGCCATCACGGTCAGCGCGGCGGCACGCGGCGCCCGCAGGCGTGGCAAGTCATGAATCATGCGGGGATTATCGCGGCTGACCCCACAAATGCCGATGCTGGCCGTTGGCGCGGATAATCAGCTGAGCGCCAGCGTATTGTGGCGGCGCAGAGACCGGCTCCGGAAATTCCGGCATGCCGGCGCGCTTGCGGTTACTATGTTTTTGATAGCTGGCTGCGCCTGTATTTATTGACTTACCGACACTTTTTAATCCTGAAACATGAAACTCCTGGCCTTTGACACCAGCACCGATGTGATGTCGATCGCGCTGACCGATGGTGCGCGCGTCTGGCAGCACAGCGGACCGGGCGGTGCAAAGTCCTCGGCCACACTGATCCCGGCGATCCTGGCTCTGCTGGCGGAGTCGGGCCTGACGCTGGACGGCCTGGATGCGATTGCCTTTGGCCGCGGCCCGGGCTCGTTTACCGGCCTGCGCACGGCCTGTGCGGTGGCGCAAGGCCTGGCGTTTGGCGCCAGGCAAGGCGCGGGCATCCCGGTGCTGCCGGTGGACACGCTCATGGCACTGGCTGAAGAGGCACGGTTCCAGCTGGCTGAAAAGTCCGGCGATGCAGGTTTGCGCATCATGGCGCTGCTCGATGCGCGCATGGATGAAATGTATGTGCAGCGCTTTGAATGGACCGCCGGGGCCTGCAAGGCGCTGGACGAGTGTTACCTGGTCCGGCCGGAAAACCTGGAACCGGCCGGCACGGATCTGCTCGCGGGCAATGTGTTTGGCGTGTACGCCGATCGCCTGCCCGCCGGCCTGGCCGCTTTTGCCCGCGTGGAGGCGCTGCCCACGGCCACCGCCATGCTGCGCCTGGCCCCGGCGCTGGCCGCAGCCGGGCATTGTGTGGATGCCGCCTTGGCGCTGCCGCTTTATGTTCGCGATAAAGTAGCATTCACGACCGACGAGCGCGCCCGGGCCAAAGAAGACAAGGCCCAGGCCGCGCTAGCCGCCGAGCTGGCCAACCCGAAGTAAATCCACCTGCCCCGCATGAACGCCGTCCTTCAATCCGTCCACGCCCTCGAAGCCCAGCTCGAAGCGATGACGCCTGCCCGGCTGGATGCGGTGGTGCAGATGGAGCAAAGCGCGTATGACCATCCGTGGACAAAAGGCAATTTCACCGATTCGCTGAAGTCTGGCTACCAGGCCCTGTTGCTGACGGGCGGCACCGCGCCCGGGGCCGAACTTCTGGGTTATTTTGTGGCCATGAAAGGCGTTGACGAGGTGCACCTGCTCAACATCACCGTGGCACCCGTGCACCAGCGGCAAGGTTGGGCACGCGTGATGCTGGACGCGCTGGCGATCTGGGCGCGCGGCCAGGGTGCGCAATGGCTGTGGCTGGAAGTGCGCGTGAGCAACACGCGCGCCAGGGATGTGTACCAGCGTTACGGTTTTCGTGAAGTGGGCCTGCGCCGCAATTACTATCCGGCGGGCGGCACCGGGCTGTCCGGCCGTGAAAACGCCGTTGTGATGAGTTTTGCGCTATGAGCCTTGAACTCGACAAACGCCAGCGCGCCATGCTGCGCGAAATGGGCGTGCGGGTCTGGCAGCCCATGGACGCCGTTGCTGCGCCCGTCGCGGCAGCTGCGCTTGCGCCAATGCCTGCCGGCCAGCCCGCAGCGCCTGCGGTGGCCGAAAAGGCGGTTCCCGTGCAGTCTGCGGTTGCTATCGATTCTGTAGCTGGTCGCGCGCAATCTGCACCGGCCGTGGCTGCTTTTGATCAAAAAATGGCGCCATCCAGGCCTGCGCAGCCGATACAGCCCGATGCCGGCACCGAAGGCGCCGCGGCATGGAACATGGGAAAAGCGCTTGCGTTGTATGCCGATGCCGCACACACAGACGGCCCGCGCTGGCTGGTGCTGGCGGAAACGCCGGCAGCGGCCCTGCAGTCGGATGCCTTTAATCCCTTTGACGGCGATGCCGGCAAGCTGCTCGACAACATGCTGCGGGCGGCGCGCCTGCACAAGGCCGGCGCGGTGACACTGGCGCCGCTGGTCAGGCGCGGTGCGTCCGATGCAAGCCTGGCGGCGGCGCTGCCGGCGCTGGTGCTCGAAGCGCGGCCCGACGTGGTGCTGGTCATGGGACGGCTGGCGGCGCAGGCATTGCTGCAGTCGAACGAGCCCTTCGGAAAACTGCGCGGGCAGGTGCACAGTCTGCATGGCGTCCAGACCATCGTGACGCATGACGCGCCCTACCTGCTGCGTATCCCGGCCGACAAGGCCAAGGCCTGGGAAGACCTGTGCCTGGCGATCAGTGTGGCCGGCGCTGCGCGGTCCCGCGCGGCCTAGATTTTTTCAGGCCCGCTCGGCGGAGCCGGGCGCCAGCACCGAGGCGATAGCCACCACCATCAGTACCACCGCCGCCCAGTCCTGCCAGTGCAGCACCTCGCCCAGGCCTATGGCACCGGCAAACACGCCGAGTATGGGAATCAACATCACGCTCAGGGTCGATGCGATGGGCGGCAGGCTGCGCGCCAGCACAAACCAGATGGCCTGGGCAAAACCAAAGACCAGCACGGCGTTGTAAAGAAGGGCGCCCCAGACCGGCGCCGAAGGGGCTTTCCACTGCTCCCGTTCAAACAGCAGGCCCAGCACGGCCAGCACCACGGCGGTCATGGCCGTCATCCAGAAAGCCAGCGTCAGCGTAGGCACACCCATGGTGGTATTGCGCAACTGGTGCGTGCCCAGGGCCCAGACCGCGGCGGCCAACAGTGCGCACAGCACCCAGGCAGGCCGGCCGGACATCTGGGTCAGCTCGTGCCAAAGCAGCAGGGATACGCCCAGGCCGGCTGCCGCCACGCCCAGCCAGTGGCGCGGTTTCAGGCGCGCGCCAAAAAACCAGGCGCCCAGCAGCGCTGAAAAAATGGGCATGGTGTAGCCGAGGATGGCGGTTCGCCCGCTGCTGAGGTTTTTGACGGCCAGGATGATCAGCGCCTGCCAGACAAACATGTTGAAAAAGGCCAGCCAGAACAGCTCGCGGTATTTGCTTTTAGGCACAAAAAACGGGGTCTTCAGCCAGACCATGGCCAATCCCAGAACCGGAACCCCCAGCGCGATGGAAATGGCGCGAAAGGTCAGCGGCGGAAAGCCGGTCACGCCCAGCTTCATCACCGGCCAGTTAAGGCCCCAGACAAGGGTCAGTAGAACGAGGAGTATGAGTTGCTGGCGGCTGAGTTTCATGCGAAAGGGGGAGGAGGGGGCAGTGCTTCGGGGCTCGATTGTCCCGGTTTGGTGCGAAGTGTGCCGGGGGCTGGCGCATTCATTGTGAGCGAACGTGGGGGCCAGGGAACGCCGCGAAGGGCCGCCCCGAGCAAGTTCAGCCCCCTCGGGGGGCAGAGAGCCACACGCAGTGGGCGAACGTGGGGGCCATCTTCTTACAATAGGCCCATGACCTTTCTAGACATGCTGGGCGCCGCAGAACGCCAGAACAATTCCATGCTGTGCGTGGGCCTGGACCCGGAGCCGGCCCGTTTCCCCGGCAAGCTCAAGGGCGACGCCCACAAGATCTACGATTTCTGCGCGGCCATTGTGGATGCCACGGCCGACCTGGTGATTGCCTTCAAGCCGCAAATTGCCTACTTCGCCGCGCACCGCGCCGAAAGCCAGCTGGAGCGCCTGATGGAATACATGCGCCGCGTGGCGCCGCAGGTGCCGGTGATTCTGGACGCCAAGCGCGGCGACATCGGCAGCACGGCCGAGCAATACGCCATCGAGGCTTTCGAGCGCTACGGTGCCGATGCCGTCACGCTCTCGCCTTTCATGGGTTTCGACTCCGTCGCGCCCTACCTCAAGTACCACGCCAAGGGCGCATTCCTGCTGTGCCGTACCTCCAATCCCGGCGGCGACGATTTGCAGAACCAGCGCCTTGCATCGGTGGACGGCCAGCCGCTGCTTTATGAACACATCGCCCGCCTGGCGCAAGGGCCGTGGAACCTCAACGGCCAGCTTGGGCTGGTCGTTGGCGCGACCTACCCGGCGGAAATCGAGCGCGTGCGCAGCGTGGCGCCCAGCGTGCCGCTGCTGATTCCCGGCGTCGGTGCGCAGGGCGGCGATGCCCTGGCCACCGTGCGCGCAGGCTGGAAGCCGGGCGCGCCCATCATCGTGAACTCCTCGCGCGCGATTCTTTACGCTTCGCCGGGCGAGGATTTTGCCGATGCTGCCCGCCGCGAAGCCGTCAGGACGCGCGACATACTGCAGGCCGCCAAGGGCTGAGTCCCGCCTGCGGCGCAACAACGGGACCGGCCATCATGCAAGTCAAATGGCTGGAAGATTTTGTGGCGCTGGCGCAGACGCGCAATTTCAGCCGCGCGGCCGAGCTGCGCCATGTCACGCATCCGGCATTCGGCAGGCGCATCAAGGCGCTTGAAGCCTGGGCCGGCACGCCGCTGCTGGAGCGCGGCAGCAGCCCGGTCACGCTGACGGCGGCTGGTGCCAGCCTGCTGGACAACGCCCAGCAAATGATGCGCAGCCTGGGTCATGCGCATGAGGAATTGCTGGTTGCCGCCGGCCGGCAGGAGAACACGGTGACATTGGCCACCGGGCGCACCCTGGCGCGCACCCTGGTCGCCGAATGGATGGGCCGCCTGCAGCCCCTGCTGGCACAAGGCGAGCTGCGCATCCTGACCCGCTCCCTGACCGAGACGGCGCAGTTGCTGGAGCGCGGTGAAGCCGACTTCATGCTGACCTACCACCACCCGCTGCTGGCGCTCAGGCTCAACGCCAGGCAGTATGCCTACCTGTCGCTGGGCCAGGACCGGCTGGTGCCGGTGACCTGCGCCAACGCGCACGGCCAGGGCCTGCATGCCTTCCAGCCCGGCACGCCAACGCCCTACCTGGCTTATGCCGGAACGCTGGCCCTGGGCCGGCTGGTGGAAGACCACCTGGCCAACAACCCGCATACGCCCGCCCTGCGCCGCATCGTCGAGTGCGACTCGGCCGATGCCTTGTACGAATACGTCCTCAAGGGCGTGGGCGCGGCCTGGCTGCCGTGGTCCATGGCGGCCAGCGCCGTCAAGGCTGGCCGCCTTGTGCCTGTGGGCGACAAGCGGCTGGAAATAGGTTTCGAAGTGCGCATCCACCGCGCCAAGCGCCGGCTCAGCCCGCTGGCGGAAAACATCTGGCGCGTTTTCGAAGGCCGCTAAAGGTGCATGGGGGATTGCTTAAAAAGCAGAATCCCGTGCTTTAGTGGCACCAGGCCGGGCGCCGGCAATCCGGACAATGGAGCCATTTATTTCATCCTGGAATTGTCATGACCACATTGAATCTCCTGCGCCGCGCCGCCGTGCTGGGCAGCCTGGCGCTGCTGGTGTCTGCCCCGGCCGTCGCCCAGGGCGACTACCCCACCAAGCCCATCACCATCGTCATCGGTTACCCGCCCGGCGGCAGCACCGACCTGACCGGCCGCACCCTGGCGCATGAGTTGTCCAAACGCCTGGGCGTGCCCGTGGTGATTGAGAACCTGGGTGGCGCCGGTGGTGCCATCGGTGCACAAAAGGTGGCCAATGCCCAGCCTGACGGCTACACGCTGCTGGTGGGCGCGAACAACGAAATCGCTATCAGCTGGCTGGTGTCCAGCGCCGTGAAATACCAGATCAAGGACTTCACGCCCATAGGCCTGATCGCCTCGCAGCCCATGGTGCTGGTGGCCTCGCAGAAGTCCGGCGTGAAAAACCTGGAGCAGTTCCTGACCGTGGTGAAACAGAACCCCGGCAAGTTCAGCTACGGCAGCTCCGGCGTCGGCACGGCCCTGCACCTGGCCGGCGAGATGATCAAGGAACAGGGCGGCCTGTTCATGACCCATATCCCCTACCGCGGTGTGGCGCCCCTGACCAATGACCTGCTTGGCAACAACGTGGACTTTGGCGTGTTTGTGCTGTCCAGCGGCCTGCCGCATATCCGCAGCGGCAAGGTGATTGCACTGGGCACCACGGAAGCCAAACGTTCGGCCGTCACGCCGGATATTGCAGCGCTCGCCGAGAACCCGAAACTCAAGGGCATAGACATCAACTCGTGGTTTGCGCTGATGGGCCCCGCCAGGTTGCCTGAGCCCGTGCTGGCCAGACTGAAAAAAGCCTTCAACGAAGCCATGCAGTCGCCCGACCTGCGCAAGAAACTGGAAGACACCAGCTCCACGCTGGCGCCGCTCAATGTCGACATGCCCAAATTCCTCAACGCAGAAGCGGCCAAGTACCAGAAGATTGTTGACTTCGCCAAGATCAAGGAATGAGCGGCGCCCTGACTTTTTCACTGGAGCAGCCGGACATCTCTGCCTGGCGCGCCGGCAACACCGGGGTCGAAGGCGTCTGGCATTTTGACTCCGGGTGGAGTGGCCCAGCAGTGATGATCAGCGCGCTGGTGCACGGTAACGAGCTGTGCGGCGCCTGGGCGCTCAAGGGCTTGCTGGAATCGGGCCTGCGCCCGCAGCGCGGCCGGTTGACGCTGGCCTTTTGCAACCTGGCGGCGTTTGACCGCTTTGATGCGGCCAGCCACGATGCCTCGCGTTTTGTCGATGAAGACCTGAATCGCCAGTGGCTGGCAGAGCGCATCGAAAGCGGCAGCACGCTGGAGCGCCGCCGCGCTGCCGCATTGCGGCCCTTTGTGGAGCGCGCCGACTGGCTGCTGGACCTGCATTCCATGCATGAACGTGCCGCGCCTTTACTGCTGGCCGGCATGCAGCCGCGCAACCTGGAACTGGCCAAACAGCTGCATTCGCCCGAATACATCGTGGTTGATGCCGGTCACAAGGACGGCGTGCGCATGCGCGACTTTGGCCGGTTTGGCCAACTGGCGCCTGTGGGCGCGGATGCGGACACGCGATCGCTGTTGCTGGAATGCGGCTTTCATGGCGACCTGTCCAGCCGCACGGTGGCAGAAGATGCCTGCGCACGTTTCCTGCGCGCAGCCGGCACGCTGGACGCTGCGGCGTTGCAGCAGGCCCTGCCGGGCTGGCTGCAGGACGATGCGCCGCGCCAATGGGTGCTGGACGTGACCGGCCCGGTGGTGGCGAGCAGCGAGCGGTTTCGTTTTACCGAGCCCTTCCAGGGCCTGGAGCTGATAGAAAAAGCCGGCACCGTGATCGGCTGGAACGACGCCGAGCCCGTGACCACGCCTTACGACGATTGTGTGCTGGTGATGCCCTCGGTGCGCCAGGCGCGCGCCGGTGTCACCGTGGTTCGTTTTGCGCGCCGCCGTCCTTTGTGAGGACGGCCGTGAGCTGGCGGGCCAGGCTATGTGCTATCTATTTGATAGCTGATAGCGCACATATCCAGCCGGCCACGGGCACTTTTGATGCCTAGTTGGCGGCTGTGAAGCGTTTTTTGAGGTGCCGCGGCGTCTCGATCTCGTCCACAATGGCCACGGCCAGGTCGGCAACTGAAATGCCCGCCGGCTGGTCGCCATTGCCGGGCAGCAGCTCGTCGGCGCCCAGGCGGTACTTGCCGGTGCGTGCGCCGGGTGCCAGGCCTATAGGTGGCGAGATAAAACTCCAGTCCAGCGAGGTCTCAAGCTTGAGCAGGTTCAACGCCTCGCGCGCTGCCAGCGCGCCCTGCTTGTAGGCTGCCGGAAACTCCGGCGTGTCCACCAGTTGCAGGCCGGGCGCGGCATACAGGCTGCCAGCACCACCGACCACCAGCAGGCGTTTGACACCGGACTGCTTGACGCCCTGCGTGATGGCGCGGCTGCCCTGCAGGAAGATGTCGTGGATTTTCGGCTCGCTCCAGCCCGGGTTGTAGGCGCTGACCACGGCGTCATGGCCAGCCACGGCCCTGGCGACCTGCGCTGCATCCAGCGCATCGGCTGCGACGACGGTCAGTCCGGTTTGCGGTGCCACTTTGGCGGGCGTGCGCGCCAGCACGGTGACCTTGTGGCCACGGCTGAGCAGTTCTGCGAGTACCGGAGCGCCTACAAAACCGGTGGCGCCAATCAATGCGATGTTCATGAAAAACTCCTTGAGGGTGGAAGAAACCATTAGTTTCGTCACTTCACAAGGGCTTGAATAGCCGGCAAAATTGGCTAATACTGTGAAGCAGGACTAATCAGTGAGCAGTAAACCCATGGACCAACTCAAGCGCATGGCGATTTTTGCCGAGGTCGTGGCCGCAGGCTCGCTGACCGCGGCGGCGCGCCGCCTGGGCATGACGCCCTCGGCTGTCAGCCAGCATTTGCGTCAGCTTGAGCAGTCGCTGGGCCTGGCCCTGCTGCACCGTTCGACGCGCCGGCTGGCGCTGACCGAAGCTGGCGAGCGCTACCACACAGGTTGCGCCGCCATGGTGGCCGCCGCGCGGTCGGCCGAGCAGGCGCTGGCGCGTTTGCGTGATGAGCCCGAAGGCGAGTTGCGGCTGGCTGCACCCATAGGCTTTGGCAGCCTGCTGGCCACGGCGCTGGCACCGCTGCGCAGCTATCCCAAACTGAGGCTGGCATTGCTGCTGGACGACACCGTGATCGACCTGATCGAGTCGCGGGTGGACATTGCACTGCGTGTGGGCGAGCAGCCTGACTCGACGCTGGTGGCGCGCAAGCTGGGCAGCATGAAGCGGCAGCTGTGCGCCTCGCCGGCCTACCTGGCAGAGCGCGGCTGGCCGGTGCAGCCGCAGGATTTGCCAAAGCACGACCTGCTGGGCAGCCGGCCCAGAAATGCCAGCTTTGAAGTGCTGGAGCTGCAGGGCCCCAATGGTGAGCTGCAAACGCTGCGCCTTGAAAGCCGGGTGCATGCAACACAGGTCACGGCTGTGCATGCCTTGTGTGTGGCGGGCTGGGGCATCAGCGTGGGCGTTGTCGACGAAGACCGCAAAGCGCTGGCTGACGGGCGCCTGCTACCCGTGCTGCCCGGCTGGCAGCTGGCGGATGTGCCGGTGTATGCGGTGACGCCGCGGCGCGGTGAGCAGCCCGCCAAGGTGCGCCACACGCTGGAGTTGCTGGCGCTTTATTTTGGTCAGGCGAATGTCCAGGATGAGGCGCACACGCCCATGACTTCCTGATCCTGAGCCAAGTCCCTGGCGGCACGGGGAAGCTGTGCACCGCAGTAAGATGGCTGAACTGCCCGCCCGCAGGGGCAGCATGGAGGTTCAGATGCAAGCCCAGGCCAGCGGCAAGACCGCTTTCGTATTTGCAGGCGGCGGCAGTTTCGGCGCGATCCAGGTCGGGATGCTGCATGCGCTGGTGGCCCACGGCGTCGTGCCTGATCTGGTGGTGGGCGCTTCGGTGGGGGCCATCAATTGCGCGTATTTTGCGGGCAACCCGACGCTGGCCGGTGTCGGGCAACTCGAGCAGCTCTGGTGCCAGCTCAGGCGCCGCACGATTTTCCCCATGACCATCAGCCGTGTCGCCGGCCTGTTTTCGCGCTCGCCCTCGCTGGTCGATGCCAGTGGGCTACGCGAGCTGATAACGCAGCATTTGCCCTACAGCCTGCTGGAGCAGGCGGCGCTGCCGCTGCATGTGGTCGCCACCGGACAGCTGCACGGCAACCCGGTCTGCCTGTCGTCCGGCCCGGCCGTCGACGCGATCCTGGCCAGTTGTGCGATCCCGGCGATTTTTCCTCCGGTGCTGGTCGGCAATGAGTACCTGATAGACG
This sequence comes from Polaromonas aquatica, assembly GCF_042659145.1. NCBI lineage: Bacteria > Pseudomonadati > Pseudomonadota > Betaproteobacteria > Burkholderiales > Comamonadaceae > Polaromonas > Polaromonas aquatica. Next base: position 284,532 of record NZ_JBHSRS010000018.1, on the reverse strand, counting down.
GCGCGATTGCCAGCAACACGCCTGTCACAACGGCGGTCGCGCTGGGGGCGACCCGGCTGATCGTGCTGCCCACCGGTTATGCGTGCGCCCTGACAGAACCGCCGGCCAGCGCCATTGCCAGCGCTTTGCATGCGCTGAACATGCTGATTGCGCACCAGCTGGTGCAGGACCTGGAGTTGCTGGCCGACCGTTTTGATGTGTTGACGGTGCCGCCGCTGTGCCCGCTGTCGGCATCGGCCTACGATTTTTCACGTGCCTCAGAGCTGATCGCGCGGGCCCGGCAAAGTACCCAGCAGTGGCTGCAGCGTGGCGGCCTGCAGCAGCCGCGCATTCCAGGCGCTTTGCGCCCGCATGTTGATTAAGCGCCAGGCCTCGCCGGCTGCTAGCGGCGCCTGACCAGCCCGCCCAGCATCACACAGGCCAGCGCGGCCACCACCAGCGCAATGCCCGCCCACTGCCAGGGCATGATGGTTTCGCCGAGTACGATCATGCCGGTCGCCAGGCCTACCACCGGCACGCCCAGGCCGAAAGGCGCAACGCGGTTGGCCGGGTGGCGCTTGAGCAGCCAGGTCCACAGGCTGTAGCCGACGATGGTGGCCATCCAGGCCAGGTAGCCGACCTCCACCCAGCTGGTCCAGTGCGCGTCCAGCCAGCGCCAGCGCACGGCCTCCGGGTCAAACAGCCAGGACAGCAGGACAAAGGGCAGGATGGCGACGGCGCTGCTCCACACCACAAAGGCGACAGGTGAATAGTCGGCATGGATCTGCTGCACGCGCCGCGCGACGATGTTGGACGCGGCCCACATGGCGGCCGCGCAGAGGATCAGCAAAAAACCCAGCACCGTGGTGGCGCCTGGCCCGGCTGCGCCGGGATTCACGTAATTCAGCGCAAAACAGCACAGGCCCAGCGCCGCCAGCACCATGCCGGCCTGCAGGGGGCGGCCGGCGCGCTCGCGCAGCAGCACAAAACCAAACAGCGCCGTGAAAAAGACCTGCGTCTGCAGCATCACGGAAGCCAGCGCCGCCGTCATGCCGACCTTGAGCGACAGGAACATCAGGCCAAACTGCCCGACGCCCTGGAAAACGCCGTACAGCACGACCCATTTCCAGTGGATGCGCGGTGGCTTGAAAAACAGGGCCAGCGGCAGCGCGGCAAACGTGAAACGGATGGCGCCGAGCTGGAAGGCGGTGAAATCGCGCAGCGCGAGTTTTGTGATCACAAAATTCACGCCCCATATCAGCACCACCGCCAGGGCAGCCGCCAGGTCCCGGCCAGTCAGGGCATTGTTTTTCATGTGGGTAACGTCAAACCGCCGGCTGCATGGCGCGGGCGGCATCCAGGTGCGCCTTGACCCGCTGCGCCAGGGCGATGTCGCCCGGTGTTTCGGGCAGCCAGGCCTGTACCGGAATGGTTTTGCCCTCGGGGTCCACTGCGACAAACACCACCAGGCATTCGGTGATGACCTGCATTTGGCCGGTTTTCATGTCGCCGGCACGGACCTCGACCGAGATGTTCATGCTGGTCTTGCCGGTGTAGGCCAGGCGTGCCTCGACCTCGACCAGGTCGCCAATCATGATGGGGCGTCCAAACCGGATGCTGCCGACCGACACCGTGACGCAGTAGCGTTTGGCCCAGCGCGTGGCGCAGGCATAACCGGCCTCGTCAATCCATTTCATGACGGTGCCGCCATGCACCTTCCCGCCGAAGTTGACGGTGCTGGGTTCGGCAAGAAAGCGCAGGGTGATGGACGACATGAAAATCCTGGTGGGCTGCATGCGCAGCGTGATGACCGGATTATCCCGTTGAAAGCCGCGCTATCGCTTTAATAGCACGTTGCGCGCATTTCACCTTGGCCAGGGCGATGAAACGCCCTTATTTTGAGGCGCCGGCCGTTTCCAGCAGCGCGTCTTCGACAATGGCCAGCGCCTCGTCGAACACGGTTTCCTGGATAGTGAGCGGGAACAGGAAGCGGATGACATTGCCGTACACCCCGCAGATCAGCAGCAGCAGGCCGCGCTCCAGCGCGCGCTTTTGCACCGCCTTTGCGAACTCGCCGTCGCCGGTCGTTGTGCCGGGCTTGCAGAATTCCACCGCAACCATGCCGCCCGGGCCGCGGACTTCCGCGATGTGCGGCACCCGGGACTTCAGGGCTTCGAGCCTGGCCTTCAGCCTGTTGCCGAGCATGACGGCGCGGTCGCACAGTTTTTCGTCTTCAATGATGTCCAGCACGGCATGCGCCGACGCCACCGCCAGCGGATTGCCCGCGTAGGTTCCGCCCAGGCCGCCTGGTGCTGCGGCATCCATCAACTCCGCGCGGCCGACCACGCCGGACAGCGGCATGCCGCCGGCCAGGCTCTTGGCGATGGTCGTCAGGTCGGGCAGCACGTCGTAGTGCTGCATTGCAAACAGCTTGCCGGTGCGCGCGAAACCGGTTTGCACTTCATCGGCAATCAGCACAATGCCGTGCTCGTCGCAGAGCTTGCGCAGTGCCCGCACGAAGTCCGGCGGCGCCTGGTAAAAACCGCCCTCGCCCTGGACCGGTTCGAAGATGATCGCGGCCACGCGCGCAGCCTCGATGTCTGACTTGAACAGGTTCTCGATGGCGCGCAGCGCATCCCGGGTGGTCACGCCGTGCAGCGGGTTGGGAAAGGGTGCGTGGAACACGTCCGAGGGGAAAGGACCGAAGCCGATCTTGTAAGGCGCCACCTTGCCCGTCAGCGCCATGCCCATCAGGGTACGGCCGTGAAAGCCTCCGGTGAAGGCGATCACGCCCGGACGGCCCGTTGCGGCGCGGGCGATCTTGACTGCGTTTTCGACTGCTTCCGCACCGGTCGTGAAGAAGGCGGCTTTCTTGGGGTGGTTGCCGGGCGAGCAGGCCACTATTTTTTCAGCCAGCGCCACATACGACTCGTAGGGCACGATCTGGTAAGCCGTGTGCATGAACTGGTCCAGTTGCGTGCGTATGGCTTCGACGATCTTTGGATGGCGGTGGCCCGTGTTGCAAACGGCGATGCCGGCGGCAAAGTCGATAAAGCGGCGGCCCTCCACGTCCCACAGTTCGGAGTTTTCTGCGCGCGCCGCGTAAAAGTCGCACATCACGCCCACGCCGCGGGGCGTGGCTGCATTTTTCCGGACCTGAAGTCCGGCGTTGTTTGAAGAAGTCATGTTGATGCTCACCCAGGAGGTATGAAAAGAAAAATCAGTCGATCGGATCGAACGCCTGTTGGCCGGCCCTGGCAAGCATGCGCTGGCGGCATGCATCGCCAAATGCCTGGAACAGCGCGGTCGAAAGCTTGTCCTGCGCGTACTTCCATTCGGGATGCCACTGCACGCCCAAGGCAAAGGCCGGCGAGCCGGCCACGCTGAGGGCTTCCACCAGGCCATCGGGCGCCAGTGCCTCGACCACCAGGCCGTCGCCGATCCGGTCCACGCCCTGGCCATGCAGGGAGTTCACCATGGCCTGGCCGGCCTGCAAGAGCTGCTGAAGCTTTCCGCCGGGGACCAGCCGGACCGCATGGGCGTGTGCGTACTGCACGTCAAGCGGGTTGTCCTTGTTCTCGCGGTGGTCGGCGAATGAGCCTGTTGTGTGGACGCTTTGGTGCAGGCTTCCGCCGAAGGCCACGTTCATTTCCTGGAAGCCGCGGCATATGGCCAGCACCGGCACGCCCGCTTCAATGGCGGCGCGCATGAGCGGCAGCGTTGTGGCGTCGCGGGCCGGGTCATGCAACGTGCCCGGGGCGCTGGGCGGCCCGCCGTAGCGGGCCGGTTCCACATTGGAATAGCTGCCTGTGAAAAGCAGGCCGTCCACCAGCGACAGGGTGCTGGTGATGCTCTGCCGCCCGCCGCCCAGGGCCGGCAGCAGCACGGCAAACGCCTGCGAGCCGCCCATGGCCGCCGTGATGTATTTTTCAGCGACGGTGTGCGACGCATGCGCGCCCATCATCGAGCGGTCGGCGGTGATGCCGATGACGGGAAGGCTGGACATGAGGAAATACCCCCCGTTCAGGAAGCCATCATGAGGTGGCGGACCTGCGTGTAGTCCAGCAGGGACTGCATGGAGAGGTCCGAGCCATAGCCGGAGTTCTTCATGCCGCCGTGCGGCATCTCGGTGGCCATCGCGCCGTGCGTGTTGATCCAGGTCACGCCGTATTCCAGCTCGTTGGCGATCTGCATTGCGCGCTGGCTGCTACCCGACCAGACCGAGGATGCCAGCCCGTACTCGGAAGCGTTCGCCCATTGCACCGCGGTTTCAACGCGGTCAAACGGGGTGATGCTGAGCACGGGGCCGAAGACTTCCTTCTGGACGATCTCGGCCTGGATAGGCGCGGCAATCAGCGTGGGAGCGTAGTAGTAGCCCGCGCCCTCGGGAGCGTAGCCGCCGGCCACCACGTCGGCGCCCTCCTTGCGTGCACGTTCGACATAGCCGGCCACGCGGTCGCGCTGCCTTTCGGTGATCACCGGGCCGAACTCCACATCGCCGCGCTCGGGAGCGCCCCAGACCAGGCTGCCGACCATGGCCTGCAGCTTGTCCGTCAGTTTTTGCGACACCGATGCGTCGGCGAAGATGCGGCAGGCTGCCGTGCAGTCCTGCCCCGCGTTGTAGAAGCTGGCTTCGCGCAGGGTAGCCACCAGCGCATCCAGGTCGGCATCGGCGCACACGATCACGGGCGCCTTGCCGCCCAGCTCCAGGTGGGTGCGCTTGATGGTTTCACCGGCGGCGGCCCTGAGGACGGCGCGCCCGGTGCTCACGTCGCCGGTCAGCGAAATCATGCGGACCAGGTCGTGCGAGATCAGCGGCTGGCCCACGTCTGCGCCGTTGCCGCAAACCACGTTGACCACGCCGGGGGGCAGCACTTCGGCAAACACCTCGGCCAGCGCCAGCAGGCTGAGCGGCGTGTTCTCCGAGGGCTTGATGACCAGGGTGTTGCCGGCGGCAATGGCGGGCGCGATTTTCCAGGCGGCCATCAGCAGCGGGTAGTTCCAGGGTGCGATCTGGGCGATGACGCCTATCGGATCGCGCCGCACCATGCTCGTCAGCGAGGGCGAGCGGTAGTTCGCGGCGACGGCACCCGGTACGTTGCGCACGGCGGAGGCGTAAAAGCGGAAGACATCCACCACGTTGGCCAGTTCGCCGCCCTGCACATAACGCAGTGGCTTGCCGGCGTTGCGGGACTCGATGGCGGCCAGCGCGGGAATCCTGGCCTCGATTTCTTCAGCGATGGCCAGCAGCGCCATGCTGCGTTCCTTGGGGCTGGTTTTGGCCCAGCCCTTGAACGCCGCCTGGGCAGCGCCCACGGCCTGGTCGATCTGCGCGGCGCTGGCCGAGCGGACCTCGGCCATCACGGTTCCGCAGGCCGGCTCGTATGCTTTTTCTACAGCCCCTTCGCCGGCGACAAATTTGCCGTTGATGAAAAGAAGGGTTCCAAAATTGCTCATGACGGGGTCTCGGTTCACTGGACTTGCGGGTTGGAGCGGATCACGCGGACACGCTGCGGATGGATGGACAGCGAGACGGTGTCTCCGTCCTGGAAAACATGGTCGTTGGCGGTGAGCACCTTCATCTCCATGCCGGCGATGCGGACGACGTATCGGTTACGCGCGCCCAGGTAGATACGGGTGCGTATGCTGCCTTGCAGCGCATCAGGGCTGGCCGCGCCCAGGGTCACGTCTTCCTGGCGCAGGCTCAGGGTGGCGGGGCCGCTGGCCTCGGCCGTTGGCAGGCTGAGGCGCTGGCCGTCGGACAGCACGGCCACGGCGTTTCCGTTGGCCTGTTCAATGGTCACGGGCAGCAGGTTGGACGAGCCGAGGAAGCTGGAGGCAAATGCCGTGTCCGGTTGCGCGTAGATGGCTGCCGGGTCGCCTTGCTGCTCGATGCGGCCGGCGTTCAGCAGGATGATGCGGTTGGACAGGCTGAGCGCTTCTTCCTGGTCGTGGGTGACGAACAGCGTGGTCAGGCCCAGCCGCTTGTGGATCTCGATCAGCTCGATCTGCATGTCTTCACGCAGGCGCGCATCCAGGTTGGACAGGGGCTCGTCGAGCAGAAGGACTTTCGGGCGCGACACGATGGCCCTGGCGAGTGCCACGCGCTGCTGCTGCCCGCCGGACAGCTGACTGGGGCGGCGCTCTGCCATCTTGCCGAGCTGCACGGTCTCAAGCGCGGCCTTGACCCGTTCATGCTGCTCGTCGCGCGACCCGATGCGGCGCATGCGCAGCGGAAAGCGGACGTTCTCCGCGACCGTCAGGTGCGGCAGCAGGGCGTAGGACTGGAACATCATGGCGATGTCGCGCTGCTCGGGCGGCAGGCCGGTCACGACGCGGCCGTCGATTTCAACCTGCCCCGAGGTGACGCTTTCAAGCCCGGCAACAATCCGCAGCAGGGTGGTCTTGCCGCAGCCGGAGGCACCCAGCAGGCTGACGAATTCGCCGGAGGCGATGTCCAGCGAGACGCCATGAATGACGTCCACGGGACCGAAGGATTTTTTGATGGCTTGGAGGCGGACGGTGGCCATATAAGTGTCAGTTCCTGGCGAAGCGCTGAAGGCCCAGCATCCTGTCGATCACAAGGATCATCAGAATGGTGAGGGCGATCATGATGGTGGAAACGGCTGCAACCGAGGGGTCCGGGCTGAACTCCAACTGGCCGTAGATTTTGACGGGGAGGGTCATCATGTCCGGCTTGCGGAGAAAGAGGGACAGGACGGCCTCGTCGAAGGAAATGTTGAAAGCGAAGAACGCGCCCGCGCCCAGCCCGGGCAGGCACTGCGGGATCACGACAAACCACAGGCGCTGCAGGCGGCTGGCACCCATGGTGCGCGCGGCCGAGTCCAGGAAAGGGTCGGACTCGGACAGCACGGCCAGTGTGGTGCGTATGACGTAAGGCATGGCGATGACGGTGTGCCCTATCCACAGCGTGGCCGCGGAGATCTGGCCGAACAGGGAACTCCACAACATCAGCGAGCCGATGGCGTAGATGATGGTGGGCAGCACCAGCGGCGACAGAAAGAAGGTTGACAGCAGGTCGGAAAAAGGCAGTTGCCGGCGGTACAGCGCGATGGCGGCCGCGCCGCCCATGGCCGTGGCAGTCAGCGTTACCAGCACCGCGACTTTCAGGCTGGTCACGGCGGCGGGCAGGTAGGTGCCGGACTCCCAGACTTCCTGGTACCAGTGCAGGCTCAGGCCGGCGGGCGGGAAGGCAATGAACTGGCTCTCGGAAAACGAGACGCCGACCACCACGATCAGCGGGGCGAGCAGCACCACCACCGTGAGCAGCACGAACACCATGGCGAGTATGCGCAAAGGCGCTGGAATAGCTTTAACCATGGCTGCGCGCTGTCATTTTGGCGTAGGGCACCAGCACCAGAAGCACGCCCACAAAGAGGATCACGGACTGCGCGGCCGCAAAAGGCCAGTCCAGCGTCTGGGTGACTGATTTGTAGATGGAAGCCGCCAGCACCTGGATACGCGTGCCGCCCAGAAGGTTGGGGGTGACGAAGGAGCTTGCCGACAAGGTGAAAACCAGCAGCGAGCCGGCCACGACGCCGGGCATGGCCAGCGGCAGGACGACCGTGCGTATGGCGCCCAGGAAGCTGCAGCCCATGGTTCGCACGGCTTCTTCAAGGCGGGTATCGAGGCGGCTGATGACGCCGAGAATGGACAAGGTCATGAAGGGCAATAAAACCTGCACCATCCCGATGACGATGGCTGTTTCGGTCTGCATCAGGGAAAAATTGCGCTCGGCGAGGCCGAGATCGCGCAGGATCTGCGGCACCATCCCGCTGCGGCTGAGCAAAACCATCCAGCCGAAGGTGCGTATCACCACGCTTGTCATCAGGGGCAGGATCACCACGATCACCATCCACAGGCGCAGCCGGGGGCCGACGCGGGCCATGATGTAGGCAAAGGGAAACCCGATCAGCGCGCAGATCACGGTGATGATCAGCGACAGGCGCACCGTCCGCCACAACACGCCGAGATAAAACGGATCGCCGAGGAAGCGCGCGAAGTGATCCAGCGTCGGCCCGTGCGGGCCGGATACGCTGAGCATCAAGATCTGCCCTATGGGCAGGAAGAACGCGAGTGCAAGAAAAAGAAGGCCCGGGAGAGCGAGCAATGCATTCTCAGTCCGGTCGCCCATGGCCCATTTCACACTCATTTTTTAGCGATGGTCTTGTTCCACTTTTCCACCCAGGCCGAGCGGTTGGCCTCTATGGTCGGTGCGTCAAAACGCAGCAGGCCCTTCACGCCGCTGGCGCCATAGGCCACGCCGGCAGCCACGTCAGCAGGCAGGACGGCCTTGGCATTGGTGGGCGAGTAACGCAGTTCGGTGGCAAAGCATTGCTGGGCATTTTTCGACAGCGACATGTCGATGAACTTGAGTGCCAGGGCCTGGTTGGGGCGCTTGGCGACGAGGTTGGTCGTGATGTAGCTTGCCGGCGTTCCCTCGGCGCCCTGGGTGAACTTGACCGGCAGGTTGGCCTTGGTCAGGGTATAGGCATAGTCCGATGCGTAGGCTGCAAGCCAGGCGGCGTTCTGTGCAAACTCCTGCTGGATTTCCGGCGAGGTGGACACGATGGTCGCGCCGCCGTCCAGCAGTTTCTTGACGGCATTCAGGCCGGGCTGGATGTTGCTGAGGTCGCCGCCTTCTACCTTGTTCAGCATGAGGAAGCCCAGCATGCCGTAGCCGTTGGAGATGTCGGTCAGGACCAGGTGCGGGGTGAGCTTGGGGTTCATCAGCTCTTTCCAGCTCGCAGGCGGTGTGCGCATGCTGTTCTGGTTGTAGATCATGCCAATGGCCGCAACAGAATAGGCGGGCCCTTCACCCTTGGCCAGGCCGGCCTTGGCGAAATCATAAAGATCAGCCGCGTTGACCAGCTTTTTGGGGTCGACCGGCGACAGCAGGCCTTCCGCAGCGGCAACGATTTCCTGGCCGCCCGAGAAGTTGATGACGTCGAATTGCGGCGCGTTTTTCTGGGCGCGGAGTTGGGCGAAGGCATCTGCCGAGTAGGCGGTGACCACCTGCACATGGGCGCCGGTTTCTTTTTCGAAGGGCGTGATGACGCACTTGCGGTGCGCCGTCTCATAGGCGCCACCGAATGAATTGATCCTCAACGTGTTGTCCTGTGCTGCGGCATGTCCTGCTGCAAGACACAGTGCAACTGCGGCGAAACTCACTGGATTCAGATGGCGCTTCATGATTTATTTCCTTCTCATTGCGTGGGTGGGGTGGCCGGGTAACCGGCCGGGTAAAGATTAGAGGCGACCGATTTCCACGGTTTTGACGCCTTCCTTGCGGATCAGGCGGCATTGTTCGGCCACGGCGTCGAGGCCTTCGGTCATGCGTCCGAAGTAGGTGCACGGAATCCAGCCGGTGGGGCCGAAGGTGCGGCCGCCGACGCCGTAGAACAGGCCGATTTCCCAGAATTCGCTGGGGTCTATCTTGAAGAAGTTCTTGGGCTGGTAAAACCAGAGGAGCTCGCCGACTTCCGGGATAACCGTCTGGTTTTCAGGGGGCAAGGCCTTGGGGTCGAAGTTTCGCGCTTCTTCCGGCAGGCCCATCATGATTTCGGGGCCGGAGAACATGGCGTGCGATGCAGGCCACTGGATGGGCTTTTCAAGCGCGCCCCACAAGGCGGCACAGGTCTCGGGTGCAGCGTCCCAGTACATCGTGATGGTGCCCTGCACGTTGGCGTCTACAAACTTCAAATACAGCTTTTTATCGGTCATGTTAAGGTCAGGCGGGTTGTAACTGCAGTCAGTTTATAGACTCCAAATTCTCATGCAATTTTCAATCTGCATATCGGCGATAAAATATATTTATTGCTCTATGGCCTGACACAAACAGCTGTCCAGCTTCCTGAATCACCCCTGCACGAGAACGTCAATGCGGCTTTTGGATATGACCACGTTTGCCGTTCTTGTGCGGAACCGGCATTTCGGCCGGACTGCGGAAGAAATGAACACGACCCAACCGGCCGTGTCATCCCGCCTTGCCGCCATGGAGGCCGAGCTGGGCTGCCGCCTCATCCACAGGGCCGGCAGCGAGTTCCGCCTCACACCCGAAGGGGAGCAGGTCCTGGTCGCTTTTCAGGGCGTCCTGCGCAGCATGGACCTGCTGAAGGCCAGCCTTAAAAACCCGCAGCATGAGGCGAACGTGGTTGTGCGCATAGGCGCCATAGACTCCGTGATCGCAACCTGGATGCCGGACATGGTCGAGTCATTGCACCTGCGCATGCCCAATCTCAAGGTGGAGCTGACGGTCGAGAGCACCAAGCGCCTGATCTACGGAATGAACAAGGGTGAGTTCGACCTGATATTCGCGGTGGACCCGGCTATAGGTGACGGGTTCCGAAGCTTTGTCAGTTGCGTCTGGCAAATGATCTGGGCGGCTTCGCCAAAGATAGTGGACCCGGACCGCATCCACAGCGTGGACGAGCTGGCAAACATGCCCATCATCACCTTTCCAAAGAACACGCCGCCCTACCGGCAGATTGCGCCGTATTTCCAGGACGAACAGGTGCTGGCATCCAAACTCACCAGTTCCAATTCGCTGTTTGCGATCATCAAGATGTGCATGGACGGGCTCGGTGTTGCCGCGATTCCAAGTGTGGTGATCGAGCGCGAACTGGGCTCCGGGCTGCTCAACCCGATGCAGGTGGCAAAACGGTTTCCACCCCTGCCCATCATCGCGACCTACCAGTCCTCGACAGAGCAGGAGATCATCCTGCGGGTGGTTTCCCAGGCGCAGGAAAGTGCCCGCAAATTTTGCGGCCGCGTGAATCCTTCCACGGCCTGGCTGGCTTGAGAACCGGCCTGTTTACGAGCCCCGCATGGGCCGCGATCTACCCGTGAGCTATAGCAGCCGTTGCAGGTAACGCCCGGTGTGGCTGTCCGGATTGGCCGCAATGGCCTCCGGCGTGCCCACGCCCACCACCGTGCCACCACCTGCGCCGCCCTCGGGCCCCATGTCTATCAGCCAGTCGGCGGTCTTGATGACGTCGAGGTTGTGCTCGATCACCACAATCGTGTTGCCCGCATCGCGCAGCTGGTGCAGCACCTTGAGCAGCAGGTCGATGTCGGCAAAGTGCAGGCCGGTGGTCGGCTCGTCAAGGATGTAGAGCGTGCGGCCTGTATCGCGTTTGGACAGTTCGAGTGCGAGCTTGACACGCTGCGCCTCACCGCCCGACAGCGTGGTGGCCGCCTGGCCCAGCTTGATGTAACTCAGGCCCACATCCAGCAAGGTGTGCAGCTTGCGCGCAATGTTGGGCACGGCCTTGAAAAACTCGGCTGCCGCTTCAACCGTGAGGTCGAGGATTTGTGCGATGTTTTTGCCCTTGTACTGCACTTCCAGGGTTTCGCGGTTGTAGCGCATGCCCTTGCAGACGTCGCAAGGCACATACACGTCGGGCAGGAAGTGCATTTCAACCTTCACCACGCCGTCGCCCTGGCAGGCTTCGCAGCGGCCGCCGGCCACGTTAAAGCTGAAGCGCCCCGCGCCGTAACCGCGTTCACGCGCGGTGTTCATCTCTGCCAGCAGTTCGCGGATAGGCGTGAACAGGCCGGTGTAGGTGGCCGGGTTGCTGCGCGGCGTGCGGCCAATCGGTGACTGGTCCACGTTGATGACCTTGTCGAAGTGCTCTATGCCTTCAATGCTTTCATGCGCTGCGGGCTCTTCATGCGCGCGGTAGATCGTGCGTGCCACGGCAGCGTACAAGGTGTCGTTGACCAGCGTGGATTTGCCCGAACCCGAAACGCCGGTCACGCAGGTCAGCAGGCCCACCGGAAACTCCACGCTCACACCCTTGAGGTTGTGGCCGGTGGCATTGATGACGCGCAGAGCCTGCATGTCGCCCAGCGTCGCCTGGTGCACCGCTTCGCGCGCGGCGCGGCGCTCGGCGGCCGGGCTTTGCGGAAAGCGCGAAACCTTTTTTTTCTCGGTGCTTTCCATGGCCTTCACGGTTGGCAGCCAGGGCGTGCGGTGTTTGGGCACGGCAATCTTCAGGGTCTGCGCCAGGTATTTCCCTGTCAGCGAATCGGGGTTGTCCCGGACCTCTTCGAAGGTGCCCTGCGCCATCACGCGGCCGCCATGGATGCCGGCACCCGGCCCCATGTCGATCACATGGTCTGCGGCGCGGATCATGTCTTCGTCATGCTCGACCACCAGCACGCTGTTGCCGATGTCGCGCAAATGCTTGAGCGTGCCTATCAGCCTGTCGTTGTCACGCTGGTGCAGGCCTATGCTGGGTTCGTCGAGCACGTACATCACACCCGTCAGGCCCGAGCCGATTTGGGAGGCGAGCCGGATGCGCTGCGACTCGCCGCCGGAGAGTGTCTCGGCGCTGCGGTCCAGGCTCAGGTAATTCAGGCCCACGTCGTTGAGGAATTTCAGGCGCAGGCCGATTTCACGCACCACCTTGTCGGCAATCTCGGCCTTGGCGCCGCGCATCTGCAAGGCCGTGAAATAGGCAAAACTTTCGCGCAGCGTGATGTGGCTGATTTCGTAAATCGCCTTGCGCTCGCTGCTGCCGTCTACCCCGGGCGCACTCACCAGGTACACATGCCGCGCTTCCTTGCGCAGCCGCGTGCCGCCGCAGTCGGGGCAGGGCTGCACGCTGCGGTAGCGGGCGAGTTCCTCGCGTACGGCGGCGGAGTCGGTCTCGCGGTAACGGCGCTCAAAGTTGGTGATCACGCCTTCGAAAGGGTGTTTTTTATTGACCTTTTTGCCAGCGGAGTTGCCGGACTCCATGATGTAGCTGAACCTGATCTCTTCATCACCCGAGCCGTGCAGCACCACCTGCTGCACGTTTTCAGGCAGGTTCTCAAACGCCGTGTCGATATCAAACTGGTAGTGTTTGGCCAGGCTTTCGAGCATGGAGAAGTAATAACCATTGCGCCTGTCCCAGCCCTTGACGGCGCCGCTGGCCAGGCTCAGGGACGGGAAGGCCACGACGCGCGCCGGGTCAAAAAACTCCCGGTGGCCCAGGCCGTCGCAGCTCGGGCAGGCGCCCACTGGCGAGTTGAAGGAAAACAGGCGCGGTTCCATCTCGCTGAGCGAGTAGGTGCACACCGGGCAGGAGAATTTGGCGCTGAAGAGGTGTTCCTTGCCGGTATCCATCTCCAGTGCAATGGCCTTGCTGTCCGCCAGCCGCAGCGCGGCTTCAAAACTTTCGGCCAGCCGCTGCTGCATGTCGCCGCGCACCTTGATGCGGTCGATCACCACATCGATGTTGTGCTTCTCTGTTTTCTTGAGCTTGGGCAGGTCGTCAAACTCATAGGCTGTGCCGTCAACACGAAAACGCACATAACCCTGGGCCTGCATCTCGGCAAACACATCGACAAACTCGCCCTTGCGGTCACGCGCGACGGGGGCAAGAATCATCAGCCTGGTGTCTTCGGGCAGGGCCAGCACGGCATCGACCATTTCGCTGACGCTTTGCGCCTGCAGCGGCAGATCATGCTCGGGGCAATAAGGCGTGCCGGCGCGGGCAAACAAGAGGCGCAGGTAGTCGTGGATTTCGGTGACCGTGCCGACGGTGGAACGCGGGTTGTGGCTGGTGGCTTTCTGCTCGATGGAGATCGCCGGCGACAGGCCTTCGATCACGTCCACATCGGGTTTGTCCATCAGCTGCAGGAACTGCCGGGCATAGGTGGACAGGCTTTCGACATAACGGCGCTGCCCCTCGGCATACAGGGTGTCAAAGGCCAGCGATGACTTGCCCGAACCGCTCAGGCCGGTGATGACGACCAGCTGGTTGCGCGGAATGTCCAGGTCGATATTCTTGAGGTTGTGCGTGCGTGCCCCGCGTATGCTGATGCGCTGGGCTGCGAGCAGCTTGGCTCCCACGCTTTTCACGGCGTGCAGGTCGCTGCCCTTGCCATCGGAAGGATAGACCGAACCTGCCCGGGGCGGCTCGTCGCTGCGTTCGTTGGCAAGGTATTTGCTGTCGTCAGGAGAGTTCAATGGAGTACAGGCGCCGCAAAACTCTCCATCATAGACCGAAGCACCGTTTCAAGCACAATAGATGCTTGCGCAGCGCCCGGATGACCGGTTTTGCCCCAAGTTGGCGGGTCTGCCTCCATTTTTAGACCCTTTTAGCCCTTCATACCTCTTGACTGCGCCTTCCGCCCCCCTGTCGTTCCCCATGACCGCCACCGAGCGGCGCGCCAGCGCTTCCCTGGCCTCGATTTTTGCCCTGCGCATGCTGGGGCTGTTCCTGGTGTTGCCCGTGTTTGCGCTTGAAGCAGCGAAATACCCAGGGGGCGATGATCCCGCCCGGGTCGGCCTGGCGATGGGTATTTACGGCCTGACCCAGGGCATCCTGCAAATCCCTTTTGGCATCGCCTCGGACTGGTGGGGCCGCAAGCGCGTGATGATTGCCGGCCTGCTCATGTTCGCGCTGGGCAGTTTTGTCGCCGCCTGGGCGCCCGACCTGAACTGGCTGGTCGCCGGCCGTTCGCTGCAGGGCGCGGGCGCTATTTCGGCCGCAGTAACGGCGATGCTGGCAGACCTTACCCGTGACGAGGTGCGCACCAAGTCCATGGCGCTGGTGGGCGGCAGCATTGCGCTGATGTTCGCGTTGTCTCTTGTGCTGGCGCCCATGCTGGCGGCATATATAGGCCTGCACGGCCTGTTTGCGTTGACTGGTTCGCTGGCACTGGCTGCCATCGCGGCCGTTGTTTACTGGGTGCCGCCCGAGCCGCTGGTGCACAAGGACCGCCCGCGTGGCAGCGTGGCCGAGGTGCTGAAGGACCCCGCCCTGCTGAGGCTGGATTTCGGAGTGTTCATGCTGCATGCCGTGCAACTGGCCATGTGGGTGGCGATTCCCGCTTTGCTGGTAGGGGCCGGGCTGGACAAATCGCGGCACTGGCAGGTGTACCTGCCCGCCGTGCTGCTGTCCTTTGGGGTGATGGGCATGACGCTGTTCCCGCTGGAAAAACGCGGTTACCTGCGTGCGGTGTTCCTGGGCGCCATTGGCATGATTTTCCTGGTGCAGCTCGGCCTGCTGTGGACGAGCAGCCTGGCTTCGCCCAGCCTGGGACTGCTGGGCGCGCTGCTGTTTTTGTTTTTTTGCGGCTTTAATGTGCTGGAGGCCACCCAGCCCAGCCTGGCTTCGCGCGTGGCGCCGGCGCATGCCCGCGGCGCGGCACTCGGGGTCTACAACACGCTGCAGTCGCTGGGGTTTTTTGCCGGCGGCGCGGCGGGAGGCTGGATCATCAAGACGCACGGTGCGCAGGGTCTCTTTATGACCTGCGGCGGCCTGATGCTCTTGTGGCTGCTGGTCGCCTGGCCCATGAGGGCGCCGGGCCGGCATGCCGCGCAAAGCCGTCCCGAGATGAATGGTGCCGCCCGGGCACACACAGTTAAACTGTGAAGCTGTAAAGATTAGGAGAACACGTCATGGCCTCAGTCAACAAAGTCATCATCGTCGGCAATCTGGGCCGCGACCCCGAAACCCGGTCATTCCCGAATGGTGACCAGGTGGCCAACGTCACCATCGCCACGACCGACCGCTACAAGGACAAGGCCAGCGGCGAGATGAAGGAAATCACCGAATGGCACCGCGTCAGCTTTTTCGGCCGCCTGGCCGAGATTGCCGGGCAGTACCTGCGCAAGGGTTCGCAGGTCTATGTCGAGGGCAGCCTGCGCACCCGCAAGTGGACCGACAAGGACGGCATTGAAAAATACAGCACCGAAATCCGTGCCGACTCCATGCAGATGCTGGGCAGCCGCCAGGGCATGGGCGGTGGTGGCTCCGGTGGTGACGATGGCGGTGGCTACGACGCCCCACCAAGCCGCGCTGCTGCTGCGCCCCGCGCCCCTGCTGCCGCCCCAAGGCAGGCGCCCGCAGCCCCGGCCAAGGCCGCCAGCGGGTTTGACGACATGGATGACGATATTCCCTTTTAAATACGAAAAAGCAGCTTCTGCTTGTCAGTCTCTGGGTTCGTAGCCATAACGGCTACGAGCTCTTTTTTTGCCTGTCAGTGGCACCAGCGGTCTCGATCAGTGATTGAATCGTATGGGATAATTTGTTTTTGTCGACAATTCGACGCCAATCTAAGGCTGTTGGGGCGGGTTGAATGCTCTCAATAGCTTATGCCTTGAGGGAATTGCAATGGAAAGCGAAGCCGGAAAGACGTTGTCGCAAACGATCTCGGATTGTCTGGCCGAAGAAATTGTGCTGCGCCGCCTGAAGCCGGGCGAGCGGATGGATGAGCAATCCATTGCTACCCGCTTTGGCGTTTCGCGCAGCCCGGTAAGGGACGCGTTGCGCCAGCTGGCATCGACCAAACTGGTTGAGTACCTCCCGCGCAGGGGGTTTTCGGTTGCCGCCGTCAAGTCTTCCGATCTGGACGGACTGTTTGAGGTATCCGGTGAAATCGAGGCGCTTTGTGCCAAGCTGTGCGCGCTGCGGGCGGCGCCGTCGGAGCGCAAGCGTATCGAGTTTGTCCACCGGCAGGCTTCTCATGCAGTATCGGAGGGGGATGCCAAGGCATATGCCGCACTTAATGAAGAGTTTCATGCGCTCATCTACGCGGGTGCCCGAAACAAGACGCTTCAGGAGCTGGCGCTGAGCTTGCGGCAACGGCTGGCGCCATTTCGCTCGCGTGGCTTTTTTGTGTCCGAGAACCGCATGCAGCACTCCCACGGTGAGCATGATGCGCTGGTTGTAGCGCTACTGGCGCACGATGGTGCTGCAGCTGCGCAGGCCATGCACAACCATGCGGCCAATTCGGCAATGAATGTGTTGCAGCATTTCGATGCGGATACCCAGGGATCCGCTTCTGGCACGGCGGCTTAGCAGTCAGAACCGGGCCAACTAGGCGAGGGGTTTTTGCGCACGGCGCATCCATCCCCTTGGCCGGGTTTCGCGTGAACCGGCCCATTTCCCTTTCTCCAGCCATTCAGGGTAATCCCTTGCCATCTTCTTGAGTTTTATATTTTAAAATTGCACACAATTATTGAATAGTGAGTGCAAATTAATTTGCACCACAAGTTTTGCCCAATTAATAAATAGGAGTCATGGAAATGTCCTGGATCGCACTTGCCACCTATCGCCGGGCAGACCGGCTTGCCACCGCGCTGGTGATTGACAACCAGCTCTACGACCTGGATGCTGCCTTGGCCGCAGGTCTGCCAGCTGTCCGGCCTGAATGGGCTGCGGGCGGGATTGAAGCCATGCTCAAGGACTGGGGACGTGCCCAGGCATGGCTCAAGACGGCTACGCCGGTGGCCGCCTCGCTGGCCGCTTCGGGTGCCGTCAAGCCGGTGGAAAACGGCCGTTCCAGCGTGGCTGCCCCTTATGTGCCGCAGCGCATGTTTTGCGCCGCGTCCAACTACGCCTCGCACGCCAACGAAATGGGCACGGTGCTGGCGGCCAAATCGCAGAGCAAGCCGTATATGTTTTTGAAGTTGTCCAACACCGTCATCGGAGACGGTGAGGTCATCCAGATGCCGCCCGAGACCAGCAAGCTGGACTGGGAAGTGGAGCTGGCCGCGGTCATCGGCAAGCGTTGCCGCCGCATTTCGGTGGACGATGCGCTGGATGCCGTGGCCTGCTACACCATCGTCAACGACATTTCTGCGCGCGACCTCAATGTCCGCAGCGACTATCCCTTCAAGCACGACTGGTTCCAGGGCAAATGCCATGACACCTTCGCGCCCATCGGCCCCTGGCTTGTGCCGGCCTGGCAGATTCCCGATCCGCAGGCGGTGCAGTTGCGCCTGGATGTGAACGGTGAGCCCATGCAGGAGGACAGCACGGCCAACATGATCTGGACCTTGCGCGAGCAAATCGCCTATCTCTCGACCATCGTCACGCTGGAGCCGGGCGACGTGGTCGCCACCGGCACGCCCACCGGCGTGGGCATGGGGCGGGGTGTTTACCTCAAGGCCGGCGACCGGGTTGTCGCCAGCATCCATGGCATTGGAAGCCTCTCGAACCAGGTGCAAGCAGAGCGCGTCTAAGCGCCCGCACCGGTTCAATTTCCGCGCACGACACACAACAACGTATGGAGACAACATGCATATTTCCGCGACAAAGCTTAGTGCCTCCCTGTGGGGCATAACCCGGCATTTCACCCTGGCTGCTGCCGTGCTGCTGGCCAGCGCCAGCGCCGCCATCGCACAGGACAAGGTCACTTACAACATGGCCTGGTTGCCGCAAGGCAGTTCGGTCGGCGTGATTGTTGCGCAGGAACGCGGTTTTTTTCGCGAACTGGGGCTGGACGCCAGCATCG
The DNA here is from genome assembly GCF_042659145.1 of Polaromonas aquatica. Lineage (NCBI taxonomy): Bacteria > Pseudomonadati > Pseudomonadota > Betaproteobacteria > Burkholderiales > Comamonadaceae > Polaromonas > Polaromonas aquatica. The sequence goes on along the minus strand of NZ_JBHSRS010000018.1, from coordinate 266,298 downwards.
TACGTGGTTACGGCGGTAACCGGACCGCCAATGAGCTGGACCAGGGTCAGTTCGAGTTCGGTTATGTCGACCCGATCAGCCTGGTGCTCAATCGTGCCAACGGCGGCAAGATACGCATGGTGGGCGCCATCAATACTCGCTGGCCGGCCGGCATCTGCTTCAACACCAAGCGTCACCAGCCCAGGAGCCCTGCCGACATGAAGGGCCTGGTGCTGGGCGGCGGTTCGGCCTCCCCGGTACACAACGTGGTGCCGGCCTGGCTGGAACAGAACGGCCAGCCCAAGGACAGCATACGGCTGCTGCGCATGGACCCGGCGGTGGTGGATGCCGCGCTCATCGAAGGCAAGATCGATCTGGCCGAATGCTGGCGCGCCAGCAATCGTGCGGTTACGCAAAAGCAGGCCAACGCGGCCGGCGTGTCCCTGGGCTGGATAGAGTACAGCGACTTCGGCCTGGATGCTTATGGCAGCGGCTTCGCCACCAGCGAAGACGTCATCAAGAAGCGGCCCGACGTGGTGAGGAAATTCCTGCGCGCTTCCTACCGCGGTTATGAGTTTGCCATTGCCAACCCCGAACAGGCCGCCGACATCATGCTCAAGGCTTTCCCCAACACGGACCGCGCCGTGGCGCTGGCGCAGATCAAGGACATGGGCGACCTGCTGATAGATTCGCAAGCAAAGGACAAGGGCCTTGGCTTTTTGCGCGAAGACCGCATGCGCGCCACTGTGCAGTTTGTCGACAAGGCTTTTGGCCTGAATGGCAAGGTCAAGCCGCAAGACGCCTATACCAACGAGCTGCTGAAGTAACGGAGGCGTGATGGCCAATCGTCCCCGTCCACAACGCTTGGGCCATGTCGTGCTCAATGTGCGAGACCTGCAGGCCTCGGTGCGCTTTTACACCGACATCGTTGGTTTGCAGCTGTCCGACTACATAGAAGACCAGATGGCCTTTCTGCGTTGCGGGCAGGATCATCATGATCTGGCGCTGGCGCAGATACCGGCAGACGGCGCGCAGCGCAGTGCCACCTATGTGCCGGGCCGGCCCGGGCTGGAGCACTTTGCCTACCAGCTCGGCTCGCTGGCCGAGATCGAGGCCGCGGCGCACTACCTGCAGGAAAAGGGGGTGGAGATCGTGCGCGGCATAGGCAAACACGGGCCGGGCGAAAACCTGTTCCTGGTGTTCAAGGATCCCGACGGCAACTACTGCGAGTTCTATGCCGAGATGGTGCAGGTGACGCCGGCACAACCTTACACACCGCGTGTCTGGAAGAACGATCTTGCGGCGTTCGATCAGTGGCATTTCGAAAAATTCGTGGTGCCGCCACCTGAGTGGGGTCCTGCCCGGCAGGACGATGCGAAGCGCACCGACGGCCAGGCCGGCGCTCAGGAATAAAACAGAAAAACAAACCGGGCCGACAAGACGGCCTTGAACCAGGAGACAAACTTGCAACAATCTTTCTCGCGCTCCGAGTCGTGGCGGCGCTTCACCGACCCGGCCCTTCTGTTTCTGCTGCTGGCCCTGCTGTGGGAGAAGGCGGTCGATGTCTTTGGCATCAAACGCTACCTGCTGCCACCGCTGTCGCAAGTGCTGGACAGCATGTGGACCAACCGCGCCAACCTGTTGCTGCAGTCATGGATCACGACCCAGGAGGTGCTGGCCGGCTTTGTGCTCGCCGTTGTGGGTGGCGTGGTGCTGGGGCTGGCCATACATGCCTTGCCGGTAGTACGGCGCACGCTGTACCCGCTGATTGTCGTGTTCCAGGGTCTGCCCAAGATTGCACTGGCGCCGCTGATGGTGATCTGGTTTGGTTATGGCGACACCTCCAAGGTGCTGATGGCCTTTTTGTTTGCCTTCTTCCCGGTGGTGATTGCCACTATGGGCGGGTTGGCGGGGACGCCTGCACACCTGATAGAACACTTTCGCGCGATCCGGGCACCGGCCTGGGTCACCTTCCGGCGCCTGCATGTGCCCTCGGCCCTGCCTTCCATCATGGACGGCTGCAAGTCGGCCATGCCGCTGGCGGTGATAGGCGCCATCGTCGGTGAATTCGTCGGCTCCGAGCATGGCCTGGGCCACCTGATCCTGGAAGCCAATGCCAATGCACGCACCGACTACCTGTTTGCCGCGCTGGTGGCCATATCCCTGGTTGCCGGCCTGCTGTATGTACTGGTCGAGCTCGCGGCCAAGCGCGTCTGGTGGCGAGGCTTGTAGCCCTTTCTTATCCCCCTGTTTATTTATCTGAGGAAACACACACCATGGCCAAACTACGTCATATCGCCCTTGCCGTTCCCGATCCTGAAAAGGCTGCCAGGTTCTACAGCGAGGTGTTCGGCCTCACCATCGTCGAACCCACGCACTCGCCGATTGCCTCGGGCGTTTACCTGTCCGACGGCACCATCTGCCTGGCGCTGCTGAACTACAAGACCGACGAGGCCGCGGGCCTGGAGCGCGGCAAGAACTGGGTCGGCACGCACCATTTTGGCTTCTGGGTCGATGACCTGGACGAGCAGCGCAAGCTGATCGAGGCCAACGGCGGCACCTTCTTCATGGACTTGCCGCATGACAAGAAAAGCCTGTATTACGAGATGAAGTTTCGCGACCTCGACGGCGTGGTGTTCGACATCTCCGAAGGCGGCTGGGTGGGAGCCAAAAAGTGAAAACCGGGGCCATGGACGGCGCTGCGTCAGCAGCGCTTACGCTGGACACCGCGATCAGCGTCAGCCGGGTCGGCAAGACTTTTAGCGCCCGCCACAGTGTGCGGGCGCTGGAGCAGGTGGATTTCACGGTGCAGCGCGGCGAGTTCGTCTCCATCCTGGGCCCCAGCGGCTGCGGCAAGAGTACCCTGCTGCGCATGGTGGCCGGGCTGATCCAGCCCGATAGCGGCGGCGAGGTGCATGTGCTCAAGCACCTGCAGACGCAGATGTCCGACGACGTGGGCGTGGTCTTCCAGACCCACAACATGTTGCCCTGGGAGACGGTGGAGGCCAATATCCGCCTCGCGGCCGAGGTGCGCAAGCTGCCCAAAAAAGACATCGACGAGCGCGTCGAGGCCTTGCTGCCCCTGCTCAAGCTGGAGAAGTTCCGCCACAACTACCCGCACGAACTTTCTGGCGGCATGCGCCAGCGTGCGGCGCTCGGCCAGATCCTGGTGATGCGCCCCAAGGTGCTGTTGCTGGACGAACCATTTGGCGCACTCGATGCCCTCACGCGCGACCAGCTCAACGTGGAGCTGCTGCGCCTGTGGCAGGAGATGCGGCAGACGGTGCTGCTGATCACGCACAGCATTTCTGAGGCGGTGTTCCTCTCGGACCGGGTACTGGTGATGTCGGAGCGGCCCGGTCGCATCATCGAAGACATGCGCATAGACCTGCCGCGTCCGCGCGACCCGCGCAAGACCAAGGAAGCGGTCGAGTTCGGCCACTACGTGGCGCAGCTGGGCCACCTGATGGGTGTCGACTGAGACACCCGCTGATTCATTTTTCGGAGTTCACTTGACTACTACATCCAAATTCCACGGGGTCGTGCCGGCCATGGCCACGCCCTTTACTGCAGACCACAAGCTCGACGAGGCGCGCGTCGGCGAGCTGATTGAAAGTTACATTCAGGCCGGCGTGCATGGCATCTCTGTGGCCGGCAGCCAGGGCGAGTTTTTCGCGCTGGACACGGCCGAGCATATCCGTTTGCTGGAGCTGTCCATGCGCGCCATTGACGGCCGTGTGCCGCTGTACGCCGGCACCGGCGGTACCAGCACGCGCCAGGCCATCGCGCTCACGCAGGCGGCCGAGGCCATGGGGGCCGACCTGGCGCTGGTCATCACACCTTACTTTGTGCAGCCCACGCAGGACGAACTGGTCGCCCATTACACGGCCGTGGCCAGGGCCACAAAGCTGCCGGTGATGCTTTACAACAATCCGCCGCGCACCAGCGTCAATGTTCTGCCCACCACCCTGGTGCGCTGCATGAACGCCGCCGACAACATCGTCGGCGTGAAGGATTCGGGCGGTGACCTGACCCAGTCCATAGAGTACCTGCTGACGGCGCCGCGTCCGGCACTGTTGTTCTCCGGCCGCGACACGATTGCGCTGTCCATGATGTTCCACGGTGCGCAGGGCACGATCTCGCCGGCTGCCAATGTCTTTCCCGAGCTGATGGTGCAGATGTACGACGCGCTGCGCGCCGGCAACCATGCCGAGGCGCTGCGCCTGTCCAATGTCTTTGCGCCGCTGCGCGCGGCCTGGGCCTGGGGCTCCTTCCCGGTTGTCATCAAGGAGGCGATGGCGCTGGCCGGCCGCAGCGCCGGCCCAACGCGCGCGCCCATCGCCGCGCTGAGCGAAAAAGTGCGCGCCGACCTGGCGGCCGTGGTGAACCAGATCGCAACCGCAAAACGCTAGGGTCCGGTCATGCATGCAGACGACGCGCTGGCGCAAGGCGAGCGGTATTACAACGCGCGCCTTGCCGTCGCGAATTACCGGGACATCTTTGCGCGCTGGGCGCACGACTCGGCTGTGCTGCGCGCGGCGGTGCCGTGCCGGCTTGATCTGCCCTATGGCACACAGGCCATGGAAACGCTCGACCTCTTCCTGCCGGCAGGCCGCCCGCGCGGCACGCTGATGTACATCCACGGCGGCTACTGGCGCTCGCTTGACAAGTCGGACGCCTCGATCGTCGCGCCGCCCTTCACCGCAGCCGGTTATGCGGTGGCGGTCGTGAACTATGCGCTGTGCCCGGCGGTGTCGGTGGAAACCATCGTCGATCAGGTGCGGCGGGCCGCCGCCTGGCTGCACGGCCACAGCGCCGACTGGGGCGCGCCGCCCGAGCGCCTGTTTGCCTGCGGGCATTCAGCCGGCGGTCACCTTGCCGCGATGCTGCTGGCAACCGACTGGCCAGCGCTTCAGCCCGGTTTGCCGGCCAGGACCATTGCGGGCACTGTCTGCGTGAGCGCGCTATACGACCTGCGCCCCTTGTTGCAAGTGCCCTCGGTGCTGGAGGCCACGCGCTTCACGCCCGAGAGTGCGGCCGCACTGAGTCCGGCGCTGCACCGTCCGCTCACCAAAGCGCCGCTGCTCACTGCCGTGGGCCTGGACGAAAATCCCGGCTTTCACGAGCAGTTCCTGGCCATCAGCCGGAGCTGGCACGGGGTTCATGCCGGCCATGTGGCCTGCCCAGGGCGCGACCACTTCACAATACTGGACGAATTGACGCACAACGATGGCGCGATCGCCCTGGCGGCCCTGCGCCTGATGCAGTCCCAGCATGCGACACTCTTGCAGTGATTTCAGAAAACACCCTTGATACCCTTTTCGCGATGCCCGTTCGCATAACGAGCAGCACCTCCGGCTGGCTTATGACGAAGCCTGTCGACCCGTCTAGCGCCCGCCATGCTGTTTGATACGATTTTGCTGCTGGTCGCGGCCTTTGTCGCTGGCGCCCTCAATGCGGTCGCGGGCGGCGGCAGCTTCCTGACGCTGCCAGCGCTGGTGCTGACCGGCATTCCCCCGGTCGTCGCCAACGCCACCGGTACGGTGGCCCTGCTGCCAGGCTATCTGTCGGGCGCCTGGGGTTTTCGCCACGATACGCAAGCGCCCCCCGGGCTGTCGATGCGTGCCTTGCTGGGCTTGTCGTTGCTGGGCGGCGGCCTGGGCGCCGCCTTGCTGCTGGTCACGCCGGATGTGACCTTTCGCCGGGTCGTGCCCTGGTTGCTGCTGCTGGCCACCGCGCTGTTCGCCTTTGGCCCGCAGATCACGCAGTCGCTAAAAGGCAGGGCTGGCAATCCGCTGGCGAGGGGCCTGAGCGTGCTGGCCGTCACCATCTATGGCGGCTACTTCAATGGCGGCCTGGGCATTCTGCTGCTGGCCTTGTTTGGCCTGCTCGGCCAGTCCGACCTGCATGCCATGAACGGGCTGAAAAATCGCGTCTCCGCCTTGCTCACCGTCATCGCGGCAGGACTGTATGCATGGGGTGGGCTGGTCGCCTGGCGCGAAGCCACCATCATGATGGGGGCAGCCCTGCTGGGTGGCTTCCTGGGCGCGCGTGGCGCACGGCGGCTGCCGGCGATGTGGCTGCGCCGGGGCATTGTGGCGACCGGGCTGACCATGAGCGCGCTGTTTTTTCTGCAATAGCGCGGCTTGCCCGCGGGAAGTGCTTTTTACATTTCGCTATCTATTTGGTAGCTGATGGTGAAAGTGGAGTGCCCGGGACAACGGGTTTTCATCTTTGAAATGCCGGTGTGGCGGGTATGCCATATTGCACACCTGAGTGCAGAGCGGCACCATGTGAATGTTTTTTCTTACAAACATGGCGCAAAGCACGGTATTTTCCTAGTTAGCATACAAACTCCCTGGGTGTCCGTGCTGCTGGGGAAAATAATCATCTTGCTGTGGCCCTGAAAAAGCTCCAAAAAGCTCTTAATCGATAGATCAATAATGAAAAGTCTCCTGCCTCTCCGTTTCCTGCTGTGCGCGACTGTGTTGCTGGCTGGTTCATTTGCAATGGCTCCCGCGCATGCGGACAGCGGCACCGAACCGCTGGCCGATATCCTGAATGCACCGGACAGTGCCGGCCTGGGTTTTGTCACGCGCATGGAGGCCTCGCCCTATAGGGACGGTGGCGTGCGTTACGACCTGCTGCCCCTGTACCTGTACGAGGGCGAGCGCCTGTTTTTGCATGCCAACCGCGCCGGTGTCAAGTTGTTCAATGAGGGCGGGCGCAACGATGGGCAGCGGCTGGACCTGTTTGTAGAGCAGCGGCTGGAGGGCTTTCCGGTGAACAACCCGCCGGCCAGCCTGGCCGGCATGGCTGCGCGTGATTCCGGGCTCGATATGGGGCTGTCTTACCAGTACCGCCAGCCGTGGGGAACACTCAAGGCTGAATATGTCCACGACATAGGGCAGACCTACAAAGGCGGCGAAACCCGCCTGGGTTATTCCTACGACTGGCGTTCCGGCCCATGGACCTTGCGGCCCAACCTGACGGTTTCTTTTCGTGATGCCAAGCTCAACAATTATTACTACGGCGTCCTGCCAGGCGAAGCGACGGCCACGCGTCCGGCTTATGCGCCCGGCTGGGGCATCAGCACCTCGGTGGGCCTGTATGGCTCCTATGACATGTCGCAGCGCTGGCGCCTGCTGGCGGGTGTCTCGGCAACGGTGCTGGGCAATTCGGCGAAAGATAGTCCCATCGTGCAAAAGCGGGTGTTACCGGCCGTTTATGTGGGCGCGGTGTACGACTTTGGCGGCCATAAACGCGAGTGGGCGGAAAAGGATTCCCCGACCTATTTCAAGCTGATGTACGGCAAGGCTGCGGAACCCAGTTGCCACCTGGCGAAGATCATCACCGCACGCTGTTTTTCCACGGCCAGCAGCAACGCCACCTACATCAGCGGCATTCAGGTGGGCAAGCCCTTTATCCAGAACCTCAACGGCTGGCCGCTGGACTTTGTGGGTTATGTAGGCCTGACGAACCACGATGACCGCGGATTGCAGACCAATGGCGTCCAGCTGGATGTGTTCATGAAAGCCATCTACTCGGGCTTCCCCTGGAGCCACCGGGTCAAGACCCGGCTGGGCCTGGGTGTGGGCCTGTCAGCCGCACAACGTGTGCCTTACACCGAGGTGTCCAGCCAGGCCGGCAAAACAACCTCGCGCCTGCTGAATTACCTGGACCCGACGATTGACGTCAGCCTGGGTGACCTGTTTGGCTCACGTGCGCTCAAGGAGACCTATATCGGCTTTGGCGTGTCGCACCGTTCCGGCATTTTTGGCGCTTCGCGCCTGCTGGGCAATGTCAACGGCGGTTCCAACTACCTTTACACCTATATCGAGACGGCACTTTGACGGCATTCGTGTGCTATTAATAAAGTAGCTGGTTGCGCACATACTGATTGGGCTACAGGCCTTTTTATGCCCTAAAACAGCCCAAAAAATCATTTGGGCATGTTTTGCACATTGCTGCTGGCAATCACGCCACCACCCAGGCAGATGTCGCCGTCATAAAGCACGGCGGACTGCCCCGGTGTCACTGCCCACTGCGCCTGCGTGAAGGCCAGTTCGCAATCCGTTGCGGTAGCGCTGCGCAATTCGCAGGCTGCATCCGCCTGCCGGTAGCGGGTCTTGGCGGCCATCATGCCGGGCGTGGGCGCGCTGCCTGCCACCCAGCTGCAGTCCTGCGCGTGGAGCACGGTGGACTGCAGCCACGGGTGGTCGTGGCCCTGCACCACCCACAAGGTGTTGGTTTCCATGTCCTTGCGCGCCACAAACCAGGGTTCGTGTTCGCCCACGCCGCGCTGGCCGCGCGCCTGCGCTGCCTTGAGGTCCGCGCCTTTGGCTTTCACGCCGCCTATGCCCAGCCCCGAGCGCTGGCCCAGGGTGTAAAAGGACAGGCCCACATGCTCGCCCAGCACACGGCCCTTGTCGCTTTTGATGGGGCCGGGTGCCTTGGCGATGTAGCGGTTCAAAAAGTCGCGGAAAGGCCGCTCGCCGATAAAACAGATGCCGGTGGAGTCTTTTTTCCTGGCATTGGGCAGGCCGATCTCATCGGCAATGCGCCGCACTTCGGTCTTGCGCAGCTCGCCGACCGGAAACAGCGTTTTTGACAGTTGCGCCTGGTTCAGTCGGTGCAAAAAGTAGCTCTGGTCCTTGGCCGGGTCCAGGCCCTTGAGCAGTTGATACTGCCAATCGGAAGGGTGGGCACCATCGCGCGCGGTCGCGTGCGATTCATCAAGATGGCCAAGGGCCATGGAGCCAGGAGAAGCCGCAACGCGGCGAACCCTGGCGTAATGGCCGGTGGCGATTTTTTCGGCGCCCAGCCGCATGGCGTGGTCCAGGAAGGCCTTGAACTTGATCTCGGCGTTACACAAAATGTCCGGGTTGGGCGTGCGGCCGGCCTGGTATTCGCGCAGGAACTCGGCGAACACGCGGTCCTTGTAATCGGCGGCAAAGTTGACGTGTTCTATCTCGATGCCGATCACGTCAGCCACGGCGGCCGCGTCCACGAAGTCGATGTTGGACGAACAGAACTCGCTGTCGTCGTCATCTTCCCAGTTCTTCATGAAGATGCCTATGACCTCGTGGCCCTGCTGTTTGAGCAGGTGCGCCGTGACCGCAGAGTCCACGCCGCCGCTCAAACCCACCACTACCCGCTGTTTAGCCTTTGATACTTCCGCCATGGGGCAATTATCCCCGGGGACGCAATACGGCGTGGCTGTGCGGGTTTTTCGTGCTGCCCCCGTTGTGCGAGCGCAGCCAGCCATCAAGGTTGTAGCAGGACGGAGGGGTCGGTGGTGATCAGTTCCAGCGGATAGCGCCGTCCGGCCAGGTAGTCTTCCATGCAGGTCAGCAGCAGCGGGCTGCGGTGTCTGTCGACACAGGCCCGGATTTCATCAGCCGTCAGCCATACCGTACGCACGATGCCAACGTCCAGTGCCCGGCCTTCGACCTGCTCGCCCAGTTCGCCGCAAAACGCAAAACGGAGATAGGTGATGTCCGTTGGCTCAGCCTGCCCCGGCGTGACCTGATCAAAGCGGGAGAGGTAGACGCCCACAAGCGCCGTGGGGGTGAAGTGAAAGGCGGCTTCTTCCAGTGTTTCGCGCGCGCAGGCCTGCACCGGGCTCTCGCCGGGGTCGAGGTGGCCGGCCGGGTTGTTGAGCTTCAGGCCATCGCGGGTTTCCTCTTCGATAAGCAGGAATTTCCGGACGCCGTTGAAATCGCGTTCAATCACCGCAGCAGCCGTGACGCTGGGTTTCCATCGTGTGTTCATGGCGTGATTATCCGTGCCGTTCTTGACCGGCTTGTGACTCCCTGGCTGGGCTGCCCGGTGCCGCCGAATCCCTGCGCAAAGCTTGCGCGCAGGTGTTCCACAAAACACTGGACTGCCTTGGGCACCTGTGGCGCCCAGGGGCGCAGGGCGTAAATACGCTCGCCAAAAAATCCCTGCACCTGCCAGTCGGGCAGCACCTGTACCAGTTTTGCGTGCTTTTCGCGGGCCGGTGGAAGACTGAAGTCGGGCAGCAGGCCTATGCCCAGGCCTGCGAGAAGCGCATCACGCAGCACTTCGCTGTTATTGGCCTTGAAGATGCCGTTGATGTTGACGCCCACTCTTTCATCTGGCTTGCGTTTGCCGGCTCGTGAGGCGCCCGTGTTGCGTGCGAATGTCCAGCTGCTGACATGGCCGCCGCCAAGGTAAAGCAGGCAGTCATGCGACGCCAGGTCGGACGGGTGCTCAGGCACACCGCGCCGCTTCAGGTAGTCAGGGCTGGCCATCAGGACCGAGCGTGTTTCGCACAGCGCCCAGGCAACGTGCGTTTCCGGCGGTGTGCTGGTATGGCGTATGGCCAGGTCAAACCCTTCGTTGGCCAGGTTCACAAAACGGTCCGTTAGTTCCAGTTCGATGTTGATTTCCGGAAAACGCTGGAGGAACGCCGCCACGCAGGGCGCCAGGTGTTGCCGTCCCAGTGCAACCGGGGCCGTCACGCGTATCAGGCCGCGTGGCGTGCCGACCAGGTCCCGCGCGGCGCTATAACTTTCGCTGATCCGCTCAAATGCCGGCTGCATGTCATTGACCATTTGCTGCCCGGCTTCTGTCAGGCCGACGGAGCGTGTGGTGCGGCGTACCAGCGAGACGCCCGCGGACCGTTCCAGCTCGCTGATGCGCATGCTGGCCGAAGCCTTGGAAACACCCAGGCGGCGCGCGGTTTCGGTAAAACTTTTTGTGCCGGCCAGCACCGTCAGGAGGTGCAGGTCGGCCACAAGCGATGAGAGCTGGTCGGAGGACATATGTGTTTGTATTGTTCAGATATATGAACAATGTAATCACAAAACGGGGGATTATCAAATCGGGTTCGAGGTCCTAGACTCGAGGCCGAGCAGAATTTTTGTCTGCAACAGCCGCAAACCATCCCACCAAAGGACCGTACATGTCTTCACCCTTCGCAACGATTGGCCACTACCTGAACGGGCGTGCCACCTTGCCCGCAGGCCGCAGCCAGGAAGTTTTTAACCCGGCCACGGGCGCCGTTTCCGGCCATGTTGCGCTGGCCAGCGCCGCCGACGTGGATGCCGCAGTGGCTTCGGCGCAAGCAGCATTTCCGGCATGGAGTGACCTGCCGCCGCTGCGTCGCGCGCGTGTCATGTTCAAGTTCCTGGAGCTGCTCAACGCCAACAAGGACAGGCTGGCCCACATGATCACGGCCGAGCACGGCAAGGTATTCACCGACGCACAGGGCGAAGTAGCGCGCGGCATTGACATTGTGGAGTTTGCCTGCGGCATTCCGCAATTGCTCAAGGGCGACTTCACCGACCAGGTCTCCACCGGCATCGACAACTGGACCCTGCGCCAGCCGCTCGGCGTGGTGGCCGGCATCACACCCTTCAACTTTCCAGTGATGGTGCCGATGTGGATGTTCCCGGTGGCGATTGCGGCAGGCAACTGCTTTGTGCTCAAGCCCAGCCCGATTGACCCCAGCCCCAGCCTGTTCATGGCGGAGTTGCTCAAGCAGGCCGGTTTGCCCGATGGCGTTTTCAACGTGGTGCAGGGCGACAAGGAGGCGGTGGATGCCCTGCTGGTGCACCCGGACGTCAAGGCTGTGTCCTTTGTCGGCTCCACACCTATCGCCAACTACATCTACGAGACCGGCGCTCACCACGGCAAACGTGTGCAGGCCCTGGGCGGTGCGAAGAACCACATGGTGGTCATGCCCGATGCCGACCTGGAGCAGGCGGTTGATGCGCTGATCGGTGCGGGCTATGGTTCGGCTGGCGAGCGCTGCATGGCGATCTCGGTGGCCGTGCTGGTGGGCGATGTGGCGGACAAACTGGTCCCCATGCTGGAGGCCCGCGCCAAAACGCTGGTCATCAAGAACGGCGTGAACCTGGATGCCGAAATGGGCCCCATCGTGACGGCCGCCGCGCACCAGCGTATCACCGGCTACATAGACACAGGTGTGAAAGAAGGCGCAAAGTTGCTGGTGGACGGCCGCACATTCACCGGTGCGGATGCCGGTGCCGGTTGCGACAAGGGCTTCTGGATGGGTGGTACGCTGTTTGACCATGTCACACCCGACATGCGCATCTACAAGGAAGAGATCTTTGGCCCGGTGCTGGGTTGCGTGCGTGTGAAGGATTTTGCCGAGGCCGTGAACCTCATCAATGCCCACGAGTTCGGCAACGGCGTGAGCTGCTTTACCCGTGACGGCCATGTGGCGCGCGAATTCTCGCGCCGCATCCAGGTCGGCATGGTCGGCATCAATGTGCCGATTCCGGTGCCCATGGCCTGGCATGGTTTTGGCGGCTGGAAGAAAAGCCTGTTTGGCGACATGCATGCCTACGGCGAAGAAGGCGTGCGTTTTTATACCAAGCAAAAGTCCATCATGCAGCGCTGGCCCGAGAGCATTGGCAAGGGTGCAGAGTTTGTAATGCCGACCGCCAAATAGTTTTCGTTGAGCCTTCGGGTTATCCCTAGGTTGCTGACCCTGCGCCCCGCTGCCTTCTGGCACGCGGGGCGCAGTGCCTTATTGGTATGAAAAACGATAGACTGCCGTGCCCAGATTTTTCAAAAATCTCATGTAAGCTTCACGACAGCTATAAATCTGCGTGCAAGCGCACGCAGATGATGTAGATCCGCTAAAAACTAATACATTGAGGAGAGACCCATGCTGATTGGGGTACCCGCCGAAATTACGGCAGGAGAAACACGCGTAGCGATCACGCCGGAGACGGCCAAAAAGCTCAAGGCCCAGGGCCACACAATACGTGTGCAATCCGGTGCCGGTGTTGCAGCCAGCGTTCCCGACGAGGCCTACATCGCAGTGGGTGCAGAGATCACCGACGCGGCAGGTGCTTACGCGAGCGACATCGTGCTCAAGGTCCGCTGCCCGCTGGACAGCGAAATGGCACACGCCAGGGCAGGCGGCGTGATGGTCGGCATGTTGAACCCCTTTGACGCGGCCGGCCTGCAGCGCCTGGCTGCGGCACAGCTCACCTCCTTTGCGCTGGAAGCCGCACCGCGCACCAGCCGCGCGCAAAGCATGGACGTCTTGTCCTCGCAAGCCAATATCGCCGGCTACAAGGCCGTGATGATGGCCGCTGAAAAATACCAGCGCTTTTTCCCCATGCTGATGACCGCCGCCGGCACGGTCAAGGCCGCGCGTGTCGTGATCCTGGGCGTCGGCGTGGCCGGCCTGCAGGCGATTGCCACGGCCAAGCGCCTGGGCGCCGTGATTGAAGCCAGCGACGTTCGTCCCAGCGTGAAAGAGCAGGTCGAATCCCTGGGCGGAAAATTCATCGACGTGCCTTATGAAACCGACGAAGAGCGCGAAGCCGCTGTCGGCGTGGGCGGTTATGCCAAGCCCATGCCGCCAAGCTGGCTGGAGCGCCAGAAAGCCGAAGTGGCCAAGCGTGTGGCGCAAGCCGACGTGGTGATCACCACGGCCTTGATTCCTGGCCGCGCCGCGCCCGTGCTGGTCACCGAAGACATGGTCAAGTCCATGAAACCCGGCAGCGTGATTGTTGACCTGGCCGCGCCGCAGGGCGGCAACTGCCCGCTGACAGAGCCCGGCAAAACCGTGGTCAAGCACGGTGTCACCCTGATCGGCGAGACCAACGTGCCGGCACTGGTTGCCGCCGATGCCAGCGCGCTGTATGCGCGCAACCTGCTCGACTTCCTCAAGCTCATCATCACCAAGGAAGGCGCGCTGAATATCGACATGGCAGACGATATCGTGGCGGCCTGCCTGATGACGCAGGCCGGTGAAGTACGGCGCAAGTAGCGCGAACAGCCCCTGGCTGCTGTAGTCAAAACAAACCCATAAATTATTCAGGGCCGGCGGCAGCGCCGCCTCAATAGGAGAAGACCATGGATGCAGTGTCACCCACCATCATCAACCTGATTATTTTTGTCCTCGCCATTTACGTGGGCTACCACGTGGTGTGGACAGTCACACCCGCCTTGCACACGCCGCTGATGGCGGTGACCAACGCGATTTCCGCCATCGTCATCGTGGGCGCCATGCTGGCCGCCGCGCTGACCGAAACGCCGCTGGGCAGAACCATGGGCGTGCTGGCCGTGGCGCTGGCGGCCGTGAACGTCTTCGGTGGTTTCCTGGTGACGCGCCGGATGCTGGAAATGTTCCGGAAAAAAGAGAAAAAGGCGCCGGCCGCAGCTGATGCAGGAGCCGCGAAATGAGCATGAACATCGTCACGCTGCTGTACCTGGTGGCTTCCGTTTTCTTCATCCAGGCACTCAAGGGCCTGTCGCATCCCACCACCTCCTTGCGCGGCAACCTGTTCGGCATGGCCGGCATGACGATTGCCGTGCTGACCACGGGCGCGCTGATCGTCGAGCTTTCGGGCGGCAAGTCTCTGGGCATGGTCTATGTGCTGGGCGCGCTGGTCGTCGGCGGCGGCATAGGCACGCTGATGGCCAAGCGTGTGGAAATGACCAAGATGCCCGAGCTGGTCGCCTTCATGCACAGCATGATCGGCCTGGCCGCCGTCTTCATCGCCGTCGCCGCCGTGGCTGAACCTTGGGCCTTCGGCATCACGCCGCCGCCCCAGCCCGTGATGGTGGCCGCCGGTGCTGCGCTGGTGCAGGTACTGGTTGCCCTGCCGATTCCCACCGGCAACCGCCTCGAGCTGTTCCTGGGCGCGGCCATAGGCGCCATCACCTTCAGCGGCTCCGTGATTGCCTTCGGCAAGCTCAGCGGCAAATACAAGTTCCGTCTGTTCCAGGGCGCGCCCGTGACCTTCTCCGGCCAGCACATGCTGAACCTGGTGCTGGGCCTGGTCACGCTGGGCCTGGGCGTCGCATTCATGCTGACCGGCAACTGGACGGCCTTTTTTGCCATGCTGGCCCTGTCTTTCGTGATGGGCGTACTGATCATCATCCCTATCGGCGGTGCCGACATGCCCGTGGTGGTGTCCATGCTCAACAGCTATTCGGGCTGGGCCGCGGCAGGCATTGGCTTTTCGCTGAACAACTCCATGCTGATCATTGCCGGCTCGCTGGTCGGCTCGTCCGGCGCCATCCTCTCGTACATCATGTGCAAGGCGATGAACCGTTCGTTCTTCAATGTGATCCTGGGCGGCTTCGGCGGTGAGGCTGCATCTGCAACGGCAGGCGCAAAAGAGCAGCGGCCCGTCAAGTCGGGCTCTGCTGACGATGCCGCTTTCATCCTGGGCAATGCCGAAACCGTCATCATCGTGCCGGGCTACGGCCTGGCGGTGGCGCGTGCGCAGCATTCGGTCAAGGAGCTCGCACAAAAACTCACGGACAAGGGCATCACCGTCAAATACGCGATTCACCCTGTTGCCGGCCGCATGCCAGGCCACATGAACGTGCTGCTGGCCGAGGCCGAAGTGCCGTACGACCAGGTGTTCGAGATGGAAGACATCAACGCCGAATTCGGCCAGGCCGACGTGGCCATCATCCTGGGCGCCAACGACGTGGTGAACCCTGCTGCACACGTCAAGGGCAGCGCGATTTACGGCATGCCCATCCTGGAGGCTTACAAGGCCAAAACCGTCATCGTCAACAAACGTTCGATGGCAGCCGGTTATGCCGGCCTGGACAATGAATTGTTCTACATGGACAAGACCATGATGGTGTTTGGCGATGCCAAGAAGGTCATTGAAGACATGGGCAAGGCCATCGAGTAGCTTGTACACCCCTGTCGGCGCTCACCTTGTGTAGCGCCATCTCCCCTTGCAGGGGACGGCGCCTGCGACCCGGCCAAGCCGGTTCCGCGGCCCCTGTTTGCGAAGAGTCAATGCTCAGGCGTCGCCCGAATTAGAGGGCTTACCCTTCTGGCAGACCGGTTTTCCTAGGGAAAACGCAATAGCCCCGCAGAGGGCCAGGCGTCAAAATCAGCGGCAGTCAACACAGGAATGGAGAAGACAAACATGAATGCAGCAATCCAGGACCGTCCCTGGCTCAAGGCCTACCCGCCCGGAGTTCCCACAGATATCGACGCATCGCAGTATTCGTCGCTTGTGGGGCTGATGGAGGAGAGCTTCAAGAAAAACAGCGACAAGGTGGCCTACAGCTTCATGGGCAAGGACATCACGTTTGGCCAGACCGACAGCCTGTCCGTTGCCTTTGGCGCCTACCTGCAGGGCCTGGGGCTGGCCAAGGGCGACCGCGTGGCCATCATGATGCCGAATGTGCCGCAGTACCCGGTGGCTGTCGCCGCGATATTGCGCGCGGGTTTTGTGGTGGTCAATGTCAATCCGCTGTACACCCCGCGTGAACTGGAGCATCAGCTCAAGGATTCCGGCTCCAAGGCCATTGTCATCATCGAGAACTTTGCCAACACGCTGGAGCAATGCATTGCCGCCACGCCGGTCAAGCACGTGGTGTTGTGCGCCATGGGTGACCAGTTGGGCATGCTCAAGGGCGCGCTGGTCAACTATGTGGTGCGCAACGTCAAGAAGATGGTGCCGCCTTTCAACCTGCCCGGCGCGGTACGTTTTAACGATGCGGTAGCCCGTGGCACGCGTGCCACGCTCAAGCGCCCCGACATCAAGCCCGATGACGTGGCCGTGCTGCAGTACACAGGCGGCACAACCGGTGTCTCCAAGGGCGCCGTGCTGCTGCACCGCAATGTGATTGCCAACGTGTTGCAGTCCGAGGCCTGGAACGGCCCGGCCATGGCCAGCATGCAGGCCGGCGTGCAGCCGGTTTACGTGTGCGCCCTGCCGCTGTACCACATCTTCGCTTTCACCGTGAACATGATGCTGGGCATGCGTACCGGCGGCAAGAACATCCTGATTCCGAACCCGCGTGACTTGGCTGCCGTGCTCAAGGAGCTGGCAAAACACAAGGTCAACAGCTTTCCGGCCGTCAACACCTTGTTCAACGGCCTGGCGAACCACCCCGACTTCAACACCGTGGACTGGTCGCACCTGAAGGTGTCGCTGGGCGGCGGCATGGCAGTGCAAGGCGCGGTGGCCAAGCTGTGGCTGGAAAAAACCGGTTGCCCGGTTTGCGAAGGCTATGGCCTGTCCGAGACCTCACCCTCGGCCAGCTGCAACCCGACCAACAGCAAGGCCTTCACCGGCACCATAGGCGTTCCGATTCCCGGCACGTACTTCAAGCTGCTGGACGATGACGGCAACGAAGTGCCGCAGGGCCAGCCCGGCGAGATCGCCATCAAGGGCCCGCAGGTCATGGCCGGTTACTGGCAGCGCCCGGACGAGACCGCCAAGGTCATGACGCCCGATGGCTATTTCAAGTCGGGTGACATCGGTGTGCTGGACGACAACGGTTTCTTCAAGATCGTTGACCGCAAAAAGGACATGATCCTGGTCAGCGGTTTCAACGTCTACCCGAACGAGATTGAAGACGTGGTGGCAAAGCTTGAGGGCGTGATGGAAGTCGCTTGCGTAGGCGTGGCCGATGAAAAATCGGGTGAAGCCGTCAAGCTGGTCATCGTCAAGAAAAACCCTGACCTGACGGAGGCGCAGGTGCGGGCCTATTGCAAGGAAAACCTCACCGGCTACAAGCAGCCCAAGGTGGTGGAGTTCCGCACCGACCTGCCCAAGACGCCGGTGGGCAAGATTTTGCGCCGTGAATTGCGCGACAAAAAATAGGGGTCCATAACCCATCGGTTTTAGAGCCTGCAAAGGTTTTCTGGAAAGGCGGCGCAAGTCGCCTTTTTTTTCGTCCGCTTCCCGTGGTTCCGCCATAACAGGCAAAATCCGGGCATGTCCCCGAAGCCCTCCACGACCGCCATCCTCAGCGCACTTCCCGAAGAACAGGACGGCCTGATCGCGCTGCTGCATCAACCCCGCAGAACGACCCATGCCGGCCGCGAATTCTGGCAGGGCGACCTGCATGGCCAGCCGGTGGTGCTGGCGCTCTCCCGCATCGGCAAGGTTGCCGCGGCGACGACCGCCACCGCGCTGATCGAACGCTTTGGCGTGAGCCGCATTGTTTTCACCGGCGTTGCCGGCGGCATGGGCCTGGGTGTCAAGGTCGGCGATGTGGTGGTGGCGGAGGATTTTGTGCAGCACGACATGGATGCTTCTCCGCTGTTTCCCCGATACGAGATTCCGCTGTATGGCCAGAGCCGCTTCAAGGCCGACAGGGCGCTGACCACCCTGCTGCTCGAGGCCGCAGATTCCGCCTTGCGGCACATCAACGACGGTGACGATCCATGGGCCTTTCCGGATGCGCGGGTGCACCATGGGCTGATGGCCAGCGGCGACCGTTTTGTGTCCGGCGCGCAGGAGGTGCAGCAGTTGCAGTCCGCCCTGCTTGCCAGCGGCCACCCGGTGCTGGCGGTTGAAATGGAGGGGGCGGCGATTGCGCAGGTCTGCCAGGACTATGGCCTGCCGTTTGCTGCCGTGCGCACCATCTCTGACCGCGCCGATGACCAGGCGCATGTGGATTTTCCGGTGTTTGTGCGGGAGGTGGCCAGCTACTATGCACGCACCGTGGTTGAAAAGTTTCTTGGCTTGCTATCAAAACAATAGCTGACTGCGCGCATATCCAGCCGGCCGGCGGCACTTTCCTTGCATAAAAGGCTTTCCTGAGGCCTTTTCAACCCTATTGCAACCAGCCCCGTTTCCGGAAGTAGTACATGGGCACCACGGCGCTGGCCGCCATGAGCGCCAGCGCATACGGGTAGCCGAGTCCCCAGTCCAGCTCGGGCATGAGCTTGAAGTTCATGCCGTAGACGCTGGCAATCAGCGTGGGTGGCAACAGCGCGACGCTGGCGACCGAGAAGATCTTGATGATCTTGTTCTGGTTGATGTTGATGAAACCGACCGTCGCATCCATCAAAAAGTTGATCTTGTCGAACAGGAAGGCGGTGTGCGAGTCCAGTGAGTCGATGTCCCGCAGGATCTGCCGCGCTTCTTCAAACTGCTCGGCGTTGAGCATCTTGCTGCGCATCATGAAACTCACTGCACGGCGTGTGTCCATCATGTTGCGGCGTATGCGGCCGTTCAAATCCTCGTGGCGTGCAATCGCGCCCAGCACCTCGCCGGCCAACGCGTCGGTCACGTCGCCTGAAAGCACCTTGGTGCTGACTTTTTCGAGCTCGACGTAAATGCCTTCGAGCGTGTCGGCTGAATATTCGGCGTCGGCGTCAAACAGCTTGAGCAGCACTTCCTTGGCATCCTCGATCAGGCCGGGTGCGCGGCGTGCGCGCATGCGCAGCAAGCGGAACACAGGCACGTCCTCATCGTGGATGGAAAACAGCACGCCCTTGCTTTTCAGGTCGTCGTTGACGAGGTTGAGGATGAAGGCGACCCGCACTGTGCGCGGCTCGGTGTCGTCGGCAATCAGGAAGTCGGAGCGGATGTGCAGCTCGCCGTTGTCTTCCTCGTAAAAACGTGCGGACTCCTCGATGTCCTCGTCCATCGCATCTTCCGGGATCGACAGGCCGTAGTACTGCTTGATCCAGCGTTTTTCTTCAAGGGTGGGGGATTCCAGGTCAACCCAGATAGGCTGGAATTTGGAGAGCTCTTCGAGTGACTCGATTTCTTCCTGGAAGAGTCGCCCGTTGGCGAGCGTGAAAATATTGAGCATGACGGGGTACCTGACGTCCTGGGGGCTGGGCGGCCTGTTGGTTCACGGGCTGCACGGAGCCTTTTGGGTATTTGGGCCATGTGCATGCCTTTTGCATGAGGGGGTGAAGGTGCTATCGCTTTCAACCCCGTCAATGACGTCATGCGCCAGTCTGCGGTGTTGAAAGCTAGCGACTAGGGCTGCTTTCCAAGGATTTCTCCATAGTGAATCTGCCGCGATTATGGCACCTGGGCATTGATTTATCTACCGCTGCCAAGCCCGAAGAACGCCAGCAGCTCTTCCTTGCGTGCATAGGCATCGTGCTCGCCAAGCGCCATCAGGGCTTTGACAAAGCCGGGCTCAAACAGCAGGTAACTGGCGAGTGCGGCGCCGCCAGGGCTGCCCTTGTCACCCAGCGCGCCCAGCCCTGCAAGGGCGTTGTAGGTGGCGGCGGGCAACTCGCCGGCATGTGCCTGCGCAAGCGCGTCCAGTGATTGTGAAGGCGAAATTGCCAGCACATCCACCGGCCGGTAAGGCATGATGGCCGCGATGTCGTGCGGCATCTGGCGCATGGTTTTGCTCACGCGCTGGGCCTGCTCCACATCGGCCTGCAGGGTGTCCTGGAAAACGCTGGCCATGGCATGCCCGGCAATGGCACCCAGGGTGGGCCGGCTGCCGGCAGATACGGCGGATGCTTCCGGCGTTGAGGCGAACCCGGCGCGCTCCGGCTGGCCTACGCCTATCACCATGACCTTGCTGGCTCCCAGGTGGATGGCCGGCGACAGGGGTGAGCTCTGGCGCATCGAACCATCGCCAAAAAACTCGCGGCGTCCGTCCACCCACAACGGCGTGGACGGGAAAATAAAAGGCAGGGCGCTGGAGGCCATCAAATGCTCGATCGTGATGGGCTGGAATTCGGCGCGGCGGCCGGGGCGGCTCCACGATTCCACCTGCCGGCCCCCGGCCAGCTGGCAAAAAGTCCAGTGCACGCCACTGGTATAGCTGGATGCCGTTACCGCCAGCGCATTCAGGGTGTTGTCCTGCAGCGCCTGCTCGATACTGCCCAGCGATATAGCCTTGTGCAGGGTGTCCACCAGCGGCGTGTTGTTCAGGAAGGCCTGCTGTGCCCGGACCTGCTGCGACAGGAAAAGCGCTGCGGCAATGCGGCTGGAGCGTATCCATGCAGGTACCTTGAGCTGGTAGACCTGCGACGAACGCAGGGTGCTCCAGAAGTTGGCCAGGTGCGCGAAGGCATTCAGGCCCTCGCCAACCCGGCTTGCAAGGTAAGTGGCATTGAGCGCGCCGGCCGATGTGCCGACCAGTATCTTGAAGGGAAAGGGCGGATCGCTGGCGTTGCTGGCCAGGCCGAGCATGCTGGCCAGCGCATGCAAAACGCCTGCCTGGTAGGCGGTGCGTGCGCCGCCGCCCATGAGCACCAGTGCGCAGCACTCCTCGTCCGGGTCCGTCAGCGCGGGGATGATGGTCTCAAGAGACATGGCGTGGAAAGAGCTTGGACAAACAAGTTACAAATAATACCCAGAAGACTGGCTGCAAACAGTTGCATTTTTTTGTGCGTCGCACGATTGCATTTGCCGCGCTTCGGGCGCATAGTCATTCCAAGAGCCTTATCCCGTCGCCACCTGGCCAAGCCCCGGACAGGTGGTTTTTTCAACCAGTTCCAGCTTTTTGGAAAAGGAGTCTCTTTATGAATTTGACGATCAGCGGTCACCATCTTGAAGTTACACCCGCATTGCGCGGCTACGTAACAGCCAAGCTGGACCGGATTACCCGGCATTTCGACCAGGTAGTGGACGTAAAAGTCCTGTTGACGGTAGATAACATGAAGGAAAAGGAAAGACGCCAGCGAGCCGAGTGCAATGTGCACGTTAAAGGCCGCGATTTGTTCGCCGAAAGCTCACACGCTGATTTGTACGCCGCAGTCGATGAGTTGACTGACAAACTGGACCGCCAGGTCGGGCGCTACAAGACCAAAACCCAGGATCACCACCATCTGGCCACCAAGCGCCAGGAGCAGGCCGAAGCCTGAGAACCCAAATCGGGTGTGGCCTGATTCAGGCCAGCACTGCCAGTATGATTGGAAGCCGCCGGAGCTCTGGCGGCTTTTTTTATGCCCTCATTTGGGCCTCTTTGGCACTGAACCCGCTGTAAAGTGCATAATTCGGCGACTAAAAGAGCGTTATGAACCGTCTTTCGCAAATTTTGCCCCCTACCCAAGTGCTGGTCAGTGTTGACGCGACCAGCAAAAAGCGTGCTTTTGAAGAAGCCGGGCTGCTGTTCGAAAACCAGCACGGGCTGAACCGCGCGCTGATTACCGACAGCCTGTTCGCCCGCGAGCGTCTGGGCTCGACCGGCCTGGGTCACGGGGTAGCCATTCCGCATGGGCGCATCAAGGGTCTCAAGGCCCCCATGGCGGCAGTGTTTCAGCTGCATACGCCTATTGGCTTTGATGCCCCGGACGAGCAGGCCGTGGCCCTGCTGATTTTCCTGCTGGTGCCCGAGGCGGCTACGCAGAAACACCTTGAAATCCTGTCCGAAATTGCCGAGCTGCTGAGCGATAGCGTGCTGCGTGAAAAGCTCAAAACCAGCACCGATGCGGCAGCGCTGCACACGCTGATCGCCTCCTGGCGTTCTGCCCAGCAAGTCGGCCCCTGATTGCGGCCGCCTGGATTTTTTTGTGAGTAAGCTGCAGGCATGAAGCCCACCGCCATCAGTGCCGACGTGCTTTTCGAAGACCACCGGGCCGCGCTGAAATGGGAGTGGGTCGCCGGCCTGGGCGCTTCCGAGCGGCGCTTTGACGAAGTCGCGGTGCGCGCAGCGCGTTCCGGCGCCGACCTTGTGGGCTACCTCAATTACATCCATCCTTACCGCGTGCAGATACTGGGCGAGCGCGAAGTCGCCTACCTGACCACGGTTAGCGCCGAAGACTGCGCTCGCCGCATTTCCCGCATCATCACGCTGGAGCCGCCTGTGCTGATCGTGGCCGATGGCCAGGCCGCACCGGACACGCTGTTGTCCATGTGCGAGCGTGCCCAGCTGCCGATGTTCGCCACGCCGGAGTCGGCCGCCTTTGTGATTGACGTGCTGCGGGCCTACCTGTCCAAACACTTTGCCGACCGCACCTCCATGCATGGCGTGTTCATGGACATCCTGGGCATGGGCGTGATGATCACCGGCGAATCCGGCCTGGGAAAAAGCGAGCTGGGGCTGGAGCTGATCTCGCGCGGCCACGGCCTGGTGGCCGACGATGCGGTGGATTTGTACCGCATCAACCAGACCACGATTGAAGGCCGCTGCCCGGACCTGCTGCAAAACCTGCTCGAAGTGCGCGGCATAGGCCTGCTCGACATCAAGGCCATTTTTGGCGAGACGGCGGTGCGCCGCAAGATGCGCCTGAAGATGATCGTGCACCTGGTGCGCCGCGAGACCCTGGAGCGTGAGTACGAGCGTATCCCCTACGAGCCGCTGACCCAGGACGTGCTGGGCATTCCGGTGCGCAAGGTCATCATCCAGGTGGAGGCCGGCCGCAATATTGCCGTGCTGGTCGAGGCCGCAGTGCGCAACGCCATCCTGCAACTACGCGGCATCAATACCTACCAGGAATTTGTTGAACGCCATCGCCGTGCCATGGAGCAGGATGACTAGCTCCCACGCTTTTCACTGCGTGTAATACGCAGCCCCCCGAGGGGGCCGCTGCGCCTGCGGCCCGGCAAAGCCGGTTCCGCGGCCCCTGCTGGCACAGAGCCCTGGCAAGCTTCCGATGATCGCCATGGGTGCTCTCGCTACGGTTTCTTCACACCCTGGCATCCAGTTTGCTATTAAATTGATAGCTTTTTGTGCCTGTCAATAGAGGGGCTACAGGCCTTTTTCTTACGGCTCAGGAATGGTGGTGCCGCACCGGTGTGCCGTTGCGGTTGGGGCACTGGTCCTTGGTGCAGTTCGCGTAAATCGACAGCGAGTGGTCGGTGATCGTGAAGCCCTTGTCCTTGGCGACCGCGTGCTGGCGCCTTTCAATTTCGGCGTCGTAAAACTCTTCCACCTTGCCGCAATCCAGGCAGACCAGGTGATCATGGTGCTGGCCTTCGTTGATTTCGTAAACGGCCTTGCCGGACTCGAAATTGCTGCGGTTGAGCAGGCCAGCCTGCTCGAACTGGGTCAGCACCCGGTAAACCGTGGCCAGGCCGATGTCGGAGCGGTCCTCGAGTAAAACCCGGAAGACGTCCTCGGCCGTCATGTGGCGTTGTTTGCCTGTCTGGAATATTTCAAGGATTTTCAGGCGCGGCAAGGTCGCCTTGAGGCCGGTGTTCTTCAGTTCGTTGATGTTGCTCATGGATTTCCCCCCGGAGAAGATGCGGCTGCGGCCCCGGCAGCCTCAGATGGAGGCCCCGGCTTTACGCGGGGAACAGGGTACCCAGCCGCTACAATGGTCGATCATATCGCTACACCCTACCCCATGTCTGCAAATCATCGTTACAGCATCCGATCTGCGCTTAAAGTTCCGGCGCTCTGCGCCACGGTGTGCCTGGTGCTGGCGGGCTGCAGCAGCCTGAACTCCGCCTCCGTCAACCCTGTGAACTGGATCACGCCCTACAGGGTTGACGTGATCCAGGGCAATTTCATTTCCAGGGAGCAGGTGGATTTCCTCAAGGCGGGCATGACGCGTGCGCAGGTCAAGGACGTGCTCGGCACGCCCCTGTTGTCCAGCCTTTTCCATGCAGACCGCTGGGACTATGTGTTCACCCTGAAGCGGCAGGGCGTGGAGCCCCAGTCATTCAAATACACGGTATTTTTCAAGGGTGACCTGCTGGAACGTTTTGAAGGCGACACCATGCCGAGCGAGGCGGAATTCATCGCCAAGCTGAATTCCAGCCGCAAGCTGGGCAAGGTGCCGGTCCTGGAGGCTACGGACGAGCAACTCAAGGACGCCGAAAAAGCCTCGGCCGCCAAAGCCGCTTCCGCAACGGCCAACGCCGCTGCAAGCGCACCGGCCGCAGCAGCGCCTGCGAGCTACCCACCGCTCGAAAGCCCGAAACGGTGAGCACGGGCAGCATGACAAACATGAAACAACACAAAATTGCGGTAGCCGGTGCCAGTGGGCGCATGGGGCAGATGCTGATTGATGCCATCCGGCAAAGTGGTGACTGCGAGCTCAGTGGGGCGCTTGATGTGGCGGCCAGCCCGGGCATAGGTGCCGACGCTGCTGCGTTCTCGGGCCATACCAGCGGCGTGCTGATCCATTCCGATATTCGCCAGGGCCTGAAAAACGCCGATGTGCTGATTGACTTCACCCGTCCCGAAGGCACCATGGCGCACCTGGCCGTTTGCCGCGAACTCGGCGTCAAGCTGGTCATAGGCACTACCGGTTTCTCCGAAGCGCAGAAAGCTGAAATCGCTGCCGCGGCGAAAGACATCGCCATCGTCTTCGCCCCGAACATGAGTGTGGGCGTCAACGTCACGCTCAAGCTGCTGGAAATGGCGGCCAAGGCCATGTCCACCGGCTACGACATTGAAATCATCGAGGCCCATCATCGCCACAAGGTCGACGCGCCCTCCGGCACCGCTCTGAAAATGGGCGAAGTGATCGCCGATGCGCTGGGGCGTGACCTGAAGGAGTGCGCAGTTTACGCACGCGAAGGCGTTACGGGCGAGCGCGACCCATCGTCCATTGGTTTTGCCGCGATACGCGGTGGCGATATCGTGGGCGACCACACCGTGCTGTTTGCGGGCACGGGCGAGCGCATAGAGATCAGCCACAAATCATCCAGCCGGGCCAACTATGTACTGGGCAGCCTGCGGGCAGCGCGTTTCCTGGAAAACCGCACGTCGGGCCTGTTCGACATGTTCGATGTCCTCAACTTGAAGTGACCCGCCGATGAACCTTTTCGGTGTTGTGACCCAGGGTGGTGTTATCAGCCAGGTGGTGGCGATACTGCTGCTGGCCATGTCGGTGGCGAGCTGGGTTGTGATCCTGTGGAAGGCCTGGCTGCTGAAGCGCGCTGTGGGCGATGTGGCGCGCAGCATTGCGGCCTTCTGGCAATCGGCGTCGATAGATGAAGCCGCTGGCAAGGTTGCCGCGTTTGACCGCGAGGCGCTGGTTTTGCCGCTTATCTCCGCCACAAAAATCGATACGCGCGGAACACTCGCCACGGCCGGCGACAAATCGCAGCAACTGACCCGTGTCCTGCGTGACGCGCTGCATGCCGTGCTGCACAAGCTGCAGTTTGGCCAGGTGTTGCTTGCCACGGTGGGTTCTACCGCGCCTTTTGTCGGTTTGCTGGGCACCGTCTGGGGCATTTACCACGCGCTGATCGGCATCGCATCAGCCGGGCAGATCACCATCGACAAGGTGTCGGGGCCGGTCGGCGAGGCACTCATCATGACCGCCGCAGGGCTGGCGGTGGCCATCCCGGCTGTACTGGCATACAACATCTTCGGCCGCTTCATCAGCCGGATTGAAGCCGACCTTGAGGGCTTTGCGCGCGATTTGCGTGAGTTGCTGGCCCCCACGCCTGTCGCTTCGCGTGCTACGCTCTCCCAGGAGGGGGTTGGCTTCCCTGAGGGGGGGGCGCCGGAAAATCTGCTGGCAGCCAGCCCACAGCCAGCGAACTAGACATGGCTTTTGGTCGTCTCGAACGTACCCAGGGCTCGCAGCCCATGAGCGAGATCAATGTCACGCCGCTGGTTGACGTGATGCTGGTGCTGCTGGTGATCTTTATCCTCACTGCCCCGCTGCTGGCGTCCTCCATCAAGCTGGATTTGCCGAAAACCGATGCCGCCAAACCCGCCGATGCGCCGAAATTCGTGACCCTGGTGGTTGACAAGGCCGGGCAAGTGTTCCTTGGCGACAAGCCTGTGGCCATAGAGGAACTGCGCAGCAGCCTGACCCGGACGGCCGCGCAGAACCCGGACACCGAAGTCCAGTTGCGCGCCGATGAAGCCGTGCCTTATGGCAAGGTGGTTGAAGTCATGGGTGTGGCGCAAAAAGCCGGCTTGAGCCGAATTGGTTTTGTGGCGGACGTTCCTGCGGGCACGCCCTCCCCAGCGACAGCCGGCAAGCCCTGAGCCGCGGCCTGCTCCTCTGCTTGCCGCCAGCGCCTAAAATCCCTTCTTTCCGCAGCCATGCGGCTGCCTGCCTGCATTTCCCCGTTTTAGTGCCCCGTTTTCCGCTTTTTCCTCTCCATGCAAGAAAAATACAACCACCTCGACGTTGAGCGCGATGCGCAAACCCACTGGACTGCCGGTAATGCCTACCGCGTCGAAGACCGGGCCAACCCCAAAAAGCCCAAGGGCAAGTATTACGCCTGCTCCATGCTGCCTTACCCCAGCGGCAAGCTGCACATGGGCCATGTGCGCAACTACACCATCAACGACATGCTCACGCGCTATTTGCGCATGAAGGGCTACAACGTGCTGATGCCCATGGGCTGGGATGCCTTCGGCTTGCCGGCCGAAAACGCAGCCATGAAAAACGGCGTGCCGCCGGCGCAGTGGACCTACGACAACATCGCCTACATGAAAAAGCAGATGCAGGCGATGGGGCTGGCCATTGACTGGTCGCGCGAAGTCGCCACCTGCGACCCGAGTTATTACAAGTGGAACCAGTGGCTGTTTTTGAAGATGCTTGAAAAAGGCATTGCCTACCGCAAGACCCAGGTCGTGAATTGGGACCCGGTGGACCAGACCGTGCTGGCCAACGAGCAGGTGATTGACGGCAAGGGCTGGCGCACGGGCGCAGTGGTTGAAAAACGCGAGATCCCGGGCTACTACCTGAAGATCACCGACTACGCCGAAGAACTCCTCAACAGCGTCAGCAACAAGCTGCCCGGCTGGCCCGAGCGCGTCAAGCTGATGCAGGAGAACTGGATAGGCAAGAGCGAAGGCGTGCGTTTTGCCTTTACGCACGACATCCGGGATGCCTCGGGCCAGCTGATCGGCGACGGGAAGATGTATGTCTTCACCACGCGCGCCGACACCATCATGGGCGTGACCTTTTGCGCGGTGGCGCCTGAACATCCATTGGCGCTGCACGCTGCAGTAGCCAACCCGAAAGTCGCCGCTTTTATCGAAGACTGCAAATCTGGCGGCACGACCGAAGCCGAGCTGGCCACGCAGGAGAAAAAGGGCGAGCGCACCGGCCTGTTTGTCACGCATCCGCTGACCGGTGAGCCCGTCGAGGTGTGGGTCGGCAACTATGTGCTGATGAGCTACGGCGACGGCGCCGTCATGGGTGTGCCTGCGCATGACGAGCGCGATTTTGAGTTTGCAAAGAAGTACGGCCTGCCGATCAAACAGGTCACGGATGTCAAGGGCCAAAACTACAGCCTGGAAGCCTGGGCCGACTGGTATGGCGACAAACAGCAGGGTGTGGCCATCAATTCCGGCAAGTACGATGGCCTGGCCTACAAGCCCGCTGTTGATGCTGTTGCTGCCGACCTTGCAGCCAAGGGCCTTGGCGAGAAAAAAACCACCTGGCGCCTGCGCGACTGGGGTGTGAGCCGCCAGCGCTACTGGGGCACGCCGATTCCCATCATCCATTGCGAGGAGCACGGCGCGGTGCCTGTGCCGGAAAAAGACCTGCCCGTGGTGCTGCCGCAGGACTGCGTGCCCGACGGCTCGGGCAATCCGCTGCACAAGCATGAAGGTTTTCATGCCGGCGTGGTTTGCCCGGTCTGCGGTAAACCCGGCCGCCGCGAAACCGACACCATGGACACCTTTGTCGATTCGTCCTGGTATTTCATGCGTTATTGCGACCCGAAGAACGACGACAAAATGGTCGCGGAAGGCGCCAATTACTGGATGCCCATGGACCAGTACATAGGCGGCATTGAGCACGCCATCCTGCACCTGCTCTATGCACGTTTCTGGACCAAGGTGATGCGTGACCTGGATCTCGTCAAGGTCGACGAGCCCTTTACCAAACTGCTCACGCAGGGCATGGTGCTGAACGACATCTACTCGCGCAAGGGCGAAAAGGGCGGCGTTGAGTATTTCTGGCCGAACGAGGTGGAAGACATCCACGACGATTCCGGCAAGGTGACGGGCGCCAGGCTCAAGGAAGCCAAGGGCGAGCTGCCCGCAGGCACGCTCATCGCCTACGAAGGTGTGGGCACCATGAGCAAGTCCAAAAACAACGGGGTTGACCCGCAGGACCTGATCGAGAAGTACGGTGCCGACACGGCCCGTCTCTACACCATGTTTACCGCGCCGCCCGAAGCCACGCTGGAGTGGAATGACGCCGGCGTTGAAGGCAGCTACCGCTTCCTGCGGCGTGTCTGGAATTTCGGTGTCAAGCTGTCTGCTATGAATTCAGGAGCTGGTGGCGCTCATTTTACGGCGGCTGGGGGCTCATTTGACAAAGAAACCAGGGCCCTGAGGCTGGAAATCCATACTGTGCTCAAGCAGGTGGATTACGACTACCAGCGCATGCAGTACAACACCGTGGTTTCGGGTGGCATGAAGCTGCTGAATGCGCTGGAGAACTTTAAGCCTGCTGAGTCAGGGGCTTCCGTGGCCGCCTTGCGCGAAGGTTTCGGTATTTTGCTGCGTTGCATCTACCCTGCGACGCCGCATCTTGCGCACGCGCTCTGGCAGGACCTTGGTTACGCGGCTGAACATGGCGACCTGCTCGATGCGCCCTGGCCCGAAGTCGATGCCAGCGCCCTGCAACAGGACGAGATCGAGCTGATGCTGCAGATCAACGGCAAGCTGCGTGGTTCCGTGACGGTCAGCGCCACGGCCGACAAGGCCGCGATTGAAGCCGCGGCGCTGGCAAGCGAGGCGTTTATCAAACAGGCCGCAGGCAGCGCTGCCAAAAAAGTCATTGTGGTGCCGGGCCGCCTTGTCAACATCGTTGTCTGATAGAACCATTCCAGGATCCCGTAAAGGAAACCCATGCAACGACGTCTCTGGCTGACCCTGATGGCAAGCGGTGCCGCGCTCAACCTGGCCGCTTGCGGCTTTGAGTTGCGCAAGGCGCCCAACTTTCCTTTCAAGACGCTTTACAGTCCTTTCCCGGAAGGCTCCGCGCTGGGTGTGGAGCTCAGGCGCTCGCTGGAGTCGGGCGGCACGGTGCAGGTGATCACCGACCCGCGCCTGATCGACCAGGCCGATGTGATCCTGGATCTTTTGGGTGAAGTGCGCGAGAAAATCGTGGTGAGCCGCAATGCGGCAGGCCTGGTGCGTGAATTCCAGCTGCGCATCCGCTTCAGGTTCAGGCTGCGCACGCCTAAAGGCAAGGAGCTGATTCCCGATGCGGAAATCGTGCAGCAGCGCGACATCAGCTTCAACGAGTCTGCGGTACTGGCCAAGGAAAGCGAAGAGGCCTTGCTGTACCGTGAAATGCAGAGCGACATCGTCCAGCAGGTCATGCGCCGCCTGGCTGCAGTGACCGAGCTGTAGTCCCCGCCAATCAGTGGCCCGATGCGGGCCGCATCAACGCCGCATCAACGCCGCATCAGCGTGCTTTTGCCGAACAGGCTTTCAACCAGTTCCAGCGCGACCTCGGCCGTGCCGTTGCGCACATCCAGCGCCGGGTTCAGCTCCATCACGTCTAGCGAGGCCATGCGGCCGGTGTCTGCAATCATTTCCATGCACAGCTGGGCTTCACGGTAGGTGGGGCCGCCCTTGACGGCGGTGCCCACGCCGGGTGCGATCACGGCATCCAGAAAGTCGACGTCAAAGCTTACATGCAGGTGGGTGTTTTCATCGATGCCGGCCAGCGCAGCTTTCATGGTGCGTTTCATGCCCATTTCATCGATGTAGCGCATGTCGAACACCTGCAGGCCGGACTGCCTGACAAAGTGCTTTTCGCCTTCGTCCACGCTGCGGATGCCGATCTGGCGGACGGCTGAAGGCTGTATGGCCGGGCAGGTGCCGCCTATGCCGGTCAGCTCGGGCGGGCCGTGGCCGCACAGGACGGCCACCGGCATGCCGTGTGTATTGCCGGTGGGGGTCAGGGCGTGGGTATTGAAGTCGGCATGCGCGTCCAGCCAGAGCACGCGCAGCGGGTGGCCCATTTGCCTGCAGTGGCGCGCCACGGCACTGATGGAGCCGATGGCCAGGCAGTGGTCGCCGCCCAGCAGCATTGGCATCTCGCCCGCGGTCAGAGCCGAATACACCGCGTCATGAACCGTGCGGTTCCACGCGGCCACTTCGGCCAGGTGGCGGTAGCCGTTGACGGGTGGCTGCCAGGGGTTGGCCGGGCCGATGAGGTTGCCGTGGTCGAGCACGCGCAGCCCGTGGCTTTCCAGTGTGGCCTGCAGGCCGGCAACGCGCAGGGCCTCCGGACCCATGGAGGCGCCGCGGGTGCTGGCGCCTATGTCGGTGGGGGCGCCTATCAGCCGGATCTGTTGCATCGGCCGTGTCATGCCGACGCCAATCCGGCCGCAGGCGTGGCGGCCACAGTGGCCGTAGAGGCCAGCAGCGCGAACAGGTCTTTGGGATTGTCCAGGTGAGGGATCAAGTCAATTTCCCGGGACTGGTTGTATTGCCGTTGCAGTTTATACAAATAGCGCAGCGCCGAGTAGTCCTCCAGCGCAAACCCGACCGAGTCAAAAATCGTGACCTCATCGGCCGAACCGCGGCCCGGTGCAGCACCGCCGAGCACATGGGCAAATTCCGTTACCGCAAAACCAGCGGGCATCTGCTGGATTTCGCCTTCCATGCGCGACTGCGGCTCGAACTCGACGAACACACGCGCATCGGGGCGGTGCAGGATATCGGGGTGCAGCTCGGTTTTGCCGGGGCAGTCGCCGCCTACGGCGTTCAGGTGCATGCCGGGGCTGACCATGTCGGGCGTCAGGATGGTGGCCTTGCGCTTGTCGGCCGTGAGGGTGCTCACTATGTCGGCGCCGCGCACCGCTTCGGCTGTAGAGCCACAGGGCCTGAACTGCACACCCGGCCATTGGAACGCGTGGAGATTGCGCACAAGCTTGGCGGTGGCCTGGCTGTCCACGTCAAACAGCCGGAACTCCCGGATGTCCAGCATGTGGTGGAAGGCAATGGCCTGGAACTCGCTTTGCGCGCCGTTGCCTATCAGCGCCATGGCGCGGCTGTCCGGCCGGGCCAGCCAGCGCGCAGCCAGGGCCGACATGGCGGCGGTGCGCAGGGCCGTGGTCACGGTCAGCTCCGACAGCAACAGCGGATAGCCGGTTTTAACATCGGCCAGCACCCCGAATGCGGTGACGGTCAGCAGGCCCAGTGACGTGTTTTGGGGGTGGCCATTGACGTATTTGAACGAGTACAGCCGGCCGTCGCTGATGGGCATCAGCTCGATTACGCCAGCAGGCGAGTGGACGGCATGGCGCATCGATTTGTCAAAGTCATTCCAGCGCCTGTAGTCCGCTTCGATTTCAGCCGCCAGGCCTTCGATAAAGGTGGCGACCCCCACGCGCTCCACGATGCGCTGTATGCCTTCGATGCCAATGTACGCCACCATGATGTTCTCCCCGTCGCCTCGGCAGGTCCGCAGGGCGGAAGCCCATGAACCCGGCCTTGGCCACAAACCATTGTGGGAGGTCTGTGAAACAAATAAAAGGCAGCATACTGATCAATTTGCTGGCCAATCTATACAAAAGATCAGAATTTTTTGACTTTATGCCAGTACCATGACGTGATGGACGACACAGATCGCCAGCTGATTTCCCTGTTGCGGGACAACGCCCGGGCCTCGGTGGCTGCGCTGGCCAAGGTACTGCGGGTGTCACGCGGCACGGTACAGAACCGCCTGGACAAGCTGCAAGCAGACGGCACCATCGTGGGCTACACGGTGCGCCTCAGGCCGCAGGCCGAGGCCCACCAGATACGGGCGCTGATGACCGTGGCCGTCGAGGGCAACCGCATTGACCATGTGCTGGCCGCCCTGCGCGGCGACCCGGCCGTGAGCGCCCTGCACACCACCAATGGCCGTTGGGATATCGTGGCCGAACTGCGCGCCGACAGCCTGGAAGCCTTTGATCGTGTGCTCGGGCGCATACGCCTGCTCGAAGGCATTGCCAATACCGAGACCAGCCTGCTGCTGTCCACCAGCAAGCTGTAGGCGCCATGGGCGTGGTCATGGATGCCCGGCAGGTCTGCCAAACGTTTTGCAACACTCTTTGGGGCAGGCCGGTGCTAGGATGAATTCGCAAGAAAACCTCTTGTCTTCAAGGAGTACATCATGGGTTTACTGAACGAAGTGATTGGTGCTGTGGTGGCCGTCGAAGGGGCTAAAAAGCTGGACCCGGGCGCCTCTTTGCTGACCGAAGGCATCGCGGCCATTGCAGGCTTCGAAGGGGTGAAGGCCGTCACGGAACATCTGGAGAAAAAGGAAGAAGGCGACGCCGAGTCGCCAGCCCCACCGGCTTGAGGCCTGTGCTGGGTGCGTGCGCTTCGAATTGCAGGGTTGCCTGGCGGGTGAGCGCAGGGGCTGCTGCCCAGCCGCTAAACTTGAGCCATGAACCTGGCACCCGCCCAACTCCCGGAGCACCTCAAGCGCGGGCTTAAAAGCCTTTACACCCTGCATGGCGACGAACCCTTGCTGGTGCAGGAGTTTGCCGATGCGCTGCGTGCCCAGGCGCGCCAGCAGGGCTACACCGAACGCACGGTGCACACCGTGGCCGGCGCACATTTTGACTGGAGCGAAGTGCTGGCCAGCGGCGGTTCGCTAAGCCTGTTTGCCGACAAACAGATTGTTGAAATCCGTATTCCCAGCGGCAAGCCCGGCAAGGATGGCTCGGTCGCGCTGCAGCAGATCGCCGAACGCGCCCAGGGCGATGAGTCCACGCTCACGCTGGTCATGCTGCCCAGGCTGGACAGCATGACCGCCAAGGGCGCCTGGTTTGGCGCGCTGGACAGCTTTGGCGTCACCGTCAAGTTCGACCCGATTGACCGCCGCAGCCTGCCGCAATGGATTTCGCAGCGCCTGCAGATGCAGGGCCAGCGCGTGGCTGCCGGTGAGGAAGGCCAGCGCACGCTGCAGTTTTTCTCCGACCGGGTCGAGGGCAACCTGCTGGCGGCGCACCAGGAAATCCAGAAGCTGGCGCTGCTCTATCCAGCCCAAAGCGGCGCAGGCGACGGCACCCTGAGTTTTGACCAGGTTGAAAACGCCGTGCTGAATGTGGCGCGTTACGACGTCTTCAAGCTCTCGGAAGCCGTGCTTGGCGGCCAGTCCGTGCGCGTGGCCCGCATGCTGGACGGCCTGCAGTCCGAAGGCGAGTCCGAAGTCCTGGTGCACTGGGCGCTGGCTGAAGACATCCGCAGCCTGAAGCGAGTCAAGGATGCGATTCAAGCAGGCAGGCCCATGCCCATGGCGCTGCGCGAGAACCGGGTCTGGGGCGTGAAGGAAAAACTCTTCGAGCGCGTCCTGCCCCAGCTGGGCGACACCACCCTGGCCAACCTGCTGACTGCCGCACACAAGGTGGACGGCATCGTCAAGGGCCTGAAACAACCCGACTGGCCCGCCAGCGGCTGGCAGGCCCTGCACCGCCTGGCTGGCATGGTGTGTGAGCAATGCCGTCCCCTGCCAGCGCAGTCGCCCAGGCGGTCTGCGTAAGACCTGACGTGACGGACATGGGGAAGGCCGGGCTCGCCGGGCCATTGCAGCGCGACGCTACGGCGATGGATTCTGCCTTTCGGGGGGATATCAATGCACTCAGGGCCTGGGCTGTGGTGGCCGTGGTGCTGTATCACTTCCAGGTCCCGGGTTTCTCCAGCGGTTTTGTCGGCGTCGATATCTTCTTTGTGATCTCGGGTTACCTGATCACCGGGCAGGCATTGGCCCAGATGGCGGCAGGGCGGTTTTCTTTTTCTGCTTTCTGGACAGCTCGGCTGAGAAGGATTTTTCCGGCTCTGCTTGCGGTGATCGTGACGACACTCGCCCTGGGCTGGTGGCTGACCATGCCGGACGAGTTCCTGAGGCATACGCGGCAGATGCTTTTTGCCGTGACCTTTCTCTCCAACATCACGTTTGGGGATGCACGCGGGTATTTCGATGCGGCGGCACATACCAAGCCGCTGCTGCATACCTGGTCGCTTTCCATAGAATGGCAGTTCTACCTTCTGCTGCCGCTTTTCCTGGCCGCGATCTGGCGCGTTTTGCCGGCACCCAAAAAGCCGGCCCGGATGACAGCGGCGCTGCTGGTTGTTGCGCTGGGTTCCATGGTCTGGTGTTTCTGGCTGGCAAGGGGTGATGCGGGTGCCGCATTCTTTTCCCTGAATGCACGCGCCTGGGAACTGCTGGCGGGTGGCGTGATTGCAGGCCTGCACAGGCTGCCCGGGCGCGGCGCGGCAAGTGTTTTTATGCATGCCGGTGGCGAGATGTTGCGGCGTGTGCTGGTGTTGCTGGGCTGGCTGATGGTCGGCCTGGCTGCGGTTTGCGGCCTGTCGTCGGAGTACTGGCCGGGCCTGTGGACACTGCTGCCGGTTGCGGGTTCCGCCCTTGTGGTCTGGGGCGGCCCGATTGCCCCGCTCAAGCGCCTGACAGGCAGTGCCCCCGTGCAGCGCATAGGCGACTGGTCTTATTCGATTTACCTGTGGCACTGGCCTTTGTGGGTGTTTTTGCAGCAGTGGGCCAGTTACCGAGGCATACCGGTGGAAGCGCCTTACAAGATCGGCGCCCTGGTCGTCGCACTGTTGCTGAGCTACCTGTCATACCGCCATGTGGAGCAACCGGCCCGCCTGCGCCGTGCGATGTGGACGCCGCGACGCCTCTGGCTGGGCTACCTGCTGGCGCTGGCCGTGTTGACCGTCTTTACGCTGGCCGCGGTCAAGTTTCATGGTTTTCCGTCTCGTGTCCCTGATTACCAGCAGCGTGTTGATCTGGCCAGGCGCACGAATACCCCGCGCGATGAATGCTTTCGCAATGCGCAATCAGAAAAACGCGCCAGGGAACAATTCTGTGAATTCGGCGCCGCAGCGACAACGCAGATGCCGAGTGCCATACTGTGGGGCGACTCGCTGGCCAACCAGTATCTGGAGCCCATCAGTGCCGGTGCATCGCACCTGGGCCTGCGCGGACTGATTGCCACGGAGAGTGGCTGTCGGGCTTATTTGCTGGCCAATGCAGGCCCGGGCAATACGCGTTCCGCCTGCGATCTGTTTAACCAGGAGGTGCTGGCTGTCCTGGATCACCAACTGGAGCCGCGCATCGTGATCCTCGCCCGTAACTGGGGCGGTGTGGATTCCGTTGCGGAGGAGTTTGCGTTGGTCCGGCATTTGATCGCTTCCGGCAAGACGGTGGTGCTGATCCTGCCTTTGCTGAATCCCGGTTTCGATGTGCCGGAGCGCTGGATGCGCGAGCAGTTTCGTGCCGGTGGGCCGGTGGATGAGCTGAGGATAAAAGCCACGCCAGAGCTGTTGCAGCAGGACGTCCGCGATGAAATCGCCAGGCAGGCGCAGGCCTTTGCCGGCAACCCGCGCTTCCTGACGGTGGACCTGGCGCCGAGGATCTGCAACCCGGAATACTGTTATCTTGTGAAGGGCGGTTACGCCAATTTCCGTGACACGCTGCATATCTCTAATGTCAACGCCAGCCAGTACAACGATATTTTCGCTAAAGTGCTGGATGCGGCGGTAAATGCCAGCCTTGGCCCGCCGGCCTTGAAAAACGCAGGGACGATGGCCATCTTGCCATCTCAATCGAGAAAATAAATGCAATCCGTAGTTGAACTCATGACCAGCCTGGGCGCCAAAGCCAAGGCTGCTTCGGCCCTGATGGCCAAGGCGAACACTGCCACCAAAAGCACGGCGCTGGTACGTCTGGCCGCCCTGCTGCGTGCCAATGTGCAGCAACTGCAAGCCGATAACGCCAAGGACCTGGCCCGCGCCGCAGCGGCCGGTTTGGCGGGTCCCATGCTGGACCGCCTCAAACTTGACCCCAAAACCATAGAAACAGTGGCTATCGGCTGCGAACAGCTGGCAGCCATGCCGGACGTGATCGGCGAGATCATAGGCATGAAACAGCAGCCCAGCGGCATCCGTGTCGGGCAGATGCGTGTGCCTATCGGCGTGTTTGGCATGATTTACGAAAGCCGGCCCAACGTCACGATTGAAGCGGCCTCGCTGGCCATCAAAAGCGGTAATGCCTGCATTTTGCGCGGCGGCTCCGAGGCCATAGAGTCCAACAAGGCGCTGGCTGTGCTGGTACAGCGCGCGCTGGTAGATGCCGGCCTGCCCGCCGACGCCGTGCAACTGGTGCCGACCACCGACCGCGACGCCGTCGGCCAGCTGATCGCCATGCCGCAGTATGTGGACGTCATCATTCCGCGCGGCGGCAAGGGCCTGATTGAGCGCATCAGCCGTGACGCCAAGGTGCCCGTCATCAAGCACCTGGACGGCAACTGCCATGTATATGTGGACGACCCTTGCGATATTGCCATGGCCGTGACGGTGGCCGACAACGCCAAAACGCAAAAATACAGCCCCTGCAATGCCAGCGAGGGTTTGCTGGTTGCCAAAGGCGTGGCCGAAGCGTTTTTGCCGAAAATAGCCGCGATTTATGCCGCAAAAGGCGTGGAAATGCGCTGTGATGATGCCGCAGCCCAGATACTGCGTGCGCAACCAGCTATTAATTCAGTAGCAAGTATCGCCCCCGCAACGGAGCAGGACTGGTACGAGGAATACCTGGCGCCGGTCATCAGCATCAAGGTGGTGGCGGGGCTGGACGAGGCGATTGAGCACATCAACAAATACTCCAGTCACCACACCGATGCCATCATCACGCGTGACCACATGCATGCCCAGCGCTTTTTGCGCGAGGTTGATTCGGCCAGCGTCATGGTGAATGCGAGTACCCGCTTCGCCGATGGCTTTGAGTTTGGGCTGGGGGCTGAAATCGGCATCAGCACCGACAAGTTCCACGCCCGCGGACCGGTGGGCATCGAAGGCCTGACCTCGCTCAAGTACGTGGTGCTGGGCAATGGGGAAGTGCGTAGTTGAGGGCTTGCCTGGGCGGGAGATACTGTCCGGGGCCTGGGGCAACAGCCTTTTGGATAGGGGCGGTTTTTCACCTTGCATAGCTGCTGCCCGTCCCAATATCCCTAGAATCCGGTCAGATATAACTGAACTAACTACAAAAACCTCTCTCCGAAAGTGGCCGCATGGTTCCGCATCTCATCACCGCCCTGAACGGCCCGATCAACGAACTTGAACAACGCATCCTGGATTCCATGCCGGCGATCGAGCGCTGGTTCCGGCTGGAGTGGATGGAGCACACCCCGCCGTTTTACAGCTCCGTCGACGTGCGCAATGCCGGTTTCAAGCTGGCACCGGTGGACACCAACCTTTTCCCCGGCGGCTGGAACAACCTGACCCCCGAGATGCTGCCGTTGGCGGTGCAGGCCGCCATGGCGGCGATTGAAAAAATCTGCCCCGAAGCGCGCAACCTGCTGGTGGTGCCCGAAAACCACACGCGCAACAGCTTTTACCTGTCGAACGTGCTGCAACTCAAGCGCATTTTTCACCAGGCCGGGCTGAATGTACGTTTTGGTTCGCTCAGCAGCGACATCAAGGAGCCGACCACGCTGAACCTGCCGACCGGCGAGAGCATCACCATAGAGCCGCTGATCCGCACCGACCGCCGTCTCGGGCTGAAAGACTTCGATCCCTGCACCATCCTGCTGAACAACGATTTGTCGGCCGGCATTCCGGGCATCCTGGAAGACCTGAACGAGCAGTACCTGCTGCCGCCGCTGCACGCCAGCTGGTCGGTGCGCCGCAAGTCGCGGCATTTCAAGGCCTACGAGGAAGTCTCCAAGCGCTTCGGCAAGCTGCTGGGCATAGACCCCTGGCTTATCAACCCGATGTTTTCGCATTGCGGCGAAGTCAACTTCGCCGAAGGTACGGGCATGGACTGCCTGACCAGCAACGTTGACGCGTTGCTAGGCAAGATCAAGCGCAAGTACAAGGAATACGGCATCAACGAAAAGCCTTTTGTGGTCGTCAAGGCCGACAACGGCACCTACGGCATGGGCATCATGACGGTGCGCGACGTGAAAGACCTGGACGCGCTCAACCGCAAGAGCAAAAACAAGATGAGCACCACCAAGGACGGCCAGCCGCTGTCCGAGGTCATCATCCAGGAGGGCGTGCTGACCAACGAGCGCGTCAACGACGCTGTGGCCGAGCCGGTGGTCTACATGATGGACCGCTACGTGGTGGGCGGCTTCTACCGCGTGCACGCCGAGCGCGGCGTGGATGAAAACCTCAACGCCCCCGGCGCCAGCTTTGTGCCACTGGCCTTTGCCGACAGTGGGCGCCTGCCGCAGCCGGGTGAAAAACCGGGCTCCAGCAGTCCCAACCGCTTTTACATGTACGGCGTGATAGGCCGGCTGGCCATGCTGGCGGCCAGCTATGAACTGGAAGCGACCGACCCGGATGCCGAGGTTTACGACTGACCTGACGCGGCTGAAACAGGCTCTCAGCCAGTTTCAGGCATGCTTTTAAGGTCCTGGCCTCCGTCCAGCGGGCGCTGCAAGCTACTAAAACGATAGCAAAAAAGAAACGACTGCGGTTGTTCCGGGTTGTTGCCCTGCAACACAAGCGCTGTTTGCCGGGGCTGGATGCACCGGCAAACTTGCAAGTGCTGCGCCCAAGGGGAAAATGGCCTTCCCTCAGCAACTATTCCCGCCGCTGCAGAGCGAAAGACGGGAAGCCTTTGTGTCAATATCAAAATCATCATTGTCTGCGCTTACCCTGGGTGCCATTGGCATTGTGTATGGTGACATTGGCACCAGCGTGCTTTACGCGGTCAAAACGGTTTTTTCTTCCGGTTATGTGCCGCTTAACATCGACAACATCTTCGGCATCCTGTCGATCTTTTTCTGGACCCTGACGGTCATCGTGTCCATCAAGTACGTGATGTTGGTGCTGCGCGCCGATAACCATGGTGAGGGTGGTACCGCCGCCCTGCTGGCGCTGGCCTCGAATGCGGTCAAACACAAACCTGCGTTGCGCCGCCGCCTGCTGTTGATAGGCATGTTCGGGGCGGCGCTGTTTTATGGCGATGGCGTCATCACGCCGGCCATCTCCGTGCTTTCTGCGGTTGAAGGCCTGGAGATTGTTTCGCCGGCCTTCACCCGGTATGTGATCCCCCTGACCCTGCTGATTCTTTTTGCGCTGTTCCTGGTGCAAAAACGCGGCACCGGCGGCATAGGCAGGTTTTTTGGACCCATCACGCTGCTCTGGTTTGTCGCCATCGGCGTGCTGGGGGCAGTGCAGATCGTGGGCAACCCCGCAATCCTGAAGGCGCTGAGCCCCTGGTACGCGCTGAAGTTCATGTTTGCCAGCCCGGGTACCACCTTTGTCATCCTCGGGGCGATTGTGCTCTGCGTCACCGGCGCCGAGGCGCTGTATGCCGACCTGGGCCATTTCGGCAAGCGCCCGATACGGCTGGCCTGGTTCGGCATCGTCATGCCGGCGCTGACGCTGAACTATTTCGGCCAGGGCGCGCTGTTGCTGAGCAACCCCGCCGCGGTCAAAAACCCGTTTTACATGATGATGCCCGAATGGGCCCTGCTGCCCATGGTCGGCCTGGCCACGGCTGCGACGGTGATTGCTTCCCAGGCACTGATTTCGGGCGCGTTCAGTGCCACCAAGCAGATTGTCCAGCTCGGTTACCTGCCGCGCCTGTACATGGTGCACACCAGCATCAAGGAAACCGGCCAGATCTACATCCCCTTCATCAACTGGGCACTGTTTGTCGCAATTGCCATGGCAGTGGTGTTTTTCAAGTCCTCGGATTCGCTGGCCACCGCCTACGGCATCGCCGTGTGCGGCAACATGCTGATCACCACCATCCTGACCTTCTACGTCATACGTTATGGATGGCAATACCCGCTGGCACTGTGCATTGCGGCCACCGGCGTCTTTTTTGTGATCGACTTTGCCTTTCTCGCGTCCAACGCGCTCAAGTTCGTCGAAGGCGGCTGGTTCCCCATCATGATCGCCGGCGCCATCTTCACGCTGATGGTGACCTGGAAAGAGGGCCGTTACATACTCAACAAAAAGCTGCGCGCGGACGCGATTGACCTCAAGAGTTTTCTTGAGGCTGTTTTTGTCAGCCCGCCAGCGCGGGTCGAGGGCACAGCCGTGTTCCTGACCGTCGAGCCTGGAACCGTGCCGAATGCCCTGCTGCACAACCTCAAACACAACAAGGTGCTGCATGACACCAACCTGTTTGTGACCGTACGCAACCATGAAGTGCCCTGGATAGGCCTGGACAAGCGGCTGGAGATTGAGTCCCTGGGCCGGCATTGCTGGCAGATCGTGATTCACTACGGCTTCAAAAACGATCCGGATGTGCCCAGCGCCCTGCAGCAGATGCGCGGACGGGGCTGCGA
The DNA here is from genome assembly GCF_042659145.1 of Polaromonas aquatica. Classification (NCBI taxonomy): domain Bacteria; kingdom Pseudomonadati; phylum Pseudomonadota; class Betaproteobacteria; order Burkholderiales; family Comamonadaceae; genus Polaromonas; species Polaromonas aquatica. The sequence continues at coordinate 225,463 of NZ_JBHSRS010000018.1, read as the reverse complement.
AACCGAGCCCATGACCACCAGCTACTTCCTGTCGCGCGACACGGTGGTGCCCACCATAGGCGACGGTATGGCGCAATGGCGCGAAAAACTGTTTGCGCAGATGCACAGGAATGCCGGCTCGGCGGCGGATTTCCTGAATTTACCGAATAACGCCGTGGTTGAGCTGGGCAGCAAGGTTGAAATCTGATTCCGTTTCCAAATCATCCGTGCACTTCTGGAAGCTTCGCTGGCCGTACGTTTGTACTGTCTGCGCTTCGCCTTCGCGTTCACGAATGATGTGAAAACGGAATGAGGGCTTTTGCCGGCCTTGCCTGGGGCAGGGAATGTTACAAGTTGTTGCGCTGCAACAAATCCCGGATTTGTTGAATTTAGAGTTGCCGGCCGGCTTGCAAGCCGGTTGCCCTGGCGCAAAATAGCGTTCCCAAAGGTAACCATTCCCGCCGCGGCGGACCCCGATGACCTGCGCCGCGAAGGCCAGGCCCATGCCGGTCGGCCGCCATAGACGGGAAGTTTTTGTGTCAAGTAAAAAATCACCCCTCTTGGCGCTCACCCTGGGCGCTGTCGGTGTCGTCTATGGCGACATCGGAACCAGCGTCCTGTATGCCGTCAAGGAGGTCTTCGGTCCCGGGCATGTGCCATTCACGACCGACAACGTCTATGGCATCCTGTCCATCATTTTCTGGACCCTGACCGTCATCGTGTCCATCAAATACGTGGTGCTGGTGCTGCGTGCAGACAACAACGGCGAGGGCGGCCTGATCGCCATGCTGGCTCTGGCATCCAACGCGGTCAAGGACAAACCCAGGCTGCGCCGCATGCTGCTGGTGGTTGGCATTTTTGGCACCTCGCTGTTTTACGGTGATGGCGTGATCACACCGGCAATCTCGGTGCTGTCGGCGGTTGAAGGCCTGGAGGTGGTGTCGCCGGCCTTTACCCGGGGGGTGATTCCGATCACTCTGGTGATCCTGTTTGGCCTGTTTGCGCTGCAAAAGCACGGCACCGCCGGCATAGGCAAATTTTTCGGTCCCATCACGCTGGTCTGGTTCGCCACGATTGCCCTGCTCGGCATTTCGCAAATCGTGAACAACCCGGTCATCCTCAAGGCGCTCAGCCCCTACTACGCGCTGATGTTCATGTGGGTCAACCCCGGCACCACCTTCATCATCCTGGGTGCTGTGGTGTTGTGCGTGACCGGTGCAGAGGCCTTGTACGCGGACCTGGGACACTTCGGCAAGCGGCCAATACGGCTGGCCTGGTTTTCCATCGTCATGCCCTGCCTGGTGCTCAACTATTTCGGCCAGGGCGCGCTGCTGCTCAGCAATCCGGCGGCCGTCAAGAACCCGTTTTACATGATGGCGCCGGAGTGGCTGCTGCTGCCGCTGGTAGGCCTGGCCACCATGGCCACGGTGATCGCCTCGCAGGCCCTGATCACAGGCGCGTTCAGCGTGACCAAACAGGCTATCCAGATGGGTTATTTGCCGCGCCTGAACATCCAGCACACCAGCGTGCGCGACACCGGGCAGATCTACATGCCGTTTGTGAACTGGTGCCTGTTCGGCACCATCGTGCTGGCGGTGGTGATGTTCCGCTCCTCAAGCAACCTGGCTGCGGCCTACGGCATTGCGGTGTGCACCGACATGCTGATCACCACGATCCTGACTTTTTTTGTGGTTCGTTACAGCTGGAAATACCCGCTCAGCCTGTGCATTGCCGCAACCGGCGTTTTCTTTGTCGTGGACTTTGCCTTTTTTGCCTCCAACCTGATGAAGCTGTTTGCCGGTGGCTGGTTCCCGTTGCTGATAGGTGGCGCGGTGTTCACACTGATGATCACATGGAAGGAGGGCCGGCATATCCTCACCGAAAAGCTGCGTGCCGATGCGATCGACCTGCCCGGTTTCCTGGATGCCGTGTTTGTCAGCCCGCCAGCGCGGGTGGCAGGCACCGCCGTGTTCATGACCAGCGAGCCCGGCACCGTGCCCAACGCGCTTTTGCATAACCTGAAACACAACAAGGTGCTGCATGAACAGAACCTGTTTGTCACGGTGCGCAACCACGAGGTGCCGTGGATAGGCATGAACAAGCGACTGGAGATTGAGTCGCTGGGCCACGACTGCTGGCAGGTCAAGGTTCACTACGGCTTCAAGAATGACCTGGACCTGCCCAAGGCCCTGCAACAGATCAAGGGACGTGGATGCGAGCTGGAGGCCATGAACACCAGTTACTTCCTGTCGCGCGACACAGTCGTCCCGACAATTGGTAGCGGCATGGCGCACTGGCGCGAGAAGCTGTTTGCACAAATGCACCATAACGCGAGCGGTGCGGCGGACTTCCTGAACCTGCCGAACAACGCGGTGGTGGAGCTGGGCAGCAAGGTCGAGATCTGAGCGTGGCTTTCGCCCTGGCAGCCTTGAGCATGGGTTGGCGGGTTGAGTGGCGTCGGTTAATTGCTATAAATTAGATAGCTAGTTGCGCCCATCCCTCGGCGGCTAGCGGCCAATTTTTCTTGAATTTTGTAACTACTCAGATCCTCTCGCCGTTCTGGCTGAGCCTGTCTAAGCCTTGCCACTTACAAGCAAAGCCCTTCGACAGGCTCAGCCCGAACGGTTTGTACGGTGACCAGAGTAGTTACTGAATTTGGCCTTGCATCTGCCCCTCAAGCTGCTGCTGCGCGGTCCGCACCAGCCCCGCGTCGCCCGGCAGCCAGCTGGCGGACGTCACCAGCAGATGTATGAAATGCAGCTTGGCGACGACCTCGCGCGGCAAGACAAAGGGGTAAAAATCCGGCTGCCCCATGCTGCGCGACATTTCATTGAGCATGGTGGTCAGCCGCGTCCAGTCGTTCAGGAAATCCAGAAAGTGCTGCGCTTCAGGATGCTCAGGCTGGTACAGCGCGTCCAGCGTGAAGGGTGTGAATTCAAGCTGCGCACTCCCGGTTGGCAGGCCAAAACCCAGCGCCGTGTCAATGGTGTCGCGCATGTGCAGGTAGTGCGCCCAGCATTCGGCCCAGTCTTCCCAGGGGTGGGTGCTGGCATAGGCGCTCACATAGTGCAGCCACCACTGGTCGGGCGGCCCCTGTTCATAGTTCAGGCGCAGGCTGGCCAGGTAGTCCTGGTTTTCGTCGCCAAAAAGCTGGTGAAAACCTTCCATCCACGGTGTGCCGCAGACCAGCCGATCCCAGTAGTAATGCCCCACTTCATGGCGGAAGTGGCCGAGCAGGGTGCGGTAAGGCTCATGCATGGTCTCGCGCACGGCCTCGCGCACCGCATCGTCCGCCTCCTGCAGGTTGAGCGTGATCAGGCCGGTGTTGTGACCTGTCATGACGTGCGGGCCGTTGTCGGGCGAGCGCAGGATGTCGAACATGATGCCGCGTGCCGTGTCTTCGGTCATGCGCGACGCGACCGGCAGGCCCAGTGCCAGCAGGGCCGACACCAGCCGGCGCTTGGCCAGCTCCACCCGGCCCCATAAAACCCCGTTGTCAGGGTGTTCGGGGTCGTTGAGGTCAGGGATGGTGCGGTTAAGCCTGCAGGCGCGGCATAACAGGGGGGTGGCGCCGGCATCGTCAACCTGTCCATTCGACGGGACCAGCCAGTTGCATGCGGCCGGGGTCTGCAGGTTGGCGCAGCGGGTGTAGGCCAGTGCCGGGGGCGGCAGTATCCCATCGCCGGCGTGCCCGGAAAGCGCCGCCGGCTCCGTTTGCCAGATGACCCAGCTACCCGGCGCGGTGCCCGGCATCAGAGGCAAAAGGCGTGCCTGTTCCGGGTCATAGCCCAGCGGCGTGCCGCAGGCCAGGCACTCGCTGTTCCGGAAAAAAACCGGGCAGCCGCACTGGCAGCGGTAGGCGCGGCCCGCGAGTGTGGGGAGATGAGGTTGGGAGCCGGGGGTTGGGGACATAAATTAAACGACGATGGCTCCGGGTTGGCGCGTATCCGAAAACACATTTCAGTGTGCCACGTTCGACCCGCGTCACAGCGCCGGTTTGCCGCCTCAGGCTGTCGGAAAGGGCCGACACCGCACTCCCGTCGCGCACGTTTTTTTAACCCTTGCAGCCGTGGACGGGCCGGGAGCTTTTATCATGCGTGTAGCGGCACCGGCGGCGCATCCTGTACCGGATGCCTGCAATGCTCTCCCACTCCAAAATCCCCAAAGGAAAACCATGCCCACATACCATGTCGAAATGCTGGAAGGCCGTACCGTCGAGCAAAAAAAGAAGCTGGCGGAGGCCATCACCCGTGTCAGTGTCGAAATTCTCGGCGGGGCGCCCGATGCGGTGGATATCATCATCAGCGACATCAAGCGCGAGAACTGGGCGACCGGCGGCAAGCTGTGGTCCGAGCCGCGCACCTGAGCTGATACGCCAGGGCAGCAGGGCAGACAGATACAACAACACGAAGCAATTCCTTGAGCCGCCTCTCCACACTACCTGAACTGCGAGCCCGTTACGGCGAGCGTTACCGCTGGCTGTTGCTGCTGTCCGTGATGATAGGCACGATGGCGTCCATCATGTCGTCCACCATCGTGAACGTGGCGATTCCCGACATGAGCCACCATTTTTTGCTGGGCCAGGGCCGGGTGCAATGGGTCAGTTCCGGTTTCATGGTGGCATCGACAGTGGCCATGCTGACCACGCCCTGGCTTTTGGCGCGTTACGGTTATCGCCGTACCTATGTCAGCACCATGCTGCTGCTGCTGGCCGGCGGCATGCTTGGCGGCCTTGCCAACAACTTCAGCCTGGTGCTGGTCGCGCGCGTGATGGAAGGGCTTGCGGCGGGGGTGGTGCAGCCGATACCGGCCATTATCATCATGCGCGCCTTTGCCCCGCACGAGCAGGGCCGGGCCAGCGGGCTGTTCGGCATGGGCGTGGTGCTGGCGCCCGCCGTGGGCCCCAGCGTTGGCGGCATCCTGGTGGACCTGTTTGGCTGGCGCTCCATCTTCTTCCTGGTGGTTCCGCTGTGCCTGCTGTCCCTCTGGATGGCCTATCGCTACGTACCCAATACCGGCCCGGGCGGCGTGGCCGCCGACAACAGCAGCGACATGATCGACTGGCGCGGCCTGCTGCTTGCCGGGGCCGGCACCCTGTGCCTGCTCAATGGCATGGTGGCATTGCATGGAAACAACCCGCTGGAAGCACTGGTCTTGCTGGGTGCGGCGGCGGCTGCGCTGATGGCCTTTATCTGGTGGCAGCGCCGCATGACGGATACGGGCCGCGCGCCATTGATGAACCTGGCGCTGTTTCGCAACCGGCAGTTCGCGATGGGAAGCGTGGTCGCCTTTATTTACGGCACTGCGCTGTTTGGCTCGACCTACCTGCTGCCGGTCTACATGCAGCTGGGCCTGAACCTTTCTGCCTCACATGTGGGCACCATCCTGTTGCCCGCCGGGCTGGTGCTTGCCATCACCATAGCCGGTGTGGGGCGGCTGGCCGACAGGCAGCCGACATGGCTGCTGGTCTGCACGGGCTTGGGCCTGTTGGCGGCCTCGTTTGGCCTGATGCTGACGGTGACATTGACTTCCACCATGTGGCTGCTGGTGGCGTGGGCCATCATGGGGCGTATCGGGCTGGGCTTCATCCTGCCCTCGCTCAATCTGGGTTCATTGCGGCCGCTGCCCAAGGACCTGATGCCGCAGGGTGTCAGCGCCATCAGTTTCATACGCATGCTGGGCGGTGCCATCGGCGTGAGCCTGTGCGGCATCGTGCTGGAGTGGCGACTGACCGCACACGGTGACTCCCTGGCCAACGCCACCAGCAGCCTGGCGCGGCTGACCGCTTTCAACGAATCCTTCCTGATGCTGGCAACCCTGTGCGTGGTGGCCATGATGGCAGCCTCCCAGCTGCGTGAGCCGAAAGCTGCGGCTGAACCTTCAGGAGTGAAATAAGCATGTGCCAATTAATGGGCATGAACTGCAATGCACCGACGGATGTGACTTTCAGCTTCCGCGGTTTTGCGCACCGGGGCGGCCACACCGATCACCACTCCGATGGCTGGGGCATTGCTTTTTTTGAGGGGGAAGCCGGTGCCGGCTGCGACAAGGGCCTGCGCCATTTTGTGGACCACCAGCCGGCTTCCAGCTCGCCGGTGGCCGAGCTGATCAGCCACTACCCGATCAAAAGCCGCAATGTGATTGCGCACATCCGCAAGGCCACGCAGGGCCGCGTGGCGCTTGAAAACTGCCACCCCTTTGTACGCGAACTGTGGGGCCGCTACTGGGTCTTTGCGCATAACGGCGACCTTAAAGATTTTGCGCCGCGCCTGCACGGCAGCTTCCGGCCGGTCGGCAGTACCGACAGCGAGCGGGCTTTTTGCTGGATCATGCAGGAGCTGGCCAAATCGCATGCGGATGTGCCCAGTGTTGAAGAGCTGAGCATCACGCTGCGCGAGCTGGCGGGCAAAATAGCCGGCCACGGCACTTTCAATTTCCTGCTGAGCAACGGGCAGGCCTTGTGGGCCCATGCCTCCACCAGCCTGTATTACGTGGAGCGCAAACACCCGTTTGCACACGCCACCTTGAGTGATGAAGACGTGAGCGTCAATTTTGCGGAACACGCAGACCCTGCGGACCGGGTGGCCGTGGTGGTGACCGCGCCGCTCACCACCAATGAAAACTGGACCGCCTTTGCGCCGGGCGAACTCAAGGTGTTTGTGGACGGGGCGCTGGCGGCAGCCTAGTCTTGCCGCCTCAGCCCTTCAGGGCTGCTTCCAGCGCATCGATAAACATCGCCGCCACGTCAAAACCAGTCTGGTCAAAAATTTCCTGGAAACAGGTCGGGCTGGTGACATTGATCTCCGTCACCGAATCGCCAATCACGTCCACGCCCGCCAGCAGCAGGCCGCGCGCAGCCAGAACGGGGCCGAGCGCGTTGCCGATTTCCTGGTCGCGTGCCGACAAAGCTTGTGCAACACCCTTGCCGCCGGCCGCCAGGTTGCCGCGCACCTCACCACCCTGGGGAATGCGCGCCAGGCAATAGGGCACGGGCTTGCCGCCTATCACCAGCACGCGCTTGTCGCCCTGGGCAATCGCGGGCAGGAACTTCTGCACCATCACGCTCTGGCTGCCATCCTTGTTCAGCGTTTCTATGATGCTGCCCAGGTTCATGCCGTCCTGTGTGACGCGAAAGATGCCCATGCCGCCCATGCCGTCCAGCGGCTTGAGGATGATGTCCTTGTGCTCGGCGTGAAAACGCCTGATGTCGGCCGCCCTGCGCGTGACCAGCGTCGGCCCGCTGAACTGCGAGAACTCCAGCAGCGCCAGTTTTTCGGGGTGGTCGCGCAGTGCACGCGGCTTGTTGAAAACCCTGGCGCCTTCGCGCTCGGCCTGCTCCAGCAGGTGCGTGCTGTAGAAAAACTCGCTGTCAAAAGGCGGGTCCTTGCGCATCAGCACGGCGTCGAAGTCGGCCAGCACTTCAGGCCCATCGGGGCGCTTGCTGTCGGGTGCAAACCAGTTGTCCTTGTCGCCCGTGAGTGTGATGTGCCTTACCTGGGCGCAGACCTTGCCGCCGGTCTGCCAGCTGATGTCCTGCGTTTCGCAGGCGCTGATGCTGTAGCCGCGCCTTTGCGCCTCGCGCATCATGACAAACGTGGTGTCCTTGTAGATCTTGAAGGATTCAAGCGGGTCGGCGACAAAGAGGATATTCATGGATTTCAGTCGTTAAGGGGCCGGGCTGGCAGCGGGCTTTGCGTATTGTTGTACAAACAGCGCCAGCGCGCCTGCGACCACCCCCCAAAAGGCCGAGCCGACACCGGCTATTACGACGCCCGACAGCGTGACCAGAAAAGTGATCAGTGCAGCCTCGCGGTGCGCCTCCTCCTTTACCGCGGCGGCCAGGCCGCTGCCTATCGTGCCCAGCAGGGCCAGCCCGGCAATGGCCACCACGAGTTCCCTGGGAAAGGCCGTCAGCACGCCGGTGATGGCCGCGCCAAAAATACCGATCACGATATAGATGGCACCGCAGGACACCGCTGCGGTGTAGCGCTTGCCGGCGTCTTCATGCGCTTCTTCTCCCATGCAGATGGCCGCGGTGATGGCACTCAGGTTGAGTGCGAATGCACCGAAGGGCGCGAGCAGCAGCGTGACCACGCCGGTGAGGGTGATGACTTTTGAGACCGGTATGCCGCCGTCTGCCGCATCCGGCCCGTAACCTGCGGCGCGAATTGCCGCCACGCCCGGCAGATTCTGTGAAGCCATGGTCACCACAAACAGCGGGATGGCCAGGCTGACGATTGCTGCCAGCGTGAATTTTGGCATCACCAGTACCGGTGCTGCAAAGGAAAAAGTGACCTCGGACCAGGTCAGCTGCCCGCGGACAGCTACATAAACAATAGCGCCCAGCAGGGTCAGCACCACCGCATAACGCGGCAGCAGGCGTTTGGCGAGGAGGTAGGTGGCCAGCATCACCAGCACCAGCGGCAAGGCTGTTTGCGCCGCCGCGAAAGCCTGCATGCCAAAGCGCGCCAACACGCCCGCAAGCAAGGCGGAAGCAATTGCCACTGGGATGCGGTTCATGACTTTTTCGAACCAGCCGGTCACGCCGAACAGGGTGATCAGCGCCGCGCTGGCCATGAATGCACCCACCGCCTCGCCCATGGAGAACCCGCCTGCCAGCCCGGCCGTCGCCAGCACGGCAGCCCCCGGCGTGGACCAGGCCACCATCACCGGCTTTTTCAGCCACAGGGAAGGGATCACCGAGCACAGTCCCATGCCTATGCCCAGCGCCCACATCCATGAGGCAATCTCGGCAGGTGTGGCGTTGAAGGCGAGCGCCGCCTGGAACACAATGGCCACCGAGCTGGTAAAGCCGACAAGCACGGCAACAAAACCCGCCGTGAAAGCGGAAAGATTGAGGTCTTTGAAAAACTGCATTCCAGATTCCTCAGACGGCGCGGGGCGCAGGGGCATGCTGTCTTTATGTTTCATCCAGGTCTTTCATGGTCCACACAATGCGGGCGAATTCCGGTTTTAGCTGTGCCCTGGCTTCGCCGTCCAGCCGGGCCAGGCTGGCATGCAGCCTGATGCGGCGGGGCGAGATGGGCGCGCCGCGCGACGCAAAAATTATGCAGTTGCTTTTTTCCGGCGCAGGCACCTCGACCGCATTGCCGCCAAAGCTGCGCAGTATGCGTTCAGCCCAGACAGGGTAGTTGCTGTCATCGTAGTGCAGGTTGACGGCCAGCACGCCGCCCGGGTTGAGCGCGGCAAAGCAGTCGTCATAAAACGGTTGTGAGCACAATGCGGCAGGCTGGCCTTCGTGGTCAAAACCATCGATCAGCAGGACGTCAAAGCCGGCAGCCGGGGAGGCCATGAACGCTGCACCGTCGCCTTCCATGACCTGGAAGCGGGCGTCATCATCGGGCACGCAGAAGTCGCGGCGCAGGGCGATCACGTGCGGATTGTTTTCAAGCACGGTCATCCGGCATTCAGGCAACTGGCGGTAACAGAACTTGGCCAGCGAACCGCCGCCCAGCCCCACCATGGCGATGCTGGCCGGGGCCGGCTGCAGCAGCAGGAAGCCCATCATGGTGAGGGTGTAGTCCACCTCCAGCTGCCAGGGGCTGTGCCTGTTCATCCGGCTTTGCAGCTCGCCCTTTGTGAAGTGCAGCGACCTGGCCTGCCCGTCGTCGTGCACAAAGGGTTTGGTGAAGTCCTGTCCGTGCGCGCGGTCCGGCGTGGCGCTCATGCCGGGCGGCAGGTCGGGAAGTGTTGGCCATGGGGTCATGCGCGGATCTGCAGCCTTGGTCTGGGTGCGTACATGTTGACGCTAAGATTGGAGCGGTTTTATGAGTTTAAGGTGTTTTTCGTATAGTTCACGGGCGCAGCAAGCTATGATTTTGATAGCTGCCGTCAGGCGCCACGAAAACCCGCCCATTGCGGAGTGATTGCAAGCACATGGCCAGCCGGCAGCGTGGACACCATTACAGCGTTTATGTGATCGAGCTGGCGCCCGAGGTGTGGGACATCGCGCGGTTTCGCCGCGCCAACCCTGACTACATCCTCGGCAAGCCTTTTGTCTACGTCGGCATGACGGGGCTGGACGTGGACCAGCGTTTTGACAAACACAAGGCGGGCATTCAGGCGAATCGTTATGTGCGCGATTTTGGCTTGCGGCTGCTGCCCAAACTCTATGAGATGTACAACCCCATGCCCTACGAAGGCGCACGTGACATGGAAGTCGAGCTGGGCATTGGCCTGCGCGAGGCAGGCTATGGCGTCTGGCAGGCCTGATCTTAAGCAGGTGCTTATTCGATCGCGCTCACGGTCATGCCCTGCTGTTCGCAAAAGCCCTTGAGGATTTCAGCGATCCGGGCTTCCGGCAGAGTTGTCACCAGTTCCACAATCCTGTTGTCGCTGCCTTTGTGGCTGTCACTCACGGTAACTGTGGCCCGGCTGTCTCCGGCTGCCAGCAGGGCCTGCAGTGAGGGGCCCAGCGCATGCATGACCTTGCCGCGCTGTGCCGCGGGCGTCGTGGATTGCGCCGCGTAGTAAAGCTCAAAGGAAAAGTTTGTCTTGATGTCCATAGGAAGGCAGTTTGCACCCGGCCGCTGCACCCGTACGTAAGACAATGCCGCGCCTGCGTCTACACGGTCGCGGGCTCGTCCTGCGGCGCTGCGGAGGGCAAAAAGGCATTGCTGCCCTGGCGCAGGGGCGGTGCCTGCGCTGCGACTTCGGAGGCCACGGCATCCAGCGCCTGCGCCACCACGGCCTGCGTGTCGACCGGACGCAGCCAGCGCTGCATGATGAGTTTTTCGCAGCTGCGTTTGGTCATGGAGTGCGGCTGGCCGCCATGGCTTAAAAACATGAACAATGTCGCCTTGCTGCTGGCCCAGATCAGCTGGGCGCGCAGCCAGCGGCGCTTTGAATACAGGTCTACCCAGCTGCCGGTTCTCAGGCTCAGCAAAATGGCCTCGGCTTCCGGACTGGTATGCGCAGGCCGGCTTGTGTTGTCCCCTTCGGCTTGCGCTGTTGCGTCCGGGGCTGCTGCGGCGGCCTCCACGGCCATGGGCAGGGGCCTGGCTGCTGGCGGGGCTGCCGGTAACTCATCCAGGAGTTCACCCGGTGCCGTCGGCAGGGTGTCTTCAAAACCCGCTGCATCCAGGTCGTCACGGCCCAGCCAGGGTTGCTCGGCAACCCTGGCGCGCCGCTGTTCCGGCGTGGCCGGCAGTTCCTCGGGCTCCAGCGGGATGGCGCCGGACTCTTCTGCATCGCGCTTGCTTTTAAGCCGCCGCAACTTGAGTACCGGCTGGTGCAGCTTCATCAGCGACTCGAAGAATTTCTCGTTTTCCCTGGGGGTCTGTCCCAGCATGCTCAGGCCGCTGTGGAGCTTGTCCAGCAGGCCGGGGATCATTTCAATCAGTTTGGCGGGGCGCTTCAGGGTCACGTCGCGCTTGACGCTCCAGAGCAGGTCTGGCACGACCGAACCAAACCCTTCGGGGTCTACCTGGTTGCGCTGGTCCACCAGTTTGGCGTGGGCCATGGCCAGCGACCAGGGGCCAAACAAGAAGTCCAGCACCACGCCGGGCACATTGTCCAGGTCCGAACGGGCGCTCAAATCAAAGGCAATCTGGTCCGCACGCTCCTGGCGCTCCTCGGCAAAGTGCAGGGCCTGCAGGACCTTGTGCCGGGTTTCAAATTCACGCTGGTCCTGTGCGTCCCACGCATGTTCCAGCGCGGCCAACGCCGTGCCAAACGGTTTTGCATCCTCAATCGACAGGGCATTGAGTTCATTGAAGCTGCCTGTCACCGCCTGGAAAAAAACGGCGAATTCCGGACTGAATTCGTCGTTGTATTTAAAGCTGCGCTGGGCGACGCGCTCCATCAACCGCCTGCCGGGGTGCCCTTCATCGCTGAAAAAGCGCGGGTCCACCATCGCCAGGCGCAGCAGTGAAGGCTCCAGCGCCACAATGGCTTCGCGCACGGGCACCAGCAGGCGCGGGTCCTGAGCGACCTGGTTGACCAGCTTGCGCACCACTTCCAGGCCCAGCACCTGGCCTACCTTGGTGGCTTCCTTCCTGAGCTGGGTGCGCACGATGGCCCGCTCGCGCGAGCGTCCGTACGTACCCCAGACCTTGGCACTGAGAGGGCTTGATACGTCGACAAAACGTTGTGGCCTGTCCACTGCGGGCACGGCCTGGTAACTCGCTTCATCCTCGGCTGCCGGACCGGACAGCGGGGCGGCGGTGGAATCGGGCGCCGCCTTCAGTGCGCTCAGCTCTTCGTCAACAGTGGCGTAATACGAAGGTGCGAGGCCGTGGTGTGCATTGCTGCCGCCATGAAACAGGAAGTCCTGGAACAGTTCATCCCTGATCTCATAGTTCGACAGGTCGGCATATTGCGAAGGTGGCCTGGCCGGTTTGCCGCCTGCATAAGCGCCTTCTCCACCGCTGCCGGAACCTGTACCGCTGCCGCCTGGTAGTCCGCCCGGCGTGCTCCCTGCCTTGCCGCCTCCGGCCCGTGTTTTGCCTGCGATGCCGGCAGGTGTCTGCAGCACGCGGTAGTTGGCCGCCTGCACATTCGCCTGCTCCAGGAGGTGTATGAGTTTTTCGTAGATGCGCTTGAGTTCCCGGCCCATCGGGTCGGCCAGGTGCCTGACCCAGGTTGAAACAAGCGGCGGATCAGCCGCGGCGTTTGCCATCAGGCCTTGCAGGACCTGCGTGAAAACTTCCGGTCGCAGGGGATTGAGTTCGGGCCTGACATTGGCCAGGCCTTGCGCCGAACTGATCAGCGTGTCCAGTTCGGCCAGCGTTTGCTCTACACATGGGAGGATGTGCTGCAACAGGCGCGATGATTCGATGGCTTGCGTGACATCGGCATCGTCGACCAGCGAAAACGCATCCATTCCCAGGCTGCCGGTGCGGCGCAGGCCTTGTGCCGTGCTGGTGGCAAAAGCCGTGTTGCCGTTTTCCCCGGCGGCCAGGGCCGCCGCAATACCCTTGTCGAATGCAGCCAGAAGGTCTGCCTGGTAACGTGCGCTCCAGGCCGCCTTGTTATCCAGCAGGCCACGCCAGGCGCTTGCCAGCTCGTCCCGCTCGGACGTCTTCATGCTGTGTGTCTCGGCAGCCTGCAACGCAGTGATGGCCGTTTCAATGCAATGCTCCAGCGCGGGTTTGGCCGCCCTGGCCGCCTCTTGGAGGCAGGATTGAAGAACGTCAGGTTGCGAAGCCATCTGGAGCCGAGTTCCCGGAAAAAGTTTTGGTGAGGCTCCGCCCATCGGCGTGCAACCGTCAATGCCTGGGTCGAATAGCGCCTTAGGGTAAGGGTCAATCGCAATTGAATTGAGATGTTTGCAAAGTGTTTCAATTGGTTTCGAATGCACACATATGATTATTTTGCTTCATGTCTGGATCTTTATGCGCGACCCCGTATAGATCGTAAACAGGCTCTAAGATCAGTGCCTGTTTTAAAAGGTCTGTTTGGCGCAACGCTGCCGGCAACGGGCCCGGGTGTTGAGCGTGCAGCGTAGTTTGTCGTGAGGTTTTCCAGCTTGTTTCCTGTACGGTTGTTCTTGAGTCTTCGTTTCGCCCTTATGGCGGGTGCTGTCGCGGTGTGCGCCAATGCCTGGTCGCAGACCGTGCTGGAAAATGTCGGCTTGCTGGGCATGAGCCGTGAGCAACTTGAACCCGCGTTGCCGGGTGCCCAGCCGGTGAGGTCGCCCCGGCGGCTCTCGTCAGGGGCGTTGGGTTTTTTGCGGGTGCCCGATGTGTTGCTGGAGGGTTCGCATTTTGAGCAGACCTTGTATTTTGCGCACCAGAGGCTCGAACAAATGGACCTTGTGCTGCTGATCCCTGGCGCCGGCCCGGGCACGGACGCTGCTGCCACGCAGACCCAGGCAGCTCTGCTGCAGTCCCTGCGCGCGAAGCTGGGTCCTGAACTCGCCTCGTTCGCCACCTCGCCTGAAACGCTGCCGGATTCGGCCTCATGGGTCAGCGCTGGCGCCGATGTGATGCTGTTCCGTACCGGTGCCCCAAACCGCCCCACTGTGCGGCTGGTGATCAGGCAGCGGCACCTTGTGGATGCCAGCGAGCTCTAGGGCCTTGACCAGCTGCTGTTGCTGGAAAAAGCCGCTGTGCCTTGCGGGAATAACGGGGAACAAAGCGGCGTGCGACCAGTCTAAATTCTGTCGGCGGGATTTTTTTCTGTTGGCAGGAGGTGACATCATGAAGCAACTCAAGCACTGGCAAGATCCGCTTAACGGCCTGTTAGGCGTATGGATGCTGCTCTCTCCCTGGGCACTGGGATTCCAGGGCACAACGATGGCGATGGCCAACGCGTGCATTATCGGACTGGCCCTGATCGCCACCGCGCTGGGCGCGATCTTCGTTCCCCGCGCGTGGGAAGAGTGGACAGAAGCGGCTCTGGGCCTATGGCTGGTCATATCGCCGTGGGCACTCGGATTCAACACGCATTACCAGGCGACGATGAACGCCGTGGTCAGCGGCATGGTCATCCTGGTGCTCGCCTTGTGGACGCTGATGACCGACAAGGATTACAACGGCTGGCTGCGTCACTGGACGGCACATTGACTTGCGGGTCGTTGTACGCAGCGGACTGCAGCCGGGCGGGGTATGCGGTTTGCCCGACATCGCGTGTGCGTCGCGGTGTGGGGCTTTTGCTTGGGGAGGGCTGTCCGGGCTGCAGCAAGCGCCAGTCCGGGCTCTTCTTGGTGCCCTGATCCGGTCCGAATGCAAAACGGCGCCCCAGGGCGCCATTTTTTTTGAAATTCATGAAGAATCGGCCGGCAGCCATTGTGGATGTTACGCAAGCAGCTACTCAATCGATAGCAAGTGATTTTTCCGGTATCTGGCCCGGCGGGTAGCCGCGCGGCGGGCTGATGGCCGTACATGCCGCAGCATTCTTCGCCAACGGGGGGCTCAAAAGATAGCGTTAACATGACGCCATGAAAGAGCCAGCTGCGCCCCCCAGAAAGCTTCCCCGTGCAGCCCGGCCCGGCACGGGTGGCATCACCCTGAACGATGTGGGCAGGCTCGCCGGCGTGTCGGCCATCACCGTCTCGCGCGCCCTGAACACCCCTGCCGCCGTGTCGCCGGACACGCTTGAGCGTGTGCGCAGCGCCATCGCGCGCAGCGGTTATGTGCCCAATCTTGTGGCGGGCGGGTTGGCCTCCAATCGCAGCCGCCTGGTGGCTGCGCTGGTACCCACGATTGCCGGGCCGGTGTTTCTGGAAACCATACAGGCGCTGACCGACGCACTCGCTGATGCGGGCTGCCAACTGATGCTGGGCCAGAGCGGTTATGGCGGCGCGCGTGAAGATGCACTGCTGGACGCCATCATCGGCCGCCGCCCGGATGGCATTGTGCTGACCGGCATCATGCATTCGGCCGAAGGCCGCAAGCGCCTGCTGGCCTCGGGCATCCCGGTGGTTGAAACCTGGGACATCACGCCCACGCCGATTGACATGATTGTGGGGTTCTCCCACGAGAAAGTAGGCATTGCCGTTGCCGACTACCTGCATGGACAGGGCTTTCGCAAACCCGGCATCGTGATCGCCGGCGATGAACGTGCGATGCGGCGGCAAGCAGGTTTTGAGCAGCGGTTTGCAGAGCTTGGCGTCCGGGACATTCCGGTATGCCTGGTGCCCGCGCCTTCCGCGCTGGGCAATGGCCGCATGGGCTTTGCCGATCTGCGGGCCCGCCACCCCGGCATCGATGTGGTGTTCTGCGGCTCCGACGTGATCGCGCATGGTGTCATCACCGAAGCCCAGGCGACGGGCCTGTCCGTGCCGGGCGAGGTTGCCGTCATGGGTTTTGGCGACCTGCCGTTTGCGGCCTTTACCCATCCGCTGCTAAGCACGGTGCGCATTGACGGTACGGCGATAGGCCGGCAGGCTGCACGCTTCATCCTGGACCGGGTTGAAAACCGCGATCCAGGACCCCGGGTGCGCGACCTAGGGTTTTCGATAGTCAAAAGAGCCAGCGCCTGACTTGACTCGCTAAATCGTCCCATCTAACATTAATTTGTTAGCGCTAACATTTGAAGATCAAGGAATATCTTCAGCTGGTCAGGCGATGAATGACTCAAACAGGAGACCTCAGTGAGCACAAATTTCTCGCGCCGCAAGGCGGTACTGGGCCTGGGTGGCCTTGGCCTCGGCGCGCTGTTGCCCATGTCGGGCACCGCCCAGGCTGCCGACATCGCTACGCCAGGCTGGCCGGTCAAACCCATCACCTATGTGGTGCCCTTCACGCCTGGCGGCTCGACCGACGTGATAGGCCGCACGCTGTCGCAAAAACTCGCTGAAATACTCGGCCAGCCGGTGGTGGTCGACAACAAGCCGGGTGCCGCCGGGGCGGTGGGTGCAGCTTATGTTGCCAAGGCCAAACCTGACGGCTACACACTTTTTGGCGGCACCATCAGCACGCACGCCATCAATGCCAGCCTTTACAAAAACCTGCCTTACGACCCGGTAAAGGATTTCGAGCCGGTGGCACTGGTGGCCACATTGCCCAATGTGCTTATCGTCAACCCCGCCCTGGGCGTGAATTCGGTGGCCGAGCTGGTGGCGCTGCTCAAGCGCGACCCGTCCAGGCGGAGCTTTGCCTCGTCGGGCGCCGGCACATCCACGCACCTGGCGGGTGAAATGTTTGCCGAACTGATAGGCGTGCCGCTGACGCATATCGCCTACAAAGGCACGCCGCCGGCCATGATGGACGTGTCCTCCGGCCAGGTGCCTTTCATGTTTGACCAGATGACGGCTGCGGTTTCGCTGGTGCAGGCCGGCCGCCTCAAGCTGCTGGCCGTGACTTCGCCCAAACGCATGACGCTGGCGCCCAACCTGCCGACCATGATGGAAGCCGGCATCAAGAACTTCCAGATGTCGTCCTGGCAGGCTGTTTATGCACCCAAGGGCACACCGCAGCCCATAGTGCACAGGCTTAACGCCGACATCGTGAAGATCCTCAGGATGCCGGATGTGATGAGCAAACTCACCGACCAGCTGGGCATGGAAATCGTCGGCAGCTCGCCCGAAGAGCTTGCGGCCTTCATGAAGGTGGAGATCGCCCGTTGGGCTGAACTCGTCAAAAAATCCGGAGCCACGGCCAGCTGACATGAGAAAAGACATACGGATCAAACACGTGCGCGTCACGCCCATCGCCTTTCGCGACGGGCCCTTGCTGAACGCCAGCGGCATTCATGAGCCCTGGGCGCTGCGCAGCATTGTTGAAGTTGAAAGCTCCGATGGCCGCGTCGGCATTTCCGAAACCTATGGCGACGAGCCCATGGTGCGGGTGCTGGAGCAGGCCAGGATGTTGTTGATAGACCTTTCACCCTTCGATCTCAATGTGATGGAAGAGCGCGTGCGCGCCGCCATCAAGCCGGGCCGTGCAGGGGATGGCAGTGTGCAGTTTGAGTTGGCGCCCGGCTCGCACACCGCCAAAAATGCCGACAAGGTCATCAGCGCCATGGAGGTCGCCATGCTGGACCTGCAGGGCCAGATACTCGGCCTGCCCATCTGCGACCTGCTGGGCGGCGCGGTGCGCAGTGAAGTGCCTTACAGCGCCTACCTGTTCTACAAATACGCCGAGCATGCGGGCCAATCTTATGCGCCGGATGCCTGGGGCGAGGCGGTGACACCGGAGCAGATCGTCAGGCAGGCGCAAATGATGGTCGCGCAATACGGTTTCAAAAGCATCAAGCTCAAGGGCGGTGTGTTTGAACCGGCGCAGGAGATTGCCGCCATGAAAGCGTTGCGCCAGGCCTTCCCGGGCCTGCCGTTGCGGCTGGACCCCAATGCCAACTGGACGCTGCAAACCAGCATCGCTGCGGCCAGGGAACTGGACGGCCTGCTGGAGTATTACGAAGACCCGACACCAGGCCAGGATGGCATGGCCGAACTCGCCAAACACTGCCGCGCGCCGCTGGCCACCAATATGTGCGTCACGACCATGGAAGAGTTCAGGCGCAATGCTTCCACGCATGCCGTGAAGATATTGCTTTCGGATCACCACTACTGGGGCGGCCTGCGTGCCACGGCATCGCTGGCACGCATGTGCAGCGTATTTGACATGGGCATGTCCATGCATTCCAATTCACATTTGGGCATCAGCCTGATGGCCATGACGCATGCGGCGGCGGCCATCCCCAACCTCACCTATGCCTGCGACACGCATTACCCGTGGCAGGAAGAGGAGGTGGTCAAGGGCGGCAGGATTGTGTTCAATGAAGGTGCGGTCAAGGTCCCAGCCGTGCCGGGACTGGGTGTGGAAATCGACCAGGCGCAACTCGCCAGGCTGCACCAGCAATACCTCGATTGCGGCGTGCGCAACCGCAACGACCTGGCGCAGATGCGCAAATACGATGCCGCTTTTTCGGGGACCAGCCCGCGTTTTTAGGATTGCACAAAAAGAAAGACGACAAAAGCACAAGAGTCAGCAGCCAGTGTTCATCACCAAAACGGAGACAACATCATGAAGATCACATGCCTTTCCCAAATTCGGTTTTGCAGCCTGCGCGCTGCAGGGTTTATCGCGGCGGCCATCGGCCTTTCCGTGGTGGCCGCAGGCGCGGCTCAGGCCCAGCCTGTGACACTCAATGTGGTGGACGTGGCGGGCAACCTGGCGCTGACGCAGGACGCGCTGGAAGCCTTTGCCGCGAAAAACCCGACCCTGGTGTCGCGCATCACCTTCACCAAAGCGCCCGCACCCGAGCTGCCGGGGAAGATACGGGCAATGCAGGCCGCCGGGCGCACCGACATTGACCTGGTGCTGACCGGGACCGATGCGCTGGCTGCGGGCATTGCGCTCAACCTCTGGGAGCCACTGCTGCCGGCGCAGGCGGCGAAATTTCCGGGCCTGCTGGACAACTACCTGCCCAGCGCACGCAAGATGCAGGACCTCTCCAATGGCCAGGGCATCATGGTGACCTACATGCCGGCCGGCCCGCTGCTTGAATACAACCCAGACAAGGTAAAGGTAGTGCCCAAGACACCTGCAGAGCTGCTCAGCTGGTGCAAGGCCAATCCCAACAAGCTCATCTACGCCAGGCCTGCCAACTCCGGACCGGGCCGCACCTTCCTGATGGGCCTGCCCTACCTGCTTGGCGACAAGAACCCGAAAGATCCCATGGCCGGCTGGGACAAGACCTGGGCCTACCTCAAGGAACTCAACAGCTGCATCGAGTACTACCCCACGGGAACGGGCGCCGTCATGAAGGAGCTGGGCGAGGGCTCGCGCGACATGACCGTGACCGTGACTGGCTGGGACATCAATCCGCGAGCCCTGGGCGTGGTGCCCAAATCGTTCAAGGTGGCGCAGCTCAACGGTTTTACCTGGGTCAATGATGCGCACTACATGGTGATGCCCAAGGGCTTGTCTCCAGCCCGCCAGGCCGTGGTGCTGGACCTGATGGCTTTCATGCTCAAACCCGAGCAGCAGGCACTGACCTATGACGCCGGTTATTTTTACCCCGGCCCCGCCGTCAAGAACGTTCCCCTGAGCGCCGCGCCGCAAAAAAGCCAGGACGTGATCAAGGAGTTCGGCCGCCCCGAGTACGCCGACTGGATTGCCAAACAGCCGCACGCCCAGCCTCTGGAAGACAAGGCCATGGTCGCCGCCTTCAAGAAGTGGGACCAGGAAATCGGCTCCGGCAAGGCCAAATAAAACCCGCCAGCTTGCGAACAACACGCCCGCGCAAGTGGGCCACAACAAGGGGTTTTGATGGCCGGTCAGCAGAACGCCGCCGCGAATGGCGCGCGGAAAAATGAATTCAGGCAGTTGCGCCTGGACGGGGTGAGTCGCCAGTTCGGCGGCGCCAACGCCCTGGACAGACTCTCCCTGACGATAGAGCGCGGGGAGTTCATCGCGCTGTTGGGGCCATCGGGTTGCGGCAAGTCCACGGCGCTCAATTGCATGGCCGGATTGTTGCCGCTCACCAGCGGCAGCATCTGGCTGGACCAGCAACGCATAGACCCGCTGCCGCCTGAAAAGCGGGGCTTCGGCATGGTGTTCCAGAACTACGCGCTGTTTCCGCACCTGTCGGTCAGCCGCAATGTGGGCTTTGGCCTGAAGATGCGCGGCGTGCCGGCGGCGGAGATTGATCGCCGGGTGGCGGCAGCGTTGGACACGGTGCAGTTGCAGGCCCACGCCGGCAAGCTGCCCGGGCAGCTGTCGGGCGGGCAGCAGCAGCGCGTGGCGATTGCGCGCGCGATTGTCATAGAGCCGCCGCTGATCCTGATGGACGAGCCGCTGTCCAACCTGGACGCCAAGCTGCGCATAGAAATGCGCTCCGAGATACGCCGCATTCACCGGGCACAGGGTTGCTCGACGGTGTATGTGACACATGACCAGGACGAAGCGCTGGCCATGGCCGATCGTGTGGTGGTCATGAAGCTCGGCGTGGTGCAGCAGATAGGCACACCGCAGGATGTGTTTGCCCGGCCCGCCAAACTCGACATCGCGCGTTTCATGGGTTACCGCAATGTGCTGCCGGTCAATGTCATGCAATCCGATGGCGCAGGTGTGACGGTCGAAGGCGCGGGCAGCCTGCGCCTGCCGGGCACGGCCATGCAGGCCTTGCCGCTTGGCTCGGCAGTGGCAGCGATAAGGCCCGATGAAATCGTCATCGGCGAAGGCCCGAATGCCTTTGCCGGCACGGTGGAAACCGCGGAGTATGGCGGGCGCGAATGGCTGCTCCAGGTCAGGACGGTATTCGACGAGCTGCTGTATGTGCGTTCAGCGGCCGTGGTCACGCCGGGCGACCGCGTCATGCTGAGCGCCCCGCCCGAGCGTGTGCTGGTTTACGCGAAAGAGGATTGAGATGATGGCCGTCATTGCGAGTCCGCCGGGCATCAACCCGCGTCCGCCGTTCGACCCGGCCGTGCTGCTGGTGGCGCCGGCCGCTGCCTTGATGGTGATGTTTTTTGTTTACCCGTTTGCCTACGGGCTGCTGCTGTCCTTCCAGCCGGCGCAGGGCGGTGTTTTCCAGAACTACATCCACTTCTTCCAGACTGGTGATCTGTGGAAGACCATAGGCAACACCATGCAGCTGGCCCTGCCGGCCACCGTGATCAATGTGGTTTGCGCACTGGCGATTGCCTATGCCACGCGCAGCAAAAGCCCCAACCAGCGGCTGCTGTCCACCTTGCTGGTGGTGCCGCTCACGCTGGGCACGGTGCTGATTGCCGAGGGCATGCTGACCTATTTCGGCCCGCAAGGCTGGCTGGCGCAAAGCCTGCGCTGGCTGCATCTGTATGAGGGCTCGATACGTCTGACGCACAACTACTGGGGCGTGCTGATTTCCCTGGTCATCACCGGCTTTCCATTTGCCTACCTGCTGATCCTGTCCTATATCACCGGCATAGACCCGGCCCTGCCGCGCGCGGCCGCAACCCTGGGCGCCGACGGCTGGAACCGTTTCCGTCATATCTATCTGCCGCTGCTGATGCCGGGCCTGGTGATGGCCTTCTGCCTGAGTTTTGTGCAGGCCTTCTCGGTCTTCCCGTCTGCCGTGCTGCTGGGCTCGCCGGCCGGCACCACGCGGGTGATTGCCATTGCCGCCTACGAGGCTGCCTTTGAGCAATATGACTACTCGCTGGCCTCGGCCATCGCCATGATCATGGGCCTGGCCCAGCTGGTCATTGTGGTGGCGGCGCTGGGCCTGCGCTCCATGTTCTATCGCGGCCCGGTCGCCGGAGGCAAGGGATGAGCACAAACGCATGGAATGCTGGAGCCTTGCGTGATCGCGCCTGGCGCGCGCTGATCTGGGGCGTGATTGCCTTTTTCCTCGTCAACGTCGGCATGCTGATTGTGGCGGTCGCCACCAACTCCGTGGCCACACGCTGGCTGGGCACCTGGCTGCCCGAGGCCTACACCACGGGCTGGTACCTCTCGGCCTGGAAGGAGTTCCAGCTCGGCCACGTGCTGGTGGTGACGGTGGTGGTGGTGTTCTCGGTGGTCTTCTTTTCGCTGCTGCTGGGCGTGCCCGCGGCCTACACGCTGGCGCGCAAGGACTTTCGCGGCAAGAAGCTGCTCATGCTGCTGTTCCTGCTGCCGCTGATGGTGCCGCCGATTACCTACGGCATTCCGCTGGCCACCGTGATGTACCAGTTGCACCTGGCTGGCACCCTGCCGGGCGTGATCATTGCCAACATGATTCCGGCGCTGCCCTTTGTGATCCTGGTCATGACGCCTTTTGTCGAGCAGATAGACACCAATATTGAATCCGCTGCGCGCGTGTTTGGCGCCAACACCCGGCAGATGTTCATCTACACGCTGGTGCCGCTGTTGGCGCCCGGCGTGCTGGCCGCCGGCTTGCTGGTGCTGGTGCGCACCGTGGCCATGTTCGAGCTGACCTTCCTGGTGGCCGGGCCCGATTCGCAGACGCTGGTGGTGGCGCTGTACTACGCCGTGTTTGCGGCAGGCGTGCGGGCCGGGCAGTCGGTCGATGCCATGGCCATGATCTACATGGCGATCACCATGCTGTGGCTGCTGATCGCGCTGCGCTTCGTCAACCCGACGCAACTGGTGAGCCGGGTCAAGGAGCACCCGGTGAATGCCTGAGCGGGTTTTTCAAACAGTTTTCCGTTGGTGGAAATTAGGCGCGGGAAGAGGTTTCAGACTCTTCCCGTGCTGTTTTTTTAATGAAATCGACCTGTGGCCGCCGTGTAGTGAGCGCATTAAGCTATTGATTTGATAGCGTATGGGGTTTTGCCGGCAGG
The DNA here is from genome assembly GCF_042659145.1 of Polaromonas aquatica. Lineage (NCBI taxonomy): Bacteria > Pseudomonadati > Pseudomonadota > Betaproteobacteria > Burkholderiales > Comamonadaceae > Polaromonas > Polaromonas aquatica. The sequence goes on along the minus strand of NZ_JBHSRS010000018.1, from coordinate 202,806 downwards.
ACCCGTGCAGGCCTGGCACAAGGCCTCAGTCGCGCAGTTGTTCGGATACAAACTGGCGAAAGATGCCCATGGACGGCGCTTCGGTGCGTCCGGCCAGCGTGACAAACGCGAAGCGCGCGCCGGTGCTCAGCGGTGGCTCGGTGGCCAGTTCGGCGAGCTGTCCCGCGGCGATGCCAGGCTTTGCGGGCGCCAGGATGCCGAGGTAGACCGCGTCCGAGGCCTTGACCGTTTCTATCAGGCTGATGATGTCATCGCAGCGCAGGCTGACGGCCTGCTGCGGGTCGGCACGCGGCCCGAAGTGGGTGACCAGGGCATGCGCCACTTCCGTGCTCAGGGGTATCGAGGCCAGCGGGTAGCGCAGCAGTTCGTCAAAAGACACAGGTCCGCCGGTCTGTAGCAGGGGATGGCCGCTGCGGCAGGCAAAACCTGCACGCAGCTCGGTCAGGTACTCGATGGCCAGGTCGGGTGCCGGGGCGATGCGGCGAACGTCTATCACCAGCGCGTCCAGCGTGCGCTGGCGCAACTGCATCAGTTGCAACTCGGTTGCGCCCGGCGATACGCTGACCTGCACGCCAGGGTGGTGCCTGGCCATGTGCAGCAAAAACGGTGTCATCAGCATGGCGCCAGGCCCCGATCCCAGGCCTATGCGTATGGCACCCAGGTCGCCCTGTTTGAGTAACTCGGCACTGCGGCGCAGTTCGGCCGCCTCGAACACCATGCGCCTGGCGCGCACCGCCACGGCCTGGCCCAGCGGCGTGAGTTCATTGCGTTTGCCGTTGCGGTCTATCAGGCACGCGCCCAGGTCCTCTTCCAGGGCCTGGATGCTGCGGCTCAGGGCGGACTGGGTGAGGTGTTGTTGCTCGGCTGCACGGCTGAACGAGCCGGTCCCGGCCACAGCCAGCAGGTGTTCGAGTTGTTGGAGGTTCATGGTTTTCGCGTCATAAATGAGTCAAATGAATGATAAGTAGAAAAATAATGCATTGGACACATCAATTCGGGCAATCTAGCATGCCCTGGCGTGTATCCCCCGTGCATCGATTCCAACAAGACAAGGAGACAAACCATGAACCTATTCCATAAAGTCAGCATGTTGCTGGCCGGCCTGTTGCTGGCTGGCGGCGGCGCCCTCGCCCAGTCGGGCAAGCCGGTCAACCTGATGGTGCCCTACCCGGCCGGTGGTCCGTCGGATTCCATCGCGCGAATCTTTAACGTGCCGCTCGGCAGAGAGCTGGGCGAGCAGGTCCTCGTGGAAAATGTGGGTGGCGTTGGCGGCGCGATCGCCGCGCAGAAGGTGCTGGCGGCGCCTGCCGATGGCCACTACATTTTTCAGGGCTCGCCGAACGAGGTGATTCTTTCGCCACTGGCCAACGCGGCCGTCAAACTCAAGACCGAAGATTTCCGGCTGGTTCATCCGGTCGCCGATGCGGTGATGGTATTTGTCGCGCGCAAGGACCTGCCTGCCAGTAGCGTGGACGAGCTGATCGCGCTGGCGCGCAAATCGGGCGACAAGCCGCTGACTTATGGCAGCGTGGGCATAGGCTCGCTCTACCACTTGATCCTCGAGAACGTGCAACAAGTCGCCGGCATCAAGCTAATACACGCACCCTACAAGGGCAATGCCCCTTTGCTGCAGGACATAGGCGGCGGATCGGTCGACTTTGCCGTACTGGTGTACAGCGCGGGCATGGGCGCGCTGGCCGATCAGGGTCGGCTCAAGATAATCGGCCAGCTTGGCGCGCAGCGTTCCGAACTGCTCAAGAACGTGCCGACGGTTAGTGAAGGCAAGGAACTGAAAAACTTCTCCTACAAGATATGGACCGGCTTCATGGTGCCGAAGAAAACGCCGGAAGTCGTGGTAAAGCACCTGCACGTGGCCATCGGCAAGGCCCTGCAGGACCCTGCAGTACGCTCACAGCTGGCGGCGCAGGCGCAGGTGCCATCGGCCCCGATGTCGCTGGCCGAATCGGCGAAGTTCTTCGAGACCGAGACGACGCGCTACCGCGCCATCGCCAAGTCGATCAATCTGCAACCGGAATGAGCACGCTGCTGCTTGATGCGCTGAACCAGAAGGCCGATGCGTTCATCAGCCTGCGGCGCGACATCCACCGCCACCCCGAGCTGGCTTTTGACGAACACCGCACCTCGGCGCTGGTGGCCGAAAAGCTGCAAAGCTGGGGCTACGCGGTCGAACGCGGCCTGGGCGGCACCGGCCTGGTGGGGCAACTGGTGCGCGGCGACGGCCAGCGCCGGCTCGGCCTGCGCGCCGACATGGACGCCCTGCCCATCCACGAGGCCACGGGCCTGCCGCACGCCAGTTGCCACGCCGGCGTGATGCACGCCTGCGGCCACGACGGCCACACAGCCATGCTGCTGGCCGCCGCGCAGCACCTGGCGCAGAGCGGGGACTTTTCCGGCACCCTGAACCTGATTTTCCAGCCCGCCGAGGAAGGCGGCGGCGGCGCGCTGCGCATGATGGACGACGGCCTGTTCGAAAAATACCCCTGCGACGCAGTCTTCGCCATGCACAACATGCCCGGCATCCCGCAGGGCCGGCTGGTGCTGCGCGAAGGCGCGGCCATGGCCTCGTCGGACTACGTCACGGTCACGCTGACCGGCGTTGGCGGCCATGGCGCCATGCCGCACCGCGCCGCCGACCCCGTCGTGGCGGCCGCCAGCATCGTCATGGCGCTGCAGACCGTGGTGTCGCGCAACATAGACCCGTTGCAGATGGCGGTGGTCACCGTGGGCGCGCTGCACGCCGGCAAGGCCAACAACGTGATCCCGCAAAGCGCGACGCTGGAGCTCAGCGTGCGTGCGCTGGACCGCGAGGTGCGCACCAGGCTGGAGCAGCGCATCAAGGCCTTGATCGCCGCGCAGGCCGCCAGCTTTGAGGTGCGGGCGCAAATCGACTGGCGGCCCGGCTATGCGGTGCTGGTCAACACACCGGACGAAACCGCCTTCGCCCGCGAGGTGGCGCTGGAACTGGTCGGCGATGAGCGCGTCACCCTGCAAGGCCCGGCCGTGACCGGCAGTGAGGACTTCGCCTTCATGCTCGAACGCGTGCCCGGCAGCTACCTGTTTATCGGCAACGGCGATGGCGACAGTGCCGGCGCCTGCATGGTGCACAACCCGGGTTACGACTTCAACGACGCCAACCTGCCAATAGGCGCGGCCTACTGGGCGCTGCTGGCGCAACGTTTCCTGGTGTGAAGCCGGCGCTGCAGCATGAAAAAACGACACCCAGGGTGCCGTTTTGCAGGTTTTTCAAGCCAAAAAGGCCCTTGGTCGGCGCTGAATGCGCGCCACCAGCTATTGATTTGATAGCAATCAACTTGCCGTTGAGTTGCCGGCTGGCAAGGCGGTATGCCGCACCACGCCGGCCTGCCCGAGTGCTGCGACGGCCTCCGTCTCCAGGCCCATTTCCGTGAGCAGGGCATGGGTGCTTTGTCCCAGCGCCTCGGCGCCTCGGGCACTGGACTCGCCTTCCTGCGCAAAACTGAAACCCAGGCCCCGTGTGCGCACCTCCTGCGTGTTCTGCGAAAACCGGAAGTCCGGCAGCTTGACGCAGCCGGTGTCGTCGACTTCCTGTAAAAACTCGCCGAGCTTGCGCACGCGCGCGGCCGGCACACCGGCGTCGCTCAGGCTTGTTTCCAGTTCGGCGGCACTGCGGCTTTCAAAAGCTGCGCGCAGGCGGCCGACCACATAGGCGGTGTCGCGCGGCACGACAAAACCGCCGCCCGGCGAATTGAACGCATCAAGGTCCAGCGCGCGGGCGTCCTCGCACAGCCCGTTCATGTCGAGTACGGCCGCGAGTTTGCGAAACTGTGCCGGCGTGTTGGCGGCGACGGCCAGCCAGCCGTCGGCACAGCGGTAGGTGTCGGCGGCGGGGCTGCCCGTGTAGCCGCGGTTGCCTACGCGCTGGGTCTCGGTGCCGTTGGTGAGGTAGGCGCTGGCATTCGGGTACATCAGCATCAACGAGGCCTGCACCATGGAGGCGTCTATGTACTGGCCGGCGCCCTCGCGCGTCCGGCGATGCAACGAGGAAACAATGGACAGCGCACCCAGCATGCCGACCGCCACATCGATCACCGGAAAGCCGACCTTGATGGGCGGCGCTTCTGGCTGGTCGCCGGACATCATCATCATGCCGGTCAGCGCCTGCACCACATGGTCGTAGGCGCCGCGCCCGGACCACTCGCCTTCCTGCCCATAGCCGGAGATGGAGCAGTAGACGATGTCGGGCTTCACGGCCTTGATGGATTCGTAGTCCAACCCGTACTTGGCCACCACACCGGGGCGGAAGTTCTCTATGAACACATCGGCCGATAGTGCGAGTGAACGCACCAGTTCCGCGCCTTCGGGCGTGCGTATGTCCAGCGCCAGCGAGCGTTTACCGGCGTTGCACGCCACAAAGCCGGCGGGCGTGTCGCCCTCGCTGGCGGACTTGCTGGCGCGCATCACTTCGCCGCCGTTGGGCGGTTCTATCTTGATGACTTCGGCGCCCATCTGGGCCAGGTAGAAAGAGGCCAGCGGCCCGGCGATCACATGCGACAGGTCGAGTACGCGCACGCCTTCCAGTGGTTTTGACATGGGGTTTCTTTTCTGATTGGCGCTTATGCCGTGATGCCGGCAAGCTGGATGATCTGTGCCCACTTGCGGTTTTCGCTTTGCACAAAGGCCGCAAAAGCTTGCGGACTGGCGCTGGGCGCTACCGTGGAGCCGCCTGCCTCGAAGCTTGCCTGGAGCGCGGGATCGGCCAGCGCCTTGTTGGTGGCGTCGTACAGCCGTGCCACTACATCAGCGGGTGTTTTAGCGGGCACCCAGAGGCCGAACCAGGATTCCTGCACCGTGAGCTCGTTGCGCAGAACCTCGTTCAGCGTCGGCACATCGGGCAACTCCTTCAGGCGGTTGCGGCTTGTCACGGCCAGCGCGCGCAGCTTGCCGCCTTTGGCCTGCGGCACGCCGGTGCCTGCGATGGGGAAGGCAAAGTCCGTGTCCCCACGCAGCAACGATGCAGTGATTTCCACAGAACCTTTGAGTGGGATATGCGTGGCCTTCAGGCCAGCCAGCGATACCAGCGTCGCGCCCGCGAGGTGAGCCGACGTGCCCACGCCGCCCGAACTGTAATTGAACTTGCCAGGGCTGGCCTTCGCGGCTGCGATGACGTCTTCCACTTTCCGGTAGGGCCCGTCCGCGCGCACCATCATCACCGTGGCTGATGAGGCCAGGCTGCTCACCGGGATGAAGTCAGCTATAGGGTCGAATTTGAGCGTCGGCTGCATGATCTTCTGGACCAGGTGCGTGTTTGCGCTCATCAGCAGGGTATAGCCGTCGGCGGGCGCTTGTGCCACATATTGCGCCGCGAGCACGCCGCCAGCGCCCACCTTGTTTTCAATCACGAGGGGCTGGCCCAGCATTTCGCCCAGTTTCGGGCCGGTCTGACGCATCTGCACATCGGGCCCGCCTCCCGCGGCCCAGGACACGATGATGCGCACCGGCCTGTTCGGAAACGGGTCGGCGGCATGTGCGCCTGTCGCGGCGAGCAGGGCGGCGGAACAGGTGCTGAGGCAAAACGAGCGGCGGTCCATGGTGTCTCCTGTATTGGTTTTAGCGAAGCATAGGCCTGGTATCGAATATCTAAAAGTGATATCTTTTCAGTCATTGCAAACCTTTGGTTATCTCCATGCCTGAACACACCCTGCGCGAAACCGAACGCCTGGTGGCGCGCCTGCGCTTTCGCCACCTGCGGCTCATCACGGAACTGCAGCGTGGCGGCAGCCTGCGTGCTGCGGCGCAGACGCTGAACCTGACCCAGCCCGCCCTGAGCAAGGCGCTCGCCGAGATCGAGGGCGCTTTTGGTTTTGCGCTGTTCACGCGCACTGCGCGCGGCCTGACGCCGACTGCGCAAGGCGCGGTGGCGCTTCGCGGCGCCGTGTTGTTGCTGGAGGAGCTGGCGCATCTGGGCCGTGAGGCTGCGGCCGGTGAAAGCGCTGCCGCGACAGTGCGCGTAGGTGCGCCGCCGTTTGTGGCGCAGGGTTACCTGCCCGAAGTTCTGGCCAGGCTGACCCGGTGTGACCCGCCGGTGCGCGTGCAACTGCTTGAGGAGCGGGTGCCGGTACTGATGCAGGCGCTGCAGCAGGGCGAGGTGGATGCGCTGCTCACCACCTACCCCATGCACATGCCGGAAGCCGGCGCCGTGCAGCTGCGTTATGAAAAACTGTTCGAGGTCGAGTTCAGCATCATCGCGCCGCCGGGCCACCCGCTCACCCGGGCCCGCCAGGTGAGCTGGCAGCGGCTGGCAGAAGAACCCTGGATCATGCCCGCCAGAACGTCCATGGCGCGCCGCATGATAGAGGAGTGTTTCATGCTCGCAGGTGTCGTGCCGCCGCTGCCCGTGGTCGAGTCGACCAGCCCGGTGACCAACGTCCAGCTGGTTGCTGCAGGGATAGGCCTGAGCATCGCGCCCGCCAACACCGTCCTGCGCCATGCGCAAAACATGAGCCTGGTGAAGCGGGTACGGGTGTCGCCGGCCATCCCGACGGGGCCGGTGGCGCTGGTCTACCGCGCGGCCGTGGCCAATCCGCGGGTGGCGCTGCTTCGGGATGCTCTCGGGCTGGCCTGAGCGCAAAAAAAACGGCACCTCAGGGTGCCGTTTTTGCAGGTTTTCAAGCCAAAAAGGCTCCTGGTCGGCTCAGAATGAGCGCAACCAGCTATTTAATTGATAGCGGTTTTCAGGCGCTTGCAGCTTTGACCTTGAGGCGCCAGGCATGCAACAGGGGCTCGGTGTAGCCGCTAGGCTGCTCCAGGCCCTTGAACACCAGGTCGCAGGCGGCCTTGTAAGCCATGGAGGTTTCAAAGTTGCCCGCCATGTTTTTATACAGCTTGTCGCCGGCGTTCTGCTTGTCCACCACGGAGGCCATGCGTTCAAAGGTTTCCCTGACTTGCGCTTTGGTCACCACGCCATGCAGCAGCCAGTTGGCGATGTGCTGGCTGGAGATGCGCAGGGTGGCGCGGTCTTCCATCAGGCCTACGTTGTGGATGTCGGGTACCTTGGAGCAGCCCACGCCCTGGTCAATCCAGCGCACCACGTAACCGAGGATGCCCTGGGCGTTGTTGTCCAGCTCCTGCTGTTTTGCCTCGGCGCTCCAGTCCGGCGTGGCCGTGACGGGAATGGTCAGCAAGCCATTGAGCAGCGCGTTGCGCTCCTTGTTGGCGTCGATTTTTTCAAGGTCTTTCTGCACCTTGCTGACCTTGACCTGGTGGTAGTGCAGCGCATGCAGGGTGGCGCCGGTCGGGCTGGGCACCCAGGCGGTGTTGGCGCCGGCTTTCGGGTGGCCGATCTTTTGCTCCATCATGGCCTTCATCAGGTCGGGCATGGCCCACATGCCCTTGCCGATCTGCGCCTTGCCGCGCAGGCCGCAGTGCAGGCCCACCAGCACGTTGTTGCGTTCATAAGCCTGGATCCACGCGCTGGTTTTCATGTCGCCCTTGCGGATCATGGGGCCGGCGTGCATGGCGGTGTGCATCTCGTCGCCGGTGCGGTCCAGGAAGCCGGTGTTGATAAAGGCCACGCGGCTTTTCGCTGCGGCGATACAGGCCTGCAGGTTGACGCTGGTGCGGCGCTCTTCGTCCATGATGCCGAGCTTGACGGTGCTGTCGGGCAGGCCCAGCACTTTTTCAACGCGGCTGAAGAGTTCGGCTGCAAACGCGACTTCTGCCGGGCCGTGCATCTTGGGCTTGACGATGTAGACCGAACCCTTGCGCGAGTTCTTGATGCCGGCCTTGCCCTTGCGCTTGAGGTCATGGATGGCGATGGTGGTGGTCACCATGGCGTCCAGGATGCCTTCGGGGATTTCCTTGGTGCTTCCGTCCGCGGCGACGTACAGGATGGCCGGGTTGGTCATCAGGTGGCCGACATTGCGCACAAACATCAGCGAGCGGCCATGCAGCGTGACGGCTTTGCCCTTGGGTGAGGTGTACTCACGGTCCGGGTTCAGGCCGCGGGTAAAGGTCTTGCCGTCCTTGGTCACGCTCTCGGTCAGGGTGCCCTGCAAAATGCCCAGCCAGTTGCTGTAGGCCAGCACCTTGTCGTCGGCATCCACCACGGCCACGGAATCCTCCAGGTCCAGGATGGTGGACAGTGCGGCTTCCACCACCAGGTCGCTCACGCCGGCGGCATCGCTCTTGCCAATCGGCGTTGCACGGTCAATGCGGATGTCCAGGTGCAGGCCGTTGTGCTGCAGCAGCACGGAAGAAGGCGCAGAAGCCTTGCCCTGGTAACCGATGAGCTGGCCGGCGTCTTCCAGCGTGGTGGATTTCCCGCCCTTGAGGCTGACCACCAGCTTGCCGCCCTTGACGGCATAGCCGGTCGAATCGATGTGCGAGCCCTTCTTCAAGGGGGCGGTGCGGTCCAGCACATGGCGTGCGTACTCAATCACCTTGGCGCCGCGCACCGGGTTGTAGCCCTTGCCCTTTTCCGCGCCGTCCGTTTCTGCAATGACGTCGGTGCCATACAGCGCGTCGTACAGGGAGCCCCAGCGCGCATTGGCGGCGTTGAGCGCATAGCGTGCATTGAGTATGGGCACCACCAGCTGCGGGCCGGCCTGTTTGGCGAGTTCGGCATCGACGTTGCCGGTGGTGATGCTGACCTTCTTGGGCGCGGGCACAAGGTAGCCGGTTTTTTCCAGAAAGGCGCGGTAGGCCTTCATGTCGGCGATGGGGCCGGGGTTGGCCTTGTGCCAGGCGTCCATCTCAAGCTGCAGGCGGTCGCGTTCGGCCAGCAGGGCGATGTTTTTCGGTGCGAGGTCGGCAACGATGGCGTCAAAGCCCCTCCAGAACGCCTGTGCCGACACACCTGTGCCGGGCAGCACCTGGTCTTCGATGAAGCGGTGCAAGACAGTGGCGACCTGCAGCCTGTGTGCCGTGGTGCGGGGTGTGGAAGTCGTGGTCATGGGTGAGTCCTCGAAAAGTAAATGAAAAGGAAAAAGTGAGCGCTGAAATTCAGTGGACAAGCAGCGTGAGCACATCACGCAGGCTGCTGCCGGTATGGCTGGGCTGGGTGCCCAGTGTCTCAAACGGCAACTGGTAGCGGTTGACCCACAGCGTGCGGTAGCCATACCAGGTAGCTGCAAGTGCATCCCAGCCGTTGCAACTGACAAAAGCCATATCCTGCGCCTTCAGGCCGGTGGCCTGCTCACCCAGTGCATAGGCGGCCGGATGGGTTTTGTATTTGCGGATGCCGTCCACGCTGATCACATGGTCCAGCAGGCCGTCGAGCCCGGCGGACTTGACGGCGACATCCAGCATGGACGGGTCGCCGTTGGACAAAATGCCGGTGACTATGCCTTTGTCTTTCAGCGCCTGCAGCACTTCCCGGTTTTCAGGAAAGGCGCTCAGGTGCCGGTACTGATTCATTAACTGCTGCTCGCGCTCCTGCGTGAGGTCGAGTTCCAGGCGCTGGCAGGCGTAACGCAGGCCAGCGCGGGTCAGCTCCCAGAAGGGCTGGTAGTGGGCGCCGTCATTGCTGGTGGTGACGAGGCGGCTGTATTCGATCTGCTTGTCACGCCACAGCACACCCAGTGCCTGGCCGTGACCGGGGAAAAGCTGCTCAGCCAGCAGACCGACGCTGTACACGTCAAACAGCGTGCCATAGGCATCAAACAGGACGGCACGCGGCGCGTCTGTGCTGGGGAGCCTGGATTTTTTCATCCCCCAACTTTATTCGATACCTGTTGGTCGATTAATCAATGAATAATCGTTTAATCCATGACTTTTATGGTGGTAATGATGGGGCTGTTCAGATCAGGCTGCCCAGTTTCCTGGCGGTTTCCAGTACTTTCCGGACATGTTTTTCGTCGTAGCGCTCTACCGGCATGGTCAGCGTCAGTGCGGCCGCCAGGCTGCCGTCGGTTCTGAAGACCGGGGCCGAAATGCCGGCCACCCCGGCCAGCCGGTCCCCGGTGGTTGAAAAGTAGCCTTGTTCCCGGATCCGGGCATACAGGTTTTTATCCCTTGCCGACACCGGTTGTGTGGGCTGTGGGCCAAAAGCGGTGAGGACGCGCCCGCCCGTTCCGCGGTTCATGGGCAGGATATCTCCGGCCTTGATGTGGTCGCGCACGGGCTGCGGTGAATCGACCCGGTACAGGCACAGCCGGGCGTCGCCCTGCACCACATGGTAGGCGGCGCTTTCGCGGGTTGCGGCGACCAGCGAGCGCAACAACGGCAGCACCACGCGGTCCAGCGAAAAGGATGCCGCATACACCGCATTGAGCCTGGCCACTTCGCTGCCCAGCGCATAGCTGCCGCTATCGAGCCGTTGCACCAGCCGCGCGTGCTCCAGCGAGGCGAGCAGGCGCAGCACCGTGCTTTTGTACAGCTGCGTGCGGTCGGCCAGCTCGGTCAGGGTCAGGGAGACATCGCCCTGGCGAAAGGCCGCCAGCAGCGTCAGTGCCCGGTCAACGGCGGCGGCGCCGCCGGGTGCGGCGTGGCTGTCTGCAAGTGATTCCGTTTGGGCTTTGCGGGGCATGGAGAGTCCTTTCAGGGGGCGATCTGGCGCTGGCTTGACAAGGTTTGGCTAATCGATAAATATTTCATTAGAGAGAATTAAGTTCTATCTTACAGAATTAATGAAAGAATGCAAACATGCCTGATCCACAAGTGCTGATCAGCGAAGTGGGCTCGCGCGACGGCCTGCAATCTGTCAGGGCCACCATGCCGACCGCAGACAAGCTGCGCTGGATAGACGCCCTGCACCAGGCCGGTGTACGTGAAATCGAGGTCGCCTCGTTTGTGCCGGCCCGGCTGTTGCCGCAAATGGCGGACGCCGCAGAGGTCGTGCGCCACGCCATCACGCTGCCCGGCCTGACCGTGATGGCATTGGTGCCGAATCGCAGGGGCGCCGAAGCCGCGCTTGCAGCAGGCGTGCACAAACTCACCGTGCCGGTGTCGGCCAGCGCCGCGCATTCACTGGCCAATGTGCGCAAGACGCGGGAAGACATGATTGAGGAGGTGCGTGCGATCTCCGATCTGCGTCGCGACATTGCGCCGCATGTCGGGCTGGAGGCGGGTATCTCCACCGCCTTCGGCTGCACCCTGCAGGGCGATGTGCCGGAGGACGAGGTGATCTGGCTGGCAACGCAATGCGTGGCTGCGGGTGCCGACGAATCGGGTTTGTCCGACACGGTCGGTTATGCGAATCCGGCGCAGGTGCGCCGCCTGTTCAGGCGCCTGCGCGCCGAAATCGGCGACAGGGCGGGCGCGGCCCATATGCACAACACACGCGGCCTGGGTCTGGCGAACTGCCTGGCGGCGTACGAGGAAGGGGTGCGTACTTTTGACGCCTCGCTGGGCGGCCTCGGCGGCTGCCCTTATGCACCCGGCGCTTCGGGCAATGTTGTGACGGAAGACCTGGTCTTCATGTTCGAGGCCATGGGCATTGCAACCGGCATCAGCCTGGAAAAACTCATCGCCGCCCGTGCACCGTTGATGGCTGGTTTGCCGGGCGAGCCGATTTACGGCATGACACCCGAGGCCGGTTTGCCAAAAGGATTTATTCAGGGAGCTTCTTATGTCTGATAACGCACCACAACCCGCGCCATTGCCTTACGCGGGTGTTCGTGTTGTCGAGTTCACCCATATGGTGATGGGGCCAACCTGCGGTTTGCTGCTGGCGGACCTGGGCGCCGAGGTTGTCAAGGTCGAGCCGATAGAGGGCGACAGCACGCGCCGGCTGCTTGGCTCCGGCTCAGGTTTTTTCCCGACCTTCAACCGCAACAAAAAAAGCATCGCGCTGGACCTCAAGCAGCCCGAAGGCGTGGAAGCGGCCTTGCGCCTGATCGCGACTGCCGACATCGTGAGCGAAAACTTCAAGCCCGGGACCATGAAAAAACTGGGCCTGGACTATGAAACCCTGAAAAAGCTGAACCCGCGTTTGATCTACGTGAGCCACAAGGGCTTTTTGCCCGGCCCTTACGACCACCGCACTGCGCTTGACGAGGTGGTGCAGATGATGGGTGGCCTGGCCTACATGACGGGCCGCTCCGGCGATCCGCTGCGCGCCGGCACCAGCGTCAACGACATCATGGGCGGCATGTTCGGCGCCATAGGCGCGATGGCCGCCTTGCGCCAGCGTGAGCTCACCGGAACAGGCTGCGAGGTGCAGTCCGCGCTGTTTGAAAACAATGTCTTCCTTGTGGCCCAGCACATGATGCAGTTCGCGGCCACAGGCAAGGCGGCCGACCCCATGCCCAGCCGCATCTCGGCCTGGGCGGTGTACGACGTGTTCACCGTGAAGGATGGCGAGCAGATATTCCTGGCCGTGGTCAGCGACAGGCAGTGGACCATTTTCTGCAAGGCCTTCGGCTTCGAGGACATGCTGGCAGACCCGCGCCTTAAAACCAACAATGACCGGGTTCGCGCACGCGACTGGATGATGCCCATATTGCGCTCACTGCTGGCCGGCCACAGTGCGGCAGAACTCAGCGCGGTGTTTGAGCAGAACGAGTTGCCTTTTGCGCCCATCACCAAACCGCAGGAGCTGTTTGATGACCCGCACCTGAACGCCACCGGCGGTCTCGCGCCCATACGCATGAACGACGGCAGCCAGGCCAGGGTGCCGCTGATGCCATTCACCCTGGGCGGGGAACGCCCCGGCATACGCCTGCAGCCGCCGTTGCTGGGGGAGCACAGCACAACACTGCTCAGGGAGGTCGGCTACAGCGATGCGCAGATCGCCGCCCTGAAAAACCAGAACATCACTACCGGAGACTGAATCATGCGATCCCTCACGCGCCGCGCGCTCTGCGCCTGCACCGCTACTCTCACAGCATCATTGATGGCCTTGCCAGTGCTGGCGCAGGGCGGCTGGCCCGACAAGCCGATACGTTTCATCGTGCCCTACACGCCGGGCGGTGCGACCGATGCCGTCACACGCCTGCTGGCGCAGAAGATCAGCGATGACACGAAGTGGGTCTTTATCGTCGACAACCGCGCCGGCGGCAATGGCAATATCGGCATGGACGCCGTGGCCAAGGCCAAACCCGACGGTTACACCATAGGCATGGGCCAGACCGCCAACCTGGCGATCAACCCGACCCTGTTCCCGAAGATGCCTTACGACGCGCTGAAGGATGTGACGGCGGCCTCCATCGTCGCCTCGCAGCCGGTGGTCATGGTGGTGCGCCAGGACGCGCCCTTCAGGACGCTGGCCGACGTGGTGGCCGCCGCCAAAGCCAGGCCCGGTGAGGTCAAGCAGGCACTCGCCGGCACCGGAACGCTGGGCCACATGGCCGGTGAGGTGCTGGCCAAACGAGCCGGCTTCAAGGTGCTGAACGTACCGTACAAAGGCGCGGCACCGGCGCTGACCGACCTGCTTGGCGGGCAGACCGATTACATGTTTGCCACGCCGCAGGGCGCCTTGCAGATGGTCAAGGGCGGCAAGCTGCGCGCGCTGGCCGTGACCTCGGCCAAACGCCTGCCCATGCTGCCCGATGTGCCGACCGTGGCTGAAACCTACAAGGGCTTTGAAGCGGTGGACTGGAAAGCCATTGTTGCACCGGCCGGCACACCACCCGAAGTCGTGAAGACACTCAACGCCGCGGTGGACAAGGCGCTGGCCAAGCCCGGCACCATCTCGCAGTTGCTGGCGGAAGGCAGTGCGCCTGTGGGCGGCAGTGTGGAGAAGGCCAACCAATACATCAAGGCTGAACACACCAGATGGGGCGCGGCGGTGCGCGATGCCGGCGTGCGGCCGGAGTAAATGCCGGCGACTCGGTTTTGCTATTGAATCGGTAGCTAGCTGCGCAGGATGTACGGGCACATAACCAGCTTCAAGTCATGCTTGTTGCCGGGGTCGAAAGAGGATAACAATAAGCTTCATGACGACACTCACCAAACCCGGCGTCAAATTGCGTCCACTCGAGCGTGATGACCTGCATTTTGTCCATCAACTGGACAACAACAGCCACATCATGCGCTACTGGTTTGAAGAGCCTTACGAGGCTTATGTCGAGCTGGTGCAGCTCTATGACCGCCATGTGCACGATCAAAGCGAGCGGCGATTCATCCTGGAAAGCGACACGGGCGAAATGGTTGGCCTGGTCGAGTTGGTGGAGATCAACCACATTCACCGCCGCGCAGAGTTCCAGATCATTGTGGCCCCGAAGGCGCAGGGTAAAGGTTATGCCGAGCTGGCGACGCGATTGGCGATTGAGTACGCGTTTTGCGTGCTCAACCTTCACAAGCTGTGCCTTTATGTTGACAGCGCCAACCTCAAGGCGATGCATATTTACAGCAAGTGCGGTTTCGCCAAAGAGGGCGAGTTGAAGAGCGAGTTTTTTGTCAACGGCGAATACCGCGATGCCATTCGCATGTGCATGTTTCAGGAAGCGTACCTGGCGACACAAAGGCGGTGATGGCGCGGGCTTTTGCTCTGCGGTTTTGCACCGGGGTTTCGCGGTCTTGTTTGTACGCCTGAATGCTTGTGAGGGGCCAGATGGTGAAGCAGGCTACCCTGGTTTTGAACTTAAAACCAGCGTAATCTCAAGATGTTTGCCTTGATTTTTGATTTTCTTGCATGTAATGTCCGCGCATGGACAAACTCAAGCAACTGCAGTCATTTGTGTCTGTCGCCACGCGCGGCAGCCTCACCGCCGCCGCCAGGGCCGAAGGCGTGGCGCCCGCCATCATGGGCCGCAGGCTGGATGCGCTGGAGGAGCGCCTGGGCGTCAAGCTGCTGGTGCGCACCACGCGGCGCATGACACTTACACACGAAGGCAGCGCCTTTCTTGAAGACTGCCAACGGCTTTTGTCCGACCTGGCCAGTGCGGAGGCCAGTGTTTCAGCCGGCGGCGTCAAGGCCAGCGGCCATTTGCGCATCACGGCACCGGCCGGTTTTGGGCGCCGTCATGTGGCGCCGCTGGTCACCAAATTCCGCGAACAGCATGCGGATGTGACGATCTCGCTGAACCTGAGCGACCGTGTGGTGGATCTGGCGGGCGAGGGTTTTGACTGCGCCGTGCGGGTGGGCGATCTGCCCGATTCATCCCTGGTCAGCGTGCGCATGGCCGACAACCGGCGCCTGTGCGTTGCAACACCGGCGTACCTGAAAACTCGCGGAACACCGCAACACCCGTCCGAACTTTCCCGGTTTGACTGCCTGACCTTGTCAAGCGAAGCCTCGCAGACACGTGGCTGGGCGTTTCGCATTCCGCGGGACGCGGAGGCCGTTGGTGAGCATGAACTGGTTTACCTCAAGCCCGGAGGACCGCTGGACTGCTCGGATGGGCAGGTGCTGCACGACTGGTGCCTTGCCGGCTATGGCATTGCGTGGCGCAGTACCTGGGAGGTCGAGGCCGAAGTGGCCGCCGGCCGCCTGGTGACTGTCCTTGACGCATTTGCCGCGCCGCCCAACGGCATTTACGCCGTGTTTCCGCAGCGAAAACACCTGCCGCTGCGGGTGCGTCTGTGGATTGACTTTTTAAAGCACCATTTCAGTGAGCCGGGCTACTGGAACGGCGCCAGCCCGGCCGCTTCGCAAAAATGAAATGGCCCGTTCACCAGTAGCGAACGGGCCATTGCGGCCTATGCCTTAAAGAAAATTACTTCTTGGCGTCTGCCTTGGCCATGGGTTTGGAGTCAGCCATTTTCTTGTCGCCGGAAGCGTCGGCAATGCATTTTTTCTCAAAGCTGGTTTTGGCAGCGCCGGCCAGTTTCTTTTCGGCAGATTGTGCTGCGCAAGCTGCTGCGGGGCTGGGGGCCTCGGCTTTTTTGTCGCCGCCGGCATCGGCAATACATTTTTTCTCAAAACTGGCTTTGGCGGCACCGGCGAGTTTTTTGTCTGCAGAAGCCTTTTCGCAGGCGGCGGCGGGGCTGGCTGCACCGGCATCGGCCACGCATTTTTTCTCGAAACTTGCCTTGGCGGCGCCGGCGAGCTTCTTTTCAGCGGATTGGGCGGCGCAGTCTGCCTTGGCATCGGCGGCATGGGCCACAGGTGCAAGGGTCATCGAGAAGGCGAAAGCGACGGCGATCAGGGACAACAGCTTTTTCATGAGTGGCTCCATGGATTAAGGGGGCGGTGACGGAATCGTCTTTGAGTTCCTCGTGGAATTCCAACATATAACGTGAGCGCTCACAAGGTGGATGACCTGTAGGCTGGCGTCTTAAACGTAAAATCAGGTAATGCTCTCGATTAAAAATGATCTGCTCGCAGCACTGGCTGACGGGCTGGAACAGCTTTCCCCCGGTGCCGGCGACAAAGCGGCTTTTGAGTCGCCCAAGGTGGCGGCCCATGGCGATTTCGCCTGTACGGCTGCCATGCAGCTGGCCAAGGGGCTCAAGCAGAACCCGCGCCAGGTGGCGGAAGGGCTGAAGTCCATCTTGCTGGCCAAGCCGGTCTTTGAAAAGTGGGTGGATGCGATTGAAATTGCCGGCCCGGGCTTTATCAACATCCGGCTCAAGCCTGTTGCAAAACAGGAGATCGTGCGTGAAGTTTTGCACGCTGCCACACAGTACGGCGTCAAGCCGGCGGCCTCCGGCCAGCGCATGATCGTCGAATTTGTCTCGGCCAACCCGACCGGGCCGCTGCATGTGGGCCATGGCCGGCAGGCCGCGCTGGGCGATGCGATCTGCAACCTGTTTGTGACGCAGGGCGTGCAGGTGTACCGCGAGTTCTATTACAACGACGCCGGCGTACAGATCCACACACTTGCAACCAGCACCCAGGCACGTGCCAAAGGCATCAAGCCGGGTGATGCCGGTTGGCCCGAGTCGGCTTACAACGGCGACTACATCGCAGACATCGCCGCTGACTTCCTGGCCAGGAAGACCGTCCGCTCGGATGACCGGGAATACACGGCTTCGGGTGATGTGGAAGATCTGGACTCGATTCGCCAGTTCGCGGTTGCCTATTTGCGCCGAGAGCAGGACCTGGACCTGCAGGCTTTTTCGGTCCGCTTTGACAATTACTACCTCGAATCCAGCCTTTACAGTTCGGGCCGTGTTGATGCGGCGGTCGCCAAACTGAAGGCCGCCGGCAAGACCTATGAGCAGGATGGCGCCTTGTGGCTGAAGTCCACCGACTACGGTGATGACAAAGACCGCGTGATGAAAAAAAGCGACGGCACCTATACCTACTTTGTGCCCGACGTCGCCTACCACCTGGCCAAGTGGGAGCGTGGTTACAGCCGCGCCATCAATATCCAGGGCATGGACCACCACGGCACCATCGCGCGTGTGCGGGCCGGGCTGCAGGCTGCCAATGAGGGCGTGCCCCAGGGCTATCCCGACTACGTGTTGCACACTATGGTGCGTGTGGTGCGCAACGGCGAAGAGGTCAAGATATCCAAACGCGCGGGCAGTTATGTCACCTTGCGCGACCTGATCGAATGGACCAGCGCGGACGCCGTGCGTTTCTTCCTGCTCAGCCGCAAGCCGGACACCGAATACATCTTTGATATTGACCTGGCGCTGGCCAAAAACAATGAAAACCCGGTGTATTACGTGCAATACGCGCATGCCCGAATCTGTTCCGTGCTGGCGGCATGGGGTGGCGATGAAACCAGCCTCAAGGGCGTGGACCTGTCACCGCTGGAAAGCCCGCAGGCGCAGGCCCTGATGCTGCTGATCGCCAAATACCCCGACATGCTGGCCAACGCTGCCAGCGGGTTTGCCCCGCATGACGTGGCTTTTTACCTGCGTGAACTGGCCGCCTGTTACCACAGTTACTACGATGCGGAGCGCATCCTGGTGGATGATGCGGTGGTCAAACTGGCCCGGCTGGCACTTGTCGCCGCCACCGCGCAGGTGTTGCACAATGGCCTCGCGGTGCTGGGCGTTGGTGCGCCCCGCAAAATGTGAACCTGGGAAATGAACCGAGCATGAAGCACTCTGACAAGAAAATGGCGCCTAAAGCAGGCCGGGCGGGCCTGGACATGGGCAAAAAACAGCGCGGGGGGACCTTGTTGGGCATCATCATCGGTGCGCTGCTGGGGCTGGGCGCCGCGCTGGCCGTGGCGGTTTACGTGACCAAGGTGCCGATTCCTTTCCTGAACAAGGGCCAGTCCCACAGCGCCGAAAACGATGCGGCCGAGGCAAAAAAGAACAAGGACTGGGACCCGAACACCTCGCTGGCCGGCAAAAATGCGGTCCGACCTTCTGCGGCGGCCTCTGGCCCGGTAGGCGCCGCCAGCGCGCCGGTTGCCACGGCACCGGCGGTGGCGGCAAGCGCAGCCAGGGCCGCGAAGGCTCCGGTTTCAGAGGATCCGCTGGGCGACCTTGCCAGGGCAAAAGCGGAGGCCAAGCCCAAAGCGGAGGCCTCGACATCCGGTGCGGGCGTCGATCCCTTCAGCTACTTCATACAGGCCGGCGCGTTTCGCACGCCTGAAGATGCCGAGCAGCAACGCGCCAAGCTGTCCCTGCTGGGCTTCCAGGCCAAAGTGACCGAGCGCGAGCAATCCGGCCGCACCGTTTACCGCGTGCGCCTGGGTCCTTTTGACAAAAAGGAAGAGGCCGACAAGACCAAGGAAAAACTGGACAGCAACGCCGTGGAAACCGCGTTGGTCAGGGTCCAGCGCTGAACTTTTTCGGGCAGGCGTGTTCAATCCCTGTCCTGCCCGGGTGTTCCGGGCCGGCAAGTTTTGAGCTGTTTTGTGATATCCAGGAGAAAAATTAATGCAACGACGTGAGTTTTCGCTTTCAGCCGCAACAGTTGCTGCCGCCTCATTGGGCGGCACGATGGCGTTTTCCACAGCCGCACAGGCCCAGGGCAAACCGCCGCAGGAAGGCAGTGACTACCTGGTGCTGGACAAACCCGCATCGACAGAAGCGCCTGCCGGCAAGATCGAGGTGGTCGAGTTCTTCTGGTACAGCTGCCCTCACTGCAATGCCTTTGAGCCGCAACTCGAAGCCTGGATCAAAAAAGCGCCCAAAGACCTCTATATCCGGCGCGCCCCGGTGTCGTTCCGGCCTGACTTTGAGCCGCAGCAGCGCCTGTATTACGTGCTGGAAAGCATGGGCAAGGTCGAGGAGCTGCACAAAAAGGTGTTTTACGCGATCCACGTTGAAAAACAGCCTCTGGCTACGGCCGACCAGGTAGCCGCCTGGGCGGAAAAGCAGGGCATCAACAAGGCCAAATTTGTCGAAGCCTACAACTCCTTCCCGGTGGTGACCAAGGTGCGCAAGGCCACGCAGTTGCAGGATATGTACAAGGTTGACGGCGTGCCGGCGATGGGCGTTGCCGGCCGTTATTACACCTCCGGCTCCCTGGCCCAGACCATGGAGCGCGCCCTGGTGGTGACGGATTACCTGATTGGCCTGGCACGCAAAGGCAAATAAAGCCGCCACGGCCAACTCTCCAGATGGCCTTGAGACAAACCCGCCCTGATCCGGCGGGTTTTTTATTTGCAAAGCCCGGCATCGGGTCCTGAATAAGCGGCTTTCGCCAGCTTGGGTGGCTACAATCAAGCCAACCTTCACGCAGCAAGATTCGTGCCTTTATGAAATACCCCACCTATTTAATGGCTGTCGCCGCGGCCGTCATTGCGCTGGCCGTGTTCCCGGCCGCCGCTGAGCAGGCCGACCGGGACATGCCGATGAACGCCGAGTCCGACGCCTTGCGGTACGACGACCTGAAACAAACCAGCGTGTTTACCGGCAACGTGGTCATTACCAAGGGTACAACCATCATTCGCGGCGAACGGGTTGACGTCACCCAGGACCCGGAGGGCTACCAGAAGGCCATCGTGATCGCCGCCCCGGGCAAGCTGGCTTTTTACCGCAAAAAGCGCGACGGGCTGGACGAGTTCATCGAAGGCGAGTCCGAACGCATCGAGTACGACAGCCGGCCCGATGTCGTCAAATTCATCCGCAACGCCGTGCTGCGCCGTTACAACGGCGCCGTGCTGGCGGATGAGTCCACCGGCTCCCAGATCAATTACGACAACGTCACGGATGTGTTCACGGTTGATGGCGGCCCGCAAAACCGCTCCGCCACCAACCCCAGCGGCCGTGTCCGCGCCCTGCTGTCGCCGCGCAGCAAGGCTTCTGCAGCCGGCGGCACCGCAACGCCTGCTCCTCCGGCCGCCGGGCCATCGCCCAGCCTGCGCCCCAGCCCGGCGCTGGGCTCCGAGAAGAATTAAGGCCGCCATGGAATTGCGTACTTCGAACGCTGAAACAGAACAGTTTGTGGTGGATGCGGCGGCGTCGGCGCCCGGCGAGCCGCCCAGCCGCCTGATCGCCACCGGCCTGCAAAAGTCATACGGCAGCCGCAAGGTGGTGAAGGATGTGTCGCTGGCCGTGCAAAGCGGTGAGGTCGTGGGCTTGCTGGGCCCCAATGGCGCGGGCAAGACCACTTCGTTTTACATGATCGTCGGCCTGGTTCGCGCCGATGCAGGCGAGATCACGATTGACGGCAACTCGGTGGAGCACATGCCGATTCACCGCCGCGCGCGCCTGGGCCTGAGTTATCTGCCGCAGGAAGCCTCGATTTTTCGCAAGCTCTCGGTGCAGGACAACGTGCGTGCCGTGCTGGAGCTGCAGCATGACAGTGCGGGCAAACCACTGGGCCAGGCCGACATCGAGCAGCGCCTTGACGCGCTGCTCAAGGACTTGCGGGTCGACCATTTGCGCGACTCGCCGGCGCTGGCCCTGTCCGGCGGTGAGCGCCGCCGGGTCGAGATCGCGCGGGCGCTGGCGACCCAGCCGCGCTTTATCCTGCTGGACGAGCCTTTTGCGGGCATCGACCCGATTGCGGTGATCGAGATCCAGCGCATCATCGGTTTCCTGAAGTCGCGCGGCATAGGCGTGCTCATCACCGACCACAACGTCCGCGAGACGCTGGGCATTTGCGACCACGCCTTCATCATCAGTGATGGGCATGTGCTGGCCAAAGGCACGCCTTCGGAGATCGTCAACAACGCCGATGTGCGCCGTGTCTATCTCGGTGAGCATTTCAGGATGTAATGACTCCCCCCCGTTGTCGCTCACTTCGTGTAGCTCCCTCCCCCCTCAGGGGGCTGCGCCTGCGGCCCGGCAAAGCCGGTTCCGCGGCCCATGCTTGTGAATTAGCTCCCTTCCGTGGCGCGCTCACTTCGTCCTACCGTGGGCGCCCGGAACTGTCGTGAAACAGGGTCTTTCGCTACGCGTCTCGCAGCATCTGGCGCTGACGCCGCAGTTGCAGCAGTCGATCCGCCTGCTGCAGCTCTCCACGCTTGAGCTGAGCCAGGAAGTCGAGCAGATGCTCGATGAAAACCCTTTCCTGGAAGTCACGGAGGAAGCCGCGCCGCGTGAAGAGTTTGGCCTGGACCACACCAACACGCCGGTCAGCCAGGACAACCAGGAGTTTGAGTCTGCTATGGAATCGATAGCTGGTGGTGCGCATGAAACGGCGGCCACAAGCCAGAACGACTCCGAAACCACGGCCGAGATCAGCTCCGAGGCCAAACTGGAGGAAAGCTGGGACGGTGACGGCAGCGTGGAGTCCGCGCCTGACGACAGCGAATGGGGCGGCGATGCATTGCCGCGCAAGAGCAATTCCGACGACAGCGATGCCGAGGCCTCGGACCTGGCGCACGGCCATGAGTCGCTGCAGGACCACCTGCACCGGCAGGCCCTTGGCCTGCGGCTGTCGGAAGACGATCGTGCGGCGCTGCATTTCCTGATCGAGTCGCTCAACGATGACGGCTATCTTGAAGACAGCCTGGCTTCGCTGGCCAGCGGTCTTGCGGGCGACGACCTCGAACAGGCCGAAGAGCTGGAGCAGCATTTCGCCATGGCGCTGAACCTCCTGCACCACATGGAGCCTGCCGGCGTAGGCGCGCGCAACCTGGCCGAGTGCCTGGGCCTGCAACTGCTTGACTGCAAGGATGGCGACGAAACCCGGGCCGCGATGGCCATGTGCCGGCAGCCGATGGAGCTGCTGGCCAAGCGCGACGTGAAGCGCCTGTCGCAGCTGTGCGGTTTTCCCGATACGGTCATCAAGGGCGCGATCGCCCTGATTGGCAGGCTGGATCCCAAGCCCGGGCGCCGTTTTGTGAATGTCGAGCGAAACCTTGTCGTGCCTGACGTCATCGTGGTCAAGTCCGGCCGGGGCTTCAAGGTCACGCTCAACGGCGACGTCATGCCGCGCCTGCGCGTGCACGACATTTACGCGAATGCGCTGAAGCAGCACAAGGGCCAGAACGGCCAGGCACTGCAGCAGCGCCTGCAGGAAGCACGCTGGTTCATCAAGAACATCCAGCAGCGTTTTGACACCATACTGCGCGTCAGCACTGCCATCGTCGAGCGGCAAAAGAACTTTTTCACGCACGGCGAGCTGGCCATGCGCCCGCTGGTGCTGCGCGAGATCGCCGACGAGCTGGGCCTGCACGAGTCCACCATCTCGCGCGTGACGACGGCCAAATACATGAGCACGCCCTTCGGCACCTTTGAGCTCAAGTATTTCTTTGGCTCAGCCCTGGGCACCGAGACCGGCGGCAATGCCTCCAGCACGGCGGTGCGTGCGCTGATCAAGCAGTTCGTCACATCCGAGAGCAGCAACAAACCGCTCAGCGACAACCAGATTTCCGAAATGCTCAAGGAGCAGGGCATCGAATGCGCCCGCCGCACCGTGGCCAAATACCGCGAAGCCCTGCGCATTGCACCTGCCAGCCTGCGCAAATCCCTGTGAATATGGCCCCCACGTTCGCGCACTGCGTGTCGCTCTCTGCACCTTGCAGGCCGCCGCTCGCCAGAGGCTTCGCTTCTGTCGCCTGTCCAAACCTGCTCAAGCAGGTTTGGAGCCGCAGGCTCCAGCCCCGAGGGGGCCGCTGCGCCTGCGGTCTGGCCAAGCCAGTCCCGCGGCCCCTGTTTGAAAAGAGTATGGTTTGATACGCCCCAAGGGCAACCCATAATTTATGAATCAACTTCAATTATTTTTGCCCTGCGCCGCCGGCGTCGAGGCCTTGCTGGCCAGCGAAGTCCAGCGTGTCACCGGCATCCAGGGCAAAGCCTGGCGCGCCGGCGTGCAACTGCAAGGCTCATGGCGCGACGCCTTGCAGCTCAACCTGCACAGCCGCCTGGCGCAGCGTGTGCTGATCGAGCTGCAGCACAACCAGTACCGCAGCGAGCAGGACCTGTACAACGCGGCAGCCAATGTTGCCTGGGAAATCTGGTTCACGCCGAAGCAGACCTTCAAGGTCGAGATCACCGCGCAGCACAGCCCGCTGACCAGCCTGAACTTTGCGGCGCTCAAGATCAAGGACGCGATTGCCGACCGCTTTCGCACCAAGTTCGATGTGCGTCCCGATGTGGACACGCGCTGGCCCGATGTTCGCGTTTATGTGCACCTGACCACCGACACCGTCACCATCTACATAGACACCTCGGGTGAGCCGCTGTTCAAGCGCGGCTGGCGCGAGGACAAGGGCGACGCCCCGCTGAAAGAAACCCTGGCCGCCGCCATGATCGCCGCCAGCGGCTGGGACCAGTTGTGCAAGGACGGCGTGCCGCTGTATGACCCGTGCTGCGGCTCCGGCACGATTGCGATAGAGGCCGCGCAGATCGCCTGCAACATCGCGCCGGGTATCAACCGCCGGTTTGCCTTCCAGAAGTATTTGCCCTTCCAGCCCCACGTCTGGGAAGGCCTGCTCGACCAGGCCGAGGCCGCGATTACCGAGCCCACCGCCCCGGTGTTCGGCAGCGATGTGTCTTTCCGTATGGTGGACTTTGCCGAACGCAATGCCGAGCGCGCGGGCGTGGCCAAGGCCGTGCAGTTCCGCGGCGGTGACGCATTGCAGCGCATGCCGCCTGCGCCGACGGGCGTGATGCTGGTGAACCCGCCTTATGGCGAGCGTATCGATGTGGCCGGTGTTGCCGGCGTATCGGGTACAGAAGGCGCCCAGCGCCGCTCGCAGTTCCAGGGGCAAGCCATCGACGAGTTCGGCCAGCCGGTCAACCAGGATGAGGCCGGCCACGAACCCCGGCGTGACCGCAATGCGAATCCGGCACGCGAGCAGGCCGTGACGGAAAGCGGCGAAGAGGCTTCCAACTTCTTCCCGCAACTTGCCGCGCACTGGAAGAAAAACTATGCCGGCTGGACCGCCCATGTTCTCACGCCGGACCTCAAGCTGCCCGGCAAGATGCGCCTGAAGGAGTCGCGCCGCGTGCCGATGTGGAATGGCCCTATCGAATGCCGCCTTTTCCGCTTTGACATGGTGGCCGGCTCTGCCCGCACCAGGCCGCCGCGTGAAGCCTGAACCCATCATCCTGGACACCAACATCGTCCTTGACGTGTTTGTGTTCAACGACACCGCGGCCCAGCCGCTCAGGCAATCGCTGCTTGACGGCAAACTCGACTGGCTGGCGACACAGCCCATGCGGGACGAACTGGCCCGCGTGCTGGCCTATCCGCAAATCGTGCCGCGCCTGGCCTTTTACGCGATCAGCGCCGGCGACGTGCTGGCCGGGTTTGACCGGCACGCGCGCCTTGTTGACGTCGCCGCCAAGGCCGGCGTCACCTGCAGCGACCCGGACGACCAGAAGTTCATTGACCTGGCCGTGGCGCACAAGGCCTTGCTGCTGAGCAAGGACAGGGCCGTTATTTCAATGTCAAAAAGGCTTGTGGCTCTTGGGGTACGCGCGCAGGAAGCTATGTAATTTGTAGCATCCAAAGGCCGGAAATACCTTGATGCTTTCGGCGGCTGCACGCCTCATCTGCCGTTGCGAGCCAGTTCGTCGGCGTTCAGCAAATGGCGGGTTTCGCCTGCTGCGAATCGATTGATATTGTCGAACGCGATGCCGAAATATGATTCGTAATTCGTACGCTCCACAAAGCCGATGTGAGGGGTCGCCAGTACTTTGGGGTGGCGCAGCAATGGATGGTGAATATCGAGCACCGGCTCGTTCTCGAACACATCCAGGGCCGCGAAGCCTGGTCGACCTGCGTTTAATGCTTGCAGCAATGCCCCCGGCGCCAGCAGTTCGGCCCGCGCGGTATTGACGAACAAGGCATCGGCCTTCATGGTCAACAAGTCGCCGGCGCAGATGCCACCCTCCGTCTGCGGCGTAAGCCGAAGATGCAGGCTCAACACGTCGCTACAGGCCAGGAACTCCGCCCGGGATGGCGCCGCCCCGTAGCCATCGGCCTGGGCCCTGGCCCGGCTGCCTTCGCTGCCCCAGACCCAAACGGCCATGTCAAAAGCCCGGCCGTAGGCCGCGATCTGGCGGCCTACACGGCCATAACCCCAGATGCCAAGTCGTTGCCCGCGCAACTGCTGGCCCAGAAATCCCTGCCAGCGCCCACTGCGCAGCGAGTCGACTTCCTCCACCAAACGGCGCCGGCTGGCCAGGATCAGTGCCCAACACAACTCCGCCGTCGGTGCCCCCGTACCGTGGCCATCCGCAACGGCAATGCCGCGTTCACTGCACGCCTGCAGGTCCAGATTGCCGGGAAGTGATCCTGCCGCACTGATCAGGCGCAGGCGCGGCAGGCGATCAAGCAAGGCCGCATTCACCGCCGTGCGTTCGCGCGTGAGAACCAGGGCATCAGCCGATGCCAGGCAGTGGACCAGTGCCTCGGTCCCGTGCAAGGGCTTCTGGTGTACCGTGACCTCATGGCCCGAGAGCCGGGCAAATGCATCAAGCTGGTGGACGCAGTTTTGATAGTCATCCAGTATCACAATGTTCATGTTTGTTTTCTTCCTTGAAGGGGACAATACCCTGTACTTGCCGTCAATTCGACCTGCGCCCAGGCAGCGAGGTCCTGTTTATCAAGCGGCGTTCAAATGCTACGTAGAATAAATAGCCCGCTCAACCATCAAACCATTTCACTACCTTGGATTCATTTCATGCAATGCAGGTATTTGTTCG
Organism: Polaromonas aquatica; assembly: GCF_042659145.1. Taxonomy (NCBI): domain Bacteria; kingdom Pseudomonadati; phylum Pseudomonadota; class Betaproteobacteria; order Burkholderiales; family Comamonadaceae; genus Polaromonas; species Polaromonas aquatica. The sequence goes on along the minus strand of NZ_JBHSRS010000018.1, from coordinate 176,967 downwards.
TGTGGTGCAGCACGGCAGCCTTTCGTCAGCAGCCCGGCAGCTGGATACTTCGCCGGCATCGGTGTCGCGGCAGATAAAGGCGCTTGAGGACACACTGGGTGCGCGCCTGCTCAACCGTACCAGCCGCAAACTGACACTGACCGAGGCGGGTGAAACTTACTTTCACCACGCCGAACAAATCCTTCATCAATTCGACGAAGCGCATCACAGCGTTTCACAGCTGCAGCACTCGCCACGTGGCACCTTGCGGGTGCACTCGCGTATTCTTGTCGGGCAATTGTTCCTTGTACCGGCGATTACGAAATTCCTGTTGACACACTCCGAGATCAAGATTGATCTGATGTTGTCGAACCATTCTGTTGACCTGGTCGAGCAGAACATAGACGTTGATATCCGCATCGGAAAACTCAGCGATTCGTCGTTGATCGCCCGACAACTGGCCGTTAGCGAACGCATCGTTTGCGCAGCTCCGGCATACCTGCAAAGCCATCCGCCCATCCAGGGGCCACACGACCTGGTCCATCACAACTGCCTGACCTACCGCTTGAACATGGGCAGCGTTGAATGGCGCTTTCTCGATCCGCAAGGCCAGACCACCGACGTGGCAGTCAGTGGTTCACTGCGCACCGACTACGGACCGGCATTGCGTGACGCCACGCTGGCCGGCCTGGGCCTGTCACTGATGCCCGACTGGTCCGTGCGCGAGGATATCCGCCGTGGCGACCTGGTGCGTCTCTTTCCTGCCTATAAGGTCTGTTTCCTGGAATTCGAAAACGGTGTTTATGCGCTTTACCAGCGCAGCCGTCACACCTCGGCCAAAGTCCGCTTGTTCGTCGATCACCTGATCCAGACATTTGAACCAAAGCCAGGCGGCTGAAGCCGGGGTAGCTGCTCTGGCTCCTTTCAATCTATCGTTATTCGCGCCGACTCAATGATGGAGCGGTAGCGCTGGATATCACCATCCAGAACCCTGGCAAACTCGGACGGGCTCAGCCCCTGCGGCACGTTGCCCTGATCCATCATTCTGGATCTTACGGCCGGGCTATCAAGCGAGCCCTTGAGAACACGGTAGAGTTTGTCGACGACAGCTTGAGGTGTTTTGGCCGGTGCGAAGATACCCAGCCAATACACTGCGGAAAAATCCTTCAGGCCGCTTTCCATCACAGTCGGGATCTCCGGCATGAGGCCTGAACGCTCCGGGCTGGTCACTGCAATGGCGCGCAGCTTGCCGGCTTCAACCAGCGAGCGCGATCCCCCGAAAGTGTCGAACACCAGTTGCACCTCGTTGCCAACCAGCCCGGCGATGGACGGTCCGCCACCCTTGTAGGGCACATGCACCATGTCGATTCCCGCGGCCTTCTTGAACAACTCGCCAATCAAATGCCCCGAGGAGCCCTGCCCGGCCGATCCGAAGTTCACCTTGCCCGGGTGGGCCCTGGCATAGGCAATCAGCTCGCCGACATTGCGTACCGGCAGCGTTGGGTTCACGACCATCAGGTACGGGCCGGTCACCGCCAGGGACACGGGTACCAGGTCCCGTTTGATATCGTAGGAGGCATTCTTTTTCAGTGTCGGGTCGGTGGATATGACCGAGGTGTGGAGCAGCAGTGTGTAGCCGTCGGGCGCCGCGCGGACAACCGCTTCGGTGCCGATAGCACCCGCCGCGCCAGGCCTGTTGTCCACAACCACGGGCTGACCCAGCCGAGTGCCGATATCGGCCGCGAGCAGGCGCGCAGCCGGATCAGTGGAGCCACCAGGCGGGTAGGGGACGACCAACTTGATGGGCCGATCCGGGTAGCTCGCGCCGCTGCCCTGCTGGGCAGCCACCTGGGAGACGGTCAAGATGGTGGTGAGCGCCATCAGTACGCTGATCCATGCGGCAGTTTTGATTTTCATGCTGTACCCCTTGTCGTGATGGTCATTCGACCTTGACGCCTGATGCTTCGATGATGCGTTTCCATTTTTCGCGCTCGCTGTTCACCTGACGCACGATTTCGTCGGGCGTACTGGGGGCTACGAGGACACCCATCTCCAGCAGGCGCTGGCGCAGTACCGGTGCGCCAAGTACGACGTTGACCTCCCGGTTGAGCTGCGCAACTATTTCCGGCGGCGTGCCGCCACGCACCGCCAGGTAGTTCATGGGCGCGGCATCAAAACCTGCAAAAGTCTCAGCCAGCGTTGGCACATCGGGAAGGCTGGGCGAACGCTGGACATGACCCACGGCGATGGCGCGCAACTGGCCTGATTTGATCAAGGGCAGGAATGCGGCGATGCTGTCCAGGCTCAGCTGGACGTTGCCCGCCACCAGGTCCTGAATTGCCGCGCCCGTGCCCTTGTAGGGTACATGCACGATCTCTATGCCGGCAACGCGTTTGAGATATTCGCCCGCCAGATGACCGCCCGAGCCGATGCCCGGACTTGCAAAGCTGAGTTTTCCGGGATTGGCCTTGGCATAGGCCACCAGCTCTGCAACATTTTTTACCGGCAGCCTGGGATTGACGACCAGGACGTTGACAAAGACACCAAGACGGGCAACCGGCAGCAGGTCTTTGACCGGGTCGTAGGGCAACTTGGCCATCAAAAAGGGGTTGGTAATCTGTGGCCCTGGTGATGTGTGCAGCATGTTCAGGCCGTCCGGGGCCGACCTCGCCACATAGTCCGCGCCTATGGTCGCATTGGCCCCGGGCTTGTTTTCCACAATGACAGGTTGCCCCAGACGCTGCGAAAGCGGCTCGGCAATCAAGCGCGCCATCACGTCGGAGCCTCCGCCTGCGGCGAAAGGCACGACAAAATGCACGGGCCGGTTGGGATAGGTCTGGGCCTGCGCGAGGCAGGTGGCCGCCAGGCTGGCAATAGCCAGGGCGCGATGCCAACAGGCAAAGGGTCGTGTCATGGTCATGTCTCCAAATCGTGTTCTTGTGATGCAGACCGTATCAGTTCCCATGCGTGCCAAAAAGGCATGAATGCGAGAAGCACCTTTGCAGTTTGTGCAATCAAGCGTTTCCGTGTGTTTAGTCAAATCGCCTGACAGGCGAGGATTTCCCCGGTCGCAACCCGTGACGGACATCTTTACGATTTATGCACAGTTGCTACTCAGGCACGGTGCTTGTTCTTGCAGTGGTGCGAACTTATAACTGATGACTTCACAACACACATCAGGAGCATCATGGCTGTTGGCCGCTACACCACAGATCTCGAAAAAGGCGACGTGCTGGGTCCCATCGAGTATTCGATGAGCAAGTTTGTCGTGCGCGAGTACTGCCATGCAAACGAATTGCATCAACAGTGTTATCAGGGCGCGCAGCCGCAATTTGCGCCGCCCACGCTGGTGCACCTGGACAAACTCAAACTCTACAAGGCGGCCTGCCCGGCTGGTACTGGCCCTACCGCCCGCATCCATTACCAGTACGACGCCACCATCCACGAGCCTATCCCGGTGGGTGTGCCGCTTCGCATCACCGGAACAGTGGTGGACCGCTATGAGAAACGCGATCGCACCTATGTGTTGATGGAAATCGACATGCGCGCAGCCGCCGACAACCGGCCGCTGGTCACCTACCGCGACACCATCATCGTGTCGTACAGCGACCGTCAAGGCAGCAGGAAAGGGGAATGAACATGACAGACATTGCACACTACCAGGTTGGAACGGAATTTCGTCTGGCGCCTCGCCCCATGACCCGGGAGCGTATGCGCTGGTACGTGGACATCCAGGAAACGGTGCAGGTTGATGACGGCCGTATCCACACGCAGCCGCCCACCATCCACGATGACGAGGCCTACGCCCGCAAACAGGGGCTGCCCGGCATCATCTCTGACGGCATGATCACCACCAACTGGATTCATGGCCTGCTGATAGACATGTTCGGTCCGGCCGCTGCAGCGAAGGGCCGGCTGCGCACCAAGTACATCGCACCCATTTACGAGGATCAGGTCGTCATCACCTGCGTGCGTATCGTCAGCGCACTGGAAAAAGACGGGAAAGAAACAGCTTACTCGCTGGATGTCTGGTGTGAGGACGATCAGGGAAAAAAACTCACCGTGGGTGACGCCCTGGTGCATCAGCGCCACAACTGACATATTAAGCCCGGGACAACTTCATGTGGAATGTACTCAACGGCGTGCGCATCCTCGATCTCTCGCGAGTGTTTGCAGGACCTGCCGCAACGCAGGTTCTGGGCGACCTCGGCGCAGACGTGGTCAAGGTCGAGGAACCAGGAAAAGGCGATGAGGCGCGCGGCTTCGGTGTTACGAAGGAGATGGTGGAAAGCGGCATCACCGTCAGCCCTTCCTTTGTTGCGCTTAACCGCAACAAACGGAGTGTCGCGATCAACCTCGCGTCGGAGGCTGGCCAGCGCGCCATACGCAGCATGGTGCGCGAATGCGACGTGGTTGTGAACAACTTCAGGCCGGGCACCATGGAAAAATACGGCCTGGGCTACGAAGACCTGCGGGCAGAGCGGGCCGACATCGTCTATTGCCAGTTTTCGGCCTACGGTAACGTCGGGCCGCTTGCCAACTTTGGTGCCAATGACGTTGCGCTGCAGGCGCACAGCGGCCTGATGAGCATCACCGGTGAAGCCGACCGGTCGCCCGTGCGCTGCGGTACTTCCGTCATCGACCTGCATGCAAGCCTGGCTCTGGTCATTGCCATCATGGCCGCGCTCATGCACCGTGAGCGTACAGGCGAGGGGCAGATGGTCGAAAGTTCGCTGCTCCGCAGCTCTGCCCACCTGATGAATTATTTCTACGGGGAGTACTGGGTAACGGGCGCGATCCGCAAGCCCATGGGTACGGCAAACCATCTCAGCGTGCCCAACCAGGTTTTCCCGACCGCCGACGGCAGCGTGGTGATCATTGCGCCCGGCGATGACATGTGGCGACGCTGCGCCACTGCGCTGGATGCCCAGGCACTGGACCGGCCGGAATGGCGCGGCATGCTGGACCGCCAGCGCCACCGCGCCGACCTGATCCAGGCCATGACCGCTGTAACGCTTCGCCTGGGCAGTGCCGAGTTGATTGATCGCCTGGCGCCGGCCAAGGTCAATGTGGCAAGGGTAAACAACCTGGGGCAGGCGGCCGACCACCCACAACTTGCCGCCATAGGTGCCATCACCAGCTTCGAAATGGACGGCCGCGAGGTCAAGGCTGTCGCTTCACCTTTTGATCTTTGCGGCATCCCTCCAGCTCCCAACCGCCCACCTCCGCTGCTCGCCGCCCACACCGATGAAGTGCTGCGCGAGTTGGGCATCGGGGATAGCGATATTGAAATGCTACGTGCGCAAGGTGCATTCAGTCAACCCAGGACGACCACTTCAGGAGATTCAAGATGAGCAATGTTCATGTAGCGGTCAAGGACCATGTGGCCACCGTCACGATGAACCGCACGCCTGTCAATGCCATTGGCCTCGATATGCGGCAGGAGCTGATACGCGTGTTCGACGCCATGCCCGACCGCGACGATGTGCGCGCAGTGGTCCTCACCGGCGCAGGGAAATTTTTTAGCGCTGGCGCAGACATCAAGGAGCGCACGCGGCTTACCGGCGAGCCTGGTGAATATAGCGTCCTCAATCGTCTGGCGCGGGAGATGTTTTACGCCGTCCTTGAATGCCCCAAGCCCGTGGTTGCCGCGGTCAACGGGACGGCGCTGGGGGCGGGCATGGCCCTGGCGCTGTGCTGCGACATTCTGGTGGCTAGCGAAGACGCTGTATTCGGCATGCCCGAAATCGACGTTGGACTGGCTGGCGGCGTCAAATACCTGCAACGCCATTTCACGCCATCCAAGGCTCGCCGGCTCTTGCTGACGGGGCAGCGTATCCCGGCCGCCGAGTTGTACCGGCTGGGGGTTCTGGAAGCTTGCGTGAGTCCTGAAAAAGTGATGGACGAAGCCATGGCCATTGCGCATGCGATCGCGTCCAAGAGTCCGCTGTCAATCCGGATGCTCAAAGACTCGTTCAATATGGTTGAAAACCTTTCACTGAGGGACGGTTACCGCCTTGAGCAGAATGTGACCAGGGCCATGAGCAAGACGGCCGACGCCCAGGAAGCCCAGCGCGCTTTTGTCGAGAAACGCAAGCCGGTGTTCACTGGTACTTAAGGAAAAAACATGCGACTGATAAACACCACTGCGGTGATCACCGGTGCCGGTTCTGGCTACGGTGCAGCCCTGGTACGGCGCTTCGCCGCCGAAGGTGCGCGCGTGGCCTGTGTTGACATCCACCTGGACAGCGCGCAACGGGTGGCCGAAGAACTCAAGAGCGGGGGGGGCGAAGCGTTGGCACTGCCCTGCGATGTCGCTGACAGTGCCTCGGTGGGCAGGATGGTCGCTGCAGTGCGGGAGCACTGGGGTGGGTTTAATGCATTGGTCAACAATGCTGCATTGACCCAAAAGCCGGCGCGAATTGCAAAGACCAGCGAAGAAGACCTGGACCGCCTGCTGGCCGTCAATATCAAAAGCCTCTACCACATGGCGGTGCATGCCCTGCCGGTGATGCGCCAGGGCGGCGGGGGCAATGTGATAAATATCGCTTCCGTCACAGGCATACGCCCACGACCGGGTATGACCTGGTACAACGCGACCAAGTCTGCGATGATTTCCATCACGCAGTCCATGGCCGCAGAACTGGCAACAGACCGCATCCGTGTCAATGCCATCGCTCCCGCCGCCGGACTCACTCCCATGTTCGAGTCCATGTTTGGCGAGAGCCTCGAGTCGGGGATTGAGCAGGTTCTGAAAACCATACCGCTGGGGCGCCTGTGCCAGCCTGAGGACATCGCCAGCGCGGCGGTCTACCTGGCATCGGAAGAGGCCTCATTTGTGACGGGGGTGGTACTCCCCGTTGATGGTGGACGCCTTGTAGGCTGAACATTCGAAAATTGAATTGGTAGCAGGGGATCAAAGTTTCGGGTGTTGGCCAGTCCTCGCGAATGACATTGTTCGACAGTATCAGCGTACCAGGCAATGCGCATGACTTGATGGTTTTGATGCGATTGCCCCGTGTGATGCTTGACGTGGATCAAGATGCCGCAAACCTCAGCGGGTAAGCTGAGAGGCTTTGCTACAGAGGTTTCAGGGGGCTGTGAAAGAGTGCCTTGAAGCGCCTCGCCATCTGCTCCACTCAATGCCCGTCCATCCCCTTGACCCGATTCCGCACCGAAAAATCATCCGTTCATGGCTGGCGCCCGTGAGTCGCAAAAACACGGCCTGGGCTTTAAGCCTGGTGGGGCTGGACCTGATTCTTTTCACGGCAATGCTTGCCGGCGCAGTGCTGTTGCCGCACCCCGTGCTGCAGCTGCTGGCCGGAGCCCTTGCCGGTCTGGTGATCGGCCGGCTTTTTATTCTGGGCCATGACGCATGCCACCAGAGCTTCACGCGACATCGGCGGCTCAACCGCTGGCTGGGGCGGCTGGTGTTCATGCCTTCGCTGACGCCCTACAGCCTTTGGGATGTGGGCCACAATGTCGTGCATCACGGGTACACCAATCTCAGGGCGTTTGACTTTGTCTGGCAGCCGCTGTCTCTTGAAGACTACCGGAACCTGCCTGCCTGGCGCCAGTTGTGCGAGCGCGTTTACCGCAGCGGCTGGGCGCCGGGGCTGTATTACGCGCTTGAGATCTGGTGGAAGCGGATGTACTTTCCGTCAAGGCAAATCATGCCCACACGCCGCAGCATTTTCACGGCCGATTGTGTGCTGGTGACAGCTGTGGCGATCGCGTGGATTCTGGCGCTGGTGTATGCCGCATCCGCCACAGGCCAGTCGCTGCCCTGGCTTTTATTGACCGCTTTTGTGCTGCCGCTTTTTGTCTGGAATGCCCTGATAGGTTTTGTCGTTTACGTTCATCACACCCATGCCAGCGTGGCCTGGTACGACAAAAAGGCGGACTGGTCGGCCGCCAGTCCGTTTGTGTCCACCACGGTGCACCTGACCTTTGGTGCAGGTCTGGGCACGGCCCTGCACCACATCATGGAGCACACGGCGCACCATGTCGACATGGGTGTGCCGCTGTACCGCCTCAAGCGGGCGCAAGCGCTGCTGGAAGAAAAACTGCCGGGCCGTATCGTGGTCCAGCCGTTTTCATGGGCCTGGTATTTCCGGACGGCACGGCAATGCAAGCTTTACGATTTTGAGCGGCAATGCTGGACGGACTTCGCCGGCCGTCAGGCGGGCTGACCCGCAAGTCCGGGTACTTCGGCGGAGGGATCGCCAGGGCGGGCCGGCGAGAGGCCTTGTACCTGGATGGCAGCACTGTTGGCCCGGAAGCTGTGCGCGCTCGCCAGCGGCCAGTAGTAGCGAAACACATTGTTCTGCTGATCCAGGGGGCCCAGCAGTGCGCCGGGCTCGACCTGCATGATCAGGTTGCTGAGCAGCCGCACCTCGGTGTCGGTCAGGCGCCGCACGATGTGGTGTGCGTTGACTTCCTGCGGATGCGTCAGCCCGGCGGCCTGCACCAGTTCCTGCAGCGCATGCAAGGTGCTGCGGTGGAAGTTGCGTACGCGTTCGGCCTTGTCTGGCACCACCAGCGCCTGCTGGCGCACCGGGTCCTGTGTGGTCACGCCGGTCGGGCATTTGCCGGTGTGGCAGCTCTGCGCCTGTATGCAGCCCAGCGCCATCATGAAGCCGCGCCCGGCATTGCACCAGTCCGCGCCCAGCGCCATCAGGCGCACCAGGTCGAAGGCGCTGACAACCTTGCCGGCTGCGCCTATGGAGATACGGTTGCGCAGGTTCACGCCTATCAGCGTGTTGTGTACCAGCAGCAAACCCTCCTGCAGCGGTGCGCCTACGTGGTCGCTGAATTCGACCGGCGCCGCGCCGGTGCCGCCTTCCGCGCCGTCAACCACGATGAAGTCCGGCGTGATGCCGGTTTCCAGCATGGCCTTGACTATTGCAAACCATTCCCAGGGATGGCCTATGCAGAACTTGAAGCCGGTGGGTTTGCCGCCCGAGAGTTTGCGCAGGCGGGCGATGAAATGCATCATCTCCACCGGGGTTGAAAAGGCGCTGTGGCTGGACGGCGAGATGCAGTCCTGGCCCTCGGGGATACCGCGCGCGGCGGCGATTTCAGCGGTGACCTTGGGCCCGGGCAGTATGCCGCCGTGGCCTGGTTTGGCGCCCTGGCTCATCTTGATCTCTATCAGCTTGACCTGTGGGTCGCGCGCGTTGGCGCTGAAACGCTCTTCGCTAAAGCTGCCGTCTTCATTGCGGCAACCAAAATAACCTGAACCGATCTCCCAGATCAGGTCGCCGCCGTACACACGGTGGTGTTCGGATATCGAGCCTTCCCCCGTGTCATGCGCAAAGCCGCCGAGTTTGGCGCCCTTGTTCAGCGCCAGGATGGCGTTGGCCGAGAGCGAACCAAAGCTCAGCGCCGAGATATTAAAAACACTGCCGTGGTAGGGCTGGGTGCAGGGCTCCCTAGAGGCCGAGGGTTGCTCCGGCGTGCCGCCTATCCAGATGCGGAAGTCGTGCGACGGCAGTTTGGTCGGCGACATCGAATGGTTGACCCATTCGTATCCTTGCGCGCCCACATCCAGGTGCGTGCCAAAGGGCTGGTTGTCGGGGTCGCCCTTGGCGCGCTGGTAGACCAGCGAACGCTGGGCACGCGAAAACGGCGTGGCCTCGCTGTCGCTTTCGATGAAGTACTGGCGCATCTCCGGCCGTATGAACTCCAGCAGGAAACGCATGTGCCCTATCACCGGGTAGTTGCGCAGTATCGCGTGGCGCGTTTGCCGCAGGTCGTGGACGCCGACCCCGACCAGCGCCGCGCAGGCGATAAGGGCGATCCAGCCGACGCCGAAAAAAGTCAGGCTGAACAGCGCCAGCAGGGCGCCAAACGCGCAAAGCGCCATAAAGCTGTAACGCACGGGGAACTGGGCATCAAGTCGCTGGAACATGGCTATGCCTTCTTTTCTTGTTGCGGGGGTCAAACAGGGCTGCCGGCAGGCGGCAGATACACTTGTGCATCATAAGAGCGCCCTGTGGCGCTCAGCCCCATACGCCCATGAAACCCGTTGCCCCCGCCCCTTCCCCCGATACATTCCTTGACGTCGAAGCCTTCGACGAACTGGACGCCATTCTTGACGACCTGCGCACCCGCTACGACGAAACGCCGCAGTGGGAGTTTTGCGAAGGCTTCATGGCCGCCGTGATCTGTTCGCGCCGCCCGATTGCCGAAGACGAATACCTGTCCGTGCTGCTGGCCACGCCGGCTCCCGGCGAAGACGCCGACCCCGAAGGCGGCTCTTTCGCCAGCTCTGAACAGCGCGAGCGTTTCCTCACGCTGTGGAAGCAGCGCTGGAGTGAAGTCGAAACCGCGCTGGATTCCGAGGTGGACTCGCTGGAAGACGACAACTGCTACCACCCCGAGGTGATGGACATACGCGGCGCGGTGGCCGACATGCCGGCTGAAGAGCAGGCCGCCTTCAAGGGCGAAGACCTGCCCGCGTTTGCGCAGGTGTGGGCGTTGGGTTTCATGTTTGCGGTCGAGAGCTGGCCCGACGAATGGGCCGCGCCGCGCGACAAGGATGCCGCCAAATGGCTGGACGGCGCGCTGGAGGCCGTGGTCGCCATGACCGAAGACGACAGTGCCGCGCCTGAAGTCTCACCCCTGAATGAAGAAGGCGCGCCCAGCACCAGCATTGCCCGGCTCAATGCCTTTGGCGAGGCGATCTGGGCGGTGTATGACCTGCGGGAATTGTGGAAGACCATGGGGCCCAAGGTGGAGACGGTTCGCGCCGAGGTCACACCGGGGCGCAATGACCTTTGCCCTTGCGGTAGCGGGAAGAAATACAAGAAGTGTCATGGGGCTGGGTGATGCGAGCAGGTCCGGCCTGGCTAGCGTAGGAGCTTGCCAAGGCACTTTTTGATTGAGCGCCATCTACTCAACGAGCAGGCCGGGTCTCGCCCCGGCGGGCGAGTTACCTTTCTTTGTCTCGCCAAAGAAACCTAACGGAAAGAAAGGCGACCCGCAGTCTGGGTCCCTTCACTTCGTTACGGGCACCTTGCGCTGCTCGGAGTGGACGGAAATTTCAGAAACTTGTCTGCTGCGCAGCCTTCGGACATCTGAAATTTTTAATCCGTCCCCTCCTGCGCTGCTCAGCCCAGCCAGGACGGGTTTGGAGCAAGAAATCGGGATCGGGGAGCAGAACGCGCATGCGCGTTCTGCGTATTCGGTTGCCCGCTAAGGCTTTTCCGGCTTGTGTGCCGTGACCGGCGTGATGCGGTAAACGCAGCGGCGCGCGCCGGCGATCAGGTGCTCTTCGCGGCGTAGCGCGCCGCCCGGGCCTGCGACCTCGCGAAAGACGTCCAGCTCGGAGCGGCAAAAGCCCTGGCAGCTTTCTGCCGCCGCGCAGATCGGGCAGTGGTCTTCGACCAGCAACCAGTCGCCACCGTCGCGTTCCAGCCGTGCCATATAACCTTCCTCGTCGCGCAACTCGGCGAGTTTGCGCAGGCGCGGCTCCAGTTCGGTGAGGTCTTCGCAGGCTTGCAGGTAGGCGCTGCGGGAGGCGTTCTCGCGCTGGCTTATCAGGCGGTCCAGGCCGGCTTCGCCAAAGACTTCACGTACTGTGGTGATCAGCGAGCGCGTGAGTTCGGCGTGTCGGTCGGGGAAATGCGCGTGGCCGGCTGCGGTCAGCACCCAGGCCTGGCTGGGGCGGCCTGCGCCTGTGTGGGTGGCCTGCGCTTCGGTGGTGCCGCGCACCAGTCCGGCCTCCACCAGCTTGTTTACCTGCTGGCGCGCCCCTTCTGTTGTGGTTTGCAGGGCGCTGGCCAGCTCGGCCGTCGAGGTCGGGCCGCGGCTTTTCAGCAGCAGCAGGATGCGGTCGGCGGTGGAATGGGGTGCCATATTAAGCAAGAGTTTACTTGCTTAATTCGGGTGCGTCGAGTATTATCCAAGTAATTACTTTTGTATTTGGTTGCTTCAGGCGGCCAGCCATTGATTGCATCCATGACCCAGCTTTCCACCACCGTCCCCGCCGACTCGTCCAGCCTGCCCCAGGAGGCGCAGCTTTCACCCACCGCTTCCTGGGGCGAGCTGCTATCGGGCCGCAATGCCTGGCGGGCGGTGGCGGTTACCGGCGGGGTGGCCTTGCATGCCATCAATGTGCATATCGTGACCACGGTGCTGCCTTCCGTGGTGCAGGACATAGGCGGTGTCGCCTGGTATGCCTGGAACACCACCCTGTTTGTGGTGGCCTCCATCCTGGGCGCCACCTTGTCGGCGCGCCTGCTGCAGGGGCTGGGGCCGCGCCGCGGTTACCTGGCGGCACTGGCGCTGTTTGTCTTCGGCAGCATGGTTTGCGCGCTGGCGCCCAGCATGGCCTGGATGCTGGCCGGGCGCACGGTGCAGGGCCTGGGCGGCGGCGTGTTGGCTGCCTTCAGTTATGCGCTGATTCGCTATATGTTTGATCCCCGGCTGTGGCCGCGCGCGGTGGCGCTGGTCTCGGGCATGTGGGGCGTGGCGACCTTGTGCGGGCCGGCCGTCGGCGGCGTGTTTGCGCAGCTGGGCCATTGGCGCTGGGCTTTCTGGGCGCTGCTGCCCGTGGCGTTGGTGCAGGCGCTGATCGTCTACGCGCAAATGCCGGCGCATGCCGGTGACAGCGACGACGCCGGCAAGGCGCCGCCCGCGGCCTTGCCGCTGACCCAGATTGTTTTATTGATTACTTCCGCGCTGTGTATTGCCATGGCCAGCCTGTTCAGCACGCCGCTGGCGCAGGTGGCGGTTGTTGTTGTCGGCCTGGCGCTGGGTTGGGCGGTGGCGCGGGTGGACCGGCATGCAAGCGTGCGGCTGTTGCCGACCGGGGCTTATGCACTGTTCACGCCGCTGGGTGCGATTTATGCCAGCGTGGCGCTGCTGCTGATAGGCACGACCACCGAGATTTTTGTGCCTTATTTCCTGCAGCACCTGCACGGTTTTTCGCCACTGGCGGCGGGTTATTTGACTGCCGCCATGGCCGGCGGCTGGAGCGCAGCATCGCTGCTGTCCTCGGGCCGCACCGGCGCTGGCGCCGAGCGCATGTTGCGGCTGGGGCCGGTGGTGGGCACCTTGTCCCTGGCTGTGCTGGCGCTGCTGATGCCGGTGGCGCGCATGGAGCCTGTGTTGCAGACGATCTGCATGGGGCTGGCGCTGGCGGGTGCGGGTTTTGGCGTGGGTGCCGGCTGGCCGCATTTGCTGACACGTGTGTTGTCGCTGGCAAAACCCGGTGAGGAAAACCTGGCTTCAACTTCCATCACCACGGTGCAGCTTTACGGCATGGCGGTTGGTGCGGCGGTGGCGGGGCTGGTGGCCAATGCGGCCGGCCTGACGCAACCGGGTGGCAATGCCGGGGCGCAATCGGCTGCGGTCTGGCTGTTTGCCAGCTTTGCCGTGGCGCCCGCGCTGGCGGCGTTGCTGGCGCGCCGCATTGTGGGCAAGCGGGGTTGAGCCATGAGCGCGTCATCGCCCGGGCGCGGCACCGATCCAGCCGCACTGGAGCGCCTTCTGGCTGCCGGCCGCGACAGCGCGTTGCTGCGCATGGGGCTGGCGCTGGCTTACCACCGGCGTGAGGACTACGAAGCCGCACGTTTGCATGTGACGCAGGCGCTGGTTTTTGATCCGGACTTTGCGGCGGCCGGCCGCCTGAAAGGCCTGATCGCGCTGGCTTGCGGCGATACGGTGGGGGCTGAAGCGGCGTTTACCGGTGCGCTGGCGGTGGCGCAGCGGCGTGGTGACTACCAGCTGGCCAAGGAGCTGGTTGTGCGGCTGCGGCGGCTGCAGGCGCCACAGCATGAAGTGCCCGGCGATCTGTCCTGAATACTGCGCCTGAATGCTATCGTTTGTATAGCTGCTTGCGCGCATTCTGATTGGGTGTCGAGCACTTTTGATACTCAAAAAGCCTTGAAAATGCCCGAAAAAACGCTGTCAGAACGCTTTCAGGCGCTCCTGAAGGCCAAAAAACCGGATTTTTAAAGCCAGATCAGGCTCTGGCCGCCATCATATGCGCGCCGCTAGCTATTAATTTAATAGCGGAATCAGGATGGATAAACCGGCTCGCAACGCACATCGGTCCTGACCGAGTTGGCGATAAAACAGGCGTCGTGTGCCTCATGGTGCAGCTTGTCCAGCTCATCGCGTGTGGGCCGGCGCTCGCCCGAGAAAGTCGCCTTGGGCCGCAGCGTGACGGCGGTCATGGCCATTTTCCCGTCTGCGTTCTTTTCCATGATGCCGCTGGCCGCGTCGATGTAACGGTCCACGCAGAATTTGCGTTTGGCGGCAATCGACAAAAACCACAGCATGTGGCAGCTGGAGAGCGAGGCGACAAAGGCTTCCTCCGGGTCCAGCGCGTACGCGTCCGAGTACGGCAGCGGCACCACATGCGGCGATGAGGAGCCCGGTACTTCCAGTCCACCGTCAAAACGCAGCAGGTGGCGGCGGCTGTAGCGGTTGGCCAGAAAGTCCCCGTCGCCCAGGGTCCATGAAACTTCAGCGGTATAGGTGGACATGGATGGACACGGTTCAGCTAAAAAATTGCCGCAGCGCGCCGGCGGTTGCTTCGGGTTGTTCTTCGGGAATGAAATGGCCCGCAGGCATGGCTTGGCCCGTGACTAGGCCGCTGCACTGCGCCTGCCACAGCGCCATCGGGTCGAACAGGCGGTGCACCACACCGCGCTCGCCCCACAGCACCAGCATGTCGCAGCGCACCTTGTCGCCGTGCGCGCGGCTTTCGCGGTCGTGCGCCAGGTCCAGGCCGGCGCTGGCGCGGTAGTCCTCGCAGGCGGTGTGCAGCGCCTCGGCATTGCAAAAGCAGCGTTCGTATTCGGCCAGCGCCTGCGGCTCGATATACCCCAGCCCGGCGCTGCCCCAGCCGCCCAGCTTGGCGTGCAGGTAGGCCCTGGCGGTCTCGGGGTGGTTGGCGCCCATCATGATCTCCGGCAGCGGCGCGGGCTGCAACATGTGAAACCAGTGGTAGTAGGCCCTGGCAAACTCCATATAGGGTTGCGTCATGCTGGTGCCGTCATACATGTCCAGTGTGGGCGCGATGTCGATGACGCAGAGTTTTTGCACACGCGGCGCATAGTCCAGGGCCAGCCGGTGCGCCACACGCCCGCCGCGGTCGTGGCCGCAGACATTGAAGCTGCCCACACCCAGCGCATCCATCACGGCCACCACGTCGTGGGCCATGTTGCGTTTGCTGTAGTTGCTGTGGTCCGGCAGGCCGGCGGTTTTGGAGGAGTCGCCGTAGCCGCGCAGGTCCGGCATGACCAGGAAAAAATGCGCTGAGAGGTGCTGCGCCACGCGGTGCCACATCACATGCGACTGCGGAAAGCCGTGCAGCAGCAGCAGCGCCGGACGCTGCACCTCGCCGGGCGTGACTCTTGAAAACCGCGCCTCTATGCATGCGCCGTTGACTTCGAAACTGCGCGATTCAAAGCCGTCAAACCAGGTCATGGTGATACCTCAGGTTTTGTGCGAAGCCAGATATTTTTGCAGATTGGAGGCCGCTTGTGCACGGACTTTTTTGCGCAGCAAGGGCGTCCAGCCCAGCAGCAGGCCGGGTGCGCCCAGCGCCTGGCGCGACCAGGCCCAGAAATCAAAACGGTCGCGGTGCCGGGTGATCAAACCCTGTTCATTGAATTCAAAGACACCGTCGATGACGTTGTGCACCATGCGCCCGGTGGCGCTGAAGCGGTAATCGGCTTCCCAGTGCGCCTTGCCGCCCCTGGTGTCGGCCTCGATGCCGCTGTAGGTGAGCTTCCAGACATCCGCGCCCCTGGCTTTGGTGGCCTCGCACAACATGCGCCACATGCCGGTGACCTCGCGGTGCCCGCGCAGCGAAAACGCCTCGTCGTCAAATTGCGCGTCCGGCGCATAACAGGCCGCTATGGTGTCGGCGTCGAGCCGGGCGAATGCGCTGTAGAAGTTTTCGAGGGTCTTCTGGTTCGGGTGCATGCGGGCTCCTGTTGTGGCGGCTGCCGTCCATCGTCAATGCGCCGGCGGCAGCAGTTCAATCAACCGTTGCAAAACGTGCCTGACGGTGGCGGCACGCACGGCCGCCCGGTCGCCTTCAAAGCGCTGTACTTCCGAGACTACCTTCACGGGATGACCGGCGGGCTGGCCCGGCAGCGCAAAACCAAACCATACAGTACCCACCGGCTTGAGCCGGCTGCCGCCTGTAGGGCCAGCCACGCCGGTAACGGCCACGGCAACCTGCGCACGCGAGTGGCCCAGCGCGCCCAGGGCCATGGCACGCGCCACGGCCTCGCTCACTGCACCTTCCTTTGCGATCAGCGCGGCGTCCACGCCCAGCGCTTCGGTCTTGGCGTCGTTGGAGTAGGTCACAAAACCACGCTCAAACCAGTTGCTGGAGCCGGCCAGGTCGGTGCAGGCCGCCGAGATAAGCCCGCCGGTGCAGCTTTCCGCCGTCACCAGGAACCACTTGTTTTTTTGAAGTAAATCGGCCACCTGTCCCCAGTGAATGGGTGCAGTTAGCTCCTGTTTTGATAGCATTTCGAGGCTCACCAGAAAGTCCAGACTGCAATGACCAGCAGCGTGCAAAACGCTGCCACGATGTCGTCAAACAAGATACCGAAGCCGCCGCGGGCGTTAAAACCCTTGAAGTTCTGGTCGGCCCATGCCACGGGGCCGGGTTTGACGGCGTCAAAAAACCTGAACAGCACAAAGGCTGCAAGCTGGCCGTAAAAACCGGTGGGCATGATGAGCCAGAGCACCAGCCAGAAGGCCACGACCTCGTCCCAGACAATGCTGCCGGGATCGGCCACGCGCATGTGTTTGGCCGTGACCGTGCAGGCCCACCAGCCCACCAGGGTAGACAGGCCTATCAGCCAGCCCATTTGTGCAGCCGTCAGCCAGCCCTGCAGCACCAGGTAAGCCAGCCAGGCCCACAGCGTGCCGGCGGTGCCGGGCGCGATCGGGCTCAGGCCCGAGCCGAAACCCAGCGCGATGAAATGCGCCGGGTGCGACAGCATGAATCTTGCGTTGGGTTTGCCCTTGGCCAGCGCTGTGTCCGGGTTAGTGGGCGGTTCCATGTCTGTCATGGTTTCTGCTGGCCGTAAGGAGGAGTCGTGCATGGTGTCATGGGGGGTGAGGAACGATTCTGTCACACAGTGCATGATGGCTGGCGGCGTGGCCGGAACCACGGCGCGGTTTTGCAGTCATAAAAGGGTCGGTAACAAGGATTCCACCATGTCCAGACAATTGCTCCTGTCCACCGCCCTTACGGCCCTGCTGCTGGGCGGCTGCGCGGTCCAGCCTGTGCCCTTGGGCGCTTCGCGTGATGACGTGATGGCGCATTACGGCACACCTTCGCGGGTGGTGGCGCTGCCGTCGGGAAGCCGCCTGCAATACTCCCGCCAGCCAGCGGGGCAACAGGCCATCATGGTCGACCTGGATGCCGCGGGCCGGGTTGTTGCCGTGCGCCAGGTGCTGAACCCGGCTGACTTTGCACGTGTGGTCCCGGACCAGTGGACGCGTGGGGACATCGAGCGCGAGTTCGGCAGGCCGGCTTCGATTGACCATGTGGCAACGTGGAGCGGCGACATCATGACCTACCGCTGGCAGGACAGCACCGGTTTTGACATGTTCTTCTGGGTCTACCTGGATGCCGGCAATGTGGTGCGACGCACCGGCCAGGGCATGGAGATCAGGAACAGGATGCGGCGATGGGGCTGAGGCGTTGGCTGTCTAGCCCGCATCGTGGTTGGTCACGGCCCGCCCGATTTCCGGCCAGCGGTGGTGCAGGTAGACCCAGGCGACCAGGCCCACACACATCATGCCCAGGGACACCGCGGCCATTCCCACGGTGGAATGCATGACCAGCGGCGCGAGTATGCCGGCCACAATGCCGTTGGCCGTTGAGCCAATGACGGCCTGCAGCGACGAGGCCATGCCGCGCCGTTCGGGGTAGAGGTCCAGCACCAGCAAGGTGACCACCGGCACCATCAGGGCCCAGCCGAATGCAAACAGGGCAATCGGAATCAGCGCCCACGACACATGCGGCGTGAACAGCAGGTTGGCCGCCAGGTTGAGCACGGAGACCATCAGCATGATCACAAACCCATGGCGGATCTGCTGTTTGGGCGCAATCTTGCCCGCCAGCCGGCCGCTGAGCCAGGCGCCCGACATGATGCCGCCTATGGTCAGCAAAAAGAACCAGAAAAACTCGGTAGGCCCGAGATGCAGGTGGTCGCCCAGAAAGGCGGGTGCCGCCAGCACATATAAAAACATGCCGTTAAAGGGCACGCCGCTGGCCAGAGCCAGCAGCAAAAAACGCGGGCTGGAGCCGAGCTGCCAGTAACCGCGCATCAGGTGTTTCACTTCAAAGGGCTGGCGCTGGCTGACATGCAGGGTCTCGGGCAAATACCTGTAGTTGGCGATCCACAGCACGGCGCCCACGCCGGTCAGAAACCAGAAAATGCTGTGCCAGCCGGTATGCACCAGCAGCCAGCCGCCGACGATGGGGGCAATCGCGGGTGCCACGCCAAAGTAGATGGTGACCTGGCTCATGACCTGCTGGGCCTGCGCCGGCGGAAACATGTCGCGTATCACGGCGCGCGAGACAACAATGCCCGCGCCGGTAGACAAACCCTGCAGCGCGCGGAAAAACACCAGTTGCCCGATGCTTTGCGACAGGGCGCAGCCGGCAGATGCAACAGCAAACACCGCCATGCCCCAGAGCACCACAGGCCGGCGGCCAAAGCTGTCGGCCAGCGCGCCATGGAACAGGTTCATGAAGGCAAAACCGAACAGGTAGGCCGACAGGGTCTGCTGCATCTCCACAGGCGTGGCGCCCAGCGACTGTGCAATGCCTGAAAACGCCGGGATGTAGGTGTCAATTGAAAACGGCCCCAGCATGCCCAGCAGGGCCAGCAACACCGCAAGCGTCCAGCGTGGGCCGGGCCAGAGCTTGTCGGCGTTGGGATTCATTCGTTGCCGGCCTTTTTCAGCTTCAGCGCGGTTTCATACAAATCATTGCGCGGTGCGCCGGTGATGTCAGCCGCCAGCTTGACGGCTGTTTTTAAGGGCAGTTGCTCCAGCAGTAATCCCAGTACGCGGCTGCCATCGTCCTGCGGCAGCGCCTGCGCTGCAGGGTGCAGCACCAGCGCAAATTCGCCGCGCGTGCGTTGCGGGCTGCCGGCCAGCCACGCCGGGAATGCGCTTGCTGCCACGGTGGCAATCTCTTCAAACTGTTTGGTCAGCTCGCGGCCGATTGTGACCAGCCTGTCGCCCAGCGGGGTCATCGCCTGCGCCAGTGCCTCGATGCGGTGCGGTGCTTCAAGAATCACCACCGCGCGGGCCTCGCCCTGCAGCCCTACAACGGCCTGGTCGCGCTCGCCCGCCTTGCTGGGCAGAAAACCTGCAAAGATAAAACCGGAGTCGCCCGAGATGCCCGCCGCGCTGAGGGCGGTGGTCACACTGCTGGCGCCGGGCAGCGGCATGATGGCCAGCCCCGCGGCGCGCACGGCGGCCACCAGGCGTGCACCCGGGTCGCTCACGGCCGGTGTGCCGGCGTCGCTGACATAGGCCACACGCTCACCGCGCTGCAGGCGTTCAATCACGCCGACGGCCGCCTCGGCCTCGTTGTGTTCGTGCACGGCCAGCAGGGTTTTCTCGATGCCGTACTGGCGCAGCAGGCCTTGTGTGTGGCGTGTGTCCTCGCAGGCGATCACGTTGGCCAGGTGCAGCACATGCAGTGCGCGCAGGCTGATGTCGGCCAGGTTGCCTATCGGCGTGGCCACCACGTACAGCGTTCCTTCCGGATAATGCTGCATGCCGGCAGCGGCTTTAGCTGCGCCCAGTGCCAGGTCGAAAGAAGCGTTCAATGTGGTTTTCCAGAAAACAGGTTGCAAAGTCCGCGAAAGCGCCGAAAGGCCAGCTTGAGTTGTTGCCGGGTCAGCAGGTGGCCGCGCCAAATCAGCTTACCACCAAGCGATTGGGCGACGCTGCCGAGTCGCTCGCGCTGAAGCACCTGGTCAAGGCCGGGCTCAAGCTGGTGGACGCCAATTATCGGACACCGGGCCGCGGCGGCGGCGAGATAGACCTCGTCATGCGGGCGCCTGATGGCACGCTGGTGTTTGTCGAGGTGCGCCAGCGCTCCGGCCAGTCACACGGCGGCGCCGGCGCGAGCATCAGCGCCGTCAAGCAGCAGCGCATTGTTCTTGCCGCCCGCCATTACCTCATGCGTTTTGCCAGCGCGCCGCCCTGCCGCTTTGACGTGGTGCTGGTGCAGGGCGGGCTGGGCGAAGAAGGTGGGGCAAACATCGAGTGGTTGCGTGCGGCGTTTGATGCCTCGTAGGGCGAGGCTGGTTTTGTAACCATACGTGATGCCCGCCCGTGCATGGTGTCATTCTTGACCCGCTATCATTGCCACATGCTCGAACAACGTATTGAACAGCACTTCATAGACAGCGCGGACCTTAAATACCAGGCCGCACAGGTTTTATCCAAACCCATCGCAGCGGCAGTGCATGCCATCCTCGCCAGCGTCACCAGCGGCGGCAAGGTGCTGGCCTGCGGCAATGGCGGCTCGGCTGCGGATGCGCAGCATTTTGCAGCCGAATTTATTGGCCGTTATGAGCGTGAACGGCCCGAGCTTGCGGCGATTGCGCTGACGACGGACAGCTCCATCCTCACGGCGATTGCCAATGATTACGACTTCAACGTGATTTTTTCCAAGCAGGTGCGCGGGCTCGGTGCCGCCGGCGACGTCCTGCTGGCCATCAGCACCAGCGGCAACTCCGCCAATGTGCTGGCCGCCATCGAAGCCGCGCATGAGCGCGACATGACGGTGGTGGCCCTCACCGGCCGCAGCGGCGGAAAAATGGCGCAGGCACTGCGTGAAACCGATGTGCACATCTGCGTGCCGCACGACCGCACGGCGCGCATCCAGGAGGTGCACCTTCTTGTCCTCCATTGCATTTGCGATGGTGTGGATACCCAGTTACTTGGCGATCAGGAGTCTTCAGTATGAAACGTGTTGTGATGAAACGATTGGCTTTGGCAAGCACTGCCGCGGCACTGCTCTGCGGCGCGCTGACGGCCTGCGTGCCGCTGGTGATAGGCGGCGCAGCCGCCGGTGGCTCGCTGGTCGCAACCGACCGCCGCACCTCGGGCACGCAGCTTGAAGATGAGGGCATTGAGTTGAGGGCGTCCAGCCGGCTGCGCACAAACCTTGGCGACAGGGCGCATGTGAACCTGACCAGCTACAACCGGCAGGTATTGCTGACCGGTGAAGTGCCTACCGAACAGGACAAACAACTCGTCGAGCAGATTGTGTCCAGGGTGGAAAACGTTGCATCCGTCGTCAACGAGCTGGCTGTGATGGGCAACTCTTCCCTGACCCAGCGCTCCTCGGACACGCTGGTGACCGGTCGCGTCAAGGCCATGCTGATTGACGCGAAAGACCTGTTTGCCAACTCCTTCAAGGTGGTGACGGAGCGTGGAACGGTGTACCTGATGGGCCGTGTCACCCAGCGCGAAGCCGACCGGGCGACCACCGTGGTTCGCTCAACCCCGGGCGTGCAAAAAGTCATCCGGGTGCTGGAGATCATCAGCGAGGATGAACTGGCGCGCATGCTGCCGGCACCTGCCACGCCGCAGCCGGCAAACACCAAACCCGCATCGGCCAACTGACAAGCCCAACCCCCGCAAGAAGCATCCTTCGACAAGCTCAGGACGATCGGAAAAGATCGTGGGTTTGGGTGGGGGCCGTCAACTCTTCGACGGGCCGCCTCTGGAAAAATTAACCCCCTTGGAGGCAGCAAGCCACACGCAGTGGGCTTGCGTGGGGGCCATGTTTTTCCGCCGGGCAGCCCCAAGGAAAAATGCGCCCCCTCGGGGGGCAGCAAGCCACACGCAGTGGGCTTGCGTGGGGGCCTTATTTCTACTTCAGGCGCTTGATCAGGCTGGACGTATCCCAGCGCTGGCCGCCCATGGCCTGCACATCGGCGTAAAACTGGTCCACCAGCGCAGTGACCGGCAGGCGGGCGCCGTTGCGTTTGGCTTCGTCAAGCACCAGGCCCAGGTCCTTGCGCATCCAGTCCACCGCAAAACCAAAATCAAACTTGTCGGCGACCATGGTTTTGCCTCGGTTGTCCAGCTGCCAGCTTTGTGCGGCGCCCTTGCCGATCACATCCAGCACCTGGTTCACGTCCAGCCCGGCTTTCTGGCCGAAGGCCACTGCCTCGCTCAGGCCCTGAACAAGGCCGGCAATACAGATCTGGTTGACCATTTTGGTGAGCTGGCCCGCGCCGCTTTGACCCATGAGCGTGAATGCTTTTGAGAAGGCCATGCCGGCTGGCTTGACCGCATCAAAGGCGACGGTGTCACCACCGCACATGACGGTCAGCGCGCCGTTTTGCGCACCGGCCTGGCCGCCGGAAACTGGCGCATCGATGAACTGCAGGCCGAGTTTTTGCGCTTCGGCATACAGCTCGCGCGCCACATTGGCCGAAGCCGTCGTGTGGTCGACAAAAATCGCGCCTTTTTTCATGCCGGCAAATGCGCCGTCCGGGCCCAGCACCACGCTGCGCAGGTCGTCGTCATTGCCAACGCAGCAAAACACGATGTCGGCGCCGGCGGCAGCAAGTTTGGGCGTGGCGCCCGAGGCCGGGCCCGGCGTGGCGGCAAACTCCTTGCACCAGCCGGCGGCTTTGGCGCTGCTGCGGTTGTAGACCGTGACCTGGTGGCCAGCAAGGGCGAGGTGGCCGGCCATGGGGTAGCCCATGACGCCGAGGCCGATGAACGCGACTTTGCGCGAGGGGATGGATTCGTAGGGGCGGGTGTTGGTGCTGGACATGGGTTGATTCAATCAAGTAAGAGAGTTACCGGAGCGTAGCGAGCGGGCTTCAGGCGAGGCGGGCGGCGCGCAGCAACCGGAACGTACCTCCGGGTACGTGAGGATTGCGAGCACCGACCAACGAAGCATCAAGCCCGCGCAGTAGCTCCCTAGACGATGGCGAAGTTTTCGGTGCCTGCGGCCAGGTCCACAGACTTGGCCCGCTGCGAATTGAGCTTGATCTGCAGGCGCAGGTCGTTGACCGAGTCGGCGTTGCGCAGCGCGTCTTCGTAGGTGATCATGTGGCTTTCGAAAGCGTCGAACAGCGCCTGGTCGAAGGTCTGCATGCCCAGGTTGCGGCTCTTTTTCATGATTTCCTTGATCTCGGACACATCGCCCTTGAAGATCAGGTCGGAGATCAGCGGTGTATTGAGCATCACCTCAACCACGGCAGCGCGGCCCTTGCCGTCCTGTTTGGGAATCAGGCGTTGCGACACCATGGCCTTGAGGTTGAGCGACAGGTCCATCAGCAGCTGCGGCCTGCGTTCCTCGGGGAAAAAGTTGATGACCCGGTCCAGCGCCTGGTTGGCGCTGTTGGCGTGCAGGGTGGCCATGCACAGGTGGCCGGTTTCGGCAAAGGCAATCGCGTGTTCCATGGTCTCGCGGTCGCGGATTTCGCCCATCAGGATCACGTCCGGTGCCTGGCGCAGGGTGTTCTTGAGGGCGGCTTCCCAGCTGTCGGTGTCCAGGCCCACTTCACGCTGCGTGACGACGCAGTTTTTATGCGGATGCACGAACTCCACCGGGTCTTCGATCGTGATGATGTGGCCGTACGACTGCTCGTTGCGCCAGTCGATCATGGCCGCCAGCGTGGTGGACTTGCCCGAGCCGGTAGAGCCGACCAGGATGGTCAGCCCGCGCTTGGACATCACCACTTCCTTG
Source organism: Polaromonas aquatica (assembly GCF_042659145.1). Lineage (NCBI taxonomy): Bacteria > Pseudomonadati > Pseudomonadota > Betaproteobacteria > Burkholderiales > Comamonadaceae > Polaromonas > Polaromonas aquatica. The sequence goes on along the minus strand of NZ_JBHSRS010000018.1, from coordinate 153,257 downwards.
AGCACCTGCGGCACGCCCAGCCCGTCTATGGTCGGCAACACTGCCGGAATCACCCGCATCACCATGCCGACCTTGCCCTGCTGGATAAAGGCGTTGACCCGGAACCGGCCGACGCCTGGCGGCGAGATGGCGAAGTTGCATTCCTTGGTGCGCTCGAATTCGGCCGCCTGCTTGTCGTTCATGATGGCGCGTGCCAGCGCCATGGTGTGCCCGGCATTGAGCGGCTGCGGCGACACCTTGGTGACCTTGCCGTCGACTTTCATGGCCGGCGGGAAATCACTGGTGATAAAGAGGTCGCTGCCGTTGCGGCTGAGCATCAGCTTCAAAAGGTCGTTGATGAACTTACTGGCCTGGTCGCGTTCCATGAACGGCTCCTTTTTTCAAACCCGGGGCAACGAAGCCCCGGTCATTCAGCTAATTTCAAAAATCGGTTCCCGCATGCCCAAGCCTGGGGCCGCGGTCCGGCTTTGCCGGCCGCAAGGCGCAGCGGCCCCCTCGGGGGGCAGCGCACTACGCGAAGCGAGAAGCGTGGGGGCCACATTTAGCCTGGGAAGTTCTCAGGGATTTTTGCCTTGCCGCGTGCTTCGGCTGCGGAAATGACGTTGCGCTTGACGAGTTCGGTCAGGTTCTGGTCCAGCGTCTGCATGCCGACGCTGTTGCCGGTCTGGATGGACGAATACATCTGCGCCACCTTGGCTTCGCGGATCAGGTTGCGGATGGCGCTGGTGCCCAGCATGATCTCATGTGCGGCGACGCGGCCCTGGCCGTCCTTGGTCTTGCACAGGGTTTGCGAAATCACCGCCTGCAGCGATTCCGACAGCATGGAGCGGATCATTTCCTTTTCCTCTGCGGGGAACACGTCGATGATGCGGTCCACCGTTTTGGCAGCGCTGGAGGTGTGCAGTGTGCCGAAGACCAGGTGGCCGGTTTCGGCGGCCGACATGGCCAGGCGAATGGTTTCAAGGTCGCGCATCTCACCGACCAGGATGGCGTCCGGGTCTTCACGCAGGGCGGATTTGAGCGCGGCGTTAAAGCTCAGCGTGTGCGGGCCGACCTCGCGCTGGTTGATCAGGCACTTTTTGGATTCATGCACAAACTCGATAGGGTCTTCCACCGTCAGGATGTGGCCGTATTCGTTTTCGTTCAGGTAGTTGACCATGGCCGCCAGCGTGGTCGATTTGCCCGAGCCCGTCGGGCCGGTGACCAGCACCATGCCGCGCGGTTTCATCGCCAGCTCGCCGAAAATTTTCGGCGCGTTGAGCTGTTCCAGCGTCAGGATTTTGGAGGGAATGGTCCGCAGCACCGCGCCGGCGCCGCGGTTGTGGTTGAAGGCATTGACACGAAAGCGCGCCAGGCCGTCGATCTCGAAGGAGAAGTCGACCTCCAGGAATTCCTCGTAGTTTTTGCGCTGGGTGTCGTTCATGATGTCATACACCATGGCGTGGACCTGTTTGTGGTCCAGCGGGTCGACATTGATGCGGCGGACGTCCCCATGCACGCGGATCATGGGGGGCAGGCCGGCTGACAAATGCAGGTCAGACGCCTTGTTTTTGACGCTAAAAGCCAGCAGCTGGGTAATGTCCATCCCGGGGAATCCTTAAAAGGGTGCGGAAAACTGAAGGGGGGTTGAATCTGAGTTTACAGTCGGATTATGACCATGATTGTGCGCAACCTCCAGCAAGTCCGTGATCGCATTACCACGGCGTGTATGGCCGCCGGACGCAAGCCGGACGACGTACACCTGCTCGCAGTATCCAAGACCTTTGGCGCCGATGCCGTGATCGAAGCCATGAGCGACGGCCAGCGTGCGTTCGGGGAAAACTACATTGCCGAAGGCGTGGAAAAGATACTTGCCCTGCGCGCCTTCCAGTCGGCGCAGCCCGCACAGCCGGGTGTGCCGCCTGCCGCGCTGGAGTGGCACTGCATAGGGCCGGTGCAAAGCAACAAGACCCGCCTCGTGGCCGAGCACTTTGACTGGGTGCAGTCGGTCGACAGGCTGAAGATCGCACAGCGCCTGAGCGAGCAGCGCCCGCCGCACCTGCCGCCGCTGCAAATCTGCCTGCAGGTCAACATTGATGGCGGCGCCAACAAGTCGGGCGTGGCGCCCGGGGAACTGCAGGCGCTGGCCGGCGAAGTGGCGCATCTGCCGAACCTGGTGCTGCGCGGCATCATGGCGATTCCCGAGCCTGCTATTGATTTTGTAGCGGCCTGCGCGCTGCATGCAAGGACCAGGGCTGTTTTTGATCAATTAAATGCTTCCGGTGTTTTGCCGCTGCGGCTGGATACCCTGTCCATGGGCATGACGGCCGACCTTGAAGCCGCGATTCACTCGGGCAGCACCATGGTGCGGGTGGGGACGGCCATTTTTGGTGGACGGTGAATAAGGCCCCCACGCTCCCCACCGCGTGTGGTTCGCTGCCCCCAAGGGGGCGCATTTTTCCTTGGGGCGGCCCGGCGGAAAAACATGGCCCCCACGGTCGCTCACTTCGTGTAGCTCCCTGCCCCCCGAGGGGGCCGCTGCGCCTGCGGCCTGGCAAAGCCAGTTCCGCGGCCCCTGCTTGAAAGTGATCAGCCCTCACATCCGATCATCGTGAGCTTGTCGAAAGATGCGCCCTTGATCGGGATGCCCATCTCCTATGCTTTCGGCGCAGCGCCCTTTACTGCTTGGGCGGCTCCATCGGCTTGATGTTTCCGCAGTCGCTGCCCAGCCATGAACCGGATGCCGCTATGGAGGTGTTTGTCTGCACGCCTTTGACCGTGCTGGTGATGTTCATGCTCATGGTGTAGGCGCTGTCGCCCTGGAAGGTGTAGATGCCTTCGCCGCTGGACGGCGGGTCGGTACAGGTGAGCCTGACCTTCATGCTGCTGCGCGTCTTGTCGCTGATCGTGGTGGTGCAGTTGCCCTTTTGCTGTATTGGCAACTGGTTGCGCTCAATCATTTCCTTTGTGATGCACATCTTCATGGTCATGCCGCCGTTTGACGCGCCGCCCATGCTCATGCCCTGCCTGGCCATCATGTCTTCCATCTGCTTGCGCTGGGCCGGCGGCATGTTGGCCAGTTGTTGCTGCATCTGGGCCATGGCCTGGTCCATCGCCGGGCTGCCGCCTATCTTGTTGGTGCTCTCCCAGAGGCCGGGTTTCATGGCCTGGGCGATTGCGGGCGCGGCAAAAGCCAGGGCGCTCAGGCCGGCCAGGCTTGCCTGAAGGAATGTGCTGGTTTTCATGGTGTTCCCCGTGATGAAGGAATGGAGCTGAAAAGGTCTGGAGCAGACAACCCGCATTATTGCCAGCCTGCACCGCTTTGCAAATCCCCTATGGGTAGGGGGTTGGGCTGCCACTGGGGAGGGGCCTGCCGCAGCGTTTGTCACACGCCCAGCGCCAGCCGCGTGGTGTTTTTGACTTCTTCCATCACCGCATAGGTCCGCGTTTCACGCACGCCGGGCAGTTTCCACAGTACGGCGCCGGCAAACGCACGGTAGGCGGCCATGTCGGCCATGCGGGTCTTGAGCAGGTAGTCAAAGCCGCCGGCCACCATGTGGCACTCCATGATCTCGGGGTGGACCTGCACCGCCGCCTTGAAGGCCTCGAACACATTGGGGGTTGTGCGGTCCAGCAGCACTTCCACAAACACCATCATGCCGGCGCCCAGCTTGAGCGGGTTCAGCCGCGCCTCATAAGCCAGGATGTAGCCATCCCTGGCCAGACGCTGCACACGCGCCAGCACGGCCGTAGGCGACAACGCCACGCTTTCTGCCAGCTTGAGGTTGGAGATGCGCCCATCCTGCTGCAGCACATTCAGGATTTTCAGGTCGATGCGATCGATTTCCGGGTTTGTATCGGTCATGAATAGTGAATTATTCGGTGAATTAATGAAATTTAGAGGGAAATTCACTGTCTTTCAAGTCACCATTACCAGATGGATGGGTCACCGGAGTTTTTGATGCGCAATCTTTCACCTGCCCCTCAGCGTCTGCCTTCTCCCTACCGGCCAGAGGCGGGCGTGGTGTCCGGTTTGTTAAACATGCTTGACGGCACGCTCGACTGGGCTGCGGCGGTGCGCATCGCCCAGCCCTGGGTGCAGGCCGTGCGCGATCATCCACCGCCCTTCTGGGCCATGGAAAGCCTGCTCCGCGAATACCCGATTGCCAGCAGCGAAGGGCTGGCGCTGATGCGCCTGGCCGAAGCGCTGCTGCGGGTGCCGGATATTGAAACCGCGATTGCGCTGACAGCCGACCAGCTGGGCCGTGCCGACTTTGACGGCGCCGGCGACAAGACCATGGCACGGCTGTCGTCCAGCGCGATGGCCTTGTCCAAAAAGTTTTTGCCTGCGGCAGATGGTGAATCGGCGGGTCTTCTGGGCAAGCTGGGCGCACGCACCGTGGTGGCTGCCGCCTTGCGCGCCGTGCAACTGCTGGGCCGGCAGTTTGTGCTGGGCCAGACCATTGGCGAAGCGATGGATGAGGCCGACAGCGCACGCCAGAAAATCAAGGGCCTGCGCTACAGCTACGACATGCTGGGCGAAGGCGCACGCACCGACGCCGATGCACGGAAATACCTGGAGAGCTACCGGAATGCTATTAAATCAATAGCTGACGGCGCGCAAATTGATTGCGCTACAGAGCTGAATGATGGCATTTCCATCAAGCTGAGCGCACTGCATCCGCGGTATGAAGACGCCCAGCGTGACCGCGTGATGGCCGAGCTGGTGCCGCGTGTCTGGGCGCTGTGCGAGCTGGCGGCCGCTGCCAACATCAGCCTGACCATCGATGCCGAAGAGGTGAGCCGGCTGGAGCTGTCGCTGGATGTATTTGAAGCGCTGGCCGCCCGGGTCGCGCAGCAGCAACCCGGGTGGCAAGGCTTCGGCCTGGCCCTGCAAGCCTACCAGACCCGTTCGCTGGAGTTGGTGCAGCACATCATCGGCCTGGCCCGCAAATACCGGCTGCGCCTGATGTGCCGGCTGGTCAAGGGCGCTTATTGGGACACCGAGATCAAGCGCGCGCAGGAGATGGGTTTGCCGCACTACCCGGTGTTTACCCACAAACACCACACCGACGTGTCCTACCTGGCCTGCGCCAAAGCGCTGTTTGATGCACCCGATGCGATTTACCCGCAGTTTGCCGGGCACAACGCAGGCACCATCGCCGCCATTTTGCAAATGGCCGAGATGACTACCCCCACGCTTGTCGCTTCGCGTACTGCGCTGCCCCCCGAGGGGGCTGGCCTTGCTAGGGGCGGCCCGGCGCTGCGGCCCGGTCCTCAATTTGAATTGCAACGTTTGCATGGCATGGGTGAAGGCGTGTTTCGTGAGGTGCTGAAGAACCCGCAAATCAGCTGCCGTGTTTACGCCCCGGTAGGCTCACACCGCGACCTGCTGGCCTACCTGGTGCGCCGCCTGCTTGAAAACGGCGCCAATTCCTCGTTTGTGCATCAGCTGGCAGACGAGTCGGTGGGCATGGATACGCTGCTGGAATCGCCGCTGCGGCTGGCGCTCGACAACACCATTTCCCTGCCGGCCGAACTGTATGGCCCGGGCCGTAAAAACAGCAGAGGCGTGGACCTGGCAGTTGAAAGCATGCGCGCACCGCTGCGCACGGCTTTTTTGTCCGTGGAGGTTCCGTATGTGCCTTTGTTTGATGTCGAATCGCATTCAAATGCCCTGGCGATAAGCGCAGCCAGCTATCAAAAATGGAGCAGGTTGCCGGTTGCCGGGCGCGCCGCTGTGTTGCGCAGGGCGGCGGATGCGCTGGAGCATCAGTTGCCGAAGTTCTGCACCTTGCTGGTCAAGGAGGCGTTCAAGACCTGGGATGACGCCGTGTCTGAAGTCCGCGAGGCGGTGGACTTCCTGCGTTATTACGCCAACGAAGCCGAGCGCATCATGGTGCCACAGGCCTTGCCGGGCCAGAGCAACGGAGTGACGCATGGCGTCACGGGCGAAAGCAACGAGCTGCGCCTGACGGCGCGCGGTGTCTGGGTCTGCATCAGTCCGTGGAATTTCCCGCTGGCCATCTTCATGGGCCAGGTAGCCGCCGCGCTCGCCACCGGCAATGCCGTGCTGGCCAAGCCGGCCGAACAGACGCCGGGCGTGGCCTGGGAGGCCGTCAAACTGCTGCACGCGGCGGGCATTCCCGAGGGCGCGCTGCAACTGCTGCACGGGCCGGGCGAAACCGTGGGCGCTGCGCTGGTCGCCGCGCCGGGTGTGGCGGGTGTGGTGTTCACGGGCTCAACCCGGGTGGCCAAAACCATCCAGCGTGCGCTGGCGGCCAAAGACGGCCCCATAGTCCCGTTGATTGCCGAGACCGGCGGCATCAATGCCATGCTGGTCGATTCAAGCGCGCTGCCGGAGCAGGTGGTTGACGTGGTGCTGCAGAGCGCTTTCCGCTCGGCGGGCCAGCGCTGCTCGGCCCTGCGCCTGCTGTGCGTGCATGAAAGCATTGCCGACCGCGTGATTGAAATGGTCCAGGGCGCGGCGCATGAACTGGTCTGCGGCGATCCGGCCGACCTCTCCACCGATGTGGGGCCGGTGATAGACCGCGAAGCGTTTGAAACCATCCAGAAACACCTCAAACGCCTTGGTTTTGAATCAAAAGTGCTGCTGGCCGCCGTACCACTTGCGCCACCAGCTATCAATTCAGTAGCATTCAAAGTCCCCAACCTGGTCCGGCCGGCAGCGTTTGAAATCAGCGACCTGGCCGGGGTGCAGGACGAAATCTTTGGCCCGGTGCTGCAAATCATGCGCTGGGGCAGCGGGGAATTCAGGGCGCCGGAATCCGTGATTGCGGCGATCAATGGCCTTGGCTACGGCCTGACGCTGGGGCTGCAGACCCGCATCGACTCGCGCGCACAGGCGCTGGCCGCGCGCGCGCATGTGGGCAACATCTACATCAACCGCAACATGATTGGTGCGGTGGTCGGCGTGCAGCCCTTTGGCGGCGAGGGGCTGAGCGGCACGGGCCCCAAGGCGGGTGGCCCGTACTACCTGTACCGCTTTTGTGCCGAGCAGACGGTGACGGTCAACACCACGGCGGCGGGCGGCAATGCTGCGCTGCTGGCCGGCTAGCTGCCCTTGCCGCGCATGATGGCCGCCGAAACATCGGCCGGCGTTTCGGCATAACGCCGGAATTCCATGGTGTAGGTGGCGCGCCCCTGGGTCAGCGAGCGCAGGGTGGTGGCGTAGCCGAACATTTCCGACAGCGGCACCTCGGCGCGCACCAGCTTGCCGCCGCCCCCGGCGATGTCTTCCATGCCCTGCACCATGCCGCGGCGCGAGGAAAGGTCGCCCATCACATTGCCCATGAAGTCCTCGGGCGTTTCCACTTCCACAGCCATCACCGGCTCCAGCAGCACCGGTTTTGCGCGGCGCATGCCTTCCTTGAAAGCCAGCGAGCCGGCCATGCGGAAAGCGTTTTCGTTGGAGTCCACGTCATGGTAGGAGCCGAATACCAGCGTGGCCTTGACATCCACCACGGGGTAGCCCGCCAGCACGCCGGCCTTCAGCGTTTCCTGTATGCCCTTGTTGACGGCGGGAATGTATTCGCGCGGGATCACGCCACCCTTGATGGCGTCGACAAACTCATAACCCTTGCCCGAGGGCTGCGGCTCGAGGTTGAGCACGGCGTGGCCGTACTGCCCGCGTCCGCCCGACTGCTTGATGAACTTGCCTTCGACATCGTTCACCGCCTGCCGTATGGTTTCGCGGTAGGCCACCTGCGGCTTGCCGACGTTGGCTTCCACGCTGAACTCGCGCTTCATGCGGTCCACCAGGATTTCAAGATGCAGCTCGCCCATGCCCGAGATGATGGTCTGGCCCGACTCTTCGTCGGTGTGCACGCGGAATGAGGGGTCTTCCTGCGCCAGGCGGTGCAGGGCTATGCCCATTTTTTCCTGGTCGGCCTGGGTCTTGGGTTCCACCGCCTGTGAGATCACCGGCTCGGGGAACACCATCTTCTCGAGGATGATGACGTGGGCCGGGTCGCACAGCGTGTCGCCGGTGGTCGCATCCTTCAGGCCGACGGCAGCGGCGATGTCGCCGGCGCGCACCTCCTTGACCTCGTTGCGTTCGTTGGCGTGCATCTGCAGGATGCGGCCCAGGCGCTCGCGCTTGCCCTTGACCGGGTTGTAGACCGTGTCGCCCGCGCTGATCACGCCGGAGTACACACGAAAGAAAATCAGTTGCCCGACGTAGGGGTCGGTCATGATCTTGAAGGCCAGCGCCGAGAAGGGTTCGTCGTCTTTGGGATGGCGCTCGGCCTCGCCGTCGTCCTCGGTGTGGCCGAGGATGGCCGGCACGTCCGCTGGAGAGGGCATGTAGTCGATCACCGCATCCAGCATGGCCTGCACGCCCTTGTTCTTGAAGGCACTGCCGCAGAGCATGGGCACGATCTCATTGGCGATGGTGCGCTGGCGCAAGCCCTGTTTGATCTCGTCTTCGCTCAGCGGCTCGCCTGCCAGGTATTTGTTCAGCAGCTCGTCATTGGCTTCGGCGGCCGCTTCCACCATCTTTGTGCGCCATTCATTGGCGGTGTCCAGCAACTGCTCGGGGATGTCGCCGTATTCAAAATGCAGGCCCTGGCTGGTGTCGTCCCAGATGATGGCCTTCATCTTGACCAGGTCCACCACGCCCTGGAAATGGTCCTCGGCACCCACCGGGATCTGCACCGGCACGGCCACGCCCTTCAGGCGTTCGCTGATCTGGCGCTGCACGCGGAAAAAATCGGCGCCCACGCGGTCCATCTTGTTGACGAAAGCCAGGCGCGGCACCTTGTATTTGTTGGCCTGGCGCCAGACGGTTTCCGACTGCGGCTGCACGCCGCCGACGGCGTCGTAGACCATGACGGCGCCGTCAAGCACGCGCATGGAGCGCTCCACCTCGATGGTGAAGTCCACGTGGCCCGGCGTGTCTATGATGTTGATGCGGTGCTCGGGGTAGTTGCCGGCCATGCCTTTCCAGAAGGCGGTGGTGGCGGCCGAGGTGATGGTGATGCCGCGCTCCTGTTCCTGCTCCATCCAGTCCATCGTGGCCGTGCCTTCATGGACTTCGCCGATCTTGTAGTTCACCCCCGTGTAAAACAGGATGCGCTCTGTCGTCGTGGTCTTGCCGGCGTCAATGTGCGCACTGATGCCGATGTTGCGGTAACGCTCTATGGGGGTATGGCGGGGCATGGCGAACTCCTTTTTGCCGGCCTGCGCATTTTGGAATTATTGGCGTGGCCGGGCCTGCCAGTTTGCACCCAAGCGCCGTTTTCTGCTTGCCTATCCGCTGGCCGTCCTGCCTGGACGCGCTCTGGTGGGGTGTTTGGCCATGCGTTTTTCATCCCATGCCGGAAAACCATGGGCTGCGGGCGGACGTGTGGAATGCCGGCTTGAGCCGGAGGGTGCCTGTCAACGCCCGGTATCGAAGAAGTCCAGTATCTCGCGGCCCAGGATGTCTTCACCACTGTTGAAATGCGCAACGATGGACATGTGGTTGTGCTGCATCAGGCGCAGGTGCCGCGGGGCGCGCCGGCGCGCCAGGGCCAGCCTGTGCGCGAACTCCAGGCCATAGATATCCAGCAGCGGGTTTTCAAACTCGGCGGTCACGATGAAGGTCGGCATGTCGCTGCAGGCGGCGAAGTTCACCGGTGAACGTTTTTCATAAAGCGCCGGGTCGTTGCCGAAATAGGCGCGTACACCTTCGGCGTTCGGGTTTTCGGGTGACTGGTCGGCGCGCAGGCGTGCCGATATCAGGACCACGGCTGCGGCATGTTTGCCAAGGTAGCCCAGGGACGGGTCGAAGGCATAACTGGCCACGTGCGTTCCACCGGCCGAGTGGCCGATCAGGAAGAGCCTGTTGCTGTCGCCGCCGTGGTCCGAAGCATGGGCATGCAGCCACGCCATGGCGAGTGCCAGGTCGTCAGCACCGCCGGGAAACGGCGACCCGGGCGCCAGCCGGTATTCCACGTTGATGCCAATGCAGCCCTGCCGCGCAAACCAGTACAGCACGTTGTCATACAGCTCAGTGCTGGCGCATTTGTCCCCGCGCACAAAGGCCCCGCCATGGACAAAGATGACCACGGGCGCATGTGCGACACCGGCTGGCCGGAAGATGTCGAGGACCTGCCGGCTATGCGGACCGTAGGGGATGTCGCGCGTGACCTGCACTCCGTCTTTGGGCGCGGCGGCGAGCAGGGGCGCATAGGCGTCCTTGACCATCTGGCTGTGGGCCCGGATATCCGAGGCCCATGCCGGCCCTATCTCTGCCATGAGTTTCTGCACGGAGGGGGGCGCGCCGGCCAGCGGTTTGTTCATGGGTTCAGGCCCGGTATGCGACAGCTTCGACTTCAAACAGCCACTCGGGCCTGGCCAGTGCCTTGACGATCAGCAGCGTGGAGGCCGGGCGTGCCTCCCCCAGGAAGGCGGAGCGGACCGGGTTCAGGTCCTTGAGGTCGCCGGCTTCGGTCATGAAGGTGGTGACCTTGACCAGGTGGCTTGCGTCCATGTGGGCAGCCGCCAGCACGGCCAGGAGGTTTTCCCATGCAAGGCGCGCCTGCTCCGCAAAACCGGAGCCCAGGCTGCCGTCCGGCCGTACGCCTATCTGCCCGGACACGTGCAGCCACTGGCCTGTGGCGGGAGCCAGCACGCCGTGGCTGTAGGCGCCAACGGGGGCGGCAATGGCTGGAGGGTTGAGTTTTTGGCTTGTCATGCAGGCTTCCCTGTTCTGTGGATGAGGAGTGCGCAGCGCTAGTAGTACTAAAGGGCAATGACGGGCTCGCCGCCGCCCGTGGGCGTGCGCATGGCCTGGATGATGGCGCGCATGTCTTCAATTGTCGCCAGCCTCGGGTTCATGCGAACCTGCCCGCTTTTCATGGCCGCCTGCGCAACGAGTTCGCGTTCTTCGTCCGTGCCTACAAAGCCGTCCAGGCTCAGGTCCAGGCCTAGCAGCTGGCGCAGTTTCGACAGGCCTGCGGCGGCCGTCGCTCCGCCGAAGGCCCGCGCAACGACGGCTGCTTTCGGGCCCATGGCGGCTTCGTTGTAGGCCGCCACAGCCGGCAGGGCCAGGGCATTGCCGAGGCCGTGCGGCACATGGTGCAGGGCGCCCAGGGGCGCTGCAATGGCGTGGGCCAGGCCGAGGTTGGCGCTGTTGAAAGCGATGGCCGCCTGGCAGGAGGCGATCAGGCACCAGCTGCGGGCGTCCTGGTGCGTGGGCTCCCTGTAGGCGACGGGCAGCCACTGGCCCAGCAATAGCATGGCCGACTCCGCGAAGGGGTCGCTCATGACGGAGGCCGCCCTGGACACATAGGCCTCGACTGCATGGGTCACGGCGTCGTAGCCGGAGGCTGCCGTGACTTTTGCCGGTGCCGTCATGGACAGGCTGCCGTCCAGCAGCGCGATATGCGGTGTCATTTCCTGCGAGCGGAAGATCAGTTTGATGTCCGAGCCGGCCTTGCCTGCAACGGCGGATTCGGACACTTCGCTGCCCGTGCCCGCCGTCGTCGGCACGGCGACAAGCAGGCTGGCATGGGGTTTGAAAAGCTTGCCGAAGCCCGAGACGGATTCAGCGGAACCCGGGTTGGACAGCAGCAGGCGCGCGACCTTGGCGGTGTCCATGGCGGAGCCGCCGCCCAGTGCCACCACGAAGTCGGGGCTGGCAGCCGCCAGCGCGCGGTAACAGGCTTCTATGGTGTCGGTGTCGGGCTCATGCGCGGGGACAAAATGCAAAGCGGGCTTTGTGCCCGTAGCCGCTTGCAGCAGGTCCACCACGCGGGCGGCGACTTCACCATTTTCAAAAAACGCATCCAGTACAACTGCCGGGCTTTTTGCGCCGGCTTCGCGCGCCAGGTCGCCTAATTTGTCGAGGCCATTCCAGGCGGAGATGACGCGCCGGTTGGAGTGGGTGAATGTAAAAGGCTGGTAGGCGGCTGGCATGAATCCTCCACGGAAAGGGGGTTGGCTGGCAATGTTTGAAAAGGGCGCGGTGCGTTCAGGTGACATCCATCACGATGCTCTTGTGCTGCAGGTAGGCGTCCATGCCCTCCACACCCAGTTCCCGGCCGTAGCCGCTTTGTTTGTAGCCCCCAAAAGGCATTTCAATGCCGATCACGGCGGGTGTGTTGACCGACACCGTGCCGGCCTCTATCCGGGCTGCGAGCTGGTGCCCGCGGGCGAGTGAGCGGGTCCACACCGTGGCCGCCAGGCCGTAGTCGGAGTCGTTGGCCACGCGAATGGCTTCTTCCATGTCCTTGACCCGGATCACCGTGAGCACCGGGCCGAAGATTTCCTCGCGCGCGATCTTCATGTTGTTGTGTGCGTGGTCGAAGATCGTCGCTTCGACAAAAGGGCCGGGCAAGCTTTCCGGCGCCTTGCCGCCGCAGACCAGTCTGGCGCCCTCGGCCAGCGCACTGTCGCAGTAAGCCAGGATGTTTTTCTGCGCCGACTTGTTGATGACCGGGCCCAGCGTGGTCGAGGCCTGCATCGGGTCGCCCACCTTCAGCAGCTTTGCGCGCGCTGCAATTTTTTCCACCAGTTCGTCGGCTACCGACTCCATCACGATGCAGCGTGTGCGTGCCGCGCATTTTTGCCCGGCATGGCCAAACACGCCGGCCGCTGTGCCAATGGCCGCGCGGTCGAGGTCGGCGTCGTCGCAGATGACGGCGGGGGACTTCCCGCCCAGCTCCAGGGTGACGCGCTTGACGGTGCGCGCCGCGGCCTCGGCCACCTGGATGCCCACTTCGGTGGAGCCGGTGAAGGAAACCTTGGCAACGTCGGGGTGCGTGGCCAGCAGCATACCGATGGCGCGCCCCGAGCCCGGCACGACATTAAAGACGCCGCGCGGCAGGCCGGCCTCGACGGCCAGGGCCGCGAAGGCCAGCGTAGACAGCGGTGTTTCACTGGCCGGTTTGACCACCACGGTATTGCCGGCGGCCAGTGCGGGGGCGAGTTTCCAGAGCATCAGCAGCAAGGGGAAGTTCCAGGGCAGGATGAGCGAGCACACGCCCAGGGGCTCGCGCCGGACATAGCGGTGTATCGTCGAACCGCTGGCCACCACGCGGCCATCCAGGCGTTCGGCGCAGCCGGCAAACCACTGCAGGGTGCCTATGGCCGCACGGATGTCGATTTCCGCGTCAGCGATGGTTTTCCCGCCGTGATGCGACTCCAGTGCGACGAATTCCTTAAACCGGCTTTCCAGCGCCCGGGCTATGGCCTGCAGTACCTTGCTGCGCTCTGCGGGCGCCTTTGCGGCCCAACCTGGAGCTGCTGTCTTTGCAGCGGACACCGCGGCATTCAGGTCGTCCGGTGAGGCGTAGCCGCACAGCGTGATCAGCCGGCCGTCGGCCTTGCCAAACACCTCGTGCCGGTCAGTGGTCCTGACATAAGCGCCATCGACATAAATGCACCCCTCGGGTATTTCTGAAAGCAGGCGGGCGTAGTCCTGGGGGCTGTACGAAGCTGACATAAAACTCCTGTTGATCTGTTGATCTGTTGATTAACGATTCGCGCCCGTTGGCATGGAGCCGCCAAGAAACGCACTGCTCAGGTCGCCGGCCGCCAGTAATTCGCTGGAGGCGCTGCTGCGAACCACACGGCCCAGCTGGATCACATAGGCGCGATGCGATACCGACAGCGCCTTGTGCACATTCTGTTCAGCCAGCAATACCGCTGTACCCGAGGCCGTGATGTCCCTGACCCGGTTCAGTACTTCCGTCATCAGCAATGGGGACAGGCCCAGCGACGGTTCGTCCAGCAACAACAGGCGGGGCCGCAGCATCAGCGCACGGCCTATCGCCAGCATCTGTTGCTGGCCCCCGGACAGCGCCCATCCCATGGCCTGTGACTTCTCCTTCAGCGCCGGGAAAAAGGCGTAAACCTCTTCGGCGCGGGCCCGCCCGCCATCCTTGTCCCGGCTGGCGACAAGCAGGTTTTCATGCACCGTCAGGCCCGAAAACACGCGCCGCCCCTCGGGCGAGTAGCCGATGCCGATATCGGCCCGGCTGGCGACGGAACGGGTGGTGATGTCCTTTCCGTCGAAACGCACGACGCCCGAAACGCCGGCAAGCATGCCCATGACGCATTTCATCAGCGTCGATTTGCCTGCGCCGTTGGCGCCCACCAGCGCCACGGCTTCGCCGGCACCTACGCGCAGGCTGACCCCGCGCAAGGCTTCGATCTGGCCGTAGCTGGCAGCCAGTCCTTCTATTTCAAGCAGGGCTGTGTTCATGGCTGCGGCCCCTCGGGCGCGCCCAGGTAGGCTTCGATCACAAGCGGGTTGGCCCGGATTTCAGCGGGCGTGCCTTCTGCGATGACAACGCCGTGGTCCAGGCAAATGATGCGCTGTGCCAGCGGCATCAGGAAGGGCATGTTGTGCTCTATCACCAAAATGGACAGTCCCTTTCTGGAAAATGTGCGCAGGCGGTCGGCCAGGTCGATTTGCTCGTCCTCGTTCAGACCGGCGGCGGGTTCGTCCAGCAGCAGGAGCGAAGGCTCGAGCGCCAGCGCACGCGCAATCTCCACCTTGCGCTTGATGCCATAGGCCAGGCCGCCTGCGCGTGCGCTGGCCGTGTGGGCAATGCCCAGCGCATCCAGCAGGTACACCGCATTGGCGCGTGCCCGTTGCCATGCGGCCTCATGCCAGTCGGCGCCCAGTGCCTGCGACAGTCCGGCCTTCTCAAAGCCGTAGCGGGCGACGGCGACGTTGTCGAGGACCGCCATGTCGTCTACCAGGTTGATGTTCTGGAAGGTGCGTGCGATGCCGCTGCCGGCAATCGTGAAACTCGCTTTTTCATGGATGGCTTCGCCGTTCAACAGCACGCTGCCTGTATCTGCGCGGTAGATGCCGGTGATGACATTGAGCATGGTCGTCTTGCCGGAACCGTTCGGGCCTATGAGCCCCAGGATTTCCCCGTAGGCAACCTTGAATGACACCCCGTCAAGCGCCTTGAGGCCGCCAAAGCGCTTGCGCACATCCTGCACTTCCAGCAGCGTGCCTGCCTGGCCGACGACCGGGCTTTTGTCTGGCAGGGCTGCGGGCTCAGGCAAGGCCGCCGGGCGCTCAGGCCAGAGCTTTGCGCGCCATTGCTCGAGCAGGCCTATCAGCCCGTAAGGCGCCACGATGATCGCCGCCAGCAGTGCAACGCCATAGGCGATCAGGTAATATTTTTCCATGACCCGAAACCATTCGGGCAGGTTGACGATCAGGATCGCGCCGAGGATGGCGCCCGCAATATGCGTGCGCCCGCCCAGCACCGTGATGGTCAGGCAGGCCACCATGATGGGGAACTCCAGCGCTTCCACCGATACCACGCGGATGGAGTGGGCATACAGCGCCCCTGCCAGTCCCGCGAACATGGCCGACAAAAGAAAGGTTGCGTAGCGCAGGCGCGCTGTATCGATGCCTATGGCCTGGGCCGCAACCGGGTTTTCGCGCGAGATCTGCAGTGCCGCGCCGTATAGCCCGCGTGTGATGCGCCATGACAGCAGGGCACCCGCTGCGACGCAGCACCACACGGCGATCATGATGCCCGGGCCCTTTTTGATCTCGTAGCCCAGGACAGACAGGCCGGGTATGCCGGACAGCCCGTTGGAGCCGCCCGTCAGGTCCTGCCAGGCGATGGCTACCAGCAGCAGTACCTGGCCTATGCCCAGGGTGGCCAGCGCAAAGTAGTGTGAGTCAAGCCGTAGCACGGGTGCGGCCACAATGGCAGCGAGTGCCAGCGGCAGGGCGACGGACAGCAGCAGGGTGTATTCGCCGCCCAGCCCGTAGCGCGACCCCAGGATGCCGGTAACGTAGGCGCCGACGCCGAAAAAACTGCCCTGCGTGAGCGCCAGCGCGCCGGCGTGCCCGAAGATGAACTGGTAGCCGAGCGCCAGCAGTGCGTAGATGCCGACAATGGTGAAGAGCCGCATCTGGTAGGCCGACGATATCGTCGTTGCCCACAGTACAAGGCCCAGCACGCCAAGGATCAAAAGCGGCCGGATGCCCGCGCCGCACCATCGCAAGAAATTGCTCATACCCGCTTCTGCACCTTTTCACCAAACAGGCCCTGGGGGCGGAAAAACATGATTGCCAGCAGGCAGATGTAAAGCAGTATGGTCGAGGCGGTCTGTGTGAACAGCCACGGCGCGACGGACTTGAGCGCGGGCACCAGCACCGGCAGCGAGGGCAGCACGACCTCGAACAGCGCAATGATCAGCGCGCCGCAGACGGCGCCCGTCAGGCTGCCCCAGCCGCCTATCGTGACGGCGATGTAGGCCTTGATGACGTAGTTGGAGCCATCCGTGGGCGCAATGAAAAAGGTATTGGACAGCATCAGGCCCGCCGCGCCTGCCAGCGCGGAACCCATGGCAAAGGTCAGTGCGATCATCCGGTTCACGCGTATGCCTATGGCCTCGGCCATTTGCCGGTCCTGGGCTGTGGCCCGCAGTTTGCGGCCTATGCCTGTGTGGTTGAGCAGCAGGTGCTGCAGGGCGATGAGTACCGCCGCCACAAGCACGATGGCCAGTGCCTGCTCGCCTATCGTGACCCCGCCCAGGTCAAATGATCCCTCCCCCAGCAGGGGCGGACCCTTGCGCGGTTCGGCGCCGTTGATCGCATTCGACGAGTTCTGGAAAATGATGCCCAGCGCGATGGTGGAGATAAAAACCGAGACGGGCGGCCTGTCCTTCAGAGGGAAGTAGGCCAGCCAGGAGACCACAAAACCCAGCGCGGCCATCACCACCACCACCATGGGCAGCAGCAGTGCCCCGGGCAGGTGCAGCAGGCCGAACAGGGCAATGGCGACGTAGCCGCCGGCCATGACCATGTCGCCATGCGCAAAGTTGACGGCGCCCGTTGCGTTGAGGATCAGCACAAAACCCAGGGCAAGCAGCGCATAGGAAGCGCCCAGCGCGAGTGCATTGGCAAGAATTTGAAGCAGCATGTCGGCTCCTTGCGTCCTGGTAGCGGCCGGTTATTCGTAGCGCTTGACGATTTTTGGCGTGCGGCTTGCTCCGTCGTAGCAGATGATCATGGCCGAGTGCGCCATGTTGCCCTTGCCGTCGGATTTGTAGGTCATCGCCAGTCCCTTGTATTTGTTTTCGGCCAGGGCCTTGCGCATGTCCTCGGCGGACCTCGCGCCTTTGGTTGCGGCATCTATGAGCATGGCCGTGGCGTCGTACTGGCCCACGGCGAAGCCGTCCGGCTCGGACTTGAACTCGGCGCGGTACTGTGTGAGGAATTTATCCATCTCGCTGCTGCCGCCGGCGACGGGGGCTGCATTGGTTTCCGCGCAGACGCCCTGGAGTTCGGCAGGCTCCAGCAGGGCTGCCGTCGAGGGCTGGGCTAGCCCCGAACCGGCGACGATGGGCAGGTTCAGCCTGGCTGCCGCCGCCTGTTTGAGAAACAGGGCGGAAGGTCCTCCGTGCAGGTGCAGCATGATGACGTCAGGTTTGGCCGCCTGCACCTTGCCGATGACGGCCGACATGTCCTTGACCGTCACGTCCAGGGCCTCTTCCATGACGGGGGCGATGTTCGCCTTTTTCAGCAGCGCCGCGATATGTTCGTGCCCGCTCTGGCCATAGGCCGTGGTCTGGTACACAAGGGCAACGCGTTTTTTCTTGAGGTCTTCCAGCACGTATCGGACATGCGCCGCCTTGGCCACCGCATCGCCCGGGAAGAAGCGGAACACATAGGGGTTGTTTTTCTCCGTGATGCTGGCCGTGCCCGAAACGGTCACGAGCGGGACCTTGTTTTCCAGTGCGATGGGCAGCATGGCCAGCATCTGGGGGCCCAGCATGGAAGCCGCCACCGCGGTCACCTTGCCGCGTCCCAGTGAGCGTTCGAGTGCCGTGGTTGCGCCTTCGGGCGATGCGCCTGTATCGCTTACTTCGGCGCGCACCTTGACCGACGCCGGTGCATTCTTGACAGCGAGCAGTGCGCCGTTTCTCTGGCTGGTTCCTTCCAGTGCGAGAAAGCCGGTGACCGGCACCAGCACGGGAAGATAGATCTCGGC
Organism: Polaromonas aquatica; assembly: GCF_042659145.1. Lineage (NCBI taxonomy): Bacteria > Pseudomonadati > Pseudomonadota > Betaproteobacteria > Burkholderiales > Comamonadaceae > Polaromonas > Polaromonas aquatica. The sequence goes on along the minus strand of NZ_JBHSRS010000018.1, from coordinate 135,297 downwards.
TGTCTGCGCCCGCGCCGCGAGCGGCAGCACCAGCAGGGAAACGGACAATGCGACAAGGCTGGGGCGAAATATACCGGGGTTGCTCATGATGACCTCCTTTAAAAAACGACGTGGGCTGACAAAACCGTTCTACGCGATACCGGCAAGGCGGCCATCAATTGGCGGGGGGACTGGATGCCTGCCATGCAGAAAGCATGCCGGCCGCGCAGGCCTATTTGTTGGTGCTGGCGCCGGCACTCTTGACAATCTCCGCCCATTTCACGGACTCGCTGCGTACATATTCGGAAAATGCCTCGGGTGTGCCGGACTCGGGCTCCGCGCCCAGGTCGCGCAACTGCTTTTGCACGTCAGCCATCTTCAATACGCTGGCCAATGACTGGTTGATTTTTTCCGTAACCGGCCGGGGCAAGGCTGCCGGTGCGAAGATGCCGAACCACGCGCTGGCTTCGTAGCCGGGCACGCCGCCTTCGACCATGGTCGGTACGTTGGGCAGGTTTGAACTGCGCGTCTTGCTGGTGATGGCGAGTGCGCGCAGCCTGCCGGAATTGACATACGGAAGCGCCGTGGCCTGCAGGTCAAACATCAGCTTGACATGGCCCGCGAGCACATCGCTGAGTGCGGGTGCGCTGCCCTTGTAAGGCACGTGCAGCAGGTTGATGCGCGAGGCTCCCTCAAGCAACACGCCGGCCAGATGGTTGGATGTTCCTGGACCTGCGGACGCGTACGTGATTTCCCCCGGTTTTGCCCGGGCCATGGCAACCAGGTCCTGCAGGCTGGCCGCAGCAAAGGAGGGGTGGGCAACCAGCACAAAGGCGACGGAGGCAAGGGGCGCTACGGCAGTGAAGTCCTTCACTGGGTCGTAACCGACCTTGTTCATTGCCGGGTTGATGGCGTGCGAGCTGACTGTTCCCATCAGCAGGGTATAACCATCTGCCGGGGCCGACGCGACTGCTTTTGCGCCTATGGCGGTACCGGCGCCGGCCCGGTTGTCCACGATGACCGGCTGGCCCCAGAGAACGCTGAGTTTTTGCCCGACGGTGCGTGCAAGGATGTCGGCAGAACCGCCTGGCGGATAGGGCACCACCAGGGTCACGGGCCGGCTCGGGTAGCCGGTTTGCGCGTGCAGGGCACCCGCAAAGAGGGAGGCAAAAAACAGGGCGTGAAATGCCAGTGCCAGCCGCCGGTATGAGTTCATGTTTTTATTCATGGGTCCATGGGGGTGAGTCGGGGTCGCCGTCATGGAAGACTGTATCTAATGAGCAGGCGCGACGCGATCCACCTCGGGTATCTCCGGAATTTCCACGCTGTAGGGCGCGATGTCTTCGCGGATTTGCTGGAGCGCGCGCTGGATGATAAAAATCTCTTCATCGGGATGGGTCGCGCCCAGCCCATGCTCGGCGGCCAGCGCGCGGTTGTGGCCTGCGCGCGCACGTTCGCCTTCAGGCAGGTTGACCACGGCATAAACGCCGTTGAGCAGGCTTCCGCGAAGTTTTTTGGCAAACTTTTGCCCTATCAAGGCCCTGTCCGTCGCCGTCAGGTCTTCAAAAAACCTGCGCATGATGATGCGGCCGAACTGGATATGGCGCGCCTCATCCCGCAGGATCAGCTGGCAGGCACTGCGGACCGACTCGAAACGGGCATTCTCATAGCGTGCCTTGAGCAGTTCCCCCGACAGTTGCTCAAACAGGGTGTTGACGGCAAGCCCTGCGTAAAACGACATGGCCTTCTCGTCCCTCTCGTCGTGAAAGCGCGGTATGACCGACTTGAAATAATCTGCGCGCGGCTCGTCCTGGTAAGCCGCCAGCCCGCGGGCGACGAGGAAGGAAGCCTCGTGATGGCGCAGTTCTTCGGCAATGAAGTTGACGATGTGCTGCTTGATCTCAAATGGCTGGTGGTCAAAAATCGCTTCCCGCAGGCGCTCTGTGCCGTAGGGGATGGCGCCGTGCTCCATCCAGGCGCGCAGGCTCCACCATTCGGCGCCGGCTTCCCGGATTTCGGTGGAGAGTTCGGCCTCGCGGAGATCCGAGAAATCAATCAGGGCGGGATTCCATGCCAGCTCACGCGCCTGCTCGCAGAGTCGCCAGACTTCCGGGTACTCGACCTCGGATTTGATGGGGTAGGGGTTGGGAACCGGGTTGAGTTCTTCCAGCAGTGAGGCTTGCATGACGACGCTTTCAATCAGGTGGGCATTGACGATGAAATCCGGTGACGTTTTGATGACGTTTGTCGCATTCTGGGATAGCCTGGAAATTCCGTCTAATACCGTTTGTATGAGCTGGTGATAGTTTTTATGAATCACCAGCGCTAGAATCTACGCATGGACCTTCGTCAACTCCGGCAATTCGTTGCAGTCGCGGAAGAGCGCAGTTTCCGGCGCGCCGCCGAACGGCTGCATGTCTCCCAGCCGCCCCTGAGCGTTGCCGTGCAAAGGCTTGAAGCCGATGTGGGCGTGATGCTGCTGGACCGTACCCGGCATCACGTGCGCCTGACTGTGGCGGGAGAGGCTTTCCTGCGTGAAGCGCGGCGCACACTGGCGCATGCCCAGCTGTCGATCGAGATTGCGCAACGGGCGGCTGTCGGCAAGCTCGGCACGCTGCGGCTTTCATTTGTGCCGAGTGCCGCGCTTGGTGTGGTGCCCAGGCTGCTGCGTGCCTTTCGGGAGGATTACCCGGACGTCAAGCTGGTACTGGCGAGCGACACGTCGTCACAGCAGAAGGCCGCGCTGATAAGCGGTGCCATGGATGTCGGAATCGTGGTGCCGCCCCTGCACGATGCCGAGGATTTCCGGGTCGACCGTTTCTGCGAACAGGAGCTCATCCTGGCGGTACCCGATTCCCACCCCCTGGCCAGCCAGACGCGTGTCCAGTTGCGGGACCTGGCTTCGGAGTCGTTTATCGGTTTTCCGTCCAGGGAGGGGCCAGGTTTTGAGAGTGTGGTGATGGCCGCGTGCCAGGACTGCGGTTTTGTTCCCAACTTCGTGCAGGTCGCCTCGGAAATGCAGACGATTCTCGCCCTGGTGAGCAGCGGCCTGGGCATTGCGCTTGTGCCCGAGGCGATGCAGGCAGTCAAGGCCGACCACGTGGCTTATCTCCAGGTCCGGCGGCGCAACGCGGCTGTCAAGTACTCGCTGGTGCTGGCCTTCAGCCCTTCGAATACGAATCCGGCGCTGGATGCCTTTGTGTCCGTAGCGCACCGGTTCAGCCGTCAGTGAGACGGCACCGGCGAAGGCCCCGGTATCCGCGAGGCGTTTGTCCCGCACTCAATCAATACCTGACGCTACAAACTTCCAGTGCGTTGAGCCCGAGGTCGGTGATGGCATAGCCGTCCCGGGCATTCCCGCTCAGGAAACCATGCCCTGACAGGGATTCCACGGTTCTCAGGCCGTGGGCGCGGGTCTTGTGGGCTTGCGGCTGCCCGCGTTCGGAGGGCGGCAACCCGACAATCCTGAACCCGTAGCGTGCATCCTCCAGGCATTCATACTGTTTGTAGGTCAGCGTTTTGAGCGGCAACGTGCCGGTGCTGTTGCCGCTCCACTCGAACTGTGGTGGTGCATAACTGACCTGATAGGCTTGCGGATCCACCGCAGGTACGGAAACCGGGACGGGCAAGGCTCTGGTTTTGTTGCGCCGGTACAGCCAGAGGCCAAGTACTCCCAGTGCAAGCAGAAAAATGACACACAACACCACAATCACTATCGGCCCCGTTTATTACCCTGTGTAATTATCGATACAAAGCCCAACATTTGACCGGTATCCGGGGCTGCAGTTGTCGCTTTAGTGTCCTGCACCAAGTGGCGGAGCGGCAGCAGTGCGGGCCAGTTGTCAAACGCCCAACTCGAAGTGTGCGTCCCCCATGTAGCGCTCCGCACCAAAAGCCGCCTGTGTGGCTGCCATTTCGGCTTCTTCCCACTGGTCTGCCAGCAACTGCTCCGCAGGCGAGATCGGCCAGGGACGAGGGTGGTCGCCATGGGCTTGCAGCAGCTTGAGGTAGGCCTGGTACACCGGCACCACCAGGCTCGCGTCACCCAGCGATGTTTCGAGGGCTGTACGAAAGCGCTGTGCGGCCTGTTCACGTGCTGTTTCGGTCACTTCTTCTGCGGTGAAGATCTTTAATGTGTAGGACATGGCGGGTGACTATATCGCCATGCCGAGGCACGCGCGTGGGCATGTGTGTTTGCGCAGGCGTTGCTGGATAAGGCTGCATGTAAGAATTAATTTCGTTACCTCTCTTGCATTAGGCGGGCGCTTTAAATTTTTTGCAGACGTACGATGCGTTCTTTTTCAAGGAAGCGTCACATGGCAACACCGTTTTTTGGCAAGCGCGATATCGATACCCCCACCACATCAGGCCATCTGCGCCAAGGCGCGTCCACTGGCCTGTCCGGTGGGTATGGAGCACAGCAGGCTGCCAGCCCGCAAGCCAATGCCAAACCCGTGGTTGAAGCGGTGCCGACAGCCGCAGCCGCCAGCAGTGTCACGGAGGGCGGCAGCAAGCTGACCGTAGGTCCGAATATCAAACTCAAGGGTGTTGAAATCACCGACTGCGACACGCTGGTAGTCGAAGGCCTGGTCGAGGCCACGATGGACTCACGTGTGATCCAGATCTCTGAGCAGGGCGCTTTCAAGGGCTCCGCTGAAATCGACGTGGCCGAAATCCGGGGCGAGTTCAATGGCAACCTCACGGTGCGCCAGAAGCTGGTGATCTACTCGACCGGCAAGGTCACAGGCACCATTCGTTATGGCAAGCTGGTGATTGAGGAAGGTGGCCAGCTGGCCGGCGAGATACTGTTCGGCGCAGTACCCAAGGCGCCGGCCCTCGCCAAAGTGGGCTAAGCAGACTGCTGACAACCGGTGGCGTTGCAAGGACGCCAGTGTGACCCTGTGAGTCCGGCCCGGGCATTGGCACGAAGTTGGACCTGCAGGGCGCAAGTCGTCTGCTCCTCGTTTTGTATCGCCAGCGGACAGAGGGCTTCTGACGCTGCTGTGCCTGCAGAAAATATTTCCCTGGCCCCGGCTCCTTCGGCCATGTTCATGCTGACCGTTCAGGGCGTGCATATCCCATTTTTCCCGGACCAAGCTGCCCTGTGCACTATGGATGCAGGTGACGCGTGGTCTGACTTGTCAGCCGCCGCGCCACCAGTGCGAACCCAAACCAGTCGTCGTTAAACCAGCGAACGAAGGCGGCAGCGTGAGCGTTGCAGGCGAAACGCTGCGGGCGCACCAGCGAAGCAGGGGTCATGGCCGCACCGAAAACAGCTGTAAAGCGTAACGAATGGTGCGTCGGCACGGCCGGCCTGTTTGCGAAAAACTCGCTGGTCCGGCAGGCTCTTCTCTAGAAACGAGGTAAATCGGGGTGTGCTATCTTCCCGCCGCGCACCAGCATTTTTCCGTACTCGGCGCAACGGTTCAAGGTGGGAATCACCTTGCCCGGATTGAGCAAACCCTTTGCATCAAACGCGCGCTTGACACCAAACATCTGCTCGTTTTCTTCGGCCGAGAACTGCACGCACATGGAGTTGAGTTTTTCCACGCCAACACCGTGTTCCCCGGTCACCGTGCCGCCCATGGCGACACTGGTTTCAAGGATGTCGGCGCCAAACAGTTCACATCGGCGCAACTGGTCTGCATCGTTGGCGTCGAACAGGATCAGCGGGTGCAGGTTGCCGTCGCCCGCATGGAAAACATTGGCGCAGCGCAACTGGTATTTTTTTTCCATCCCGGCAATCGCCAGCAAAATGTCGGCCAGGCGTTTGCGTGGAATGGTCGAGTCCATGCACATGTAGTCGGGGCTGATGCGGCCCGATGCCGGGAAGGCGTTTTTACGGCCGCTCCAGAAGCGCAGGCGCTCGGCTTCATTCTGGCTGACTGCTATCGCGGTTGCGCCGCAACGCGTCAGGACATCGCTCATGCGGCTGATTTCTTCCTCGACTTCTTCTGGCGTGCCGTCGCTTTCGCACAGCAGGATCGCCGCTGCGTCGAGGTCATAACCCGCATGCACAAAATCCTCAACTGCTGCCGTCATGGGCTTGTCCATCATCTCCAGCCCTGCCGGAATAATGCCCGCGGCAATGACGGCTGCAACGGCATCGCCGGCCTTGCGCAAATCATCGAAGCTGGCCATGATGCAGCGCGCCAGTTGCGGTTTGGGTATCAGCTTCACTGTCACCTCTGTCGTCACTGCCAGCATGCCCTCGCTGCCGATGACGATGCTCAGCAGGTCATACCCCGGCGCATCGAGCGCGTCGCTGCCAAACTCGACTTCTTCACCTTCGATGGTGAAACCCTTGACCTTGAGCACGTTGTGCACCGTCAGGCCGTATTTCAGGCAATGCACGCCGCCCGAGTTTTCCGCCACGTTGCCGCCTATGGTGCAGGCAATCTGGCTGGATGGGTCGGGTGCGTAATACAGGCCGTGGGGGGCGGCCGCTTCTGAGATTGCCAGGTTGCGCACGCCGCCCTGCACGACAGCGCTGCGGCTGACCGGGTCGAGTTTGAGGATTTTGTTGAATTTGGCCAGCGACAGCGTGACGCCCAGCTTGTGCGGCATCGCGCCGCCGGAGAGGCCTGTGCCCGCGCCGCGTGCCACAACCGGCACGTCCATCGCATGACAGGTTTTGAGGACGGCCTGCACCTGGGCACAGGTTTCGGGCAAGGCCACGACCAGCGGCCGCTGGCGGTAGGCGGTCAGTCCATCGCATTCGTAGGGAGTGGTGTCCTCGCTGTTCCATAACAGGGCATGTGCCGGCAATACGGCTCTAAGCGCCTGCACCACCTGCGCTTTCCGTTGTGCTCTTTCGGTGCTTGAGGGGGGGGCATTCATGGTCCGGTTCCTGTTTGACCCCAGACTTTAGGGCAAGCGGGGGCTTTCGGGTTGAAGAAATTTAAGGCATTCTGTGAAAATGCGGGGCTGCGCGAGGGGCAAGGGATTCCGCGCGGCCGCTGACCGTGGCAGTAAGGACGAGCATTTGCTTGTACGCCACTGTTGATTCTGTAAATTTTCATTCTTATTTGAGGAGTGTGTATGAAACGTTTATCCATCCTGTGCGCCGCCATTGCATTTATTCTTGCCGGCTGTGCGACCGCGCCAGGGGACGCCGTGTCATCTGCCTCGCCGCCGCAAACGATGGCCTGCAAGGCAAGCAGCGAGCAGGAGATCGCGGCCCTGTTCGACCGGTGGAATGACTCGCTTAAGACGGACGATCCCCGCAAGGTGGTTGCCAACTATGCAAGCAAATCGATTCTTCTGGCCACTGTCTCCAATCAACCCAGGCTGACCGCTGCCGAGAAGGAAGACTACTTCCAGCACTTTCTCGAGAACAAGCCGGTTGGAAAAATCGACTCAAGGTTCATCGTGATCGGCTGTAACTCGGCTCTTGATGCGGGGCTTTACACCTTCAGTTTCGGCAAGACGGGAGCCCAGGTCAAGGCGCGTTATAGCTATACCTACAGCTGGGATGGATCGCAGTGGCTGATTACAAGCCACCACTCCTCGGCCATGCCGGAGAAAAACTGAACAGGGTTGATGCTGGTTTTTCCGGTGGTAGCCGGACGTCCGGCGCCCTGAATCAGGCGATCGATTTTCTGAGCCAGTCGGCAAATGCGGCGCATTCCCAGCGGTCCATGGTGCCGGTGCGCCAGCACAGGTAGTGGGCGTGCGGGCTGGGGACGTTGCTGCTGAACACAGCGTTGTTGCCCAGGCGCACCAGTGAGCCGTTTTCCAGCCAGGGAGCGCCCAGCTTGAGCCTGACCAGCGCTATGCCCATGCCTGCCGCCGCCGAGTCACACATCAGGCCGATGTCGTTGAATTGAGAGCCGTCTGCCGGCTCGGGCCAGTCAAGGTGCTTGGCCGCGAACCAGGTGCGCCACGGTTCCAGCGGGGAGCGCAGCAGGCTTTCACCTTCAAGGTCTTCTGGCGACTCGAAGGGGCCGTGCTCACGCACAAAAGCCGGGGAGGCCAGCGGCGTGACCTCGTCCCTGATCAGGCACACATGCTCCAGATCGGCATAACGCCCGGTGCCGAAACGCACGATCAGGTCGGCATCTTCGGCCACCACATCCAGTAGAGGAATCGACACCTGCAGGGTCAGGTCTATCTCGGGGTAGGCTTCGGTGAACTGACGCAGGCGCGGGATCAGGATGGAACGCGCAAACGTGGGTGTGACGGCCAGCCGTAGTTTGCGTTTGCCGGGCGTGCCGCTGGTGCCGGCCGCGCCCGGGAACTTCTGCAGAGTCGCCAGGCCCTCGCGCACGTGCGCCAGGTATTCGCTGCCCTCGGTGGTCAGGGAAAAGTCGGCCCGGCCAAACAACCTGGTGCCTATGATTTGCTCCAGCTGCTTGACGCGGTGGCTGACCGCGCTGGGCGTGACGCAGAGTTCTTCAGACGCCTGCGTCACGCTGCGCAGGCGCGCCAGTGCCTCAAAAGTGAGAAGACACTGGATAGGCGGAATGCGGCCAGCAGTAGCCATATCAAGAGGCGCTTGATACCGCGCGCGCCGATGAATGCGTTTCTTCGCAAGCAGGGGCCGCGGGACCGGCTTTGCCGGACCGCAGGCGCAGCGGCCCCCTCGGGGGGCAGGAAGCTACACGCAGTGAGCGACCGTGGGGGCTCATCTACTTAAAGATGACCGTCTTGTGGCCGTTCAGCAGCACACGGTGTTCACTGTGCCATTTCACGGCTCTGGCCAATACGCGGCTTTCGGTGTCCTTGCCGCGGGCCGTCAGGTTCTCGACCGTGTCCTTGTGGTCCACGCGGGTAACGTCCTGCTCGATGATGGGGCCTTCGTCCAGGTCGGCGGTCACATAGTGGGCGGTGGCGCCTATGACCTTCACGCCGCGGTCATGTGCCTGGTAATAGGGTTTTGCGCCCTTGAAGCTGGGCAGCATGCTGTGGTGGATATTGATGGCCCGGCCGGCGAGTTTTTTGCACATGTCGTTGCTCAGCACCTGCATGTAACGGGCCAGCACCACCAGCTCCGCGCCTTCGGATTCGATGATTTCCAGCTGTTTTGCTTCGGCCTGCGCCTTGGTGTCGGCCGTCACCGGGATGTGGTGAAAGGGCACGTTGTAGCTCGCCGCGAGCTGGTAAAAATCGCGGTGGTTGCTGATGATGGCGCGCACATCCACCGGCAGCAGGCCGGACTTGGCGCGGAACATCAGGTCGTTCAGGCAGTGCCCGTCGCGGCTGACCAGGATCACGGTGCGCATGGCCGATTCCGTGGAGTGCAGCTTCCAGCTCATCTGGAAGGGTTCTGCAAAAGCAAGCAGCCGGGCCTTGAGTTCTTCGTGGCTCAGTTTGTCGCAGGCAAACTGTACGCGCATGAAAAACAGGCCGGTGTCGTTGTCGTTGTACTGCGCGGCCTCTTCAATATTGCCGCCGTGTTCGAGCAAAAAGCCGGAAACAGCGTGAACAATGCCCATGCGGTCCGGGCAGGACAGGGTAAGGATGAAAGCGTGATTCATAGGTGGGCAATTGTCGCAGGTGGCGAAGGGAGCTGCCCGCCCAGGATTGAATTCCCGGTGCGCTAGCCCTTCAGGAGTGCCAGAATGCAAAAACTACGCAGGAGACTGACATGGCCCAGCAGGATTTCAACATGGAGCACCACTGGCTCCCCTTCACACCGAATCGCAGCTTTAAAAAAGACCCGCGTGTTTTTGTCGCCGCCGAGGGCATGCATTTCACGACACACGATGGCAAACAGGTGCTGGACGGCATCTCCAGCCTGTGGTGTGTGGGCGCGGGCCACAATCGCAAGCCGATCAATGAAGCGATCAAAAAACAGCTGGACACCCTGGACTACGCCACGGCTTTCCAGGCCAGCAACGACCAGGCGTTCAAGGCTGCCGACATGATTGCAGCCATGGCGCCGGGTGAGCTCAACAAGGTGCTGTTTTGCAACTCGGGCTCGGAAGCTGCCGATACCGCGCTGAAAGCGGCACTGGCCTACCACCGTGCGCGCGGTGAAGGGCACCGCAATGTGTTCATAGGCCGGGAGCGCGGCTACCACGGGGTTGGTTTTGGCGGCATGAGCGTGGGCGGCATCCCGGCCAACCGCAAGGTGTTTGGCGCCGCCTTGCTGCCGCGTGTGGACCACCTGCGCTTTATCCACGATCCGGTGAAGCATGCCTATATCAATGGCATTGAGCCGGAGTGGCAGGAGGACATCCTGCTGGAGCTGGAAAACCGCATCCTGCCGCTACACGATCCGAGCAATATCGCCGCCGTGATCGTCGAGCCGGTGGCGGGCAGTGCGGGCTGGTATTTGCCGCCCAGGGGTTACTTGAAGCGTTTGCGCGAGATCTGCGACAAAAACGGCATCTTGCTGATTTTTGATGAGGTGATCACCGGTTTTGGCCGTTTGGGAACCGGCTTTGGCGCTGACTATTACGGTGTGGTGCCGGACATGCTGACCTTTGCCAAGTGTGTGACCAATGGTGTGATTCCGCTGGGCGGCGTGATCTGCTCCGACCGCATTTACGGCGCCATGATGCAGGCCAACGAAGGCGCGCCCGAGCATGCGATCGAATTTTTCCATGGTTACACCTACTCGGGCCACCCTGTGGCTTGTGCTGCGGCGATTGCCACGCTCAATCTGCTCAAGGAGGAAAAACTGGTTGAACGCGCCGGGCAGATGGGCAAGGTGCTGGGTGACGCCATGCACGCTGGTCTCAAGGGCTTGCCCAATGTGACCGGCATTCGTTGTCTTGGCCTGGCTGGCGCGGTGGAGCTCGCATCAATACCGGGTGCACCGGGCAAACGTGCCTATGACATTTTCATCAGCTGCTTCCACAAGGGTGTTCTGGTGCGGCCTGCCGGCGAGAACCTGGTGCTGGCGCCGCCTTATATCGTGGAGCAGGCCCACATTGACCAGATGGTCGGCACACTGGCGGACGCGATTCGGCAGCATGCCTGAATATCCCTACTAAACCAGTCGGATATGAATTGACAGAAAAAAGCATAAGGCAAACAATGAATCTTTAGTGAATCAATGTTTCACTAATGAATCAAAAATCCAATCAACGGCCACCCTTCTGAAGAGAAAAGCATGAGCACTTCAACCGGCGATCAAGAGTTTCCATGGCATGAGGTCGCATCGCGCGACCAGCTCGATCCAGACTTCCCGGTGGGCGTCGAGGTCAACGGCCAGAAGCTGGGCCTGTTCCTGGTGGGCGACGAAGTGCACGCGCTTGAGGATGTGTGCCCCCATGCCTACGCATTGCTGTCCCAGGGTTTCCAGGAAGACGGCGTGATCGAGTGTCCGCTGCATGCCGCGCGTTTTGACATTGCCACCGGCAAATGCCTGGTTGAAATCGGCCAGCGCGACCTGCATTGCTACCCGACCCGGGTACAGGAAGGTCGTGTCCAGGTCCAGATACCCATCATGAAAGTCGCAGCATGAGCAACGTAACCGCCGGCACGCCGGCCATTGAATTTATCGGGGTGGACAAGCGCTTTCCCGCGCGCGGCAACTCGAAAGAAGTCCTGGCCGCGACGAATGTCAGTTTTTCAATCGCGCAGGGCGAGGTGGTTTCCATCATCGGGCCTTCAGGCTGCGGCAAAAGCACCCTGCTCAACATGGGCTCGGGCCTGGCCAAACCCAGTGCCGGCATCGTCAAGGTGGCGGGCCAGGTGGTGGAGGGGCCAAATCCGCATGTGTCCTTCATGCTGCAAAAAGACCTGTTGATGCCCTGGCGAACGATTTCCCAGAACATCGAGTTCGGGCTGGAGTTGCGCGGTGTTCCGGCGGCTGACCGGGCCAAGGTATCGGACAAACTGCTGGCGCAATGCCATCTTGGCGGTTTTGGCGCCAACTACCCGCACCAGCTCTCCGGCGGCATGCGCCAGCGCGCGGCGCTGGCCAGGACGCTGGCCGTGGATCCGCTGGTGTTGCTGATGGATGAGCCTTTCTCGGCGCTGGATGCCCAGACCAAGATGATCCTGCAACAGGATCTGGCCCATACCGTTGCCGCCCACAAAAAGACGGTTCTGTTTATTACCCACGACCTGGTCGAAGCCGTTGCGCTGTCGGACCGCATCCTCGTCATGAGCGAGCGTCCCGGCACCATCGTCGAGGAAATCACCGTGGACCTGCCTGACCGCAGCAACCCGATGGCCAGGCGCAAGCGTGCTGAAGTGGGGCCTTATGTCGCCCGGCTGATGGATCTGCTCAAGATCGACGCCAGCACCGAAGTCCACTGATCATTTCCCCTTTTTTCGACCAGCAACCATCCCACCGGAGAACTTCATGAACCTGAAAAACCATCCTGTTTTGCGTCGCACCTGTCTGGCCCTCCTTGCCTCCACGGCATTGTTCGGGCCCCTGGCTGCCCAGGCCCAGCAACTGCAGAAAATCACCTATCTGCTGCCCGCACCGGGAACCCTGCCGGCTTTCGGCCCATGGATGCTGGCCCAGGCCAAAGGTTATTACGCAGCTGAAGGGCTGGAGGTCGAGTTCGTGACCGGGCGTGGCGGTGTGGATGTGGCCAAGCAGGTGGGTGCCGGCAACGCCGTCATCGGCGGCGCGATCGGTGATACGCCCATCATCGCGCGCGCCCAGGGCATCCCCATCAAGGCTGTGGCCGTGCTGGGCAGCGGTTCGCTGACGCAACTGGTGAGCCACAAGGATGAGCGCATCGAAAGCCCGCGCGAACTCAAGGGCAAGACGGTTACAGTGATTTCGTACACCGACACCACCTACTACGCCCTGCTGGGCATGCTCAGCAAGGTCGGCCTGACGAAGAACGATGTCAACATCCAGGCGGCCGGACCTGCCGGTGTCTGGCAGCAGTTCGCCAGCAAGAAGGCCGTCGCCATGGCTGCCGTGCCTGACTGGACGGTGAGCGCACTGGAGACCGGCGCCAAGGTGGACATCCTGCCGGCCGACGTGTACTTCAAGAGCATGGCGCAGGCCATCCTGGCTTCCGACGAGACCATCCAGAAGAACCCGCAACTGATCCAGAAACTGGTGCGCGCAACCCTGCGGGGCATGAAGGACATCATGGCCGACCCGAAGGCAGCTACCGCGGTCTACGTCAAGCAGGTGCCCATGTACAAGGGCAAGGAAGCCTCCATCCTGCAGGCCTTCGAGATGTACAACAAATACGTCTATGCCGGCCAGAAAGTGCCGGGCCAGATGGATGAAACCCGTCTGGGCGAGCTGCAGAAGTTCTACGTCAGCAATGGCGTGGTGCAAAAAGAAGCGCCGCTCAAAGACCTCTACACCAACCAGTTTGTAAACGCGAAATAAACAGCCATGAGCGCCAACCGCGACCGCCTTGTCACTACCAGCTGGAGCCTGCTGGTCCTTGTCCTGTTCCTCGCCGCATGGGAGTGGGGGCCGGGGATGATCGGTGTCCCCGATTTTGTGCTGCCTCACTTCAGCAAGGTGTGCGCCGAGGCCGTGCGTATCTGGGGCTCGGAAAACCTGCTCTGGCACGCAGGGGTGACGGCGGCCGAGGTGGTGATCGGCTTTATCCTGGGTTCGGTGCTGGGCGCGCTCATCGGTTATGCGCTTGGCCTGTCGCCACGTGTGGAGTCGGTGCTCTCGCCCTACCTGCTGGCCCTGCAGATTGCGCCCAAGGTGGCATTTGCGCCCCTGTTCGTGATGTGGATGGGTTACACCATGTACCCCAAGATACTGGTGGCGGTGCTGATTGTTTTCTTCCCGGTGCTGATCAACGTGCTGTCGGCCATGCGCACCATGGACGTGGACATGATCAACCTGGCGCGCTCCTTCTCGGCCACGCGCCTGCAGGTTTTCCGCAATGTCGAATTCCCTACGACCATGCCGGCGCTGTTCTCCGGGCTGCGCATCGCCAGTACGCTGGCAGTGATTGGCGTGGTGGTCGGTGAGCTGGTGGGCGGCAATATGGGCCTGGGCTACCTGCTGGTGTTCTTTGAGGGCCAGGGCAATACCGCTGCCGTGTTTGTTGTCATTGGCGCGCTGACGGTGATCGGCATCATTGCCTATTACGCGGTGGTGATCGCCGAAAAACGCGTGTTGCATTACCTGCCCAGTTCAGAGCGGCGCTCGGCCTGAGCGCGTCGCACAAGCCTCCTACCCATTTAAAAAAGCCATCCATGACTGTTTCCACCCAACCCGAAATCATGCTCACAGGCCGCAAGGTGCTGGTCACAGGCGGCGCACGCGGCCTGGGCGAGGCCTTTGCCCGCGCGCTGGTGGCTGCGGGTGCGAGCGTCGTGATCAGCGATGTGCTGCATGAGCGCGGCGAAGCGCTGGCCAGGGAACTCGGCCAGCAGGTGTTTTACGTGCCCATGGATCTGAGCGATGCGGCGGCCATCAAGGCCGGCGTGGATGCGGCAGCCAAACACCTGGGCGGCCTTGACGGCCTGATCAACAACGGCGCGATTACCAACTCCGGTGGCAAGGTGATGGGCGACATCGCCGTGGACACCTGGGACCGCGTGATGGACGTCAATGTGCGCGGCACCTGGCTGACCACAGTGGCGGCACAACCGCACCTGGCGGCGTCGGGGTTCGGGCGTGTGGTCAACCTCGCCTCGGACACCGCGCTGTGGGGCGCCACCAACCTCATGGCCTATGTCGCCAGCAAGGGAGCCGTGATGGCGATGACACGCGCCATGGCGCGAGAACTCGGCCCCCAGGGCACCACGGTGAATGCGATTGCGCCCGGCCTCACGCTGGTGGAGGCCACCGAATACGTGCCCCAGGTTCGCCACGACCATTACCGCAATGGGCGCGCGATCGAGCGTGCCCAGGTTCCCGAAGACCTTACGGCCGCCGTGATGTTCCTGCTGTCTCGCGGCAGCGGTTACATCACCGGCCAGGTGCTGCCCGTCAACGGCGGCTTTGTGATGAATTGATAGAAGGAGATTTTTATGAATGCCCCCGCTGCAAACCAACCCGTCTTTAATGAACGCGGCCTGCTGGATGCCACCATTCCGCCCGAAGCCGATATCCAGCGCAGCATGATGCCCGCTGAAGGCCAGAGTTTTTCGGACTGGCTGGACGGCCGCGTCGCGCGTTTCGCCTCGCGCAAGTACGACTGGGACGCGCTCAAGTTCCAGGCCGACTACGACCCCAGCTACCGCCGTGCGCAGATGCGCTACGTGGGCACTGGCGGCACCGGCGTTGCCAAGGACGCGAATACCGTGCCTTCGGCGCATTTCACGTTCTCGACCATGGTGATCCCGGCCGGCAATGTCGGCCCCCTGCACATCCACTATGACGTGGAAGAAGTGTTTTTTGTCATGCGCGGCAAGATGAAGATCGTCTGCGAAAAGGACGGCGAGCGCTGGGAGTCCATCCTGAATGAGCGTGACCTGGTCTCCGTGCCGCCCGGCGTGTACCGCGAAGAAACCAATATCGGTGACGAGGACGCGCTCATGTGCGTCATGCTGGGCACGCCAAAGCCTGTCACGCCGACCTATCCGCCGGACAGCCCGCTTGCAAAGATCAAGCGGGACGCTATGAAATAAATAGCTGGTTGCGCTCGTATTCAGGGCGCTACGGCTATTTTTCATACTCAAAACAGTATCTGGGCGCATCCATGAACCCTGTAGAGCCCTCTACCACCACCCTGGCCGGGCGCATCCAGCGATTCGCGCCCGCGCGCTTGGCAACGCCTGCCGGCGAGGTCGAGTTTCGCCGGGCGGGTACCGCACCTGCCGGCGTGACGCATGTGCTGCTGCACGGCATAGGTTCGGGTTCGGGCAGCTGGCTGATGCAGCTCGAAGCTGTTGCGCGCAGCAAAGGCGTTGGCGTGCTGGCGTGGGAAGCACCGGGCTACGGTGCCAGCAGTCCCGTGGGCGCGGCCCACCCGGATGCGGGCGACTATGCCAGCCGCCTGTGGGCCTGGCTGGATGCATTGGATGTAAGCCTGCCCGTCACGCTCGTTGGCCACTCACTGGGCGCCCTGATGGCGACCCGCGCCGCCTTGCAGCGCCCCCGTCAGGTGGCGCGGCTGGTGTTGCTGTCACCGGCCCAGGGTTATGCCCGGGCCAGCGAAGAGGACCGCGCCAAAAAACTCAATGACCGCCTGGCCAACCTGCAGGCGCTGGGCCCGGCCGGCATGGCGCAAAAGCGCGGTGCGGCCATGCTTTCGCCCAGGGCCGATGCGGCGCACGTGGCTTATGTGCAATCCATCATGGCGCAGGTTCACGTGGGGGGTTACACCCAGGCCTCGCACCTGCTGGCTGGCGGTGACTTGCTGGCAGACCTGGCCAAGGTGACCTGCCCCGTGGCCGTGGCCAGCGGGCAGGCCGACACCATCACGCTTCCCGCCGGTTGCCAGGCTGTTGCGGCGGCGGCCGGCGTGCCGTGGACAGACCTGGGCGATGCCGGCCATGCCTGCGCGCTGGACGCTTTCGGCAAGGTCAATGCCCTGCTCGGCCTGCCCGATTCAGGCAAGCAACAAAAGGCCGCTGTATGACTGCTGCTGACGACCGCTATACCGTACCGGCATTGCAGCGCGGGCTGGAACTGCTGGGCCAGTTCAACCGCCACACGCCGGAGTTGAGCGGTGCAGACCTTGCACGCCAGCTGGATTTGCCGCGCGCTTCGGTGTTCCGCATACTGCACACGCTGGAAAAATCCGGCTTTGTGGAGCGCGTCGGAGACAGCAACAATTACAAGCTCAGTATTGGCGTGCTGCGCCTGGGCTTTGAATACCTGGCCTCCATGGAGCTGACCGAGCACGGCCGCCCGGTGATAGATGCGTTGCGCGACCAGTCGGGTTACTCAGCCCACCTGGTGGTGCGGGACAACCGCGACGTGGTGTTTGTGGCCAAGGCCACGGGCCGCAGTGCGCTGTTTCATTCAATACAGGTGGGGGCCAGGCTGCCGGCGCATGCCACCGTGCTGGGCCGGTTGCTGCTTTCGGACCTGGACATGGCGGCGCTGTCGGCCTTGTACCCGGACCGCCCCTTGCCCGCCCACACGCCCAAGACGCCCACCACACTGGCCCAGCTCAAGGCGCTGATCGACGTAGACCGGGCCAATGGCTACGGCATCAGCCAGGGCGGTTATGAAACCGGGATTTCCACCATCGCCGCGCCTGTGTTCAACGATGAACACGAGGTTGTGGCGGCTGTCAGCATCACCGTGCCGGCGCAGCAACTGGACGCCAGCCAGACCGAGGTGCTGGTGCCCCAGGTGCAGCAGGCGGCCGCCCAGTTGACACAACGCATGAGCCACCTGCCCCAGCCCGGCCATCGCCCTTCAAAACAACAAACTCCATCAGAAAAGATAGCCGCATGACCAATATGACCCAAGCTTCCAGCCCAACACGCGTTACCGTAGGCGAGCTAGCCGCCCGCTTCCTGGAGCAGTGCGGCGTCAAGGCCGCCTTCGGCGTGATCTCCATCCACAACATGCCCATCCTGGACGCCTTCAACACGCGCCAGAAGATCCGCTTTGTTTCGGCCCGCGGCGAGGCCGGCGCCTGCAACATGGCCGACGCCTATGCGCGTGTGACCGGTGTGATGGGCGTTTGCGTGACGAGTACCGGAACGGGCGCAGGCAATGCGGCCGGCGCGCTGGTCGAGGCACTCACGGCCGGCACGCCGATGCTGCACCTGACCGGGCAGATCGAGTCCGACTACCTGGACCGCGACCTCGGTTTCATCCACGAAGCCCCGGCGCAACTGGCCATGCTGCAGGCCGTTGGCAAGGCAGCGTTCCGCATCCGCAATCCCGAGACCGCACTGGCGACCCTGCGCGAGGCGCATCGCCTGGCGTTCACCGCACCCTGCGGGCCGGTCAGCATTGAAATCCCGATTGACATCCAGGCCATGCTGCTGGATCTGCCGGCAGACCTGGCGCCGCTGTTTGTCGCGCCGGTGCAAGCCGCCTCCTCCGAGGTGGATGCGCTGGCTGCACAGCTTCTGACGGCCAAACGCCCGTTGCTCTGGCTGGGCGGCGGCGCACGCGGTGCGCGTGCCGCAGTCGAGCGTTTCGTGAAGATGGGCTGGGGTGTGGTCACCTCGGTCCAGGGACGCGGCATCCTGGCTGAAGACCATCCAGCCAGCCTGGGCTCCTACAACCTGCAAAAACCTGCCGAAGAGCTGTACCAGAGCTGCGACGCCATGCTGGTGGTCGGTTCGCGCCTGCGCAGCAACGAAACCCTGCGCTACAAACTCAGGCTGCCAAAGGCCCTGTACCGCATTGATGCCAATGCGCTGGCCCACAACCGTGGTTACAACAGCGACTATTTTGTGCAGGGTGATGCGCTGGCAACGCTCAATGCGCTGGCCGACAAGCTCGAAGGCCGCATGAAGGTCGATGCGGCGCTGGCTGGCGACGTCAAAAAGGCGCGCGACCAGGCCGCCGGCATGGTCGATGCAACGCTGGGCGCCTACGCCGCGCTGAAAAACGGCCTGGCAACACAAGCAGGTAAAGACCTCTGGTGGGTGCGTGACATCACGCTGTCCAACAGCATGTGGGGCAACCGCGCGCCCATGCTTGACCATCCGCGTGCCGGCGTGCATGCGCTGGGCGGCGGCATCGGCCAGGGCCTGGCGATGTCCATAGGCACGGCGATTGCCGATACCGAGCACAAGCTTGGCCGCAAGACCGTGGCACTGATTGGCGACGGCGGTTTCATGCTCAATGTGGGCGAACTGGCCTGCGCCGTGCAGGAAAAAGCCAACATCGTCATGCTGGTCATGAACGACAGCTGCTATGGCGTCATCAAGAACATCCAGGACGATATCTACGGCAGCCGCCATTGCTATGTGGACCTGCACACGCCTGATTTCGCACAGTTTTGCGCCAGCCTGAAGGTCACGCATTTCCGCCTTGGCGAACCTGCGCAGACCCAGGACGTGCTGGCCAAGGCCTTTGCCGCCAGCGGCCCGGTTGTGGTTGAAGTCGACATGAAAGCCTGGGGCCCGTTCGCCGCCAAGTTTGCCGGCCCCATCCTCAAGAAGGACTGAATATGAGCACCACTGCCCGCAAGATCCGGCCTGTGCAGCCCGTCACCCTGATCGGTTTCGGCGCCATTGGCCGCTCCATCTTCCAGCGTATCGCCAGCAACCCCGGTGTGCGCATCACGCACGTTGTGGTGCCTGCCGAATATGCAGAGACCACAAGGACCGGAGTCGGCGATGCCGCCCAGGTGTGCCAGCAAGTCCCGCAGGAG
This sequence comes from Polaromonas aquatica, assembly GCF_042659145.1. Taxonomy (NCBI): domain Bacteria; kingdom Pseudomonadati; phylum Pseudomonadota; class Betaproteobacteria; order Burkholderiales; family Comamonadaceae; genus Polaromonas; species Polaromonas aquatica. The sequence continues at coordinate 116,179 of NZ_JBHSRS010000018.1, read as the reverse complement.
GCCACGCTGGTGCTCGAGTGCGCCGGCCATTCGGCCCTGATTGAGCACGTGATCCCGGCACTGGAGCGTGGTGTCGAATGTGCCGTGCTGTCCATCGGCGCCTTGTCAGGCCCCGGCGTGGTTGAACAACTGGCCCAGGCCGCCGAGCAGGGCGGCGCCCAGGTGCACCTGCTGTCGGGTGCCATCGGTGGTGTGGACGCTATCGCCGCGGCCCGCCTGGCAGGCCTGGATGAAGTCCGTTACACCGGCCGCAAGCCGCCCAGCGGCTGGCGCGATACGCCGGCCGAGCAGGTCTGTGACCTGGGTGCGATCACCGAACCCACGGTGATCCTGGAGGCTACGGCGCGTGAGGCCGCCCAGCTCTACCCGAAGAACGCCAATGTGGCCGCCACCATCGCCCTGGCCGGCCTGGGCCTGGATGCGACCCGGGTGCGGCTGATTGCCGACCCTACGGTGACAGAGAACATCCACCACATCGCCGTGCGCGGCGAGTTCGGCGAGATGGAGCTGACCATGCGCGGCAAGCCCCTGGCCGACAACCCCAAGACATCTGCGCTCACCGTGCTCTCGGCGCTGCGCTTTCTCAACAACCGCGCTGCGGCAACGACCATATGACCACATCAACCGTACCCCATCTGCAGTCCCTCATTGCCGGCCAGTGGCGTGACGCCTCGGGGCCATCGTATGCCACCGACTATGCGCACGACGGCAGCACGGTGGCCACACTGAATGCGGCCACGGCAGACGATGTGAACGAAGCCGTGCTGGCTGCAGAAAAGGCCCGCATGCAACCGGCCTGGGCCAACCTCAAGCCGCACGAGCGCGCCAGCATGCTGCACCGCATTGCCGCAGGCATACGGGAGCGCGGCGAAGAGCTGGCCCAGTTGCAGCGGCTTGACAACGGCAAGCCGATCAAGGAAACCCGTGCGCTTGTCGCCAGCGCAGCCGGCACCTTCCAGTTTTTTGCCGCTGCCTGCGAAACACATGAAGACGCCATTACGCCTCAGCGTGGCGACAGCATCACGATGAGTGTGCATGAGCCCTTGGGTGTCGTAGGCGCCATCACGCCGTGGAATTCGCCTATCGCCAGCGAAGCGCAAAAACTCGCACCAGCCCTGGCGGCCGGTTGTGCCGTGGTTTTCAAACCGGCCGAAATCACGCCGCGCATGGCCATAGAGCTGGCGCGCATTGCGCAGCAGGCCGGTGTGCCGGACGGCATTATCAGCGTGTTGCCGGGCAAGGGCTCCATCGTCGGCGAGGCGCTGGTGCGCCATCCGCTGATCAAACGCATTGCCTTCACGGGCGGCACCAACGTCGGCATGGGCATTGCGCGCATAGGCGCTGAAAAACTCATGCCCACCTCGCTGGAGCTGGGCGGCAAGTCGCCCACCATCGTCTGTGCCGATGCCGACCTGGACCATGCGGTGGCAGGCGTTTTGTATGGCATCTTCAGTTCCTCCGGCGAGTCCTGCATTGCCGGCTCGCGCGCCTTTGTGCATGCGAGTGTGTATGACGAGTTCAAGTCGCGCCTGCTGGCCGGCGTCAAGGCACTGCGTGTCGGCGACCCGATCAGCGAAAGCACGCAGATGGGGCCGCTGGTCAGCCAGAGCCACCGCGCATCGGTTGAAAAATATGTGCAGCTAGGCATAGATGAAGGCGCCAAGGTGCTGTTCGGCGGCACGCGCCCCGAAGGCGCCACGTTCGACAAGGGCAGCTACTACCGCCCCACCGTCATGGAAGGCCTGGCCAACAGTGCCCGCATGTGCCAGGAAGAAATATTCGGCCCCGTGCTGGCCATGCTGCCATGGCACGACGAGGCCGACCTGATTGCCCAGTGCAATGACAACGTCTACGGCCTGGCCGCAGGCATCTGGACCAAGGACTACAAAACGGTCTGGCGCCTGGGCCGTGCCCTGCAAACCGGCACCGTCTGGGTCAATACCTACAAGGTGTTTTCCGTCAGCACGCCGTTTGGCGGCGTGAAGATGAGCGGCACCGGCCGCGAAAAAGGCCGGCTCGGCATTCTTGAATACACCACCCAGAAGAGTTATTACTGGGGTGTGAATGAAGCGCCCATGCCATGGAGCACAACGTGAACCTGACCCGCAGGCAAACCCTTTTTGCTGGTGCCGGTGCCGCCGCAGCGGCTCTCGGCCCGGTAGCGGCCTCCCAGCCGGCACTGCCTCCGGCGCCCTGGCGCACCGGCACACACATTGTGTTGCTGGGCACCATGGCCGGCCCGGTGCTGCATCCGGCACGCATGATGGCCAGCCAGGCCTTGTTTGTGAACGGCCGCGGTTACCTGATCGACTGCGGTTACGGCGCCATCGCGCGCATGACCGAGATGGGCATGCGCCTGCCCGAGATCTCAAACGTATTCATCACGCACCATCATTCGGACCATAACGCCGATTACCCCAGCCTGGTCAACCTGGCGTGGATTCTGGGCATCAAGGGGCAGATGAAGGTCATGGGCCCGCCGCCCATGAAACGCATCCACGATGCCTCGATTGCCGTGCAGCGCGAAGACATAGACATCCGCATCAAGGCCACGGGCCGCCAGCCGATTGAGAAGAGTTTTGACGTCAGCGAGATCAGCGCGCCCGGTGTGGTGTTCACCGACGACCGTGTCAAGGTGACCGCTGCGCGTGTTGACCATGAGCCTTTTGAAGTGGCGCTGGCCTACCGTTTCGACACGGCCGATACCAGCGTGGTGTTTTCTGGCGACACCTCGCCGGTGGCGTCCACCGTGGCGCTGGCACGCGGTGCGGACACCCTGGTGCATGAGGCCATGCTTGTTTCGGGCATTGACGCCATGCTGGCGAAACGGCCTTATGTGCCGCCCAACCTGAAGAAGTTTTTGCTGGCCGGACACACAACGGCTGAAGACGCAGGCCGCATCGCCGCCGAAGCCGGCGTGCGCCGCCTGGTGTTGACCCATCTGCTGCCCGGCGATGAGCCGATTGCCGACGAGGTCTGGCGTGAACACGCTGCTCGCCATTTCAAGGGCGAGATCGTCGTGGGTCGGGACAAACTGGTTTTATAAGGTTAAGAAAATGATTGAAGGTATTGACGCCATCACCTATTCCACGGACAAGTGGGATGACTCGGCCCGTTTTTTTGCGGACTGGGGACTTAAAAACCTGAGCCAGTCGGACACGCTACAGGAATGGGAAACGCTCAACGGCGCCCGTGTCAATGTGCGCCGCACCGATGATGCCTCCCTGCCGCCGCCCATGGAAGCCGGCCCCACCTTGCGCGAAGTGGTGTGGGGCGTGCAAAACGATGCCCAGCTTGAAGCACTGGCCAAGGCCATGGCCAGCGCGCCCGGTTTTGCCGACAACCGCGCGACCACAGGAACATTGCAGGCGCTGGACCCGCACGGCCTGCGCATCGTGTTCCAGAAAAGCATCAAGCGTGAGATCGACATTGCCGGCGTACCCAGCAATACCTGGGGCGATGTGCGCCGCATTGACACGCCATCGCCGATTTACGAACGCGCACAGCCGGTGGAAATCGGCCATGTGGTGCTGTTCACCGACAAGCTGGATATTGCCGAAGCGTTTTACAGCGGCCTGGGCTTCACCACCTCGGACCGTTACCCGGGGCGCGGCGTGTTCATGCGCTGCTCGGTCAACGGTGGCCACCATGACATCTTCCTGCTGCAGCTGCCCAACAAGGCCAGCGGCCTGAACCATGTGGCTTTCACCGTGCGTGATCTCCACGAGGTGTTTGGCGGCGGCATGAACATGAGCCGCAAGGGCTGGAAGACCCAGCTCGGCCCGGGCAAACACCCGATCTCATCGGCGATTTTCTGGTACTTCGAAAACCCCTGCGGCGGACTGATTGAATACAACGCCGACGAGGACCACCTGACCGAAAACTGGCAGGTGCGCGAGTTTGAACCCAGCCCCACGGCATTTGCCGAATGGGCGATTGACGGCGGCATTGACGGCAATACGCGGCGCCAACCAAAAGTGGAAGTCGGCACCGGCTTCCTGACCGAAAAAAGACCGTCGTCCAAATAAGGCCTGCATGAAATCGCTGGAGCGTGGTGTCCTGATTGTTGGCGGCGGCATTGCCGGGTGTTCGCTTGCCATCGCGCTGGCGCAGCGCGGTATGCGCGTGACCGTGCTGGAAAAACTCGATGCCTGGCGCTTTCACAGCTCCGGCATCTTCATCTACAGCAACGGCCTGGCGGAGCTGCAAAAACTGGGCGTGCTGCCCGGCATACTGGACAGCGGGTTTGCCATTGGGCAGGGCCGCAACCTCTACTATGACCAGCATGGCGAGCTGATTGTCGAGACCCGTTACCCGAGCGCCCCAGGCACCACACTGCCGCCTGTCCTGGGCATCCGTCGTGCCGAAATGCATCGGGTTCTGGCAGACCGCATGCGCGCGCTGGGCGTGGAAATACGTCTTGGCAGTACGGTGGCTTCCATTGAAGACAATCCCGCGCATGATGCCGTTGTGGCGACCCTGAACGACGGCAGCAACATCGAAGCCGGCGTGGTGGTGGGCGCGGACGGCATTCGCTCGCAGATTCGCGGCATGCTGTTTGGTGATCTTGAGCCCGAGGACACCGGTTTCGGCGTCTGGCGCAGCATTCACCGCCGCCCGCCCGAACTGCGCGAAAAAATCCTCATGATGGGTGTAGGCAAGCGCCTGGGCATCATGCCCATCAGCGAGGACCAGCTCTATATTTACGCGACGACCAACGAGCCCGGCCATCCGCGCTACGATCCTGCGCGCCTGCACCTGACCATGCGTGAAAAGTTTGCCGAGTTCTCGGGGCCGGCGACGGCGCTGCTTGAGGACATCCGCGATCCGTCGCAGGTGTTTTACACCGCTGTCGAAGAAATCCGCTTGCCCCAGCCCTGGAGCCGGGGCCGCGTGCTTTTGATCGGCGATGCGGCCCATGCCTCAACGCCCTTCATGGGCCAGGGCGGCGCGATGGCGATTGAAGACGCCAACGTGCTGGCGGACATGCTTGAAAAGGGCGGTGATGTTGCGCAGGTGCTGCTGGCGTTTGGCGCATACCGCCAGCCCAAATGCCAGTTTGTGCAGGATGTGTCGCGCAGCGTGGGCGAGGCCGGTGGCCTGGAAAATGCCGATACCTGTATTGCCCGCAATGTTCGCATGCGCGAGCAGGCCCAGGCCGATGTTGATAATTTTTACCGGAGGCTGCATGCGTTTGACCTGGCTGTTGCCTGAGCTTGTTTTTACTTGTCGCCTGGCGCGGCTTGCCGGCGCTGGTATTGCTGCACTGGCTGTGATGGGTAGCGGGCTCGTGGCCGCCCAGACGCCTGCTGAAAAGGCCCTCGCCGCAGAGTCTTTCCGCATCATTGCGCCGTTCCCGCCGGGTGGCCCGGTGGACTCGCTGGCACGCTTTCTTGCGGCCGGCCTGGGCGAGCGCTACAAGCAGGTTGCCGTGGTGGAAAACCTGGCCGGCGCGGCGGGCAATATCGGTATCGAAAAAGTCAAGCGCGCCAAACCCGACGGCCATACCCTGCTGGTGGTACCCGCAGGCAACCTGACCATCAACCCGACCCTGATGCCGAATTTCCCGTTCAACATCGAACGCGATTTTGTGCCCATCACCATGCTGGCCAAGGCGCCCAATGTGCTGGTGGCGAATCCCTCGCTCAATGTCAAAAATGTCCGGGAACTGATCACCCTGGCCAAGGCCAAACCCGGCAAGCTGGCCTATGCGTCGCCCGGCGTCGGCAGCGGCCTGCATCTTGCAGGTGAGCTGTTCAAGCAGCAGGCGGACATAGACCTGCTGCATGTGCCGTACAAGGGAACAGGCCCGGCGCTCAACGACGTGCTTGGCGGTCAGGTGCCGCTGATGTTCAGCAACCTGCCGGGTACGCTGGCGTACATCAAAAGCGGCAAGCTGGTGGCGCTGGGTGTCACTGAAGCCGCGCGCAGCGCCAGCGCTCCAGACATCCCGACGCTGGCCGAGCAGGGCGTGAGCGGTGTGGTCGTGACCTCCTGGTATGGCCTGCTGGCCCCGGCAGGTACGCCGCCTGCGCTGGCTGAACGGCTGGCCCAGGACGCGGCCGAGATTCTTGGCCATTCGAATGTGCGTGAACAGCTCAAGGCCCAGGGCTTGACCGGGACGCTCATGAAGCCGGCCGGATTCGCTGCCTACATGCGCAATGAAACCGCGCAGTGGACAAAGGTTATCAAAGCCCGCAACATTGTTGCGGAGTAATTTTTCTGTTTCAGGAGAACCCACCATGACCATGAACAACATACCCATCCATGCTCTGCCAGAGCGTTACCTGAACCAGCACCAGGCGCGCCAGCGGCCGCCCACCACGTATGAAGACCTGCTGGGTGACTCCATCGAGCGCGGCTTCGCCGCCGGCCACTGGGAGCTGGATGCGCTGGTTGCCCACCTGAACAAGGGTGGCCCGCTTGGCCCCAACGGTGAGTTGTGGACTGCCGAGTCCTTTCAGTCCGTGATGAAAACATTGGGAGAGTGACATGAATACCGCAACCGCTACTGCAACTGCTGCACCCACCGCTGCCGACGTCGACAAGCTGCTCGAACGCGGCCTGTACGACCTCTGGTACCCGATCTGCCCTTCGCATTTCGTCAAGGAGCGCCCGGTGTCCCTGCGCCGCCTGGGTTACAAGATCGCCGTCTGGCGCGATGCGACGGGCGCCGTCCATGCGCTGGAAGACCACTGCCCGCACCGCGGCGCGCCGCTGTCCATGGGCGTCAACCTGGGTGACCGCCTGGCCTGCCCGTACCACGGTGTTGAAGTGCGTTGCGACGGCACGGTGACCAAGGTCCCGGCCAGCCCCGGCTGCACGCTGGAAGGCTCGCGCGCAGCGCGCTCCTTCCATGTGGTCGAGGCGGCCGAGTCGATCTGGCTCTACAACAGCCGCGAGTATGTTGAAACACCACCGCCCTTGAAGCTGCCTGAGGAAATCAGCGGCCCCGACTGGAGCTCTTTCCTTTGTTATGTCGAATGGCGCGGCGACTACCGCTACGTTGCCGACAACGTGATGGACCCGATGCACGGCAGCTTTGTGCACAAGCAGTCGCACTCCATGAGCGAGGGCGACATCAGCGCCAAGTTCAAGCTGCGCAAGACCGACACTGGCTTCATGTTTGAAAAAGACGGCCAGCGCGACGTGAACTTCGACTGGGCCGAGTGGGCTGATACCGGCACGCAATGGATGCGCCTGGCGATTCCTTATCCAAAAACCGGCGGCCCCGGCGGCAGTTTTACCGTGATCGGCAGCTATACCCCTGTGAGCCCGCAGTTGTCGGTGGTGTTTTTCTGGCGCTGCCGCAAGGTCAGCGGCTGGCAGCGCGACGTCTGGCGTTTCCTGTACCGCAACCGGCTGGAAGAGCGTCACTGGGTGGTGCTGGAGCAGGACCGCGTGATGCTGGAAACCATGGAGCCCGATGCCAACCAGCGCGAGCATCTGTATGAACACGACGTCGGCCTGTCGCGCCTGCGCAAGACCATGCAGAACCTGGCCCTCAAGCAGCTGACAGCAAAGTAAGCACCATGGATTTCGAAATTGCCGGCCGCAAGGCCCTGGTCTGCGGCGCCAGTGCCGGTCTGGGTTTTGCGTGCGCCCAGGCGCTCGCAAAAGAAGGTGTTGAACTGGTGATCGCCGCGCGTACCGAGGCGCCTTTGAAAGAAGCCGCAGACAAGCTGGCTGCGCTTTCAAACGCGCCGGTTTCATGGGTCGCCGCGGACGTGACCACCGCAGAAGGGCGCGCGCGCATTTTTGCGGCGCACCCGGAGTTTGACATCGTGGTCACCAATGCCGGCGGTCCGCCGCCCGGTGATTTCCGCGACTGGGACCGCGAGGCCTGGCTGCGCGCACTCGACGCCAACATGCTCAGCCCGATAGAGATCATCCGCCAGACGGTGGACGGCATGATGCAGCGCGGTTTCGGCCGCATCATCAATATCACCTCCAGCGCCGTGAAGTCGCCCGTGGACGGTCTTGGCCTGAGCACCGGTGCCCGCAGCGGCCTCACGGGCTTTGTGGCGGGACTGGCGCGTACTACGGTAGGCCGTGGCGTGACCATCAACAACATCCTGCCGGGCACTTTTGATACCGCGCGTCTGGCCGGCAACTTTGCGGCGCAGGCGCGGCGTGAAAACGCCACTGTGGAAGAGGTCCGCGAAAAGCGCCTGGTCAAACACCCGGCGCACCGCTTCGGCCGGCCGGAAGAGCTGGGCGCTGCCTGCGCCTTTTTATGCAGTGCGTATGCGGGTTATATCAACGGGCAAAACCTGTTGATGGATGGTGGCTCTTTCCCCGGCGCCTGGTAATTCATTCCATTTCTACTTCAGCGCGATATGTCGTTGCCCTGCCTTGCCGTGCTGTAGCACTGTCTGCGGCAGTGCGCCTAATCTCGCATTGAATTAGCAATGGAATTGGGGACCTTCTGCGCCGCGAATTCAGTGATACCCGTTCACCCCGAGCCTGTCGAAGGGCTTCGACTGGCTCGATCAGGAGGGTATACAGGTGCCCTACAGGTGCCCGTATAGCGTGCGTTCTACCGCCCGCTCTGGGCCTTGAATTTCGCGCAATAGTCAACTTCGGGCACGGCCGGCGTGGCCCAGGTGGCGTCGAAATTTGCTATCTTTTCAGTAGCTGCCTGCGTGCGTTCCACCTGCATCAGGACCGCTTTTGACTGAATATCTGGCGGCAGGTGCTGCGGCACGCCCAGTGTGCGGTCTGCATGCCCGCTGCCTGTCAGCAGCAGCACCACCTTGCCCGGCAGTACGGCCTGGAGCAGTGTGTTGGCCATGCTGATGTCCTTGGCTATCTGTATGCGCGTCATGGGTGTGATCTGGTTTTCGGGCAGCAGGTTGCAGTGGCCTAAACGAATCGACTGCTGCTGCGCCTTCAGCGCCGGGCCGGGCAACTGCATATCCAGCTTGCCATCGGCCATGCTGTCCTGCATGCGTGCGCGCGGCAGGTTGGCGCCCAGCACCGGAATGTCTGCGCGCACGGCCGTCATCACGGCGGGGCCATAGGCCTGCCATGGCCAACCTTTGTCGCTCCACTTCAATGCGCTTTTTACCTGCTGCTCGCTTGAGCTGGGGTGGAGTTTGGCTGTGCTCACGCCGGCATCGGCCATTTCCAGCGCTACGGCTGCCAGCTGCCCGCGTGCGGCCAGCAGCGCGATCACCTGCTGCTCTATCTGCTGGTGTTCTGCTGCATCGTGCTGTTCGCCCAGCAGCAGGACGCTGGTGGGTAACAGCGGGTCCAGCCGGGCTGCGGTTACGGCAGCCACGCTGTCGCTGAGCGGCCGCAGGACTGGCGCTTCAGGCTGGCTGGCGCAGCCGCCAAGCAGCGCCGCTGTGGCGAGGCAAATCAGGGCCTGGGATTGGCGTGGCAAAAAGAATGGGGGCATCGGTGGATACTAATGCCTAAAGCCGCGTTGCGTGTGTATCTCCGTACGCCGCGCCCGCCTCCATTTTTATCTCCGCCATGTCCCAGAACTTCAGCCAGCGCTTTTCGACCCAATCCCGATTTGCTCCCGCCCGCATTGTTTTGACGCTGTTGCTGGCGTTCGCCGCAGCGGAATTGTGTGTTGTGCTGCGCACGCCCCTGCCGTGGATGATTGGCCCCTTGCTGACGACGGCTGTGCTGTCCATGCTGGGCACGCCGACGCAGAGCTGGACGCCGCTGCGCAATACCGGGCAATGGACTATTGGCTGCGTGCTGGGGCTTTATTTCACGCCGCAGGTGGTGGCACTCGTGGCCGGTTTATGGTGGGCGATTGTGCTGAATATTGTCTGGGCCCTGCTGTTGGGCCTGCTGCTTGGGGCATGGCTGCACCGTGTGCACGAAGGGCCGGGGCTGTTTCATATCGCGGGGCTGACGCGCACCACGACTTATTTTGCGGCGCCTGTAGGTGCGGCTTCCGAAATGACGCTGATGGCCGAGCGCCATGGCGGGCGGACCGAGCTGGTGGCTTCGGCGCACAGCCTGCGGGTGCTTCTGGTCACGCTGATCATCCCCTTCGGTTTTCAGTGGGCGGGCCTGCATGGCCTGGACAGCACGCTGCCCGGCGCGCGTGTTGTGCACTGGCCTGGGTTGGCGCTGTTGGCCGTGTTGACGGGCGCGGGCTGCTGGGCCATGCTCAGGCTCAAACGTACCAACCCGTGGTTTATTGGTGCCTTGATCGTGTCGTTGTTGCTGACCGCATTTGGTGTGACCCTGTCGGCCGTGCCGCAGGCCATGACCAATGCCGCGCAACTGGTGATTGGCATCAGCCTTGGCGTTCGTTTCACCCGTGGTTTTGTGCACCTTGCGCCGCGCTGGCTGGGCTCGGTGGCGCTGGCAACGGTCGCGCTGATCTTGCTGTGCGCCGGTTTTGCCTGGGCACTGGCGCAGTTCATGCCTGTGCACTGGGCGACCCTGCTGCTGGGCACTTCACCGGGCGGTATTGCCGAGATGGCGATCACGGCCAAGGTGCTGCAGCTGGGTGTGCCGCTGGTCACGGCGTTTCATGTCACGCGGCTGGCGGCGGTATTGCTGATTGCAGAACCCATGTACCGCTGGTTGTATGAAGCCCGGGGCGCAGGCAATTTTCCGACGGGCCACCCCTGGGAAAATTAGCCCCCTCGGGGGGCATCCTTCGACAAGCTCAGGATGAACGGGGAAGTGCAGTGAGCGAGCGTGGGGCGGTATTGCTAATGGAGCGAAATTGGCGTGTTGGCCAGCCCGCTGTAGCTTTCCAGCGTGTCTTCAATCTCCTGCTGGGTCGGCGTGTTCTGTTCCCAGGCGCTCAGGCGCAGCTGGAACATCTCGGCCCAGGAGCCGTCGAGGTAGACCTCCTTGCCGGAGCGTTTGTCCACAATCTCAAAGCCGTTGCGGGCGAGTTGGGGAATGGTGGGGGCAGGCGCGGACTCTTCCGGGGCGTTGGCGTGAATTTGCACCACCACAAAAGATTCCGAGTCGTAGAGCATGTGCATGGATGTTGTCCTTTGGTATTCAGATAGCAACGAAGCTGCCAAGTTCAAGGCCTGCAGGACAAATCGGCGCGATTCGTAAAATCGCGCCCGCAAGTCCAAAAAACGCACACTTTCGACGGGTTTATTCAGCGTTCAGGGCCTGATGAGTTCGCTCAGCTGCTGGTCGACGAAGTCGCCGTTTTGCTGGGTGATCCGGTTGCGTACCGGGAGGTAGCCCAATGATGGCGCGTACCAGACCTCCACTTTCTGGTCGTACTCGCGGCGCGGCATGCGTGTCAGCTTGAGCGCCGTGACCTCGCCGTTGGGCAGGCTGAGTTTTTCTTCGGTTTCCACCGTGAAGGTCCAGGTGTCCGCATCGCGCGGCCCGGCAGTGTACAGCGTGATGCTGCTGCCGGCCGGGAAGGCGTCGGGTTTTCCGGCAAGCATGCCGCCCATCTGCAAAAAGACGCTCACACGGTCTTGCGCACCTTCGATCCACGGCAGGTCCGGCGTGTTGGCGCTGAAGGTGATTTTGCCTTTGTCCGCCTCGAAATGTGCGGCCTGCTCGCTCCTGAACTTGTCCGCAAAACGTATGGGCGCCAGCCCGGTCGGCGTGATCTGGCCGGCGCTTGTCATGCTGCGCGAGCCTATGAAAAGTGCGCTGACCTTCATGCTGGCTTCGTACTGGCTGCCGGCGTTTTTCCAAACCAGTTCCGCATCCGCCCGGTAGGTCAGGCCCTTGGAGGCGCCGATTGCCTTGTACTTGAGGAGCACCGAGTCCTGCAGGGCCATGGCTGTGACCGGCGTGGTTTTCGGGCCGGCCGGCAGGGTGCTTGTCGTTGCGGGTGTGCTGGAGGCGGCGCCCGATGCAGGCAGGTCCGGCGCGGCCGTGGGTGTCGCGCTGGCGGGTGTGCTGTCGGCGCCTGTGGGCGCACTGTCTGCGGGGTTTTGCTGGCCATCGGATGCTACGGAATCCATAGCTGCCTGCGCAACATCTACGGGGGGCAGGGGTTGATCTGATGCTGAATCGGGGGCTGGAGCGGGCTGCGCCGCGGGTTTTGGCCGTGCAGGCCTGACGGGTTTTGCGGGCCGTGCCGCTGGCGCCGGGGCGGCCTCGGGTGCGGGCTTTGGCTCGATGCTGCGTGTAGCAAACACCCGGGTGCTGAAGGCATCGGGGTCCAGCCTGGCGCCCAGCCGGGTTGGCGAAGCCTGCAGGACCAGCACATGTGCGGCAACCACCAGCGCGCCCAGCGCAAGCAGCAGGCGCCAGGGTGGGGCTCCTGATCCGGTGGCCATTGTCATGCGCTCATGCCGCCATAAAACCCAGGTCCGCAGAAAGCTGCGCCGCCGCCGCCTTGAGCGGTGTGGCCACCGCGCCGTCCCAGGCCGGGTCAAAGTTTGCCAGCGAACCCAGCGCCACCATGCCCAGCACCATGTGGCCATCGGCGTCAAACACCGGCGCGCAAAATCCGGCCACGCCTGGCAACAGGGTGTTCACCACTCTTGCCAGGCCGTGGTGGCGCACTTCATCGAGCCGCTCCGTCACCTCCGCCATGTTGGCCGGCACGTCCTGGTGCCCGGCCTTTTGCGCCCTGGCCAGTTCTTCCTTGAGCAGCAGGGCAAGCCGGTTCTTGAGGGCATTCTGGCGCGCCGTCATGAATGCGGAGAAACACAGGCCGGTGGCCGATGACAGCAGGGGCATCACATCACCCAGCCGCAAATTGACCGTGATGGTTTGCGGCGACTCTTCCCAATGGATCATGGTCGGCCCCTGGTTGCCCCAGACGGCGAGCGCCAGGGTCTGGCCTATCTGCTCCATCAGCGGGCCCATGCGCTGGCGTGCCAGTTTCACACTGTCAAGTCTTGAAAGGGAAGCAAGCCCTAACTTTAGGGCAGCAGGGCCGAGGTCGTAGCGGGTTGTTGCTGCATCCTGGATGACAAGCTCCAGCCGCTGGAAGCTGACCAGGTAGCGGTGCGCCTTGGCCGCACTCATGCCTGCGGCGGCGGCCAGGTCGCGCAGCATCAACGGACCCCGCGATGCGGCAAGGACCTGCAACAAGCTGAAACCCACTTCTACCGACTGTATGCCCGCGCGCTGTGGTGCCAGGTCTGTCAGGCTCGTTTCTTCTGCTGGATCAACTCTCTCGTTCATGCCGTTGAATTAGGATTTAGAATTACATTTAGGTAAACTGATTTCACTTATCGTAACTCCAGAATGCTTGGTAGCGGGTTGGCTTGATAGACTGACCCGGCAACAGGCTGAAAATTCACCGACAGGAAACTGATGAAACTCGCTACTTATAAAGATGGTTCACGCGACGGCCAGCTCGTCGTGGTCTCGCGCGACTTGTCTACCGCGCATTATGCGACGGGCATCGCCAGCAAACTGCAGCAGGTGCTGGACGACTGGAACTTCATGGCACCGCAGCTGCAGGACCTGTACGAGACGCTCAACAACGGCAAGGCGCGCCATGCCTTCCCGTTCGACCCGGCCCAGTGCATGGCCCCGCTGCCCAGGGCCTACCAGTGGGCCGACGGCTCGGCCTTTATCAACCACGTCGAGCTGGTGCGCAAGGCGCGCAACTCCGAGGTGCCACAAACGTTTTACACCGACCCGCTGATGTACCAGGGCGGCAGCGACGACTTTATCGGTCCCTGCGACGACGTGGTGGTTGCCGACGAAGCCTTCGGCATCGACTTTGAAGCCGAGGTGGCCGTCATCACCGCCGACGTGCCCATGCGCGCCAGCCCCGAGCAGGCGCTTGACGGCATACGCCTTGTGATGCTGGCCAATGACGTTTCGCTGCGCAACCTGATCCCGGATGAACTGGCCAAGGGCTTTGGCTTTTTCCAGAGCAAGCCGGCCACGGCCTTCAGCCCGGTGGCGGTCACGCTCGACGAGCTGGGCGATGCCTGGCAGGGTGGCCGCCTGCACATGACACTGCAAAGCACCTGGAACGGCCGCAAGGTCGGCATGTGCGAGGCCGGCCCCGAGATGACTTTTCATTTCGGCCAGCTGATCGCCCACATCTGCAAGACCCGTAACGTGCGCGCCGGCAGCATCGTGGGCTCGGGCACCGTGAGCAACAAGGACTGGAGCCACGGCTACAGCTGCATCGCCGAAAAGCGCGCGATTGAAACCATCGAAGACGGCAAGCCGAAAACCGCCTTCATGAAGTTTGGCGACACCATCCGCATCGAGGTCAAGGGCAAGGACGGGCAATTGGTGTTTGGCGCGATCGAGCAAAAAATCGCGGCATGCACTGCCTGACCAGCCGGTACTGGACGCATTAAATTCATTCAACCGTTAGAACTCACAACAAAAGGAAGACAAGCACATGCAACGCCGTCAATTACTTGCCGGGCTGGCTGCCACCGCAGCCGCCACCGCCACGCCCTGGGCCAGCGCCCAAAGCGAGCAGCCCATTCGCTGGATCGTTCCCTATCCTGCCGGGGGCGGCACCGACGTGCTGGCGCGCACCATGGCAGAGGCCATGCGCGGCGCCATGGGCCAGCAAATCCTGATTGACAACCGCCCCGGCGCTGCGACAAACATAGGCGCCGAGCTGGTGGCCCGCGCCAAGCCCGATGGCCTGACGTTGATGTCCGCCGACAACGCGGTGCTGGCCTTCAACGAGCACCTTTTTTCGAAACTGCCTTACAACCCTGAAAAAGACTTCACCTATGTAGGCGGCCTCACGCGCTTTGCGCTGGCGCTGGTGGTCAATCCGGCATTCGAGGCCAAGACCGTGCGCGAGTTCATCGCCTACGCCAAGGCCAACCCCGGCAAGCTCAACTACGCCTCGCCCGGCAACGGCTCGCCGCACCACCTGGCCATGGAAATGTTCAAGGTGCGCACCGGCACCTTCATCACCCACATTCCCTACCGTGGCGCGGCGCCTGCTGTGCAGGACGTGATGGGCGGGCAGGTGCCGTGCATGTTCCTGGACCTGGCCGCCGGCCTGCCGCTGATCCAGTCGGGCAAGGTGCGTGCGCTGGCCATAGGTGCGCCCAAACGGTTTGCCTCCTTGCCGTCGGTGCCCACACTGGCTGAAGCCGGCGTGCCGGACACCGAGGTGTTTGCCTTTCAGGGCGTGCTGGCCCCGGCCGGCCTGCCTGCCGCGCAGTTGCAGCGCCTGAACGGTGAAATCAACAAGGCGCTGGCCAGCCCCACCGTGCAAAAACGCATGGCCGACTTCGGCATGGAGTCGATAGGCGGCACGCCGGAGCAGTTCCATGCCATGGCACGTGCCGAATCGCAGCGCTGGGGCCGCATCATCAAGGCTGCGAATGTGAAGCTGGATTAAGCCGCCGGTGAAAGGCTGCAGCGCCTGATTTTTAAGTAAAAAAGGCCTGCAGCCCCAGATGTATGAGCGCAGCCAGCTATAAAAAGAGTAGCGAAGTTGCCGATCCTGTCGCCGGCTCAGGCCGCGTAAAGTGCGTCCAGCGACCTGAAGCCCTTGATCTCCAGCGGGTTGCCAAAGGGGTCGCAGAAAAACATGGTCCATTGCTCGCCGGGCTGGCCTTCAAAACGTACCTGGGGCTCCAGCACAAATTCTGTGTTGGCGGCCTTCAGGCGTTCTGCCATGGCCTGCCATTCGGGTAGCGCGAGCACCAGCCCGAAGTGCGGCATGGGCACCAGCTTGTCGCCGACGTGGCCGGTGCGTTCCGTCTTGAACGGCTCGCCCAGGTGCAGCGAAATCTGGTGGCTGAAAAAATCAAAATCCACCCAGGTGTCGGTGCTGCGGCCCTCGGCGCAACCGAGCACGCCGCCGTAAAAGCGGCGCGCAACATCCAGGTCCCTGACATTGAAGGCAAAGTGAAACAGGCTTTTCATACCTGAAGCTTATCAGCCCGCGGTCAGGATGCGGGCCGAGCCGCGCAGCACCAGCGAGGGTGCAAAACGCGACGGCTGCGGGCAGGCATCGCCGCCCGTCACGCGCGGCAGCTCGGTGCGCGCCAGCAGCAGGCTGGTGACATAGGCGCCCATTTCCTGCACCGGCAGGCGTACCGTCGTCAACCCGCTGCCCATCAGTTCAAACCAGACCGGGTCACCGTAACCGACGATGGAGACATCCTCCGGCCACTGCAGGTTGAGGCTGCGCAGCGCCTTCAGCGCGCCTATGGTGAGGCTGGAGCTGCCCATGACCAGCGCGGTAGGGCGCTGGCTGCCGCTCATGAGCCCATGCACCGCATGGTGCGAAAACTCGGGCCGCGGCTGGCCGAGGGCGACGCGGTCCGGGTTCAGCCCGTGCTCGATCATGACGGCGCGAAAACCCGCCAGCCTGTCCCTGCCGCAACTCAGGTCGGTGCCTGTGCCCACATAGGCAATGTCGCGATGCCCGTAGGTCACCAGGTGCCGGGTGGCGGCGCTGACGCCCAGGTAGTCGTCGATGACCACGGCTTCGTGCGGCAGGCGTTCGTCCTGGCGCACCAGTTGCACGGCATTGGCGCCGGCCAGCAGCTCCAGCGTCTGTGCCTTGGGCGATGCCGTGGGCGTGATGATGATGCCGGCGGCCCGCGCGACGATCAGCGCGCGCAGGTCGTCCATCTCGCGCTCGGGGTTGTCCTCGGTCACGCTCAGGGTCAGCTGGAAGCCGCGCGCCGCCGCCGCATCGGCCACGGTCTTGGCGATGGACGCATAAAAATCGTTCTGGATGTCCGGGATGATCAGCCCTATGGTCGGCCCGTGCTGGCCGCGCATGCTTTGCGCCGAGCCGTTGGGGACGTAACCCAGCTCCCGCGCCAGTGCGCGCACGCGCAACTTGGTCTCGGCCTTGATTTTCGGGTGGTCGGCCAGTGCGCGCGACACCGTGGTGTGCGACAGCCCGAGCGTGCCGGCCAGGTCGCGTATGGTGACGACGGGTTTGCTGCTTACAGTGTCCAAGGCCGTTCCAGTCCGTCATGGCGCGCAAACGCCGCAATGTGTTGTTCCATCTTCAGTGTCAGGGCGATTTCATCGGTGCCGTCCAGCAGGGCGCGGCGTCGGCCTTCGTCCATGGTGAATCCATGCACGGCTGCGTCAGGGCCTGTGACCTCCCTGCGCAACAGGTCTACGCGGCAGTGTACGCCGGGCGTTGCCTGGATTTGCCGCAGCATGGCAGCAACCGTGCTGTCCGGGAGGACGACCGGCAGCAGCCCGTTCTTCAGGCAGTTCTCGTAAAAGATCGGGCCGTAGCTGGGCGCTATCACTGCGCGTATGCCGTAATCCAGATGCGCCCACACCGCGTGTTCGCGTGAAGAGCCGCAGCCGTAGTTGGCACCGGCCACCAGTATGTTTGCGCCGCGGTAGGCCGGCTGGTTCAGCACGAAGTCCGGCTTGTCACCGCCCTGCTCGTCGTAACGCCAGCTGCCGAACAAACCGGTGCCCAGGCCGTCGCGTTCGACGGTGACCAGCCAGCGCTGCGGCACGATGGCATCGGTGTCCACGTTTTCGCGGTCCATGGGCAGGGCAATGCCGCTGACTTGATCGAAGGCTTGCATGTCAGGATTCCAGGGTTCTGTGGTCTACGATCACGCCGGCAATGGCCGCTGCGGCTGCGCTGGCCGGGCTGGCCAGGTGGGTGCGGGCGCCCGGCCCCTGGCGGCCTTCGAAATTGCGGTTGGAGGTGGCGACGCAGCGTTCGCCGGCGGCGACCTGGTCGGCATTCATGCCCACGCACATGGAGCAGCCGGAGTTGCGCCATTCAAAACCGGCGTCCAGGAAGACTTTGTCCAGCCCCATGGCTTTGGCCTCGCGCCGCACTGTCATGGAGCCCGGCACCACCATCGCCCGGACGGACGCGGCGACCTTGCGGCCCCTGGCTACACGCGCTGCGGCGATCAGGTCGGACAGCCGGCCGTTGGTACAGGAGCCTATGAACACGCGGTCAATCGCCAGCCCCTCGAGGCGCTGCCCGGGCCGCAGGCCCATGTAGGCATACGCCTTGGCCAGCACAGCGCGCTCGCTGTCGCTGGTGGATGTATCGGGCGCCGGCAGCGACTCACCTAAGCCAATGACCTGGCCCGGATTGGTGCCCCAGGTCAGCTGCGGCGACTGCAGGTTGATGTCCAGTTTGAGCTCGGTGTCGTAGCGGCTGCCCGGGTCGGAATACAGCTGGCGCCAGGCTTGCAGGGCTTCATCCAGCTTCGGGATTTGCCGGCCGTGCGCAGCCATATAGGCCAGGGTGACCTCATCGGGCGCGATGCAGGCGGCGCGCGCGCCGGCTTCAATCATCATGTTGCACAGCGTGAAGCGCGCCTCCATTTCCAACGCCGTGACAAGCGGGCCGGCAAGCTCCAGAAAACCAACCGAAGCACCACGCACGCCAATGCTGCGTATGACATGCAGGGCCAGGTCCTTGGCCGTCAGGCCCTCGGCCAGCGTGCCGTCCAGCGTCAGGCGCATGGACTGCGGGCGCTGCATGGCCAGGGTTTGTGTGGCCAGCACATGCTCGACCTCGGAGGTGCCTATGCCCCAGGCCCAGGCACCCAAAGCACCCAGGGTGCAGGTGTGGCTGTCGCCGCAGACCAGGGTCATGCCGGGCTGCACCAGCCCCTGCTCGGGCGCCACCACATGCACGATGCCCTGGTCGGGGTGGCCGATGTCGAAGTGCCGGATGCCGAATTCCTGCGCATTGCGGCGCAGCGCCAGGATCATTTCCGTCCCGCCCGGAACGGTGGCGTCGCTGCGGTCCACGTCGGTCGAGACGATGTGGTCGGCAATGGCCACGGTTTTTTCAGGGTGGCGCACGGTGCGCCCGGCCTGCCGCAAGCCGGAGAACGCCTGTGGGCTGGACAGGTCATGCAGCAGGTGGCGGTCTATCTGGATCAGGCTGCGCCCGTCATCAAGCCGGGCAATCTGGTGCGATGCCCACAACTTGTCGAACAGGGTGCGCGCGTGCTGGGAGGCAGGTTGGGCCATGGTTTGCAGTAAATGGGAGTGTACGTTTGGCTGGGTTATGAAATTGCACACGTGTGCTTCATGCGGCTGAAATCATACGCCATGAGGCTATTGAAGGGAATAGCTGTGTTGACAGCCGATTTGAAAACACGTAAATTCCAGATTAATGCACACGTGTGTATTTTCAAAAAACCAACCCAAACAAGAGACAAAACCATGCAGCCTGCCCAGCGAATCTTCCGTTTTCGTACTGTTCTTGCGATGTGCCTGGCCGGCTTTGCCGGTCTGATCGGCCTTGGCCAGCCGGCCTGGGCGCAGGCGGACGCCGCCAAAAGCTACCCCAACAAGCCGATACGCCTGGTGGTGCCGTTTGCCGCCGGCGGCACCAGCGACGTGCTGGCCCGCCTGATTGGCCAGAAGCTGGGCGAAGCGCTGGGCCAGCAGATCGTGGTGGACAACCGGCCCGGTGCCAATGGCAATATCGGCAGCGACGCAGTCGCCAAATCTGCCGCCGACGGCTACACACTGCTGCTGGCCGCCGACGGCACGATAGTGATCAACCCCAGCCTGTATTCCAACCTGCCCTTCAACCCGGAAAAAGACTTTGTCCCGATCACGCGCGTGGCGCTGGTGCCGCTGGTCCTTGTGGCGAATCCCACACTCAAGGCCAACACAGTGAGCGAGCTGATCGCCCTGAGCAAGAAGCCGGACTCGCAGCTTGACTTTTCCTCAGCGGGGCCCGGCAGCACCGGGCACCTCGCGGGCGAGTTGCTCAAGAGCCAGTCCGGCCTGCGCATGACGCACATTCCCTACAAGGGCGGCGGCCAGGCCATCACCGACGTGGTTTCCGGCCAGGTGCCGCTGCTGGTGACGGCGCTGGCGACCGCCGGCCCTTTCCTCAAGAGCGGCCAGCTCAAGGCGATTGCCGTGACCTCCAGCACACGCATGCGCAGCGCGCCTACGATCCCAACGGTGAACGAAACCGGCGTGGTCGGCTTTAATGTCTCGTCCTGGTACGGCATCATGGCACCGGCAGGCACGCCTGCGCCCATCGTCAAGCGGCTGAATTCCGAACTGATGAACGTGCTCAAGCAACCTGATGTCAAGGTCAGGATGGAAACGCTGGGCGCCGAACCCATGGGCGACACGCCCCAGGAGTTCGCCGCCGTCATCAACAAGGATCTGGCGCGCTGGGCACGCATCATCAAGGTCGCCAACATCAGTTTTCAATAAGGCACGGCACGCATCTATGCGCATCACAGACATCCGGGAACTTTCAGTTCCCCTGCAGGGCAATATCGCCAACGCACTGGTCAATTTTTCCGAACACACGGTCTCGCTGGTCGCCGTGTTTACCGACGTGGTCCGCAACGGCAAGCCGGTTATAGGGCTTGCCTTTGACTCCATTGGCCGCTATGCGCAGGGCGGCATCCTGCGCGAGCGCATCATCCCGCGCGTGATGACCGCCGCAACGGCATCGCCCGGCAGCCTGCTGGATGCGGCCGGTACGGGTTTTGATATTGCAAAGCTGCTGCAGGTGATGCTGCGCAACGAAAAACCCGGCGGCCACGGGGACAGGGCTGCTGCGATAGGCGCGCTTGAACTGGCCTTCTGGGACCTGAACGCCAAGCTGAACGACGAACCAGCCTGGCGCACCATCGCCCGCCACTTCGGCAGCGAGCCCGCCGTGCAGGGCGTGCATGTGTACGCGGCCGGGGGTTATTACTATCCGAACGACACGACCGCCCGCCTGCGGGATGAGTTCCGGGCATACCAGGACCTTGGCTTTAACGCCTTCAAGATGAAGATAGGCGGCGCCACACTGGCCGAGGACATGGCGCGCATCGAGGCTGCGCTCACGGTGGCGGGCAGCGGACAGCAACTGGCGGTCGATGCCAATGGCCGCTTTGACCTGGCTACGGCGCTGGCCTATGCACGCGCCATCGAGCCCTACGGCCTGCGCTGGTATGAAGAGATCGGCGACCCGCTGGACTACGACCTGAACCGCCGCGTGGTTGAAAGCTATGCCGGCCCGGTGGCCACGGGTGAAAACCTGTTCTCGGTACCGGACGTCAACAACCTGCTGCTGTTCGGCGGCATGCGGCCCGGGCATGACGTGTTCCAGATGGATGCCGGCCTGAGCTACGGCCTGGGCGAATATGTGCGCATGCTCAACGCCATGGAGGCGCGCGGTTTCAGCCGCGGCGATGCGCACCCGCACGGCGGGCACCTGATCAACCTGCATATCGCTGTAGGTCTGGGGCTGGGCGGCTGCGAGGCTTACCCCGGCGTGTTCCAGCCCTTTGGTGGTTATCCGGCGGGTTGCGCGGTGGGCTGCGGCCTTGTCAAGCCGACGGGTGCGCCCGGCTTTGGGCTGGAAGAAAAAATCGAGCTGGCGGAATCCATCCGGAACCTGACGAATTGATAAAACGAATCGGAGACATCAAGATGAAAGTTGCAATCGTCGGCTGCGGCGCCATGGGTTCGGTTTACGCCGGGCTGCTGGCCGGCGCGGGTAATGAGGTGATGGTGGTGGACCGCTGGCAGGCCCATGTGGACGCCATCCGCACGCAGGGCCTGCGCGTCGAAGGTGCCAGCGGCGACCTCGTGGTGCAACTGCAGGCCTATACCCAGGCGCCGGTGCAGGCAATGGACCTGGTGATCATCGCGGCCAAGGCCGTGCAGGTTGGCGACGCTGCCCATGAAACCAAAAAACTGTTGGGCCCGCAGACCGTGGTGCTGACCATACAAAACGGCCTGGGCAGCGCCGATACCGTTGCTGAAATCGTAGGCAAGGAGCGGCTGGTGGTGGGCATCGCTGCCGCCTTCGGCGCGTCGCTGCGCGGTCCCGGCCATGCGCACCACAACAGCATGAATGCCGTCAAGATGGGCGCTTATGCCGGCCTTGCTGCGGCGCGTGTCGAAGAGGTGGCGGCGCTCTGGCGTGGCGCCGGCTTCACGGCCGACGCCGTAGACAACGTGGCCGCCATGCAGTGGGAAAAACTGATCTGCAACGTCGCCTTCAGCGCGCCCTGCGCACTGACCGGCCTGACGGTGGGGCAGGCCATGGACGATCCCGACATGGGCCCGACAGGCCTTGCGGCTGCGGTGGAGGCCTGGAAGATCGCGCTGGCCCGCAAGGTGCCCATCAGCGTGACTGACCCCGAAGCGCATGTGCGCGCCTTCGGTGAGAGGGTGCGCAACGCCAGGCCGTCGGTGCTGCTGGACCACGATGTGCGCAGGCCCAGCGAAATCGACGTGATCAATGGCGCCGTGCCGCGCGAGGCCGCCAAATGCGGGCAGTTTGCCCCTGTCAATGCCACGCTGACGGCGCTGGTCAGGCAGCGCGAACGAAACTTCTGAGGCCGGCAGTGCCTGCACCCGCGCGAACAGCGGCCTTTCATTCAGTCCGGGGTTTTTATGATTCTTGAGCTTGCCAGTCTCCATATCGTCCCGGGCCGGGAAGCCGGCTTTGAGGCGGCGTTTGCCCAGGCGTGTCGCATCATCGCCGGCGCGCCCGGCTACCTGTCGCACCAGCTGCAGCGTTGTGTGGAAGAGCCCGGCCGATACTTGCTGCTTGTGAACTGGCGCACGCTGGAGGACCACACGCTGGGTTTTCGGCAGGTGCCGGAGCATGACGAATGGAAGCGCCTGCTGCACCCCTTCTACCAGCGCCCACCTGCGGTCGAGCACTATGCCATGGTGGCTTCGTCAGGTGGGCCGGATGATGGTATTGCTATCTAATTGATAGCTGGTTGCGCGCGTATTACGGCGACCACAGGCCTTTTTCGCATTAAAACGTTCCTGTTGTACACGTTTTGGGCCTCAAGCGCCGCCGTTTGAGCTGCGCGGGCCAAAGGCGAAAAAATGGGTTGACGAAGCGCGCCGGCGTTGCACAATGAAGGTGCCTGCCTGGGACTGCCATGCACATGCAGGGCAGGCATCCAGACAGATGCAATATTGCACAACACGCCAGGAGACAAGCATGAGTGACGCGGACAACCCTTCTTTTCCAGGTTTCGGCAAGTTTGTGCCCGGTTTTGATTTTTTGCAGAACCTCGCAACCCAGGCAGCGGGCAGCGCAGCGCAAAAGATCCCGCAGTTGCCCAACCTCGGCAACTGGGTTGCGCCCACGCTCAATGTGGAAGAACTCGACAAGCGCATCGAGGAGCTCAAGGCGGTGCAGTTCTGGCTGGACCAGAACGCCACGGCATTGAAGGCCACTATCCAGGCGCTGGAGGTGCAAAAAATGACGCTGGCCACGCTCAAGGGCATGAACTTCAATATGGGCGATGTCGCCAACGCCTTCAAGCTCAAGGTGGCCGACAGCATGGCCGGTGGCGTGCAGCGCGTGGCCGACAAGGCCAGGAGTTTTTCCGGGCTGGAGATTCCGCCGGCGAATTTCCAGACTGAAAAACCTGCTGCGAATGCACCCAAAGCCCGGGCGACAAAAACAAAGGCAGCCAGTGCGCCTGCTGCCGGTGTGGTGGACCCCATGCAGTGGTGGGGTGCGCTGACCCAGCAGTTCCAGACCATTGCAACCGATGCGATGAAGGACGCCGCCAAAAAGACCGCCATGGATACAGGCAAAAGCCTGGCCACCGGTCTGGCCAAGGACGCCATGAAAACCGCCACAGGCATGGCCAGGGGCATGGCGGAGAGTGCAGGTAAAACGGTGGCAGGCGGCGCACGCGCGGCCATGAACACGGCCTTGCGCAGCAGCCAGGCATGGCCTTCGCCCGTGGCGGCCAAACCCGCATCGCGGGCCAAACCGGCACCTGCAAAATCCGCCAAAGCGGCACCGGCCCGCAAGGCCGCCCGCAAAACTGCCCGCTGACTTCCACCACCATCCAACAACCAGACTCAGGCACCAGACCGGATTCACACGCCCAGTCCTTGCAAGCGCCCATGAAACTTTTCCCCTACGGCCACGCCACCCATCCGCAATGGCAGATGGCGGCCGGCCTTGTGCTTGCGCAATTGCGCGCCTACATGGCCCTGCCCGGCTACGCCAGTGCGCCCACCCTGGCGCTGCTTTACATCACCGACCATTACGCCGCGCAGGCGCAGGACATCCTCGACTATTTAAGCGCCGAGCTGCCCGCGGTCACGGACTGGAGCGGCACCGTGGGCGTCGGCATTGCGTCAAACAACGTCGAGTACTTTGACGAGCCCGCGCTTGCCGTGATGCTTTGCGAGTTGCCGCATGACCAATACCGCGTGTTCTCGGGCGTGTCGCCTTTGCCGCCGGCAAGCCTGGGACTTTTCAAGGCGCACACGGCACTGGTGCATGCCGATGCGGGCACACCCGACGTAGCCGAACTGATAGACGAGATGGCCCAGCGCACCGAAAGCGGCTATGTCTTTGGCGGCCTGGCGTCCAGCCGCTCCGGCACCGTGCAGTTTGCACTCAGCGGCCATGGCAACGTCAAGGGCCAGGGCGCTGCCAGTGGCGTATTCAGCGGCGGCCTGAGCGGCGTGGCTTTTGCGCGCGACCCTTCCGGCGGCATGGTGCTGATGTCGCGCGTGACGCAGGGCTGCCAGCCGGTATCCGGCAACCATGAAATCACCGCATGCGACGGCAATGTGGTCACAGAGCTGGACGGCCAGCCCGCACTTGACGTGATGCTGGAAGACCTGGATGTTTCCCTTGACGAGCCGCGGGAGGCGCTTGCAAAGGTCCGCAACACACTGGTCGGCCTGAGCCATCCGGAAGACATGCCCAGCGGCCCGCGCATACTGCATGCCGGGCAGTTTGGCTCCGAAGTGCTGGTGCGCCACCTGATAGGGCTGGACCCGGCGCGCAAGGGAATTGCCATCACCGATACCCCGGTCGTGGGCATGGCGCTGGCGTTTTGCGAGCGCAACCGCGAAGCCGCGCGCGCCGACCTGGTCCGTGTGTGCGCCGAAATCCGCGAAGAGCTGGAGCCCGAGGAACTCACACTTGAAATCGCCAGCGCCCTGAACCTGCCGGAGGCCGAATCCGCCCCGCATGCGGCCAGGCGCATTGCCGGTGCCATATACGTCAGTTGTTCCGGGCGCGGCGGCCCGCACTTCGGTGCGCCCAGCGCCGAGCTGCAGATCGTGCGGCGCGCTTTGGGCGATGTGCCTCTTGTGGGTTTTTTTGCGGGCGGTGAAATTGCACGCCACCACTTGTATGGCTACACCGGCGTGCTGACAGTGTTTACGGAAATGCAGGAATCCTGAACATGATTATTTTCAAAACCATCGCGCGGGCAATGCTGTCTGCCCTTTGTGCCCTTGCATTCTTTGCCGGCACTGCTGGCCAGGCCGCAGCGCAGTCCAGCGAGTGTGTGGTGGACCAGTACAACAACACGGTCTGCCCGCCGGCCAAAACCCTGTGCCTGCAGGAAAGCAGCAGCCGCCAGGTCAAGTGCTCGCCGCCCGACGGCGGCGTGATTGTGGACCGCTACGGCAAGGCGCAGTGCGGTGTGGGCCGCTGTGTGCTGGACATACGCGGTGACCCCTTCTGCGCGAAAGACAGCGGTGGCGCTGCCGCCAAGGGCCAGTATGGTGATGCCGTGTGTACCGGTGGCTGCGCAAAAGCGCAGGCGTCCCTGTGTACAACGCTGACGCGCTAACGGAATCAATACCCTCCGGGCAGTTTTTCACCGCCGCAATGCGGTAAAAGCCTCAAATTCCCAGCTTCGCATCCCGAGCAACAGGGTGTAGCCTTCGCGGTCTTTCTCGGCCAGCTTCTGGTCGGCTTGGTGTTGCTGTGCAAAGTCCTGCGCAACCCGCTGCATGCGTTCGAAAAACGATGGCGCCAGGCTGCGGCTGACGGAACCATGCACCAGCAGCAGGCCTTCGCCGTCGCCATCAAAGCCGCCTGAAAAATAATCCAGCAAGGCGTTGTCGCGAAAGTAATCCATTACCGGGCCGTGCGGCCGCCAGCGAAAGGTCTTGGCGAGTTTGAGCCGATAGCGGTTCATGGCCTTGAGTTCGATGATGCCAATGCGGTCCAGCTGCGCCAGGTACTGGATGCACTCGGCCTGCGTCAGGCGGTAGCTGTGGGTTATCTGCTCCAGCGTCCATTGTGAGAGCACGCAAATCGCCGTCAGCAGCAGCTTCTTGTCGGCGACCACGGCTTTTTCCTGGGCCTCCGTGAGGCCCGCAAGCAGCGGCTGCATGTCGGCCACGCGCTGGGCGAGGTCGGCAAAGTCGAGTTTGAGCGCACGGCAGATTGCATCAATGCGCGACAGCGGCATGTCGCCCCTGGCCAGCATGCGCTTGACGCTGGACTCCGCCATGCCCAGCGCAAGCGCCAGGTCGGCATAGGTCATCTGCGCCGCCTTGAGTTCTTTTTTCAGGACGATGACAAGGTCGGCACTGGTGCTCATGAAAACTCCCGGGGTAAAACCTGCTGAGAAGTATTGATTATCGATACTTCAGGTGTTGCCATGCCGGCTTGTGCCGATAAGTCGCATTGTTTTTATCCGGGCGGGCCAGACTCCATGTGCCTGAAGGAGCGACCTGGAAATCAGGGCAGAATCGCTCTGGGCATTGCCATCCATCCAGCAAAAAAACTGAAAAGAGGAGTCGCATGAGTGTTGATCTAGCCAGCCAGGACAGCCCCGCATCCGCGTCGCTGTCGCCGCCGCCCTTGCATGAGCACCCGAACCAGTTTGCGCTGTTAAAGCAGCGCCGCTTTGCACCTTTTTTCTGGACCCAGTTCTCGGGGGCCGCCAACGACAACCTGTTCAAGTTCGGCTTCACCGTGATGGTGACCTACCAGCTCAGCGTGAGCTGGCTGCCGCCCGCGATGGCTGGCCTGGTGATTGGCGCGCTGTTCATCCTGCCGTTTTTGCTGTTCTCCGCCACCAGCGGCCAGCTTACCGACAAGTTTGAGAAGACCCGCGTGATCCGCTTTGTCAAAAACCTGGAGGTGGTGATCATGCTGAT
Organism: Polaromonas aquatica; assembly: GCF_042659145.1. NCBI lineage: Bacteria > Pseudomonadati > Pseudomonadota > Betaproteobacteria > Burkholderiales > Comamonadaceae > Polaromonas > Polaromonas aquatica. The sequence continues at coordinate 89,425 of NZ_JBHSRS010000018.1, read as the reverse complement.
TGCCGCCTTCGGGTTCATGAGCAACAACGTCAATGTGCAGGTGCCCGTGCTGCTGGGCTGCACATTTTTGATGGGTCTGCATTCCACGCTGTTTGGCCCGGTCAAGTTTGCCTATCTGCCGCAGGCCCTGAACGAGCGCGAACTGACGGGCGGCAACGGCATGGTCGAGATGGGCACCTTTGTGGCCATCCTGCTGGGCAATATCGTGGGCGGCCTGATTGTGGCCATACCCCAGGTCGGGCCCGACTATGTAGCCATGGGCTGCGTGTTGCTGGCCCTGGCCGGCAGGGCGGTTTCCCAGTTCATCCCGCAGGCGCCGGCAACAGACCCGGACCTCAAGATCAACTGGAACCCCATCACCGAAACCTGGCGCAACCTCAAGCTTGCCAACAGCAACGTGGTGGTGTTCCGCTCCATGCTGGGCATCAGCTGGATGTGGTTTTTTGGCGCCGTGTTCCTGAGCCAGTTCCCGAGTTTTGCCAAGGAGGTGATGCACGGCAACGAGCAGGTGGCATCGCTGCTGCTGGTCGTTTTTTCAATCGGTATTGCCACCGGCTCCTTGCTGTGCGAGGTGCTCAGCAAACGCCACGTCGAGATCGGGCTGGTGCCGCTGGGTGCCATAGGCATGAGTGTTTTTGCGATAGACCTTTATTTCGCATCGCGCAGCATGCCGCCGTCCGGGATCATGGGCGTTGCCAGCTTCATGTCCCAGCACTACCACTGGCGCGTGATGATCGACCTGGCCCTGCTCAGCCTGTTTGCCGGGCTATACAGCGTGCCCATGTACGCCCTGATCCAGCTGCGCAGCCAGCCCACGCACCGCGCCCGCATCATTGCCGCGAACAACATCCTGAATGCCCTGTTCATGATCGTCTCGTCGATCCTGGCCGGTGCGCTGCTCAAGGCCGAATTCAGCATCCCGCAGATTTTTCTTTTTGTCGGGCTGGCCAATGCAGTCGTGGCGTTTTATATCTTCATGCTGGTGCCCGAGTACCTGCTGCGCTTCATCGCGCTGATCGCTTCGCGCCTGGTCTACCGCTTCAAAATCACCGGTGACGACAACATCCCCGCGCAAGGCGCCGCGGTGCTGACCTGCAACCATGTGAGCTTTGTCGACCCGGTGTTGCTGATGGCCGCCAGCCCGCGTCCCATCTACTTTGTGATGGACCACCGCATCTTCAAAATGCCGGTGCTGGGCTGGCTGTTCCGCCTGGCCAAGGCGATCCCGATTGCACCGCGCACCGAAGACCCGGCGCTGTACGAGGCGGCCTTTGAGGCGGCCGCCAAGGTGCTGCGCGATGGCGATCTGCTGGCCATCTTCCCCGAAGGCGGCATCACCAAGAACGGCGAACTTCAGACCTTCAAGGGCGGCATCATGAAGATTCTTGAAAATGCCGAGCGTGATGGTTTGCAGGTGCCGGTCGTTCCCATGGCGCTGACCAACCTCTGGGGCTCATTCTTCAGCCGCGTGGAAAAAGGCACGGCCATGGTCAAGCCTTTCCGCCGCGGGATATTCAGCCGCGTGGGCTTGAATGTCGGGGCTCCCCTGGCGGCTGAAAGAGTGGCGCCTGAGAGCCTGCACGCCGAAGTGGCACAACTTCTTCAACGGGGAAACGCATGAAATCGCTTCAGTTTTTCAAGGCCGGGGGGCGCTTGTCCCGCGGAGGTTTCTGGCTTCATGGGCTTGTCGTCTGGGGCGTGCTCTACTTGGTGTGGAGCGCCCTCGGCAGCTCTACGGCAAGCGCGCTGACGTGGCTCGTCAACCTGCCTGCGCTGGCGGCGCTGGTGCTGCTGTGCATCCGGCGGCTGCATGACCGGAATTACTCCGGCTGGTGGTTGCTGCTTGTAGCCGTTCCTGTGGCGGGAGCGCTCTGGCTGGTCTGGCAGCTGGCCTTGCGGCGCGGCGTTCCCGAAGGTAACCGCTGGGGCCCGGACCCGTTGTTGCCGCGTGGCGACTATCTCGTGGTTCGCTAAGGCTCAGCAAAAAAAGGAAGCAAGGGATGCAGCAAAACACATTGATCGTCAACGACGTCACCGGCCTGAACCCGGTGGCGGTCTGGGCCATCAGCAAGCCGAAAACCGTGGCCGACGTGGCCGACGCCATACGCCGCACCGACGGGCCGCTGTCCGTGGGCGGCGGGCATTTCAGCATGGGCGGCCAGACAGCCAGCCCGGGCAGCCTGCACCTGGACATGCGCGAGATGAACCAGGTCATCGCATTTTTCCCGCAAGACAAGGTCATCCGCGTGCAGGCAGGCATTCGCTGGTGCGATATCCAGCGCTTTGTCGACCCGCACGGCCTGGCTGTCAAGATCATGCAAACCTATGCGAACTTCACGGTGGGCGGTGCGCTCAGCGTCAACTGCCACGGCCGTTACATGGGCCTGGGCGCTGTGGTGATGTCGGTGCGAGAGATCCGCGTGGTGCTGGCCGACGGCAGCGTGCAGGATGCTTCGCCTTCCGTCAATGCGGAACTCTTTTATGCGGTGATCGGCGGCTACGGCGGTGTGGGCGTGATCGTTGAGGCCGAGCTGGACCTGGCAGACAACACCAAGGTCAAGCGGCTGGCCCGCAAGATGAGCGCCGCCGAATACATCAGCCACTTCAAGGCCAAGGTCAGGCATTTTCAGGACGCGGTTTTTCACAATGCCGACCTGTACCCGCCGCATTACCGCAAGGTGCGTTCCGTCACCTGGTCGCGCACCGACGAGGCCACCACCGAGCCCAGGCGTCTGCAGCAAGGCGGCGAAACCTACCCCGTGAACCGCTATTTTGTGTGGGCCGTGACCGAAACCCCCTTCGGGAAATGGCGGCGCGAATACCTGATCGATCCACTGCTTTACTTTTTCCGCAAGGTGCACTGGCGCAACTTCGAGGCGGGTTACGACGTGGCTGAGCTTGAGCCGGCTTCGCGCAAGTACACGACCTATGTGCTGCAGGAGTACTTCATTCCGGTGGAGCGTTTTGACGACTTCGTTCCGGTGATGGCGGAGATCCTGCAGCGCTATCGCGTCAATGCGCTCAACGTGTCGGTGCGGCATGCGCGGCCGGATCCGGGCACCCTGCTGGCCTGGGCCAGGGGTGAGACCTTTGCGTTTGTTCTTTATTACAAGCAGCGCACCCGGGACAACGCGATCAACCGCGTCTCGGTCTGGACACGCGAGCTGATCGATGCGGCCATCCGTGTTGGTGGCAGCTACTACCTGCCCTACCAGCCGCATGCGACGGCGGAGCAGTTCCATGCCGCCTATCCACGGGCCAAAGAGCTGTTCGCGCTCAAACGCAAGCTCGATCCGCAGTTCCGCCTGCGCAATGTGCTGTGGGACAAGTACTACGCCCCGACGCTGAACGACGCCAACACCTGAAGACAGGGCCTGCCATGACCACCACCTCACCCGCCTCGGAATTCCGTGCCGTTTTCAGTGCCACCCGCTGGCACGACGGTTTTTACAAGTTCCTGCAGAACATCTACCGCCTTTATCCCGAAGACCGGTTTCACACGCTGATCAAAAACACCTCGGCCGAACTCGACAGCGATGAAGCCATTTACCGCAGGCTCCAGCGTGAGCTGCCGAAGATCAAACCCTTCATGGCGGACCTGACCCTGGCCTTGCCGGCGCTCTTCAAGCAGAAGAAGGAAATGGCCGACCAGACGCAGCGGCTCCTGGGCGGCAAAAAACAGATTGACGGTTATGTGGAGATCGGCTCCACCGGCCGCTATATCAGCGAGCTGAAGAAGCGCATCAAGGTGACCGGCCCCATCACCCTGGTGAACGATGTGGCGCCTGCCAATTCACCGGTGGACATCGCCGAGCGCGGCGGCCTGTTCAAGATCGGCAGCTTTGTGCCGATGAACGACTATGACCCGCTGCCGGCCAGCCTTCCCGATGCCAGCGTGGAACTGGTGACCTGCTACATCGGCCTGCACCACTGCCCGCTGGACAAGCTGGACGCCTTTGTGGCCTCCATCGTGCGTGTGCTGAAACCGGGCGGCATGTTCATCCTGCGTGACCATGACGTCACAACGCCCGAGATGTTCACGTTTGTCTCGCTGGTGCATACCGTCTTTAATGCCGGTCTGAACGGTGCCTGGGAAACCAACCAGCGCGAGCTGCGCTACTTCCGGCCAGTCGCCGAGTGGGTTGCCTACCTTGGTGAGCGCGGACTGAAGGACAGCGGCAAGCGCGAGTTGCAGGCGCACGATCCTTCCGACAACGTGCTGCTGGCGTTCACCAAATCCGGCGGGGCTGCCGCGTGAGGCGCTGGCTGCGCAATCTCGCGGTTGCAGTTGCGTTTGCCGCGCTCGTGGGTGTGGCGCCGGCCGCCGGTCCTGCGCCGGTGGCCGGGCCCGAGCATGTGCGCGGCGTCGAGCAGACGCTGCTCACTTACCCCGAGTGGTTCCTGGTGTTCAGCCCCTATGAGTACGGCGAGTTCATAGGCGCCAGCGCGCCCAGCCGCTTTCCTTTTTACGGCCATATCGGCCAATTCTGGGAAAGCTACAAAGCCGTCTTTGACGAGACACGCCGCCGCGGGCTCGACCTCAACCCGGGTTACCACCTGATGATCATGGTGATCGGCACCAGCACCACGGTCGAGTACGCGGTCAAGTCGGCCTATGAGACGCTCATCGGGCGCCTCGCCGAATCGCTGTCTGGCGGGCCCACGCCCGAGGACAGGCATGCGGCCGGCGTTGCGCAGGACTATGTACGGTTCATCCGCGTGGAGCCCTGGTACCTGTATGACTTCGACAAGGCGCTGGCAGGCCTCTGGCGCGATGTGCCTCTCACCGGGCCGGACATGCTCCGCAAATGGGAGCGCCGCTTTGCACTCACGACCGAATACCTGGTCAAGGCGGGTTATGCCCGGCTGATCAAGCTGGGCACACAGACGATTTACGACGCGCCATTGCCGGTCACAGCCGTGGTGGCCAAGCCTGTGCCGCGGGCTGAGGCCGCGCTGCCGGAACTGAAAGTGCTCTCGTCGACGCCCGACGGCTCGGCGCTGGTCACCATCCCCCGCTATGAGGCTTTCATGGGCTATGCGCAGGCGCTGGCAATGCAAGGCGTCAATTTCAGCGAGATCGCGGGCAACAGCTCATTCATCCTGGTCAGCCTGCTGGCGCCTGAAGCCTGGGCGCCCGCCAGCCCCGCCACGCCATTGCTCAGGCAAGCCATCCTGACCCGGCCCGGAACCCAGCGGGTCGTGCTGACGGTGCCAGTCAAAGACCTGGCCGAGTCGCTGCGCCAGTGGCAGGCCGCCAGACTGCAGGTGGAGCACGTTTTTGACTACTAGGCGGCGGGAGGGAAAGCCGGTGCGCCGTTGGCTCGTTTACCCCTGGCGTGTGTTTCTTGCGCTGGTAGCTTGCCTGTTGCTGGTGGTGGCTTTTTCGTGGGCCCGCATGCTGTGGGTTGAGGACCACAGCCCGCGTGAGGCGGCGCCCAGGCAGGGGCGTTGGCTGCATGCGCATGACGTCGAGTTGTATGTGCAGGAGTTCGGCGACCCGGCCGCGCCGCCTCTGGTATTGACCCACGGCACCGGCGCCTGGAGCGGCACCTGGGACCAGAACGTGCAGGCCATGGCGGCTGCCGGCTATCGCGTCATTGCGGTCGACCTGCCGCCCTTCGGCTTCAGCACGCGGCCGGCCGCGCGGGATTACAGCCGTGCCGCGCAGGCGTGCCGGATCATCGGGTTGATCGACGCATTGAAGCTTGGCCCGGTGACGTTGCTGGGCCATTCTTATGGCGGTGGGCCGGCAGCCGAAGCCGCCATGCTGCAACCGGATCGCGTGCGCCACCTCATCCTCGTCGATGCGGCGATCGGCCTGATGGAATATCCGGCACCGGCGACAAGCGGCGGCGTGGCGGCGAGCCTCTTCGGCATTCGCCCGCTGCGCACGGCGCTGATTGCCACGGTGGGCACCCAGCCTCTGTTCAGCGAGTTCTGGTTGCGCCAGTTCGTGGCCCGCAAGGAGGTCGTCACGCCTTCGCGCACGGCCATCTATCGCCAGCCTTTTGTTGTGGACGGCTTCAGTGCCAGCCTGGGCGACTGGGCCGCGCAATTTGCCGGTGAGAGCGGCAAGTCCCTGAGCGAGACGCCTGAAGGCTTTCGCCAGTTGCCCATGCCGTTGACCTTGGTCTGGGGGCAAGAGGACACGATCACGCCGCTGCCCCAGGCCCAAACCCTGCAGCGCCTGGTCGCCGGATCAAGACTGCTGGTATTGCCTGGTGTCGGTCATATTCCGCAAATTGAGGATCCGGCCCTGTTCAATAGGCGCATGACCGAGGCACTCAAGTATCCCTAGACCTGGTTTCTTGAGAAAGTATCGAAATTCAATACTCTTCGATCATTGTTGAAGGTCTGTATCGTTATCTGCGCGATTTTGAGGCGGTGGCCCGCACAGTAGCGGCACCTCAACAACCTCAAAGGTTTTTATGCAGACGCTGATACACCGTGATTCCAAACCCTGGCAGCTTCAGGTCTGGGCTTCGTTCCAGATTGCTATTTTTCTCTGCGCGGTGGGCTTGTCCTGGCTGCCCGGCAAGGATCTGGATCGCGCTTTCATGGTCATGGGCTATTTCTTCTGTCTCTCGGCCGCCTTTGTGCTGGCCAAGTACGTGCGAGACCAGGAACAAAGCAAGGCCGAAGGCAAGCTGGCCGATACGCCCATGTTCAAGTTGGTGGTGTGGGGCGGCTTCTTTCTGGCGATGTCGCTCACCGGCTGGGGCCTGTGGCGCATGGAAATCAACGAGACCTACAAGGCGTTTCTGGGCGTCAGCTGGCTTTACCTGATCACCTGCAGTTTCACGCTGGCCAAGACCCTGCGCGACCGGCACGAAGCCGACCTGAACGAAGCCCGCCTTGGTGCCCGTGCCGCACGCGGTGCGACTGAAATTGAATAACAGAGCAACACCCCAGGAGTCATCATGAAGAAGATATTTGCTACATATTTGATAGCTGGTTGCGCACTGTTTTCATTGGCTACGGCCTCAATGAATGCCCAGGCGCAAACGGAAGCGTCTGCGCTCAGCGCGGTTTCAACCCTGCCGGTGGCGTCGGTGTTTGTGGGTGCCAGCGCGGCAGCCGGTGCCGTGGTGGCCGTGCCTGTCGTGTTGTCCACTGCCGGGACGGTGCTGGTGGTCAAAACCGTTGAGAGCACAGCGCGCGGTACTGTCTACGTGCTGGAGCGCGCTTCCGACGGTGCGCGCGCCAGCATAGAGCTTGTGGGCAAAGGCATCAGCGGTGCTTCCATGGTGGCAGGTACATCCGTTGTGGTGAGTGTCATGGGCGCAGGCGTGCTGTTGTCTGCGGCCGGAGAGGCGATTGCCTTTATTCCCAATGCACTGGGCCGTGCCTTGCTGCACAACGAGCGCCTGACCTACTAAGCCGGGAAAGACATGGCCATGAAAGCATTGATGCAATTCCTGTCGGCAGGGCTGTTGACCGGCAGCCTGCTGCTTTGCCCGGCAGCCCATGCCGGGCGTTCCTGCGATGCCAAAAAGACCACGCTGCAAACGGTGGAGCGCGGCTTGGCGCTGGCCGAAAAAACCCAGGCCGCGCTCAACGCCAGCGGTGAAAAAGTCGTGCTGCTGGCGCGGGCCGGGCAGGACCTGGGCAAATACGGCGTGCGTTATTCGCACCTGGGGCTGGCCTGGCAGCAACCCGACGGCCAGGGCGGGACGACCTGGCGCGTGCTGCACAAGCTCAACGAATGCGGCACCAGCGAATCGGCCATTTACCGCCAGGGTTTGGGCGAGTTTTTCCTGGATGACCTGTGGCGTTTCGAAGCCGCCTGGGTGGCGCCCACGCCGGAAGTCCAGGCGCGGCTGCTGGTCCTGCTGCAGGACCCGGCCCGGGCCATCAGCCTGCACCACAAGCGCTACAGCATCGTGAGTTACGCCTGGGGCCGCAAGTACCAGCAGTCCAACCAGTGGGCGATTGAAACCATTGCCGCGGCGATGGAGCCGCAAGTCAGGACGCGTGAACAGGCGCAGGCCTGGCTGCAGTTCAAGGGCTACCAGCCGGCTGTCCTCACGCTTGGCCCTTTGACTCGGCTGGGCGGGCGCCTGACGGCTGCCAATGTGGCGTTTGACGACCACCCCAGCGAGAAGCGGTTTTCAGACCGCATCGAAACGGTCACGGTTGATTCGGTTTTTGACTGGCTGCCGCGTGCACAATTTGCCGCGCCCGGCAAACCGCCGGTCAGCGTCAGGCTGTAATCGGCAATACTCTTCTTTTCAGGAAATGGAGCCCTTATGAGCAAGTCCCTGCGACTGACAGAAAAATGGATGCACCGCGGCCTCTGGCTGGTGGCCATCGTGTTTGCCGGATTCCTGATTGGCCTGGGTGGCACGCTGGTGGGCGACCTGCCACAGGTGGAAAAAAAGCTCTCGCTGGATGACTACATGGATGCTGGCACCACAAGTGCGTTGCGCAACAGCATCAAGAATGCCGAGCGTGCCGGGCGGGATGCCGATGAAGCGTTGCAGCAGGCGCAGCTCAAGCGCCGGGCTGCCCAAGCCGATTCCGCTGCGGCCCGCGAGACCTTTAACAACTGGCTGTCAACCCGCCGCGCCACGCAGCAGGCCGACCAGGACCCGGAACTGCTGGCGCGCACCCGGGCGCTGGACGCCCTGAAGGACAAGGAGCGTGCCGCCGGTGTGGCGGTTGAAGCCCAGCAGCAGGCCGCACTGGATGCGCAGCAGACGGCCCAGCGCGAGCGCCGCAAACTGGACGAGCTGCAGCAGGTGGCGCAGCAGCAGCTCAATGCTGAGTACCGCCGCGTGGAGTTGCGCGTCTTTTTGTACCGCCTGGCGCTGACACTTCCCCTGCTGGTGGTGGCCGGCTGGCTGTTTGTGAAAAAGCGCAAGGGCACCTACTGGCCTTTTGTCTGGGGTTTTGTCATCTTTGCCCTGTTTGCGTTTTTTGTCGAACTGGTGCCCTACCTGCCGAGTTATGGCGGTTATGTGCGCTACATCGTCGGGATCGTGGTCACGGTGCTGGTGGGCAGGCAGGCCATCGTGGCGCTGAACCGTTACCTTGAAAAGCAGAAACTGGCTGAACAGCTACCCGATGTGCAGCGCCGCGAAGAACTCAGTTACGACACCGCACTGACGCGCCTGTCCAAGGGGGTCTGCCCGGGCTGCGAGCGCGCCGTCGACCTGAAGAACCCGGAAATTGATTTTTGCCCGCATTGCGGCATAGGCCTGTTTGACCATTGCCTCAAATGCACGACGCGCAAGAGTGCGTTTGCGAAGTTCTGCCATGCCTGCGGCACGGTCAGCGGCCAGCACAAGGCTGCCTGAATTTCAGGGCCGTTCCACCAGGTATTCTTTGGCGTACCAGAAGGTCTCGGGGCTGGTGATCGCGGCCCAGGTACCTTCTTTCGGGTCCTGCCGCGAACGCACATCCCAGCGCACGTCAATGATGCGGCACTGCGCACAAGGTGCCTGTCCTGCACGCCGCGCGACCAGTGCGTAGCGGCTGGTTTTGAACAGGACCTGGACTTCGGCGTCCGTGTAGTCCACCGGCTGTGGTGCATCGTAGGCAACGATTTTTGCGCCCGGGAGCAGGAACTGGTAACGCTCAAACTGGCCGTTGAAGTTGTTGGGCACGCTGATTTGCTGCCCTTTCATCTTTGCAATGGTTTCGGGGCGGAAGTGACCCAGCGCGCCATTGAATGGCGCGGTGGTCCAGGCCAGCGCAAACAACACAGCAAAACCGGCGATGGCCGTCATCGGCCTGGCGGCCTCTTTTTTTGCGAAACCGAAAACGCAGGCGATGGCTGTCAGGAGCAGCAGCAACCAGAACAGCGGTGAATAGGCCCCCAGGTCTTGCGTGGCACGCACCGCGCCATAAGCAATCAGCCCCATCGCCATCGCGCCCAGCAGGCAGAACAGCAGCGTCAGGCTGAACCATATGCGTGCGATACGTTCCCAGTACAGCGCGATCAGCACCGCCACGGCCGGCATGGCCGGAATCAGATAGCGTGCAGAGCGCTGGTCGGGCAGCATGAACACCAGCGCCAGTGCCAGCAGCCAGAGCCACAGGACTTTTTCGCCATCGCTGATGGTTTGTGCTGTGCCCCGGCGCAGGCGGTAGCTGCGCCATGCGGTCCAGACGCAGCCCACCGACAGCGGAAACAGCAGGCCGGCATTGACGAAATAGCCGGTGAGTATGGTCAGTATGCCGCCCGAGCCGCTAAAGGCCTGCTTGAGGTAGCCGGGGGATGATTTGAACTTGCCGGCGTTTTCACCGACCACAAATTCGCGCCACACCTCGCCGGGCAGCGGGTCCACTGCAAACCACAAGCCAAACACGGCCAGCGCGATGGCGCAGATGGCCGCCACCTTGAAACCGTCGAACACAATGCCCCGGCGAAAGACCTGCCACGGCGCCTTGCGCGCATGCAGTACCTGGTAACACAGCGCCAGCCCCAGGCCTACAGGCGCGACCATGGCAAAGGATTTGTAGAGGCAGCCAATGCCTATGGCCACGCCCGCCACCAGCGGAAACTTCCAGCGCGACGCCAGCAGTTGCGAAGGCGACCAGGCCAGGGCAAAAAACACGCCGCACAGCCAGAAGGTTTCGGGTGCGCTGGTCAGGTAGGGCCGGCCATAACGGTAGGTGCTGAAAAACGAAAGAAAGACGATGGCCGCGATGGCGCCCATGACCGTGGCCTGGTGGTTGGGCTGTGCGCCAGCGGTATTGCCCCCGGTACGAACAATCTTCCAGGTCAGCAGGCCGGCCATAAGCGCCGTGGCCCATATATACACCACGCTGGGCAGACGCAGGTTTAACAGCGTCCAGTGATCGCCCCAGCCGCCCGCCAGCATGGCCTGCCAGAACAGCAGCGGTGGTTTGGTGTTGCGCATGAAGTCGTAAGAACTCACCAGCGGCAGCCAGTGGCCGCTTTCGGCCGTCAGGCGTGCGATGTGCGCGTAAACAAGTTCATCACCGTTGCGCGGGATGTGGTCGCCGCCCAGCTGGAACAGGTAGCCGAGCGCCACCACCAGCGCCAGAGCCAGCCATAACAAATGCCCAGGCATGCGGGTTTTGGGTTGTTGCTGGCTGCTCATCATGGGTGGCCGATGGGTGAGTCCGATGGATCGGGCGGCTCGTTTTTGCGCCGGCGAAATGTCAGCCGGTCGTTCGCCAGGAAGTTGAAGGCGCTGGCCAGCGCAATCGCGAGGATGTTGGCAATCGCGTAATGCAGGTAAATGGCCAGCCATTTCGTCACCAGGAACTGGATGAGGATGGAGAGTGCCGCCGCCATCACATACTTGGCAAACAGCACCAGCGCGGACTGCTGCACGGCGTTCTGGCGGTCATGCCAGGTCATCCTGCGGTTCCAGTAGAAGTTGCTTATGGTCGCGATGGTGATGGCCAGTGCAATCGAGTAGTTCAGGCGGTCATGCGAATCGGCAATGTGCCGGAACAAAAACTCCTGCGAGAAGGCCAGCACGGCAATGTTGATCACCGTGCCGCTCGCCCCCACCAGGCCGAACTTGATAAAACGCCAGCGCGCCATGGGCTGCAGCTTTGGCGGCAGAAGCGCAATCAATTTCTCGGCAACGCTCCTCAAGACGCTCATGCGGCTACCGCCTGGTCCTGTTGCAGGCATTCACGCGCCTTCGCCAGCACCGTTTCGGGGGCGATCACCTTGAGGCACTGGTTGTCGCCATCGCAGTAAGACGAGCGGTGGTTGTAGGCGGTCAGGCAGGGCGAGCACGGGTACTGGCTGTAAAAAGAGTGGCAGCGAGGCGTCAGCGGTGCGTAAAGGCCGGGTGTCTCGGGGCCGAACAGCATCAGCGTCCAGATGGGCGTGAGTGCGGCAAATTGGCCCGGCCCGCCATCATTGGTCACCAGCAACTTGGCGACATGAAACAGCGCCAGCAATTCCGCAATCGAGCGGGTATAGCCGGTCAGGTCAATCGCAGCGCTACCTGAGGATGCCGGGAATGCCCGGTTCACATTGGCCACCAGTTGCTGCGCGAGCGCCCGGTCATCCTTCAGCCCGATCACGGCAACGGCATAACCGTCGGCAACCAGGCCTTCGCACAGCGTGGTGTAGGAGGCCAGCGGCCAGGCGCGTATCGGCAGGATGCCGCCGCCCGGGTACACCAGCACCAGAGGCTTGCCGGCAATCGCCGGAAAGTCCTGCGCCAGGCGGCGTTCTATGTCGGGCTTCAAGGCCGGGTCCAGCTGCACATGCGGCGGCGCTTTGCCGGCCAGCATCACCGGCAGTTTTGACCTGGGCACGGCCGTTGAGTCAATCGCGCGTGCCAGCGTCAGAAACTGCGCGCTGATGTGGTGGTAGGGGTTGTAGGGCACCGGCCGGTTGATGTGCGAGCCGCGGTACAGGCCTTCCTGTGTGTGGCGATGAAAGCCGACACGAACCGAGGCGCCGCTGGCAAAGGACAGCAGGCTGCTTATGCGTGAAAAAAGCTCGCAGTCAATCGCCACGTCCACATGGGCCTGGCGCAGTTCCTTGACGGCCTTCCAGAGGCTGGACAGCAGGCCGGACAGCGATTTGTCATCCACCGTGTGCACATGCGCAGGGTCGACCACCTGCATGAGGTCGAGGATTTCGCGGTTCTTGCCGAACAGCAGGGCGTGCAGCTGCGCATCCGGGTAGCGTGTTTTCAGGCGCGTGAACATGTCGTGCGCAAGCACCAGGCTGCCCATTTCAGACAGCAGGATGATCACGATGGCGCGCGGCGCCTTGTCTGCGACACCCGATGGCCTGAACGGGCTGGTGATGGCGTTTGCCAGCGAGGCTGCCGCGCACAACGGTATGCCCACCCAGCGGTCTATCCAGCGCTGAACGTTGATGTTCATTGCCTAGACGCCCCGCTTGCGGTCGGCGTGGAACTGGACCACAAATGCGCCAAAGCGTCCGGCGTCCAGCGCATCGCGGACTTCCTGCATCAGGTTCAGGTAGTAGTGCAGGTTGTGGATGCTCGACAGCATGGGGCCCAGCATTTCGCCGCAGCGGTCCAGGTGGTGCATATAGGCACGGCTGAAGTTTTGGCAGGTGTAGCAGTTGCAGGTCGCATCGACGGGTGCATCTTCGGACTTGTAACGCGCATTGCGGATTTTCAGGTCGCCAAAACGCGTGAACATATGGCCGTTGCGTGCATTGCGCGTCGGCATCACGCAGTCGAACATGTCGACGCCAGCGCCCACGCCTTCGACCAGGTCTTCCGGCGTGCCCACGCCCATCAGGTAACGCGGCTTGTTGGCCGGCAGGCGGTGCGGCGTGTGCGCCATGATGCGCTGCATCTCTTCCTTGGGCTCGCCCACGCTGACGCCGCCAACCGCGTAGCCGGGGAAGTCCATCTCGACCAGCGCGTCCAGCGATTCCTGGCGCAGGTTCTCAAACATGCCGCCCTGCACGATGCCGAACAGTGCATTGGGGTTGCCGAGTTTTTCAAACTCGTCCTCGCAGCGTTTGGCCCAGCGCCGGCTCAGCTCCATGGAGGAGCGCGCCTCGGCTTCGGTGGTGATGTGGCCCTTGGTGTCGTAAGGCGTGCATTCGTCAAACTGCATGACGATGTCGCTGTTCAGTATGGTCTGGATCTGCATGGAGATCTCGGGCGTCAGAAAGAGTTTGTCGCCGTTGACGGGCGATGCAAACTTCACGCCCTCTTCCGAAATCTTGCGCATCTCGCCGAGGGACCAGACCTGGAAACCGCCGCTGTCGGTCAGTATGGGTTTTTGCCAGCTTTCGAATTTGTGCAGGCCGCCAAACTGTTTCATGATGTCCAGCCCGGGCCGCATCCACAAATGAAAGGTGTTGCCCAGGATGATTTGCGCACCCATGTCGTGCAGCGACTGCGGCATCACGCCCTTGACGGTGCCATACGTGCCTACCGGCATGAAGATGGGGGTTTGCACAACGCCGTGGTTGAGCGTCAGTTTGCCGCGCCGGGCATGGGTGCCGAGGTAGGCACCCTGGCTTTCGGTGCCGGCCGGGTCGGTTTTCAGGACTTCAAATTCAAGCATCGGTCAATTGTCGCAGGTGTGCTTTTCCCGTCAGGCCGCGGGTTTTCGCGCCAGCAGCATGGAATCCCCATAGCTGAAAAAACGGTAACGCTGGGCAATCGCATGCCGGTACAGTGCCATGATGTGCTCGTAACCCGAAAACGCGCTGACCAGCATCATCAGGGTGCTTTTGGGCAGGTGGAAGTTGGTCAGCAGCAGGTCCACCACGGCGAATTCAAAACCCGGCGTGATGAAGATATTGGTGTCATTGCAGTCCGGGCCGAATTTGGCGTTCGATTCCAGCGCCCTGACCGTGGTGGTCCCAACGGCCACCACCCGTCCGCCGCCCGCCTTGCAGTCGGCAATCGCCTGCAGCGTGGCGGACGGCACCTCAAAACGCTCGAAATGCATCACGTGGTCGGCGATGTTCTCCGCCTTCACGGGCTGGAAGGTGCCGGCGCCTACATGCAGGGTCACATTGGCGCGCTGTATGCCGCGTGCCTCCAGTTGCGCCAGCACGGCTTCGTCAAAATGCAGTGCCGCTGTAGGCGCGGCGACCGCGCCGGGAGCCCTGGCAAACACCGTCTGGTAACGCTGCTCGTCATCTGCCGAATCAGTGTGGGTGATGTAAGGCGGCAGCGGCACATGGCCGTGCTGCGCCATCAGGGCATAGGGGTCGCTGCTCATGCGAAAGCGGTACAGCGGCCCGTCAGCATTCGGCCAGCGGCCCAGCAGGGTGGCGGTAAAACCACCGTCCATCTGCATCACGGCGCCGGGGAGGGGCTTTTTGCTGACCTTCATGTGGGCCGCGACTTCATGGCCGGCATCAGCATGGTGTGACAGCACGCGCTCGATCAGCAACTCCAGCCGGCCGCCGCTGGATTTTTGCCCGAACAGCCGCGCCTTGACCACCCTGGTGTCGTTGAACACCAGCAGGTCGCCCGGCATCAGCAGCCCCGGCAGGTCGGTAAACCGCCGGTCTACGAGTGCGGGTTCACGCCCGTCCAGCAGGCGCGAGGCGCTGCGCTCGGCGGCGGGGTGCTGGGCGATGAGTTCTTCGGGGAGTGTGAAATCAAAATCACTGAGGCTGAAATGCGTCTTCATGAAGGCACAATTGTCCCATGCCGCCACCTGCCAAACAGGCCCCACCAACAGCCCCGGCCCCTGCGGCCAAAACGCAGGCCGTGGCAGCGCCCAAATCGCAGCCGCAGAAGGCGCTCGAAAAAATGGGCTTGCGCCGCGACATCGACCTGGCCTTGCACCTGCCGCTGCGTTACGAAGACGAAACCCGCATCGTGATGCTGAAAGACGCGCGCGACGGCGATATGGTGCAAATCGAGGGCCAGATTACACACAGCGAAGTCACCTTCCGGCCGCGCCGCCAGTTGCGTGTGACCATAGATGACGGCAGCGACACCTGTGTGCTGCGCTTCATCAATTTTTACCCTTCGCACCAGAAAACCCTGAGCGTCGGGGCCCGCGTGCGTGTGCGCGGCGAGATCCGGGGCGGTTTTGTGGGCCGTGAAATGGTGCATCCCAGCTTCAAGCTGGCGGGCGGTGAACTGCCGGGCGCGTTGACGCCGGTGTATTCCACCGTGGCCGGTTTGCCCCAGGCCTATTTGCGCAGGGCCGTGCTGGGCGGTCTCGGCCGGGCCGACCTGAGTGAGACCATTCCTGCCCCATTTTTAAGGAAAACACCCTCGCAGCCCTTGTTGAGCCTGCGCGACGCGCTACAGTTTTTGCACCACCCGACGCCGGATGTGGCACTTTCCACGCTTGAAGACCACAGCCATCCGGCCTGGCAGCGCCTGAAGGCCGAAGAATTGCTGGCCCAGCAGCTGTCGCAGCTGCAGGCCAGGCGCGTGCGGGCTGCGATGCGCGCCCCGGCCCTCAGCGGTCCGGCGATGCGCGGACCCGCCGCAGATGGTGCCTCCCTGCAGGGACCGCAGTGCACGCTTTATGAGCAGTTGCTGGAGCGCTTGCCGTTTCGGCTCACGGCAGCGCAGCAGCGGGTTTGCGCCGAGATAGCGCTTGACCTGCAGAAAAACATCCCCATGCACCGCCTGCTGCAGGGCGATGTGGGCTCCGGCAAGACCGTGGTGGCGGCGCTGGCGGCGGTGCGTTGCATGGACGCCGGCTGGCAGTGCGCCCTGATGGCGCCCACGGAGATCCTGGCGGAGCAGCATTTCCGCAAACTCATTGCCTGGCTGGAGCCGCTGGGCATCAGGACCGTATGGCTCACCGGCAGCCAGAAGGCAAAAGAGCGGCGCGAATCGCTGGCCATGATCGCCAGCGGCGAGGCGGCGCTGGTGGTGGGCACGCATGCGGTGATCCAGGACAAGGTTGTTTTCAAAAACCTGGCGCTGGCCATCATCGACGAGCAGCACCGCTTTGGCGTGGCGCAGCGGCTGGCCCTGCGCAGCAAGATGAGCGAGGGCGGGGAGGAACCACACCTGCTGATGATGACCGCCACACCGATCCCACGCACTTTGGCCATGAGTTATTACGCCGACCTGGATGTGTCGACGATTGACGAGTTGCCGCCCGGCCGTACGCCCATCGTGACCAAGGTCGTCAACGATGCGCGCCGTGACGAGGTGATAGAACGCATTCGCGGCCAGCTGGCTGAGGGCCGGCAGGTGTACTGGGTTTGCCCGCTGATTGAAGAAAGTGAATCGGTTGACCTGGTCAACGCCACGCACACGCACGAGGCCCTGAGCAACGCCTTGCCCGGCGTGCTGGTCGGCCTGCTGCATTCGCGCATGTCGGTCGCCGAGAAAAAAGCCGTGATGGGGCTGTTTACCGACGGGCTGATGGGCGTGCTGGTCAGCACCACGGTGATCGAGGTCGGCGTGGATGTGCCGAATGCCTCGCTGATGGTGGTCGAGCATGCCGAGCGTTTTGGCCTGTCGCAACTGCATCAACTGCGCGGCCGGGTCGGGCGCGGGGCTGCGGCTTCTGCCTGCGTGTTGTTGTATTCAACCGGCGATGCGCCGCGGCTGGGTGAGATGGCCCGGGCCAGGCTCAAGGCGATGGTGGAGACAAACGACGGCTTTGAAATCGCCCGGCGCGACCTGGAGATTCGCGGGCCCGGCGAGTTTCTGGGGGCCCGGCAGTCGGGTGCGCCTTTGCTGCGCTTTGCGGACCTGGAGGAGGATGCGGACTGGCTGGCCTGGGCGCGGGATCTGGCGCCCCGGATGCTGGACCGGCATGCCGAGTTGGCGCATCGGCATATTTTGCGCTGGCTTGGGGGCAAGGCTGAGTTTTTGAAGGCCTGAAATTGCTATTTAATTGATAGCTGATTGCGCTTGTTCCTGTTGGGTCAGGGCCCTGCTTTGTGCTTGAAAAGGGCTCTTTGGGGGCTTGAGATGCGCTTTTTCTGGTTTGTGGGGCTGAATCTGGCTTCAGTACGGCATTTTTGGTAGTTGAATAGGCTGCTGGCCCAATGTTGTTGTGCGTGGCCAGCTATTGAATTTATAGCGGCCAATCAACCGTTCGGGCTGAGCTTGTCGAAGCCTTCGCTGGTTTGGGTGTGTTGCCCTTCACTGGCAGGCCGGGGGTAGCCCGGCGGCTAGTCACTTTCTTTTGCTTCGCCAAAAGAAAGTAACCAAAGAAAAGGCGAGCCGCAGTCAGGGTCGCTTCGCGATACCTTGCGGTGCTCGGAAGAGCCGGAAATTTCAGAAACTTGTCTGCTGCGCAGCCTTCGGACATCTGAAATTTTTATCCGTCTCCCCCTGTGCTGCTCAGCCCTGCCAGAACGGCACTGCGGGATCGGGAAAAAATACAGGGCCGGGTTTCGCAGAACGCATCGCGTTCTGCTCCCCGAATTTGTTTTCCCTAAAGCCCGTCCTGGCTGGGCCGAGCAGCGCAGATGGAGGCGGAAGGTCGGGCCAAACTTGTTTGAGCCGCAGGCGAGTTGTTTGGACCGCCGCCGGAATCGAGCAGCGCAGGTTGCCCGTAACGAAGTGAAGGGACCCAGACTGCGGGTCGCCTTCTCTTTGCTTACTTTCTCTTGGGCAGAAGCCAAGAGAAAGTGAGTCGCCCGCCGGGGTGAGACCCGGCCTGGTCATGAAGGGCACAGCATCAAAACTCAAACAGACCCGGAAGAGACCATCGCGGGCAGCTCCGAAAAGCCGCACAATAAGCCCATGACGCTGACCGAACTCAAATACATAGTCGCCGTAGCCCGGGAAAAGCACTTCGGCAAGGGCGCCGACGCCTGTCACGTCTCGCAGCCCACCCTCAGCGTCGCCATCAAGAAGCTTGAGGAGGAACTCCAGGTCAAGCTTTTTGAGCGCAACGCCAATGAAATCACCGTCACCCCGCTGGGTGAAGAGATCGTGCGCCAGGCGCAGAGCGTGCTGGAGCAGGCCGACAACATCCGTGAGATCGCCAAGCGCGGCAAGGACCCGCTGGCCGGCGCGCTGCGGCTGGGGGTGATCTACACGATTGGCCCCTACCTGCTGCCGGATCTGGTGCGCCAGGCGATTGCGCATACGCCGCAAATGCCGCTGATGCTGCAGGAGAACTTCACCGTCAAGCTGCTGGAGGAGTTGCGCAACGGCGAGATCGACTGCGCCATCCTGGCCGAGCCTTTCCCGGACACCAACCTGGCGATTGCGCCGCTGTATGACGAGCCTTTCATGGCGGCGGTGCCCAGTGCGCACCCGCTGGCGGCGCGCACCAGCATCACGGCTGAAGAAATCAAGAAGGAAACCATGCTGTTGCTTGGCAATGGGCATTGCTTTCGCGACCATGTGCTGGAGGTTTGCCCGGAGTTTGCGCGTTTTTCCAGCAGTGCCGACGGCATCAGCAAGAGTTTTGAAGGCTCCTCGCTGGAGACCATCAAGCACATGGTGGCTGCCGGCATGGGTATCACGCTGGTGCCGCGCCTGAGCGTGCCCAAGGAGGCGCTGGCCGAGCAGTCTGCCGGCAAAAAAGGCGGCAAAAGCAAATCGAAAGTGGCGGCGGAGCAGCCGTCGTTCATCAAATACCTGCCTTTTGACGGGCATATCCCTAGCCGGCGCGTGGTGCTGGCCTGGCGCCGCAGCTTCACGCGCTACGAGGCCATTGCCGCGCTGCGCAACGCCGTTTATGCCTGCGAGCTGCCGGGTGTGACCCGGCTGTCCTGAGGCGTCTTTGGGGCGTCTATCGCTGCCATAGCCTGCGGCGGTTGCCGTGCCCGGCCTGATTTTGTAAAGTCACCGTTCCAGCAGAGTTACTCTCAAGTCGTTTTCAAAAAAAGGAAAAACCATGGCCAAAGCCTCAGCCAAACCAGCGCCTTCCATCAACATCGGCATCAGCGAAAAAGACCGCGCGGCGATTGCCAAGGGGCTGAGCCGCCTGCTGGCCGACACCTACACGCTGTACCTCACGACGCACAACTTTCACTGGAACGTGACGGGGCCGATGTTCAACACCCTGCACCTGATGTTCATGACGCAGTACACCGAGCTGTGGGCCGCGGTGGACCCGGTGGCCGAGCGCATCCGTTCGCTGGGCCATCCGGCGCCCGGCTCTTATGCGCAGTTCAGCAAGCTGGCTTCGATTCCCGATGCACCTGCCACGCCGCCCAAAGCCCTTGAAATGGTGCGCATCCTGGTGCAGGGCCATGAAGCGGTGGCACGCACCGCGCGCGAACTGTTTCCGCTTGCCGACAAGGCCAGCGACGAGCCGACGGCCGATTTGCTGACGCAGCGGCTCACCGTGCATGAGCAGACCGCGTGGATGCTGCGCTCGCTCCTGGAAGAGTGAAGGGCGTCCTGGCTTGTTAAAGCAAAAACTCGATCTCTACCTCCAGCTGATCCGTTGGGACCGCCCGGCCGGTTGGCTGCTTTTGCTCTGGCCCACGCTGTCGGCGCTGTGGGTGGCAGCGCATGGCTTTCCCGGCTGGCACTTGGTGCTGGTGTTCACGCTGGGGACCTTTTTGATGCGCAGCGCGGGCTGCTGCCTCAACGATGTGGCTGATCGCGACTTTGACCGCCACGTCAAACGTACGGCGCAGCGGCCCGTGACCAGCGGCAGGCTCTCCAGCAGGGAAGCCCTGCTGGTGGGTGCCGTGCTGGCGCTGCTGGCTTTCGGGCTGGTGCTGACGACAAATATTGCTGCGATCCAGTGGTCTTTTGCCGCACTGGCCGTCACGCTGATCTACCCATTTGCCAAACGTTATGTCTCCATGCCGCAAGCGGTGCTGGGCGTGGCTTTCAGCTTCGGCATCCCTATGGCCTTTGCCGCTGTGCAGTCGCGCGTGCCCATGCTGGCCTGGGTGCTTTTGTTCGGCAACCTGTTCTGGGTGATTGCCTACGACACCGAGTACGCCATGGTGGACCGCGATGACGACCTGCGCATAGGCATGAAAACCTCCGCCATCACCCTGGGGCGCTTTGACGTGGCTGCGGTCATGCTCTGTTACCTGTTTTATCTGCTGATCTGGGCTTTGGCCCCCGTTGTACCTGCGCAGTCAGCTATATATTTAATAGCGATTGCCGTCGCCGGGCTGCAGGCGCTGTGGCATGGCTGGCTGATCCGAAAACGCGAGCGTGACGATTGCTTCAAGGCCTTTCGCCTCAACCACTGGCTGGGGTTCACGGTGTTTACCGGCATTGCCGGCTCCTGGCTGGTGGCTTGAGCTTTTGAGTCAGCCCTTGCGAGTGCCAGGGGCACAAAAGAAAAAGCCCGCGGAAAGCGGGCTTTTTTGTGGCTTGGGCCTGGCTGCCGGGTCGCCCCGGCAGGTCAGCCTGTGCGCTGCCTTGATCAGGCGGCTTTTGGTGCGGCCTTGGCTTTGGCTTTTGCCTTGTGCTTGGCTTTGTGTTTTGGTTTGGCCTTTGCCTTGGCTTTTGCGGGTGCAGCAGCGGGAGCGGCTGCTGGTGCAGCGGCAGGAGCAGCTGCCGGGGCGCCGCCGGTTTGGGCGGATGCCGGTGTGGAGATCACAGCCAGTGGCATGGCCAGAACAGCAGCGCTTGCGAGGATGGACAGGAATTTTTTCATGGTGACTCCAGTGAATTGATAGATTTTGCTTTTTTCGCCTCTGTCGCTAACTTCAGGGCTAACGGCGGCAGCAGGACATTTCCTTAACGCCCTTGGGTAAATTCCGGTTGACCGGGAAATGCCGGCCGGGGCTTCAGGCCGAGCCAAACTCGTCGCCCAGTTCCCGGGCCCGTTGTTTCGCGGCGTGCATGGCCCGTATAAAAAGCAGCTTGACGTGGTCCTGCTCCATGGAGGTCAGGGCGGCGTAAGTGGTGCCGCCTTTGGAGGTGACCCTGGCGCGCAGGATTTCAGGCGGCTCGTCGGATGCCCTGGCCAGGGCCGATGAGCCCACAAACGTGCCTACCGCCAGCTTGTGCGCCTGCTCGCGGGACAGGCCCATGCCCGTGCCGGCATCGATCATGGCCTCGATGAAATAAAAGACATAGGCCGGGCCGGAGCCTGAAATTGCCGTGACGGCATCCAGGTGGGTTTCCTCGTCCAGCCAGACATATTCGCCGGTGGTCTTGATCACGCGCTCCACCGCCAGCCGGTCAGCCGCCGTGACGGCGCTGCGCGCGAACAGGGCCGTCATGCCCTGGCCCACCAGTGCCGGCGTGTTGGGCATGGAGCGCACCACGCGCTCGGTGCCCAGCCAGTGCGCGATGCTGTCCGAGCGTATGCCCGCGGCCACGCTCAGGTGCAAGGCGTGTTTGGTGTGAAAACGGGTTTGCAGCGCCGCTTCCTTGAAGGTCTGGGGTTTGACGGCCCAGACCACCAGGGCGGCGCTGGCCAGCTGCGCGCTGGGGCCTTCACTGGTTTGAACGCCGAACTGCTTTTTGAGTTTGCTGCGCTGCTCCTCAAACGGCTCTACAACCTGGATGTGGCCGGCGGCCGTTCCCTGCTTGAGCAGGCCGCCAATGATGGCGCTGGCCATGTTGCCGCCGCCTATGAAGGCGATGTGGTCACTGGTGCTGGATGAGGAAGTCATGGGTGGTCAATCAAAAAATTCAAAGGCCAGCAACTGGGTGATTTGCCGGGTATTGAAATTGTCGTCGCTGATAAAAACAAGGCTGCGGTTGCCGTTGGGCAGTCGCGGCCCCCAGGTCATGCCTTCGGTATTGTCCAGCCGCTCAAGCCGCCGGCCGGTGCCCGGACCGATGAAAGCCGAGAAATCAGCCAGCAGGAGTTTGTTCACCGGCTGGTAGGCCGCGCCCTGCAGGGCGGGCAGGGCCAGCGTGTCGGAGCCTTGCCGCGTGTCGATCAGGTACAGGCGCAGCGAGTTGCTGGCGTCCGTGCCGTAGCCGGCCATGTAGGCGCGTTCCAGCACCAGCATGCGGTCCGCGTCCAGCATCAGGATTTCGCTGATGCCGTTGTCGGCGCGGGTGGCGGGCGGCACAGGCGCATGCGGAATCGCATCGGGAATGTAGGCGATCTGCCGCAGCGCGCGGCCGCTGGCGAGATCGATCTGGGTAAACCGGCAGGGCCCGCCCGGTGCCTGCACGGTCGGCAGGGGGCCGTCCTGCAGCATGGGGCCTTCCATTGAAATCCAGGCGCTGTTGCCATCGGGCGTGAGCGTCAGGCCCTCGAAGGTGAGGTTGCTGCGCGGCCCTTGCAGGAGGCCGAAGTCAAACATCGCAGGCAGGGCAAATTTGCGCAGCAGCGTGCCGTCCAGCCGGGTTTCACTCAGAGACGGTGCCACACCTGCCAGCGCATTGCCTTCGCTGGTCCAGAACAGCGTCTGGCTGGCCGCGCGCCAGCGTATGGACTCCGGGTCCAGCACTTCGCGGCCCCGCAAAATGGCCGGGTAGGCCGAGCCGTCGGCCTGGCGCAGGCTGGTCACGCCGGTGATCTCCGGCTGGCCCAGATGGTCGGCATCCAGCGGGATTTTTGCCGTGTAAAAGCGGGCCGGATTGCGGCTGGAGCCGTCGTCGCTGAGCAAAAAATACTGGCCGCTGGCCGGGTCGTAGTCAATGCCCGACAGGCCGCCCACGGTGGTGCCCTGGAACTGCAGGCGGCTGGGCAGCCTGGCCTCGCCTATCAGGCGCAGCCGGGCGCTGGGTGGCGAAGCCGGCACCGCTGGCGTAGCCGTGACGGGGGTGGTTGGCGCGCAGCCCGTCAGGCCCAGCATGGCGCTGGCGCCTGTGGCCAGGAGCAATTGGCGCCGGGTCAGTGCGGCGCCGGTATTTGGGGCAGGGGGCATGGTGCTTTCGGGTACTTTACGGGTCAGTCCGCAATGGTAGCTGGGGAAAGTGATGTCTTTACGCCTTGCTGCAATGCGTTAACCTTGATTGCCATGAGCTACATACTCGCACTTGACCAGGGCACGACCAGTTCGCGGGCCATTTTGTTTGACCACGCAGGCGGCGTTGCGGCGCTGGCGCAGCAGGAGTTTCGCCAGATATTTCCCCAGCCCGGCTGGGTCGAGCACGATGCGCGCGAGATCTGGGCTGCGCAACTCGCGGTAGCCCGGGAATGCATGCAAAAAATGCCTGTAGCCGGCGGTAATCAGGCGCAGCAGGCTATTGATTCGATAGCAAATCCGGCGGGCCGGGCAAACAGAATCGTCGCCATAGGCATCACCAACCAGCGTGAAACCACGGTTTTGTGGGACCGCAAGACCGGTGAGCCGGTTGCCAACGCCATCGTCTGGCAGGACAGGCGCACCGCAGGCCGTTGCGACCAGCTGCGCGAAGCCGGCCACGCCGACCTGATCCAGCAAAAAACCGGGCTGCTGCTGGATGCCTATTTTTCAGGCACCAAACTCGAATGGCTGCTTAACGAGGTGCCCGGCGTGCGAGCCCGGGCCGAAAAGGGCGAACTGGCTTTCGGCACCATGGACAGCTGGCTGGTCTGGAACCTGACCGGTGGGCGTGTGCACGTCACCGACGCCAGCAATGCCTCGCGCACCCTGCTGTTCAACCTGCACAGCATGCAGTGGGACGATGAACTGCTGGCCCTGTTCAATATTCCCGCCTCGGTGCTCCCGAAGGTGGTTGCCAGCAGCGGCGTGATGGCTGAAACCGACGCGGCGCTGCTGGGCACGCCCATCAGGATCGCCGGCATGGCGGGTGACCAGCAGGCTGCTACCTTCGGCCAGGCCTGCCTGTCGCCGGGCATGGCTAAAAACACCTATGGCACGGGCTGTTTCATGCTGATGAATACGGGCGGCAAGCCGGTGGTCTCCAGCAACAAGCTGCTGACCACGGTGGGCTGGCGCATGGACAAAGACACTTATTGCCTGGAAGGCAGCGTTTTTATGGCCGGCGCCACCATACAGTGGCTGCGTGACGGCCTGCAGATCATTAAGTCGGCCGCAGAGGTGCAACCACTGGCCGAAAGCGTGCCCGACAGCGGCGACGTGTACCTGGTGCCCGCTTTTGCCGGCCTGGGTTCGCCCAACTGGGACCCTTACGCCCGCGGCGCGTTGCTCGGCATGACGCGCGGCACCACCCGCGCCCACATCGCCCGGGCCGCGCTGGAGGCCATCGCGCTGCAAAGCGCCGATGTGTTTTCCGCCATGAGCCGGGACGCCGGACTGCCGCTGCAGGAGTTGCGCGTGGACGGCGGCGCCAGCCGGAACGATTTGCTGATGCAGATCCAGGCCGACTTTCTGGGCGTGCCGGTGGTGCGCCCCCAAGTGACGGAAACCACGGCGCTGGGCGCGGCCTACCTGGCGGGGCTGGCGGTCGGCTTCTGGCGCGACACCGATGAAATCGTCGCCCATTGGCGTGTGGACCGCCGTTTTGAGCCGCAAATGGGCGCGTATGCCCGTGCGGCCAAGCTGGCGCGCTGGCACAAGGCGGTGGAGCGTTCCAGGCAGTGGGCTGAAGCGGATTGATATTGCTATAAAAATAATAGCTGGTTGCGCTGGATATACGCCGGCCAGAGCCATTTATCGTCATAAAAATGGCATTTTCAGGCTCTGCGTGTGGGTTTTTGCCCCGGGTTTCAAGGAAAAAAGAGCTTTGGCCCAATAACAACAGGCGCAAGCAGCTATTAAATAAGGAGCAATGAATGGCTGCGGCGATGCCGGCCCCGTACAGATCGTAAATAGGCTCTTACACTGGATGCCATGATCCGTGCCCACCTGATCGCACAACTCGCCAGGCCTGTGACATACGACCTTGCCGTGATTGGCGGCGGCGCCACCGGTCTGGGCGTGGCGCTGGACGCCGCGGCGCGCGGGTTCTCGGTGGTGCTGGTGGAGTCGCACGACTTTGCCAAGGGCACCTCGTCACGCGCCACCAAGCTGGTGCACGGCGGTGTGCGTTACCTGGCGCAGGGCAATATCTCGCTGGTGCGCGAGGCCTTGCATGAACGCACCACCCTGTTGGCCAACGCGCCGCACCTGGCCCAGCCGCTGGCTTTTGTGATGCCGTCCTACAAGTTCTGGGAGGCGCCGTTTTACGGCGTCGGGCTCAAGATGTATGACGCGCTGGCCGGCAAGGCCAGGCTGGGGGCCACGGAGTTCCTGAATCGCGCCCAAACCCTGGCGCTGCTGCCCAATACCAAACACCGGGGGCCCAAAGGGCACCTGAAAGGCGGCGTGAAGTACTGGGACGGCCAGTTTGACGATGCGCGCCTGGCGCTGGCACTGGCCCGAACGGCCGCCGCGCAGGGGGCGTTGCTGATCAACTACTGTGCGGCAACCGCCTTGCTGCACGAGGGCGGCAAGCTGGTCGGCCTGCAGGCCAGGGACCAGGAGACCGGCCTGACTTATGAAGTGAAGGCTGACTGCGTGGTTAACGCTGCCGGTGTCTGGGTGGACCAGTTTCGCATGGAAGACGGCAAGGCCATTGGCCGGGACGTGAAGGCCATGGTGGCGCCCAGCCAGGGCGTGCACATTGTGGTGGACCGTTCGTTCTTGCCCGGCGACCATGCCATGCTGATCCCCAAAACAGCCGACGGCCGGGTACTGTTTGCGGTGCCCTGGCTGGGCAAAACGATTCTGGGCACCACCGACACGCCACGCCACGACCTGGCGCGCGAGCCGCTGCCTTTCAAGGAAGAAGTCGACTTCATACTCGGCGAATCGGCCCGCTACCTGACAAAGGCACCCGGCCGGGCAGACATCAAAAGTATCTGGGTAGGCCTGCGGCCGCTGGTCAAACCCGCGGATGACGACGGCGACAACACCCAGGGCCTGTCGCGCGAACACACGGTCCTGGTGAGCAAAAGCGGCCTGGTGACGGTCACGGGCGGTAAGTGGACGACCTACCGGGCCATGGCCGAAGACGTGATGGACAAGTGTTTTGCTGCAAAACTGCTGCCGGCGCGGCCCGGCGCGGTGACCACGCAGCTGCGGCTGGTGGGGGCGCAGGCCGGAACGGGCCGCGGCGCAGGCCACAGGGTTAGTGATGCGCCCGGCATACATCTATATGGCAGCGAGGCGCCGGCTGTGCTGGCCTTGCCTGGTGCCGCGCGCCTGCTGGGCGGCGGGCTGACCGAGGCCATGGTGCGTTTTGCCGCCCGCCACGAGTACGCCAGGACCGTGGAAGATGTGCTGGCGCGCCGCTCCCGGCTGCTGTTCCTGGATGCGGCGCTGGCCAGGTCGCTGGCGCCCGAGGTGGCCGGATTATTGCGGCTGGAAACCGGTGTCGATCCCGCGCTGGAGGCATTCCTGGCGCTTTGCGACCAGTATTTGCAGCTGCCGGATTGACCTGTCCTGCCTTTGGGTAGGTCTTTTGGCGTTTTTCCCTGGTTTTGTGGGTTTATTTACACCAAGGGGTGTTGACAGCCCATAAGCCTTTGATGATAATCGTGGGCTTCGCTCCAAAAAGCGGAGAATTCTGACTTAAATAGCCTAATTGGAAGCATTGCAAGTGGTTTGCAGTGTGGACGACGGGCCCAAGACTGATTGGTCTGCTACCTGAAAAGGCTGCAAACCGGTGCAAGTTGGGAACAAATTAAATGATTCAAACGCAATCCAAACTCGATGTTGCTGACAATACGGGTGCTAAGTCCGTGATGTGCATCAAGGTGCTGGGTGGTTCCAAGCGCCGGTACGCCAGCGTCGGTGACATCATCAAGGTCAGCATCAAAGAAGCCGCTCCACGTGGCCGCGTCAAAAAAGGCGAGGTTTACAGTGCAGTGGTCGTTCGCACCGCCAAGGGCATCCGCCGCGGCGATGGTTCGCTCGTCAAATTCGACGGCAACGCAGCAGTGTTGCTTAACGCCAAGCTGGAGCCCATCGGCACCCGCATCTTCGGACCAGTGACGCGCGAGCTGCGCACTGAAAAGTTCATGAAGATCGTGTCCCTGGCTCCTGAAGTTCTGTAAGGACACGCCATGAACAAGATTCGCAAAGGCGACGAAGTCATCGTTATCGCAGGCCGCGACAAGGGCAAGCGCGGAACGATCACGCAGCGCACCGACGACAGCCATGTGCTGATCGAAGGCATCAACACGGTGAAGAAACACACCAAGCCAAACCCCCTCAAGGGTACGACCGGCGGCATAGTCGCCAAAAGCATGCCGATTCACCAGTCCAATGTCGCCATTTTCAATGCGGCATCCGGCAAGGCGGATCGTGTTGGTATCAAGCTCCTGGCTGACGGCAAAAAAGTGCGCGTCTTCAAGTCCAGTGGCGACGAAATTAAGGCTGCATAAACATGGCACGCTTGCAACAACAATTCCGCGAAAAAATCGCACCTGCCCTGATTGAAAAATTCGGCTACACATCGCCGATGCAGGTTCCACGCATCACCAAGATCACGCTCAACATGGGTGTGAGCGAGGCGGTTGCAGACAAGAAGGTCATGGACAACGCCGTCGGCGACATGACCAAGATCGCAGGCCAGAAGCCTGTGGTGACCAAGGCCAAGAAGGCTATCGCTGGTTTCAAGATCCGCGAAGACCTGCCCATTGGCTGCATGGTGACCCTGCGCGGCGTGCAGATGTATGAGTTCCTCGATCGTTTCGTGACCGTGGCCCTGCCGCGCGTTCGTGACTTCCGCGGTATTTCCGGCCGGGCCTTCGATGGCCGCGGAAACTACAACATCGGCGTGAAAGAGCAGATCATTTTCCCTGAAATTGAGTACGACAAGGTGGATGCCTTGCGCGGCCTGAATATCAGCATTACCACGACGGCCAAGACCGATGAAGAGTGCAAGGCACTCCTCACCGCCTTCCGTTTTCCGTTCAAGAACTGAGGCGGGCCATGGCAAAACAAGCATTGCTGCAACGTGAACTGAAGCGCGACAAACTCGTCGCCAAGTTCGCCAAGAAACACGCAGAACTCAAGGCAACGTCCAACGACGCCAAGCGCTCCGATGAAGAGCGCGCTCTGGCCCGTCTGGAGTTGCAAAAGTTGCCCCGCAACGCCAACCCTACCCGCCAGCGCAACCGCTGCGCGATCACGGGTCGCCCGCGCGGAACGTTCCGTCAATTCGGCCTGGCTCGCGCCAAGATCCGTGAATTGGCTTTTGCTGGTGATATCCCTGGTATCACCAAGGCAAGCTGGTAAGCATAGGAGAACCACAAAATGAGTATGAGTGATCCTATCGCCGACATGCTGACACGCATCCGCAATGCACAAATGGTTGAAAAAGCCGTTGTGCTGGTGCCGTCGTCAAAAGTCAAGGTTGCCATTGCACAGGTTCTGAAGGATGAGGGCTACATCGATGGCTTCTCCGTCAAGACCGACGAAGGCAAGTCCCAGCTGGAAATCGCCCTGAAGTATTACGCAGGCAAGCCCGTGATTGAGCGCATCGAGCGCGTCAGCCGCCCCGGCCTTCGCGTTTACAAAGGCCACGGCGCCATTCCTCAAGTCATGAATGGCTTGGGTGTGGCAATTGTCACGACGCCCCAGGGTGTCATGACGGATCGCAAGGCACGCGCTACCGGTATCGGTGGTGAAGTTCTTTGCTACGTGGCCTAAGCGGCGGCATTGAGGAGTAACTGAAATGTCTCGTGTAGCAAAAATGCCAGTGTCCTTGCCCCAGGGTGTGGATGTGGCTTTCAAAGATGACCAGATCAATGTCAAGGGTGCCCTCGGTACCCTGGCCCTGGCACAAAATGCGCTGGTCACCATCAAGAATGATGCTGGCAAGCTGACGTTTGCCCCCGCGAATGAGTCGCGTGAAGCCAATGCCATGAGCGGCACCATGCGCCAGCTCGTGAATAACATGGTGACCGGCGTCACCAAGGGTTTCGAGAAAAAGCTGAGCCT
This sequence comes from Polaromonas aquatica, assembly GCF_042659145.1. Classification (NCBI taxonomy): domain Bacteria; kingdom Pseudomonadati; phylum Pseudomonadota; class Betaproteobacteria; order Burkholderiales; family Comamonadaceae; genus Polaromonas; species Polaromonas aquatica. The sequence goes on along the minus strand of NZ_JBHSRS010000018.1, from coordinate 60,306 downwards.
GATCGGCGTGGGTTACAAGGCCCAGGCGCAAGGCGCCAAGCTGAACCTGACCGTGGGTTATTCACACCCGGTCATCATGGACATGCCCGCAGGTATCACGGTGGCAACGCCTACGCCTACGGAAGTGCTCATCAAGGGTTCTGATCGCCAGCGTGTCGGCCAGATCGCCGCTGAAGTTCGTGCTGTTCGTCCTCCCGAGCCTTACAAGGGCAAGGGCATCCGTTATGCGGATGAGAAGATCACGATCAAAGAAACCAAGAAGAAATAAGGAGCTGCAACATGTTGACCAAAAAAGAGCAGCGCCTTCGTCGTTCACGCCAGACCCGCATCCGCATTGCCACGCAAGGCGTTGCCCGTTTGACCGTGAACCGTACCAATCTGCACATTTACGCCAGCGTTATCTCTGGCGACGGCACCAAGGTTCTGGCTGCAGCTTCCACCGCGGAAGTGGAAGTCCGCAAGGAAATCGGCGCCTCCGGTAAAGGTGGAAACGTTGCTGCTGCGCAAGCCATTGGCAAGCGCATTGCCGAAAAGGCAAAAGCAGCGGGTGTAGAAAAAGTGGCGTTTGATCGCGCCGGTTTTGCGTACCATGGCCGCGTCAAAGCGCTGGCTGATGCTGCACGCGAAGCTGGTTTGCAGTTCTAAGCAGACTGGAATTAAGTATGGCTAAGTTTCAAGCAAAATCGAACAACGACGCTCCAGACGATGGTCTGAAGGAAAAGATGATCGCGGTCAACCGCGTGACCAAAGTGGTGAAGGGCGGCCGTATTCTCGGTTTTGCAGCACTCACGGTGGTTGGCGACGGTGACGGCCGCGTTGGCATGGGCAAGGGCAAGTCGAAAGAAGTGCCGGCAGCCGTGCAAAAGGCTATGGAAGAAGCGCGCCGCAACATGACCAAGGTGTCATTGAAAAACGGCACGATTCACCACAACGTATTCGGCCACTGGGGTGCCGCCAGCGTCATGATGATGCCGGCAGCCAAAGGTACCGGCATCATCGCCGGCGGCCCGATGCGCGCAGTCTTTGAAGTCATGGGCATCACCGACATCGTGGCCAAGAGCCATGGTTCGAGCAACCCATACAACATGGTGCGTGCAACGATGGATGCGTTGAACAACTCCACCACGGCTTCCGACATTGCAGCCAAGCGTGGCAAATCAGTCGAAGAAATCTTCGGCTAAAAGCTGCCCAGGAGCATTGAAATGACGACAGAGAAAAAAGTTAAGGTTCAGCTGATCAAGAGCCCGATTGGTACCAAGGAATCCCACCGCGCCACCGTGCGTGGCCTGGGTCTGCGCGGTATCAACAGCACCAGCGAACTGGAAGACACACCCGCAGTGCGCGGCATGATCAACAAGATCGCGTATCTGGTCAAGATTGTCTAAGGACTCATCATGGAATTGAATGGAATCAAGCCTGGCCAGGGCGCCAAACATGCCAAGCGCCGTGTCGGCCGCGGCATTGGATCTGGCATCGGCAAGACGGCAGGACGTGGTCATAAAGGCCAGAAGTCACGTGCTGGTGGTTATCACAAGGTCGGTTTTGAAGGCGGTCAAATGCCTATGCAGCGCCGTCTGCCAAAGCGCGGTTTCAAGTCACACAACCTGAAATTCAACGCTGAAGTCACGCTGTCTGCCCTCGAGCAGCTCGGTTTGGCTGAAGTTGATCTGCTGGCGCTGAAAACGGCCGGCCTGGTTGGCCAGCTTGCAAAGAACGTCAAGATCATCAAAACCGGTGAACTGACCAGGGCGGTCAAGCTGAATGGCATTGCTGCAACCGCAGCTGCCAAGTCCGTGATTGAAGCCGCTGGTGGCTCGATCGCTTAATAACTGACTGGATAAATCAGTGGCGACTAACTCGGCTCAAATTGCAAAAACCGGCAAGTTCGGTGATTTGCGCAGCAGGCTCGTGTTTTTGCTGCTGGCGCTGGTGGTGTATCGTATTGGTGCGCATATTCCGGTGCCGGGGATCGATCCGGGGCAGCTCAAGGAGCTGTTCAAGGGCCAGCAGGGCGGCATATTGAATTTGTTCAATATGTTCTCCGGCGGTGCCTTGTCGCGTTTTACGGTGTTTGCGCTGGGCATCATGCCCTACATTTCCGCTTCCATCATCATGCAGCTGCTTACCTATGTCCTTCCGACATTCGAGCAGCTCAAAAAAGAAGGTGAAGCGGGACGCAGGAAGATCACGCAGTACACGCGCTACGGTACCCTGGGCCTGGCCCTGTTCCAGTCGCTGAGCATTGCCGTGGCGCTCGAAAGCTCGCCTGGCCTGGTTCTGGCTCCTGGTTTCGGCTTCCGGATGACCGCTGTGGTGAGCCTGACGGCCGGCACGATGTTCCTGATGTGGCTGGGTGAGCAGATCACCGAGCGCGGTTTGGGTAACGGCATCTCCATCCTGATTTTTGCAGGTATTGCAGCTGGTTTGCCAAATGCAGTGGGTGGTTTGCTGGAGTTGATCCGCACAGGTGCCATGAGCATCCTGGTGGCCATCGTGATCATTGCGGTCGTGGTGCTGGTGACCTACTTTGTGGTTTTTGTCGAACGGGGCCAGCGCAAGATTCTTGTGAATTACGCCAGACGCCAGGTTGGAAACAAGGTTTACGGCGGCCAGTCATCGCACTTGCCACTGAAGCTGAATATGGCGGGTGTGATCCCACCGATTTTTGCTTCGTCGATAATCCTGTTGCCGGCGACCGTTGTGGGCTGGTTCAGCAGTGGTGAAAGCATGCGCTGGCTGAAAGACATTGCCAGCACGCTGACACCGGGACAGCCTATTTACGTGATGCTCTATGCCAGCGCGATTGTGTTTTTCTGCTTCTTTTATACCGCCCTGGTATTCAACAGCCGTGAAACTGCAGACAACCTGAAAAAGAGCGGTGCCTTCATCCCGGGTATTCGCCCTGGTGACCAGACAGCACGTTATATCGACAAGATCCTGGTGCGTTTGACGCTGGCAGGTGCGGTTTACATCACGTTTGTGTGCTTGCTGCCGGAGTTTCTGATTTTGAAATACAACGTGCCGTTCTATTTTGGCGGTACGTCGTTGATGATTATTGTCGTGGTCACCATGGATTTCATGGCCCAGGTTCAAAACTACATGATGTCGCAACAGTATGAGTCGTTGCTTAAAAAGGCGAACTTCAAGACGTCATTGGGTGGTTAATTGGGCAGCTGATGGGATATGTCCAAAGATGACGTGATTCAGATGCAGGGTGAGGTTGTAGAAAACCTTCCCAATGCAACTTTCCGGGTCAAGCTGGAAAATGGACACGTTGTACTAGGGCACATTTCAGGAAAGATGCGTATGCACTACATACGCATCCTTCCCGGCGACAAAGTGACAGTTGAATTGACGCCTTACGATTTATCTCGTGCGCGTATTGTGTTTCGTGCCAAGTGAGCACAGTGGACAAGTTTTAGGAGAAAGTAATGAGAGTTTCAGCTTCGGTCAAGAAAATTTGCCGCAACTGCAAAGTCATCCGTCGCAAAGGCGTTGTTCGCGTGATCTGCACAGACCCACGCCATAAACAGCGTCAAGGCTGATTTCAAGAGTTTTAGAGGACGAACATGGCCCGTATCGCTGGTATCAATATTCCGCCGCAGCAGCACGCCGAAATCGGCTTGACTGCAATCTTTGGCATCGGTCGCACCCGTGCTCGCAAAATTTGCGAGGCATGTGAGATCGCCTACTCCAAGAAAGTCAAAGATTTGACTGATGGAGACCTGGAAAAAATTCGTGATCAGATCGCGCTGTTCACCATCGAGGGTGACCTGCGTCGTGAAACCACGATGAACATCAAGCGCCTGATGGACATCGGCTGCTATCGCGGATTCCGTCATCGCCGCGGTCTGCCGATGCGTGGTCAGCGTACGCGTACCAATGCCCGCACCCGCAAGGGTCCGCGCAAGGCCGCTGCTTCGTTGAAGAAATAATCAAGAGGTCCTATGGCTAAGTCACCAAGCAACAACGCAGCACAGCGTGTCCGCAAAAAAGTCCGCAAGAATGTTGCAGACGGCATTGCACACGTGCATGCATCTTTCAACAACACCATCATCATGATCACGGACCGCCAGGGCAACGCCCTGTCCTGGGCTTCGTCTGGTGGCCAGGGTTTCAAGGGTTCGCGTAAATCGACCCCTTTTGCAGCCCAGGTAGCCTCCGAAGTCGCTGGCCGCGCCGCGATCGAACAAGGCATCAAAAACCTTGATGTTGAAATCAAAGGCCCCGGCCCCGGCCGTGAGTCTTCTGTTCGTGCACTGGGTGCACTCGGCATTCGCATCAACTCGATCGCCGACGTGACCCCTGTTCCGCACAACGGCTGCCGTCCTCAAAAACGCCGCCGTATTTGATCCCGTTGTCCTTGCCGGGCTGGTTGCCGAACGCGACCAACCCGGTGCAGGACGTTCAACCAAGCCCACCGCCGTTAGGCTCACGCCGAAGGCTCCTGCAGCAATGCAGCAGATGACACAAGGACACTCAAGTGGCACGTTATCTCGGCCCCAAGGCCAAACTTTCCCGCCGTGAAGGCACCGACCTCTTCCTGAAGAGCGCCCGTCGCGCAATTGCCGACAAAGCCAAGTTTGATTCCAAACCCGGCCAGCATGGACGCACGTCCGGCACCCGTACCTCCGATTTCGGCCTGCAACTGCGTGAAAAGCAGAAGGTCAAACGCATGTATGGCGTCCTGGAAAAGCAATTCCGCCGTTACTTCGAAGAAGCTGACCGCCGCAAGGGCAACACCGGCGCCAATTTGCTGTTCATCCTGGAATCGCGCCTGGACAACGTGGTCTACCGCATGGGCTTCGGCTCAACCCGCGCTGAAGCACGCCAGCTCGTGTCGCACAAGGCCATCACGGTCAACGGCGGCTCCGTCAATATCCCTTCGTACATGGTCAAGGCCGGCGATATCATCGCCGTGCGCGACAAGTCGAAGAAACAGACCCGCGTGACCGAGGCTCTCGAGCTGGCCAAGCAGGTTGGCATGCCCGCCTGGGTTGACGTGAACGCTGACAAGGGCGAAGGCACCTTCAAGAAGACGCCTGACCGCGACGAGTTCGCCGCCGACATCAACGAATCGTTGATCGTCGAGTTGTATTCACGCTAATTTCGTTCCTGCGGCACGGATCCCCGTCGCCGCAGGTTCTGCTTCGCCGGCCTTATCGGTGTAACGAGCCGAGGGTATTGAGAGGAAGATTGCATGCAGACTAATTTACTGAAACCAAAAACCATTAACGTTGAGCAACTGAGCGCCAACCGCGCAAAAGTGACGCTCGAACCCTTCGAGCGTGGCTACGGTCACACGCTGGGTAACGCGCTGCGGCGCGTTTTGCTGTCTTCGATGGTCGGGCATGCCGCCACGGAAGTCACTATTGCCGGTGTGCTCCATGAGTACTCGTCCATTGACGGTGTCCAGGAAGATGTCGTCAACATTTTGCTGAACCTCAAGGGTGTGGTGTTCAAGCTGCACAACCGTGATGAAGTGACCCTGAGCCTGCGCAAGGATGGCGCCGGCCCTGTGACTGCAGCCGATATCCAGACGCCTCATGACGTCGAGATCATTAACCCTGAGCACGTGATTGTTAACCTGTCGCACGGCGGCAAGATTGACATGCAGATCAAGGTTGAAAATGGCCGCGGCTATGTGCCCGGTACAGTGCGCCGCTACGGCGACGAATCGACCAAGTCGATTGGCCGTATTGTTCTGGATGCTTCCTTTTCGCCGGTCAAGCGTGTCAGCTACACCGTTGAAAGCGCCCGCGTTGAGCAGCGTACCGACCTCGACAAGCTGGTCCTGGAAATCGAAACCAACGGCGCCGTGACCGCAGAAGATGCAGTTCGCGCTTCGGCTAAAATTCTGGTTGAGCAGCTGGCAGTGTTTGCACAGCTGGAAGGCAATGAGCTTGCCGCGTTTGACACACCAGTCCAGCGCAGCTCGCAGCAGTTCGATCCTATCCTGCTCCGTCCCGTGGACGAGCTGGAACTCACGGTTCGCTCTGCCAACTGCCTGAAAGCAGAAAACATTTACTACATCGGCGATTTGATCCAGCGTACTGAAAACGAGCTGCTCAAGACACCGAATCTGGGCCGTAAATCGCTCAACGAAATCAAGGAAGTGCTTGCATCGCGCGGCTTGACGCTGGGCATGCGACTTGAGAGCTGGCCGCCTGCAGGGCTGGACAAGCACTAATTAAACGAACAGACCATCTCTTGGCTGAGATGGCGCACGGGCAGTACCTGATACGGCTGCCTGAATATTAAAAAGGAAATCACCATGCGACACGGACACGGACTACGTAAACTCAACCGCACCAGCGAGCACCGCCTCGCCATGCTGCGCAACATGATGAATTCGCTGCTCCAGCACGAAGCCATCAAGACCACCTTGCCAAAAGCCAAGGAACTGCGCCGCGTTGTTGAGCCCATGATCACGCTGGCCAAAGAGCCAACGCTGGCCAACAAGCGCCTGGCCTTTGACCGCCTGCGCGATCGCGACATGGTCGTCAAGCTGTTCGCTGAACTCGGCCCACGTTACAAGGCCCGTCCTGGCGGCTACACGCGCATCCTGAAAATGGGTTTCCGCGTTGGTGACAATGCACCTATGGCCCTGGTCGAGCTGGTTGACCGTCCTGATGTGGCTGATGCCACTACAGCTGACGCGGCCAAGGCAGAATAGGTTATAATAAATACATATCGCGCGGTGGAGCAGCCTGGTAGCTCGTTGGGCTCATAACCCAAAGGTCGTAAGTTCAAATCTTGCCCGCGCAACCAACATCCAGATCACCAGGTCTGGTAACCAAAACGCCCACTTCATGTGGGCGTTTTGCTTTGTGGCGACATCACCATCAATCTATCGCAGGAGCGCATGCTTTCACGGCCTGCTCAAGGCCGGAAGTGGTCATACAGCGGCCCGCAGCGGCTGATGTCCGTCTCTGGTCTTGCGAACCCCTTCGGCTCAATATCCGACAGCCCTTATTCCCACGTTTAAACGTCAAAGGAATGCATTTGCACAGGAATTTCAGCAGTTCAGGACTGGTCCGTCTGCTCGGTGATCTGGCTTCGGTGGATGTTGAGCCGTCGAAGCAGGACGTTGCAGAGCGACTGGGCGACTGGCTGGACGTTTTTGATGCCATCACGCTCCATGCGGCGCACCAGTCAATCCATGCGCTTGACGGCAAGAACCCATCAGATGCGTTGCCGGCCAAGGCCCCGCCCCTGGAAGACGAATTTCATCGGGTGCGAACGACCCTGGTGAAGGGCATCACGGCAAGCGCCTCGCCTCCTGCCAGCGGAAACCAGGCCAGAAACCACCTGTCCCCCCCGGAAGCTCCTATCGAAACGGACGCAGGTTATGCACCGCATCGCCAGCGTTATCTCGCCCAGCAGCGTCAGATGGTGTTGAGGATTGAGGCTTTGCGTGCCTATGTCCGGGATGCCATGACCCAGGTCTCGCCCCAGCTCGGGCAACTGGCCAGCTTCGATGCCGTGATGGACGAAAGACTCGGTGCCCGGGAGCAAAAACTGCTCTCAACGGTGCCAGTGCTGCTGGAGCGGCGTTTCAAGCATTTGCGTAGTACCCAGCAGCAGGACCTCTTCGGGCAGGAGATGCAGGAGGTCTTGCTGGCGGAACTGGAAGTCCGGCTGCAGCCGGTGGTGGGATTGATAGAAGCATTCAGTAACGAGGTCAAGAAGTAGCCATGAACAGAGTTTTTTTTGCAGTCGCCTTCGCCATCGGTCTGATCACCGTGGCCTGGGTGGGTTGGGGGTTTGTCGGTACGAGCTGGATGGCCCTGGTCATGACGGCGGTGATTGCCGCTGTGTATTTGCTGGGCGCATTCGAACTCAAGCAGTTTCGCGCCGCCACGGCCTCGCTGGCGAAGGCGCTGGCCGACATTGCGCAGCCGCGACCGGACATGAGTGCATGGTTGGGGGGCGTTCACCCCTCCCTGCAAAACGCCGTGCGTTTGCGAATTGAGGGGGAGCGGGTTGGCTTGCCGGGACCGGCGCTGACACCTTACCTTGTGGGGCTGCTGGTGATGCTGGGCATGCTGGGCACCTTCCTGGGCATGGTGGTGACCTTCAAGGGCGCCGTGTTTGCGCTGGAAGGGTCGACGGATCTGCATGCCATCCGCTCGGCACTGGCCGCACCTATCAAGGGCCTGGGGCTGGCCTTTGGTACCTCGGTGGCTGGGGTGGCCGCGTCGGCCATGCTGGGCCTGTTGTCGGCCATCAGCCGCCGTGAGCGGGTGGATGTTGCGCGGCAACTGGACGCCCGGATTGCGACCGTCTTTCGGCCCTTGTCGCTCGCCCATCAACGCCAGGAAACCTTCAAGGCGCTGCAGCTGCAGGCCAATGCCTTGCCCGAGGTGGTCGACAAGCTGCAAGCCATGATGGAGGGCATGGAGCGCCGTAGCCAGCAGTTGAACGAACAACTGCTGGGCAGCCAGGCGCAGTTCCACAGGGAAGTCAGCGTGGCCTACACCGGTCTGGCCGACACCGTGGGGCAGACCCTGAAAGACAGCCTGACGGCCAGCGCAAAGGTGGCAGGCGAAAGCCTCAAGCCCGTGGTCGAAGCAGCGATGACGGAAATTGCGCAGGAATCAAAACGCCTGCACGAACGCGTGAGCGACGCAGCGCAGGCACAGCTGAACGGCCTCAGCAGCGCATTTAGCGCCACTGCCAGCAGCGTGTCCGAGAGCTGGACGACGGCGCTGCAAACCCATGCCCGCACCAGCGAACACCAGGTCCAGGGCCTGGACCGGGCACTGGCCAGCTTCACGGACAATTTCGAGCAGCGCGCCGGTGCCTTGCTGACCACGGTCAACGAGGCCGCGATCCGCTCGCAATCGGAACAGGCCGCCGCGGACAGTCAGCGGCTGGCGAGCTGGACCCAGGCGCTGGAAGCCATGGCGGCCACACTGCACAGCGAATGGCAGAACGTCGGGGCACAGACCCTGGCCCAGCAACAGGCGGTGTGCGAGACGCTGGAGAAAACCGCAGGCGAGATCAACGAACGCGCCAGCCAGCACGCGAGCCAGACCCTGGGCGACATGACGCGGCTGTTGGCGCAGTCCGAAGAACTGACGAGCGCCCGCATCGACGCCGAAGCCCGCTGGGTGCAGCAACACGGCGAGCGCATGGACCAGTTGGCCAGCTTGTTGCGCACGGAACTGGGCACGCTCAGGGATGACGAGGCCTCGCGCGGCAACGCCGCCGTGGAACGGCTCGGCGAGCTGCAGGCGGCGCTGGCCGGTCATCTGGTCACCGTCAACGAGGCCGTGACCAAATCGCAGGCTGAGCAGGCATTGACCGATCAACAACGGCTGGAAGCCTGGGCACAGCAACTGGAGCACATGGCCAGCACGCTGCACAGCGAATGGCAGCGCGCCGGTCTGCAGATGCTGGACCAGCAGCAGGCCGTCTGCCTGGCACTGGAGAAGACCGCAGCAGAAATCACGGAACGCACCAGCCACCAGGCCAGCCGGACGCTGGACGACATGGCACGCTTGCTGGACCGCTCCGAGGAACTGGTCCGCTCACGTGTAGAGACCGAGGCCCGCTGGACTGAGCAGCAGGGCGAACGCATGGATCAACTGACCAGTGTCTGGCGCACGGAACTGGGCGCGCTCCGCGACCAGGAGGCGGTGCGCGGCAACGCCGCTGTCGAGCGTCTGGGCGAGTTGCAGGCGGCACTCGCCACGCATCTGGCAACACTGGGCTCTGCACTGGAAGCGCCCATGACCCGCCTCATGCAAACGGCCTCCGAGGTGCCGCAGGCTGCGGCCGAAGTGATTGCGCAGTTGCGGCAGGAAATGAGCCGCATCACCGAGCGGGACAACCTTGCACTCGAAGAGCGCACCGCCGTGATGGAAAAAATCAATGCGCTGCTGCAGACCATCAACCAGTCCTCGGGCGAACAGCGGGCGGCGATTGAGTCGCTGGCCGCCTCCGCAGCGGCGGTGATGGACCAGGCCAGCCGGCAGTTTGCCGACACGCTGGGCACGCAGGCTGGCAAGTCCGCGGAAGTGGCGGCGCAGGTGGTTGGCAGCGCGGTCGAACTGGCCAGCCTGGGCGAGTCCTTCAACCACGGCGTGCAGCTTTTCAACACCACCAACGAAAAGCTGATTGACAGCCTGCAGCGCATGGAAGGCAGCATGAGCCAGTCCATGGCGCGAAGCGACGAACAGCTGGCCTACTACGTGGCACAGGCGCGCGAGGTGATCGACCTCAGCATCAGCTCGCAGCAAGGCATTGTCGAAGACCTGCGCCAGCTCCACAACAAACAGGCCGAGCTGCCTGCGGGAGTCGCCGGATGACGGACCTTGACGAAAGCGGCGACGGCGTAGAGCAGACCGCGCCGGTCTGGGCCGTTTTCGGTGACCTGATGTCGGGCCTGCTGGGCGCTTTTGTGCTGATCCTGGTCGGGGTGCTGGTGGTCCAGATGGACCTTGTGAGCAACCTGGAAGCCGAGGTGCAAAAGCGGCGGATCGAAGAGCAGCGCCGCATGGCCCTGGAAAAAGCCCTGGCCGTTCCTCTGGCCACGGGCCGCGTCACGCTGAACAACGGACGCATTGGCATCAGCGGCAGCGTGTTGTTCCCCTTGAACTCGGACCAGTTGCGGCCCGACGGCCGCCTGCTGCTCAAAAGCCTGGTGCCGCCCCTGCGGGTCTACCTGGGTGAGCGCGATGAAATGTTGATGGTCAGTGGTTTTACCGACGACAAACCCATACAGGAAGGCAACCAGCGTTTTGCCGACAACCTGGAGCTGTCGGCCCAGCGCGCCCTGACGGTGACCCGTGCCCTGATCGAAGAAGGCATGCCCTCGTCACTGGCCTTTGCCGCAGCCTTTGGCGCAGAGCAACCTGTGGCCTCCAACACCGATGACAAGGGCCGCGCGCTGAACCGGCGTGTGGAAATGGCACCGGTCCCCAAGTCCACCAGCCTGAAGGCCGCCACCCCATGAGTGCGTCGGGTCTTGCCGACATGCCGCATGCGCAGCGGGATGAAGAGCAGTCTCTGCTGTCGTGGCAGGCGTCCCTGCGCAGCCAGGGCGCGCAGCGCCTTGACCCCGCGCGTTTTTATTACCTGGAGCTGCTGTCGCAGCGCCTGGAAACAGCGCCGGCCGGGGTGCGAGGCATCCTGGAAGGCAAGCTCAAAGCTGCACTGGCGGACTATGACGAACGGTTCAGGCAGGCGCAGCAGGTGGCCGGTGACGAGCTGGCGAGCCTGTCCGCCAAACACCCCGACCAGGTTCGTGAACTGCAGCGGCTTTTCGCGGCAGGCGATTTTGGGGCCATGCGCCGGCTGGCCGCACCATCGGCCATCAGCCGGCCCTGCACGCCGCTGGCCCAGCTGAACCAGCACATCCGGGACGCCAGGAAAAACAGCATGGACCAGCACCCGGTAAACGATCTGGGGAGCAGCATGGTCAGCGATATGGCGGCCGGTTCTGAAATGGCGAGCGTGCGCCGCTTCAGGCGGGCGTGGTCCAAAATTGCGGCCGTGGACCAGGTCGACCGGGCCGTTGATCGAGGGCCTGTCAACGCCGGCCCGCTTAACTCGCACATGCTGGTGCTCAGGTCCCTGGCCTTGATGCGCAAGCTCTCACCCGACTACCTGCAGCGCTTTTTGTCGCATGTGGATACCCTGCTCTGGCTCGATCAGGCGAACCAGCAGGACACGCGGGTGAAGGCCAAACCGGTGCGTCGCAGCCGGGCAAAGAAGTGAGCGCGAGTCGCCTGTAATCTTCCGGTCCGGGTTGCGCAAGTGCATGGACCTGCGCTTTTGGATTGCTACAAAAACAATAGCTGGTTGCGCTTGCCTGTATTGGCTGTTGGCCTCTTTTGGGGCTGAAAATACAGGCGCAAACGGTGCCTGGAGCAATACCACAGTCGGGGCTGCAGGGCCAAAAAAACAAGTGATTTATGGCGCTGGCCTCCGTGTTCCGGGCGCAGCCAGCTATGAATTTTATAGCGCTCCCCGGGGCCGGCATCCGCGAGCCCAGCCCGCAGGCTGGTCAATCCTTGAGCATCGCGCTGCACGCAAGCACTGGCGCGGCTTTGCGGGCTTGTTCAGGTCCTTATCCACAGGGTGGCCCACAGCAACTGAGGGTAAGTCTGGGGATGTCTTGCTACCAGTCCACCAGGCTCAGGCCCACGCTCAACACCGTGCGTTTGCGGTTGTAGTCCAGCAGGCTGTCCCCGTAACCGCTGAACAGCTGCACGTGATAACGCAGGCCGGTGTAGGTGGGCGACGAGGCTGGCGCCATCATCCAGTCGATGCGGGTGGAGCCCCGCGCTTCGCTGCGCAGCGAGTGCCGCACGGTCACGCCCAGGGTGTTGTTTTTGCTGATCTGCCAGTTGCCGGTGAGCTCCGCGCGGCCGACGTAGTTTTCAATGCCGGGGTTGTCGTCGTTGACGGCCGATTCCTTGAGCCGTTGCCAGACGCGCCCCTGCAGGGTCAGGCTGGAGGTAGGGCTGAGCATTTTTTCGGCCGCACCCATCAGGTAGACGCGGTTCCAGCTGCGTGACAGCGGCAGCGATTGCCCGTTGGACTGGTGCACCAGCCCCAGTCCCGAGAGCCGGTAATTCCAGCCGCCGGCCATGGGGATCTGGTGCGGGTAGATGTAGATGACTTCGGGCTCATGGTCGGTGTTGCGAAACGGCCGGGAAATCGCCCCGCTGAACAACTGCCAATAACTTTGCTGGGAGTAGCCAAACCACAGCGAGTCATGGTTGTCGTCCTCCCCCGTGCCGCGCGTGAACAGGCCCTTGGCGATCTTGGTGCGTACCGACAGCTGGATCTTGGTTTCGTTGCGGCTGTAGGGCACGCTGGTCGCGGCTGTGTGGCCGGGGCTGGGCGATGAAGGTTGTGTGTTGACGCTGTCGGAGCCGACCACCGCTAGCGAGATCGGCCGGTAGCCACGCAGGGAAAAGGTGTCGCAGTCGGTGCCGCGCTGCAGTTCCCAAAACTTCGACAAGGTGGAGTACTTGTCGTTTCTGCAACCTATGGGCTTGCCGTCGGGTGCTTCAGCGCTCAGTGCGGGCAGTTGCAGCGTGGGTGCGGCAGGCTGGCTTGTGACGGGTGTGGCGGTGATCGCTACAGGCGCCGGAACCGGCATGGCCGGGGGTGTCTGCGCGGCCGCCCAATCCTGAAAGCACTTGAGCTGTGCACCCGGCTCGCCGGCCATGGCCTGGCAGACCTGCCAGCCGGCTGCGGGCAGGCGTTCTGCCGGTGCGCCGGACGATGCCGGGGTTTGGGCTGCGGCCAGTCCGCAAGACAGCAGCGTGGCGCCCAGCAAAACTGCGGAATGTGGGCGGGTGGCGGAGCGGGGCAGTTGCAGTGTCATGTTTTTGGCACTCATGGAAAAAATGATCTGAGCCCCGGGCACTCAGGGCAGCTTGCGCAAGGTGAAGGGCACATCAGGTGCATTGTCGGGTGCGCTGCTGCTGGTGTCCTTCCAGCTGCCCTGGAAGGCCTTGCCGCAAGAGCCTGCCACCATTTCACCATTCCAGGTGCCGGTGATGCTGATGCCGTTGGAGGATTCATCCAGCAGCAGCATGCCATCCTCCAGGTCGCCGGCCAGCGCGGCCTTGGCGGCATGGCCGGCTATTTTGGCGGAGCCGGCGGCTGCGCCCAGGTCCCGGCTGATCATGCCGGCCAGGCTTTCCGAGAATTCCGCATGCCGCTCCAGCAGCATGGTGGCCGTCGCCGGCAGGCCGTCAGGCGGGTTGGTAAAACTTGCGGTCCACAGGCCAAAAAGCTGCTCCGCTTTCATGTCCTGCGCTGCTGGGCAGCCGGTTTTTGCATCATTTTGGGCTCTGGCCCCCGGATTCAGAGCGCAGGCAGCTATTAAAAATGTAGCAATTCGAAGGCGGTTCAAGGTCATGGGCAAGTCAGCAGCGGGGAAAACCGCCCACTATCGCATGAATCCGTGAGGCATCCGTCCGGCGACAGGTAACGCTGAGGTAAAACAGGCGCCTGCAGTTTTACACTGCAGGCGCCTGGATACTGCCTGAATACTCTTAGTTGTTGCTGGAAACAGCAGCCGCGGCGGCAATGCCGTCGGCGGATTTTTTGGCAAATTCAGCACGCAGGGCCTTGAGCTTTTCGCGCGGGTCTTCCTTGACGGTGGTTTTGTCCAGCCCCATCTCCGCAATAAAACGGCTGGGTATGCCGGCAATCGTGTCGCGGCCTTTTTTGCGCCGGCGCAGCCAGTTCACCGCGAGGGTGCGTTGGGCGCGCGTGATGCCCACGTACATCAGGCGGCGCTCTTCCTGCAGCCGGATTTCGATGCTGTCGGTGTTGATGCCGTCGTCGTCATCGAGCTTGAAGGGCAGCAGGCCCTCGTTCACGCCGGCCAGCACCACGTGCGGCCACTCCAGGCCCTTGGATGCGTGCAGCGTGGAGAGCGTCACCACGTCCTGGTCGCCTTCGCGCTCGCTGATGGTGGACAGCAGGGCAATCGTCTGCACCACTTCAAGCATGGTCTTGGTGGGTTTTTCGATGGTGGCGCCCGAGGTGTCGTCAATCTGGCCGCCGCAGCGCTGGGCCATCCAGTCGCAGAAATCCATCACATTGCTCCAGCGGGCGGCCGCGACCTTTTCGCTGTCTTCGCCGTCGTAGAGATGTTTTTCGTAGTCGATCTCTTTCAGCCAGTCGTTGAGAAAGCTGCGGGCGTCTTCTGCGCCCACCGTGCGTTTGGCACGGTACTCCAGGTCGTTCACGAAGCGGCCGAATTCATGCAGCGAGCCGACGGCCTTGGCCGGCAGCACCGAGCCCAGCGAGTTGCTGAACAGCGCCTCGAACATGCTCAGCCTGGATTGATCCGCGAAAGTGCTCAGCGCACCCAGCGTGGTGTGGCCTATGCCGCGCTTGGGCGTCTTGATGGCGCGGATGAAGGCTGCGTTGTTGTCGTTGTTGACCATCAGCACCATCCAGCTGCACAGGTCCTTGATTTCGGCGCGGTCGAAAAAGCTCTGACCGCCTGAGACCTTGTAGGGGATCTGCGCCTTGCGAAAGGCTTTTTCAAAAGGCTTGGCCATGTGGTTGGCTCGGTACAGCACGCAGAAGTCCTTCCACTCCTTGAACTGTTTGCCCTCGGCCAGCAGGGCGCCTTCGGCACGCAGGCTCAGGATGCGCGCCACCACGCGCTCGGCTTCGTGCTCCTCGCTGTCGCAGTCGATCACGCGCACCGGCTCGCCCTCGCCCAGCTCACTGAACAGGGTCTTGGGAAACAGCTTGGGGTTGGGCCCGATCACGTTGTTGGCGGCGCGCAGTATGGCGCTGGTGGAGCGGTAGTTCTGCTCCAGCTTCACCACCTTGAGGTTGGGGTAGTCCTGCGGCAGCTTTTTCAGGTTGTCCAGCGTGGCGCCGCGCCAGCCGTAAATCGACTGGTCGTCGTCACCCACGGCGGTAAAACGCCCGCGCTCGCCCGCCAGCAGCTTGAGCACTTCGTACTGCGTGGCATTGGTGTCCTGGTACTCGTCCACCAGCACATGGCACAGCGCGGCCTGCCATTTGTTGCGCACGTCCTCGTGTTCCCTCAGAAGTTTCAGCGGCAGGCTCACCAGGTCATCAAAGTCCACACTCTGGTAGGCCGTCAAACGCTCTTCGTAGCGTGCCATGACCAGGGCGATTTGCCGCTCTTCATCGCCGTTGGCCTGCCCGGCGGCCTGTGCGGCATTGAGCCCCATGTTTTTCCAGCCGCTGATGGTCCACTGCCACTGGCGCGCCGTGGCCACATCGACGCTGCCGCCTGCGTCCTTGATGATGCTGGTGACGTCATCGCTGTCAAGAATGGAGAACTGGGGTTTCAGGCCCAGCACGGCGCCGTCCTGGCGCAGCATGCGCACGCCCAGTGCGTGAAAGGTGCAGATCAGCACGCCCCTGGCCTGCTTGCCTATCAGGGCCTTGGCGCGCTCGCGCATCTCGGCGGCGGCCTTGTTGGTGAAGGTGATGGCAGCGATCTGCTCGGGCTTGAGCCCCGACTGGATCAGCCGGCCTATCTTCTGTGTGATGACGCGTGTCTTGCCCGAGCCGGCGCCGGCCAGCACCAGGCAGGGGCCGTGCATATAGTTGACGGCTTCCTGCTGGGCGATGTTCATGCCGGTGTTGGCAAGGGAGGCGGCGGGAGATGCTGGCGGGGAGGACGACATTCAGGCAGACGGCGAGAAAAAGGCAGAAGAAAAAAGCGGGGGCAGCGGGCATCATAGCCAGTCGGCGCAACACCAACATTGCGGGCGACAATCAGCTTTGTGCTAGGCATTCTTCTCGTCACCTTTCCTTTTTTCGCGCTCGTGCTGTGTGGTTATGTCGCCACCCGCCGTGCTTTCCTGCCGCTGGCCGCGATTCCCGGGCTCAACGCCTTTGTGCTGTATTTCGCATTGCCGTGCATGTTGTACCGCTTTGGCGCCAATACGCCGATCAGGCAGCTGCTGGACGGCAAGCTGATTGCGCTTTACACCTTGTGCGCGCTGATCATGGTGGCTTTCACCATTGCCGTGACGCGCAACAAACGCATGGGCTGGAACGATGCGTCCTTTGGCGCGCTGGTCGCGGCTTTTCCCAACACTGGTTTTATGGGCGTGCCGCTGCTGGTTGCCCTGCTGGGCGCGCAGGCGGCCGGCCCGGCGATTGTCACCATCGCGGTGGACATGCTGCTGACCTCGTCGTTGTGCATCGCACTGTCGCGGCTCGACAGTGCGGACGAGCACGGTGCCGCGCGTGCGGCCCGGCTGGCGCTCAAGGGTGTGCTCCTCAATCCGCTGCCCTGGGCGATTGTGCTGGGCGGCCTGTCGTCGGCGCTGGCGCTGGGATTGCCCAGACCGATCATGGACACGGTCGGCCTGCTGGCCGATGCCGCATCACCCGTTGCCCTGTTCACCATAGGCGCCATACTGGCGCGTTCGCAGATGCAGAACACGGCCCGCACGCCGCTGGCCGATTATGTGCCGGTGGCACTCATCAAACTTGTCGTGCATCCTTTGCTGGTCGGGCTTTTGGGCCTGGCCGCGATCGCTGCCGGCGTGCCGCTGGACCGCTTTGCGCTGACCGTCGTGGTGCTGGCCGCCGCATTGCCCAGCGCCAGCAACATCGCCATACTGGCCGAACGTTTTGGCGCCGACAACGGGCGGATTGCGCGGATTATTTTGTTGTCTACCGTGCTGGCGTTTTTCAGTTTCTCTGCGGCGGTGGCGCTGCTTACCTGAGTACTTGGCTGCTTGAGCCTTCTGTGGGCAAACGTGGTGAACGCTTAGCTGCGACGCGAGGTTTACGAAAACATCAATAAGCAGTACTGTGCGCAGTCAGCTTTCATTCCGCCCGAATGCCGCTCCGGCGAATTAGGGGTTGCCACAGCCTCCTCTCGGCTGCGGCGTATTCGTTCATGAAGTTGGCATTGCTCGGGCTGACCTCGATGCCCAAGTCATTCAATTTGCGCACAACATCGGGCGTCGTCACCGCCTTTTGCAGTTCCACGGACAACTTGTCAATCACCGGTTTGGGCGTCGCCTTTGGAACAGCAACACCTTGCCAAGCGTAGACCTCCAGATCCTTGTACCCAAGTTCTGCAAAGGTGGGAACATCAGGCAACGCAGGCATACGCTTGGCAGACAGCACCGCCAATGCACGCAACCTGCCTGCGGTGATCATGGGCAACCCGCCTCCGCTTTCAACGATCATCATTGGTACTTGGCCACCGGCCACGTCTTGCACGGCAGGCGCCGCGCCGCGATATGGCACGTGGACCGCAAACAGGCCAAGACGCAGTTTGATCAATTCCATTGCCAGGTGGTGCGGTGAACCAACGCCCGGGGAGGCGTAGCTGAACTTGCCAGGCGACTTTTTGACAATGTCCATCCACTGCTGCGCGGTGGTGATGCCGCTATTGGGGGAAACAGCCAAGATCAGGGGAAAACGCGCCATCAGGCCTACAGGTGAGAGGTCGCGCTCTGGATCGTAGCCAAGCTTCTTGTAGAGCACGGGGTTGAATACCAGCACGGCGTTATCTGCCGTTACCAGGGTGTACCCATCGGGGGAGGATTTTGCAGCCGTCTCAGCCGCAATGCTAGATGCAGCGCCAGGCTTGTTGTCGATCAGCACTGGCTGCCCGAGTTGCACGGACATCTGATGGCCGACGGTGCGTGCCAGGAAATCAGTCCCCCCGCCAGCCGGGAATCCGACCAGCCAGCGAATGGGTTTATTGGGAAAGTCCTGTGCGTGGACATGGGGCATGGCTGTGCCGAAAAGGATTATGGTTAAAGCCGTCGCGAATGGATTCGCGAGCAGTCGGGCTAATTGAGGAACGAAAGAAATCATGTTTGTCTCCTGGAGTTGGTAATCGTGATGCTGCCGGTTACTTAATAAGTTGGACATCAAATAGCAGTTGAGGTATTGAGTTTTCATCCCTTCCATAATGAAGTTAAGAGAAGTGAAATTCGAAGCGACCTGATAGGCCATAGTCCGCATCTAACGCATCACCTTTTTGAGCAACAACTGGACGGGTAAAGGAACCGGCCCACACGACATCGCCTGCTTTTTTACGTGGCGATCCAGTTGCGGCGCGTCCAGTCCACCACACAGCAACGTCGTCCCCTTCTTCGTACCTAACCCGATGTAGCTGCGAACCTTTGCCAGGTGCAGATACAACAAGCTCATACGCCTGCGATTCGGTCGTCTTGCGAGGTTGTCATTGTGTAGATGCCGGCTCGTACTGGACCGAACTTATGCACTCCTTCGCGCATTGCCGAAATGTAGTCAGCCCAGGGCATTCCAAGTAGTGCCGCGAAGTGCATCAGCAGTTGTCCGTTGCACCCCAGGACATATATCTTCCCGATATCTCCGCGATCAATTGCTTCGCGCTCCTCGTCCGTGAGCTCAAAGGTGTCGAGCAGCTTCGCCCGCTCCTTCCCATCCTGCTGGTAACGGCGTTGCACTTCGACATCGCGATTCAGTGCAAAGAAGAACTTCTGCATCGTGTAGAGGCTCATCGTCAAATTTCCCAATGTGATGTAAGGCATAAATTGATCGCTATCGCGACGGCCTTGGTAATAACTACTCCGACTTTCAGATGGCAATGCGGGGGAATGCGAGCAGCATTACAGGTCCAGCACTAGCCGCGCTGAGCGGGCCCGCGATACGCAGATAATCATTGACCGACCCGCATCGCGCTCCTCCTGAGATAGCGCGTAATCAAGGTGCTCGACTTCTCCCTCGAAAACCGCGGTTTCACAAGTGCGACATAGACCCTCTCTGCACGAAGACGGCACGCTAATCCCATGGGCGTCCAATACATCCAGAATGCTTTTGTCCGGCGGCACATGAAAGGAGCGGCCGCTTTTGCGCAGATCGATATCAAATGCTCCCGCTGAGTCCGCAACGTCGGCGACCGGCATGGGAGCTGCGAAATACTCGAAATGCAGGTTTTCAGCGGGGAGGTGCCCCGCATGGGTTCGGATGGCCTCCATCAAACCGTTTGGGCCACAGCAATAGATATGCTCCCCGTCTTGAACATCGGTCAGCATTTGGCGTACGTTCAGCCCTTCCCTCCCACACTGCGAGTCGAAGTGGAAGCGAACCGATTTCCCATGAGCGCTTAAGGCCTCATAAAACGCTGCGCGTTGCGGGCTACGGACGGCATACACAAGCCTCCAGTGACGTTGGTTTGCAATACACCACTGGATCATTGTCATGATGGGTGTGATACCAATGCCACCGGCAACAAATAGGTAGCTCCTGGCATCAGTTCTCAAGCGGAAATTGTTGCGCGGCGCACTCGTGTTGAGTGTTATTCCGCGTCGCAAGGCCTGATGCACAAAAGTTGACCCACCGCGGCCGTTCGGCGCACGGCCCACACCTACGACGTATCGCTCCCGCTCGCGGCTGTCATTCGTGATCGAATAGTGCCGCACCATGCCATTGGGTAGCGATATCTCGAGATGCGCCCCTGGTTCGAAGGCCGGCAATGGGGCGCCCTGTGGGTCTCGCAACTCCACCAGGAGGACATCACGCGCTTCGGCCTGCACGTCACTCACTTGGAGAACGAGGCTATCGTTCATTTTTGCCATCACGCGACCGCAGCTTCTTTCTGCAATGCGGCGTTCTGTTCCGCTTTCAGAGCCTCGGCGAATGCCCAGCGGAAGTGCGACAGCGGCGCGTCGGCAGCGATTGCAAGCATTTTGAAGTCCGGGTCCGCGTCCAGCAGTTTCTGTTGTCCTTCGATAAAACCCTTGTCCTCATAAAACCCTTCTTCAATGCTGTTCCGCAGCGAGATCGCAATGTTTGGATCCTGGAGATCGAAGTCATGGAGATAGTTCCAGAAGAAGTGGGTACTGCGCCGGGTTTCAGGCGTCATGAACTGGCAGTTGCAGTAGCGACGCGCACCCTCCTGTTTGCCTTCTTTCAAACCACTTCCAGCAGGCGAGAAGGTGGTGTACAGGTAAAACATGCCGGGAATCTTCATGTGCCCGATGTTCTTGCGGTCCACCTTGTCCAGCTTGTTTGGAATGACTTTGCGGTGGTAGGGCGGTGAATCCGAGTCCATGTGCCACCGCTCTACGCGAAATCCATCATCAAGCCGCTCGATCGCTGCTGGCTTGGTTGTGTAGGCATATTCTTCGGAGCCGCCTAGAGTGTTCGTGTGTACGAAGGCAAGGTGTGCAAAGTCACTCAGGTTGTCGACGATCAACATCCAGTTAGCGTCGTAGTGCATGTAGTCTGGGATGCCCCGCCATTTGGGGTCTCGCAGCGCCGGAAAATCCACGATATCCGCCGGGTCAGCAAGCTCAGCGTCTCCCATCCAGATCCAAATAATTCCGTCACGCTCGACCACCGGATAGCTTCGTACCCCCAATTTGGGCGGGATTCTTTCTTGACCTGGAATCTCAATGCACTTGCCTGAGGGTTCGAACTTCATGCCGTGGTACATGCAACGCAGGCAATCGCCCTCGATACGACCCATGTCCAATGGAGCTGCGCGGTGGCAACAGCGATTGTCCAGCGCCACAACACGGCCACTTTCTCCGCGATAAAGGACGACGGGCAACTCGAGGATCGTCCTGGCCATTTTTTTGCCGTCTATGAGGTCGTGCGACCATGCCGCGACGTACCAGCAGTTCATGAGAAAAATTCCATCCTTGTGCGCCATCCTTCATCTCCTAATGTGAGTGGTTTGATTGAATCGAAGGGTGTGAGCGTAAGGGCAGGAATGCGCCGGACATAGAGGGTGCAGATGGACATTCTGTCCAATAGATTGGACAATCAATGCATGACAACAAACTGGGATGACTACGATCTGTTCTGTTATGTGGTCGAGCATGGCAACTTCTCGGCGGCAGCACGCTCACTTGATCGTCCCAAGTCGAGCCTTAGTGCAGCGGTGATCCGCCTTGAAACTGCGCTGCAGGTACGTTTGTTAGAGCGGACTACGCGCAAGCTGAGAATGACCGAGGCTGGCGAAGCACTCTTTCATGGCATGGGACCGTTGTTTGCGTCGCTGCGCGAAGCCCATCGGGCAGCGATCGAACAGCGTCAAGGAGTTAGCGGCACACTACGTATTGCATCGCCCTACGAGTTTGCGGCTGAGCATCTGGCTCAGGTGGTGTGTGCCATGATGGGTAGGTATCGACAGTTGAACATAGAGCTCAACGTGCATCACGCGTCCATCAATCCGCTAGACCAGGGCTATGACATGGCCTTCGCCATGTTGGAGTCCTCGCTGCCAGCTTCGACGATTGTGGTCCGCAGAATAGTTTCATTGGAACGCAAGCTTTATGCTGCACCTGGGCTTTTACAGGCGCATCACTTTCCAAGCACTCCGCGCCAATTGGCGCAAATGCCGATGCTTGTAGGTTTGAACGACACCGAGTGGCGCTTGAGGTCACCAGACGGCAACACGGAAAGAATCCCGCTCCAGTCACCTCGATTGGTCAGCGGCAATGCCGATGTACGATTGCAGGCTGCGATTGCAGGGCTGGGTGTGATGCGTGTGACGAACACGTTCGCGGCCCCCGCGATCAGAGCCGGTCTGCTTCAACCTCTGCTCACGGACTATAGCTGCGATCCGCTCAGGGTTTATGCGCTGCTGCCAGCTAAACGGTTAATGCCGGAGAAAGTTCGCGTCTTCCTTGATATCCTGGAGACGCAAGTACAAGAGAACGTCGCAGGCCGAGCAGCCCCCCCTGGTTGGACCAATCGACGACTCATGGATGCGGCATCTATGGGCAACAAAGAGTGATATTAGTGATGCCCTCTAGCCATACCGTAGTTGATTGCATTTTTTGATACGAAGGGTATGACTTCACTCGAGATGGCACTTGTGAGCCGCCCCTTGCTGATTTAAATAAAACCCGTGCCTCTTGAAAAGGTTTTAAATCACTGCGTGACGGAGCCGCCCTTTTCAACAAGTTTCTCACCTGTGGCCATTATCCCAATGGAGCATCCGCAGGAAAAGATGGGGATCGGCTCGTAACACAAAATCTCGCCAGTGCTACCCGCGCATGCCCCGGCCACGGCTATGTAGGTCCGAATCTCGTACCCGCCCTGGCCTCCGTCGCGCTGGGTTTCTTCGTCGGAATAAGCGCACATCGCATCGCGGTCGTTGCGTGTCCAGCGCGCCAGAAAATCGCGATCCCAAGGTTCGTTTATGCGTCCAGAGTCCGGCGTGCATGGCCAGTGTGAAATGCCGCCGGTACCGACAATCGCAACGCGCGCCGACATGGCATCGGCAGCGCGCCGTATTGCCTCGCCGAGCGCATATGCGCGATGAAGTGGTGCCAGTGGCGGGCCTTGGCAATTTATGTTGATAGGAATAATGGGCAGGTCGTTGTGTGGGGCGAGATGATGCAGCGGAACCATAATCCCGTGATCTAGCTTCCACTCTTCGCAGACGGCGAGGTCCACGGTTTGTATCATGCCTTCGATAAGTTTCATCGAAAGGGAGCTGTTGCCTGGTACGTGGCGGCGTGGAATTCCCAGCCATTGGGGATTTTCTATAGGACCTTCATAACGGTCAGCCATGCCGACCGCAAAAGATGGCATGTTGTTCATGAAGAAATTGGCGAAATGCTCGGCGCCGACTACGACCAAGATGTCTGGCCGAGTCGCCAGCATTGCCTCGCGCATGTCTTGGTAAGCTCTCTCCAGCCTCTCAAGTTGTTCCGGGTCGGCGCTCTCGCGACGCGCTGTAATACCTGGCCCATGGCTGCATACGCCTGCGAAGACTAGGCTCATGCGACCTCCGTCGTGGAGGCGTCAGCACCAGTGAACTCTATCGGCAGTTCGTAAGGGCGCACGCCACGCTCGCGAGCAACCACTTTGCGGACGGAGTTACGTTGCCAAACCAGATGTGCCAGGGCTCGATAACGCGATCTTTCTGGCATTTCGCACCCCAAACGCTCATCGAAACTCCAGAGATAGAACACAAATAGGTAAGCGTCCACGGCACTGAACGCATTGCCCAGCGCATATATGTTCCCGCTCAGGCGTTGTTCAACAGTCTTTAATGCGTGCAGGAGACGCTCTTGACCCCGGACACGCACGGACTCTACTGCCTCAGGACTATCGCCGCCATAACTTTGCGGACGGAAGACTGCGCGGTATGCTGGATGGAGGCTGCTTGAGATGAAGTTCATCCATTCGTGAGCACGCGCTCGTGCCAGAGTGCCGGGCCGCGGCAGCAGCTCGCGTTCTGGAACCAGGTCGGCCAAGTAGGTAAGCAAAGCCTGCGATTCCGTCAGAATCTGCTCGCCGATCGCGAGGGAAGGGACTGTACCACTGGGGTTGAGCAGCAGGTAGTCGGCACCGCGGTGTTCACCAGCCCGGATATTGACGGACCTGGCTGAATAACGCAGACCAGACTCCTCAAGCACGATGTGAGGTGCCAGTGAGCACGCTTTCGGGCTGTAGTAAAGGGTTAATTCAGGAGGGAAGGGGGTTGTGTTCATTGGAATTTGGATTTGCCGAATGTGAGGGCAGTCTATAGAGGAGGCTTGCTCAAGATAAGAGGTCAGCGATAGACAAACTGTCCATTTTTTTGGACAGTGGAGACCATTCGAACCGTCTCCAAGAGTGTTCGTTAGCTGTCTTCCTGGTTTTGCGACATCAGTGCCGAAGTGTTTGTGTCGCTGCGGCCAGAGGTTGGGTCTTGGCTAGTAGTGTGAGGCAGCTTTCGCCAGCGTTTCAACTTCAACGCTGAGCCCCCGCTTTTCGGCGAGATCGCGAGGATGATCTACCGGCTGTTCAAAGGCAAGGCCTGCCCGCCGATTAGAAACCTCGAGGGACCGGAGTCAGTTTGCGGCAGCACATGACTTGTGCATGTTCGTCAGCCGGCACGGGTCAACCACTGACGATCCATAGCGATAGCGCCACCGCATCAAATCGCAATCGGATCCACATCAATCGCCCAGCGCACCAGGCTTTTGAATTCGGCCTGCCTGCGGGTTTCAAACAGCAGCGGCTGCCAGGCCGCCAGGAAACGCTGCAGCGCGGCGCGTGAAGGGCTTTCAACCAGCATCTGCGCGCGTTCTATGTTGGCCACGCGCTGTATGGTCATGGGCACCGCCGGGTAGGGCGTGACCAGGCCCTGGCCGTCAAGCTCGCTGGCCTGTGCGGCGGCTGCAGCGGCATTTAAAAAGCCTTGTGCGACTTCCTGCTCACGCGCCTCTGCGCGTACCAATGCCGAGAAGCCGAAGGGCGACATGGCCGCGGCCTGG
Source organism: Polaromonas aquatica (assembly GCF_042659145.1). Lineage (NCBI taxonomy): Bacteria > Pseudomonadati > Pseudomonadota > Betaproteobacteria > Burkholderiales > Comamonadaceae > Polaromonas > Polaromonas aquatica. The sequence goes on along the minus strand of NZ_JBHSRS010000018.1, from coordinate 35,596 downwards.
CGTTCTGCCAGTTGCTGGTCTGCAAACTTCGGGTAGTCGTGTTGTTTCAGCGCTGCAAACAGCGGGTGTGTGGGGTGAAAGGTTTGCACCCACATCTCGCTGGCCTCGCTGTGCCGGGCATCGCGCCCGGCGCGGCCGGCCGCCTGCATCAGCAGGCTGAACAGGCGCTCGGGTGCGCGGAAGTCGCTGGAAAACAGTGCGCCGTCAGGGTTGATGGCCGCCACCAGCGTGATGTGCCGGAAGTCATGGCCCTTGGCAATCATTTGTGTGCCGACCAGCACGTCGACCTCACCCGAGTGCACGCTGGCCAGTTGTGACTCCAGCGCGCCCTTGAGCCGTGTGGTGTCTGCATCAATGCGCGCAATGCGTACTGCGCTGCCGTCGGGTCGGGTCACGCCGGTCAGCAGCTCCGCCAGGTGTTCTTCAAGCCGCTCGGTGCCGCGGCCTACAGGCGCAATATCGATATTGCCGCAGGCCGGGCAGGCGCGCGGCACACGTTCGGTGAAACCGCAATGGTGGCAGCGCAGGGTGCGGTCAATTTTGTGAAAAACGCGATAGGCGCTGCAATGCGGGCATTCGCTTTTCCAGCCGCAGTCGTGGCAGGCCAGCACCGGTGCATAACCGCGGCGGTTCAAAAAAATAAGCGACTGCTCGCCGCGTGCAATGCGCTGCGCGATGGCGTTGACCAGCGGCGGCGCAATCACGCAATGTTTGGGCTGGTGGTTCATGTCCACCCCTCTGACCTGCGGCAGCCTGCCAATGTGGACGCCGCCTTCAGGCGCAGGCCAATTTTCCGACGGGCCGCCCCTGAGTTCACGAAGTGCGGCGGAGCCAAAATTAGCCCCCTCGGGGGGCAGCGAGGACACGCCAGTGCCGGGCGAGGGGGCCATGCTGGCGCCCACCCGCTCATTCATGGTCAGCCGCTGGTAGCGGCCGGTAATGGTGGCTTGCCAGCTTTCAAGCGAGGGTGTTGCCGAACCGAGCATGACACGACAGGCATTGCCCGAACTTGCCTCTTGCGCCTCCAGCCTGGCGCGGTACACCGCCAGGTCGCGCGCCGAGTAGCGTGCGCCTTCCTGTTGTTTGTAACTCGGGTCGTGTTCTTCATCAACCACGATCAGCCTCAGGTTCGGCATCGAGGCCAGCACCGCCATGCGTGTGCCCAGCACCATGCGTGCGTGGCCCGCATGGGCCGAGAGCCAGCTCTTCAGCCGCTGGGCCGGGGTGAGGCCGCTGTGCAGGGACACCACGCGTTCCTTGCCGAGGTGGGCAAACCGCTCCTGGAAGCGGGCCTGCAACTGCGGCGTCAGGTTGATTTCCGGCACCATGACCAGCACCTGGGCATCCGGGTCCTGCGCCAGCACCCTGGCGGCCGCGTGCAGGTACACCTCGGTTTTGCCGCTGCCGGTGGCACCAAACAGCAATGCAGGCCGGGTATCGGCATCAAATTCGGCCAGGGCCGCCGCCTGCTGAGCGCTGAGCGCTATTGAATTTGTAGTGTCCTGGGCATGGCTGGAGTCAAGTACCGGGCGCTTGAGCCGGCGCGCCAGCTGCACGCCGGTCATTTCCCTGAGCTGGGGCGGCAGTGCGGCCAGTGCGACCTCGCCCAGCGAGCGCTGGTAGTAGCCCGCGGTAAACCCGACCAGCCGCCGCCAGGTGGCGGACAGGGGGGCCAGGCCTTCGAGCGTGCCGCTTATATTGCGCGCCTGCGTTTCAGCCAGGCCGCCGCTGTCGGCCAGATTTTCCCAGACCACACCCAGAACCTCACGTTTGCCCAAAGGGACACGCACCAAAGTGCCGGGGCTGAGTGCTGACTCACTTCGATAGGTCAGTGGGCCGGCCACCGCACTGTGCGCGGGGGTGGCCACCACGACGTTGAGCCAGTGAGTCATGAGATGTAAACAATTGTTGAAGAATCTGTAAAGACACTTACGAAAAGCCTTCTAAGTGCTTGATTTAACGGTGCTTTACAGATTTCCAAGTTTTCTGTGGATAACTTTGTTGATAGCTTATCTGCGTTCACGCGGAAGCCTTGTAAATCAAGGCTTTGCTTAGAATGCCCGGAAAAAAAGCAATTTAAAGAACCTATATAAATCAACAACTTACAAGCGCTATTGCTTTGATAGCGAAGCAAGTCAAAGACTTGGGTTCTTGCCGCACCGCAACACAGATTTTGTGCATAAGTCAAAGCCCCGAAGCCGGATTTTGTGCTAGCCATGGTCTAAAACCGGTGTTTAAGGCCTGTAGATAAGCACATACCCAGCATCCCCTATCCGGTTACAGTACGCATTCTTCGAGAGTGAGTGTGCACTGCGCTGACCAGGATTTCGACGTTTTCCGGCGGTGTGTGCTGGCTGATGCCGTGGCCGAGGTTGAAAATATGGGTAGGACCGGGGTTTTTCGGGTCATTGTGCGGCCGGCCAAAACTGTCCAGCACTTTCACCACTTCCGCCTCGATTTGCGCCGGGTTGGCAAACAACACGTTCGGGTCCAGGTTGCCCTGTAATGCTTTTGCATTCGGTCCGTTTTCCCCAACGCGCGCCCGAGCCTGGCCCAGGTTCACGGTCCAGTCCAGCCCAAGTACCTCGCAGTCGAGCTGGCCCATGGCTTCCAGCCAGAGGCCGCCGCCCTTGGTGAACACCAGGCGCGGGATCACCACGCCGTCGTGCTCACGCTTGAGCTGAGCCAGCACGCGCCGGGTGTAGGCCAGGCTGAATTCATGGAAGGCAGCATCGGCCAGCACGCCACCCCAGCTGTCAAAAATCATCACTGCCTGCGCGCCGGCTTCGATCTGCGTGTTCAGGTAGGCGGCGACCGAGTCGGCGTTGATGGCCAGCATCCTGTGCATCAGGTCCGGGCGCTGGTACAGCATGGTCTTGACCAGTCGGTAGTCGTCGGAGCCCGCGCCTTCGACCATATAGCAGGCCAGCGTCCAGGGGCTGCCCGAAAAGCCGATCAGCGGCACCCGGCCGTTGAGCGCCTTGCGGATGGATGTGACGGCATCAAACACGTAACGCAGCTTGTTCATGTCGGGCACTTCAAGCTTTGCCACAGCAGCCTCGTCGCGTACCGCGTGGGCAAATTTGGGGCCTTCACCCAGCGCGAACGACAGGCCCAGGCCCATGGCGTCGGGAATGGTCAGGATATCGCTGAAAAGGATGGCCGCATCCAGCGGGTAGCGTTCCAGCGGCTGCAGGGTGACTTCTGTGGCGTAGTCGGTGTTGGTGGCCAGGCCCATGAAGCTGCCGGCCTGGGCGCGCGTGGCGCGGTACTCAGGCAAATAGCGGCCGGCCTGGCGCATCAGCCAGACGGGGGTGTGGTCGGTGGCCTGGCGCATGCAGGCGCGCAGAAAGGTGTCGTTTTGGAGGGGAGCAAACATCCCCCAATTGTCTCATTCCCTTTTTACTTCACTGCGATATGTCGTTGCCCCACCTTGCCGTGCTGGGGCACTGCCTGCGGCGGTGCGCCTAATCTCGCTGCGAATTAAAAAGGGAATGCGGTCCTGGCTGCTGGCGGGGGGATTGTTTTGAGTCTGATTTGGTTCAGCGCACGGGCAGGAACTGCAAAAACGTGCCGCCAAGCAGATTTTGTACATAAGTGATCACGGCGCGGCGGTATTTCTCGGTCAACACCACCGAGAGCAGGTCCAGCCGGCCGATCACCTTGCCGAATTCGCGTTCGAAACTCAGGTTGCGCTCGCGCTCGGTGATTTCGTCGGCCAGCAGCAGCGGCTGGCCTGCGGCATTGCGCCTGGTGGACAGCATCCACACCGCGATTTCAATGTTGCGGGCCGCGTTGTAGATGTACTGCGCATCCAGCGCATCGGTCAGGTAAAAAATGGTTTTGTTGCCGTGGGCCGTGACCAGCATGTCGGCGCTGGCGTAAATAAAGGCGGCCACCCGGTCGCCCCTGAAGTCTGGTCCCAGGGCCAGCGACAGCGCTGCAATGTCGCGTTTGCCCTGCAGGTCTGCCCAGGGGCTGCGGCCGTCAATGGCCGCGCGCAATTTCTCAAGGGCAGCCTCGCGGGTGGGGCTGGCCTTGCGCCATTCCGCCGGATTGCGCCGGTAGAGCTTGTCGGCCAGGCGGAGCAGGCTGTCGATGTTGTCACGCATGCCCAGCGTGGCCATGCGGTTCACGTCCGACTGGGCCAGCTCCGACGACGCCATGGGCGCGCCCTGGGCTTCACCGCGGGGCGTGGGCGCGGGTGGCCCGCTGGCGCAGCCGGCCAGCAGCAGTGCTGCAACAAGCCATGCGGGAGCCACGGATTTCAGTGCCATGGCGACGGGCTCAGGCCGGGGCGGCCGCGCTTTCGGGCTCGCGAAGGCCGGCCTGGACGGCGAATGCATCCAGCCCGGACAGCATCAGGTGGCGTGCGGCCTTGCTGGCATGCTGCAGGCGGGCAAAGTCATGCGGCATGCCGGGCGCACCGTAAAACTCACAGCGTGCGCCGGCTTCTTTCAGCCAGTCGTGCAAGGCCGCAGCATCATCATGTGCGCCATCGTGCTCGGCGGCAATGATGACCACCAGGGGCGGGCGCTGTATCGGCTGGTTGCCATGCAGCAGCACGGCGCGCTCATTCCAGATTTCCCAGCGGCCGCCCAACAGGCTGTGCCAGCTGCGCACGGCGTCGTCGCGCGAGAACGTCAGCGAGTTGGCGCAGCGGATATAACTTGCGGTGTTGAAGTCGGGCTTGACCAGCGGTGTCAGCGCCAGCACGGCGTCCACGCTGCCGGGTGCCTGCCTGGCCAGCCGCCAGGCTGCCTGCAGCCCGAGGTGGGCGCCGCTGCCGTCGCCGCCCACCAGCAGTCGTTCGGTGTTGACGCCCAGCTTCTCGCGTGCCTTGCCCAGGGTGATCAGGACTTGTTGTGCCTGCTCGGCGGCCTGCACAAAGCCGTGGGCGACCGGCAGAGGTACATGCACGCTGGCAATCGCCACCTGCAGGTCACTGCTTAGCTGGCGGCACAAGGCGTCGTGGCTGGCCAGACTGCCGGCAACCCAGCCGCCGCCATGGAAATAAGCCATCAATACCGGCCTGGGCACGCCCTCTGGCAGGTACAGGCGTGCGTCCAGCCGTGTTTTTTCACCGGACGCGAGGACATTGAGATGGAAAACCCCGGCATTCACCCGGAGTGGCTCGGGAGGCCCCGGCAGGGCGCTGGAAACCGCTTCATAACGCTGTATGAAAGCCGCCAGGTCATTCGGGTCGCGGGGCAAGGGGTGCAGGGTTTGCAGGCCCTGCAGGAACTGGAGCAGTTCGGCGTCCATCAGCATGGGGTGGGGCAGGCAACAGGCATGCCCTACTTTACCCGTGAAGCCTGCCGGTTTGAAGCCGCCTACAGCAGGTTGCTGGAGAGCAGTACCCTATGGTCGATCTTCAGGCAGTGGTCCTGCACCACCAGCAGGCCAGCGGCCTCGGCCTTTGCTGCGGCTGCTGCATTGCTGATGCCCAGCTGCATCCACACGGCCCTGGCGCCTATGGCAATCGCCTCGTCCACGATGGGCGGAATGTCTTCGCTGTTGCGAAAGCAGTTCACCAGCTCGATTTTTTCGTGCGCTGCTGCATCGGCCAGCGTGGCATAGGCTTTTTCGCCCAGCACTTCGGTTTCATTCGGGTTGACCGGGATGATGCGGTAGCCGTGGCCCTGCATGTAGCGCGCCACATCAAAACTGGCGCGGTGCGGTTTGTGCGACAAGCCGACCACCGCAATCGTGCGGCAGTGCTTGAGGATGTGCGGTATGCGGTCGGCGGGTGCTGGCGGTTTCATGGGGTGTATGGCGTTCTGGTTTTACAGTTTAGCCAGTTCGGCCCTGACATCATCGACCGACAAAATCTCGGACAGCACCACAGGCGCGCGGCCGGGTTTGTAGATCACATACACCGGCACGCCGCTGCGGCCCAGCTGGCTCAAGGCGGCCGTCACGGCCGGGTCGCGGCGCGTCCAGTCGGCGCGCAGCAGGTTTACCTTTTTGGCCGCCATGTCGGCCATCACATCGGCATTGGCGAGCGTGGTCTTTTTGTTGTATTGACAGGTCACGCACCAGGCCGCCGTGAAGTCCACAAACACGCTTTGGCCCTGCGCGTTGAGCTGCTCTACACGGCCGGGCTCCCAGGCCTGCCAGCCATTGACGGCCTGGTTTGAGGTGGGTCCCTCCTGCAGCCTGACCACGTTCGGGCCAAGCGCCCAGAGTGCGCTGGCCAGCAGCAGCACACTCACGCTTGCCAGTGCGGTTCTGGCGCGGCCCTTCAGCGTCAATGCCCAGATCGCCAGCGCCAGCAAGACCAGCAGGGCGAGCAGTGCACCCGCGCCGTCAATGCCGCTTTGTTGGCCCAGCACCCACACCAGCCAGGCCACCGTCGCAAACATCGGGAAAGCCATCAACTGCTTGAAGGTCTGCATCCACGCGCCGGGGCGCGGCAATGCGCGCGCCACGGCCGGTACCGCGCTCGCGGCAAGGTAAGGCAGTGCCATGCCCACGCCCAGCGCAGCAAAGATGGCCAGAGCCTGCACGGCCGGCAGGCCGAGTGCAAACCCAAGTGAGGCGCCCATGAACGGCGCGGTGCAGGGCGATGCAATCGCGGTTGCCAGCACGCCCGACAGGAAAGCATTGATGGTCGGGTTTTTTGACTGCAGGTTGGCGACGCGGCCGGGCAGGAAGTTGCCAAACTCAAACAACCCCGCCAGGTTCAGGCCCATCAGTGTGAAGAGCACCGCCAGTGCCGCCACCACCGCCGGGCTTTGCAGTTGAAAGCCCCAGCCCAGTTGTTCACCCGCAGCGCGCAGGCCCAGCAGCAAGGCGCCGAGAGCCAGGAAGGACAGCACCACACCTGCGGTGTACGCCAGCCCGGTGCTGACTCGCGTGGCCTGGTCCTTGACATGCACAAAACCGACGACCTTGATGGCCAGCACCGGAAACACGCAGGGCATCAGGTTAAGAATCATGCCGCCCAGCAGGGCCGCGAACAGAGCTGCCACAAGGCCCAGGGGTGCGGCATTGTTGGCCTGAATGGGCGCAGCGCCTGCCGAGGCATTGGCCTTGAGGGCAGCCTCAAGCGCCGGCGGCACTATCGCTGCTGCAGCCAACTGTGGCCACTCGCCCTTGACCGGGGCCTCGATGCGGTAAGCCGCGTTGTCCACGGCGACAACCAGCGGCATCATGGCCGGACTTTCGCTGCGCTGGCCCGAGAGCGGCACCTGCGCCGTCCACAGTGCGCCCTGCCAGGCTTGTTGCCATTGCGCTGCGGGCTCGATCACACCGGCGGTCTCCGGGAAAAACGCCAGCGTCTTGCCTTGCAGCGCCGCGGGCAGGCCAGCCAGCGAAACCTTGATGGCTTTGCCGCTGACCTCAACCTGGCTGCTGCCTGCGGGCAGGGATTTGGGCGTGGCCGCAAAAGTGTCCTGGAACAGTTTGCTGCTCATGCCGGTTGAGCTCCTGACCGGGATGCTCAGCGAAAAGTCACCTTCTTGCGGAATGCATTCCTTGCGGCAGACCAGCCAGGCCGCTTTCAGCTTGACGTCGAGCTGCGAGGCGCTGAAGTTCTGGGCGACGGTGAGCGGCACGGGCAGGAGAATGGTGTTTTCGTAGCCGTAGTTGGCCAGTGTGCCTATAGGTATTTTTTTAGGCGTGGGCCAGGCGATCTCGCCTGCCGTGACGCCGGCAGGCAATACCCAGTCCAGCAATGTGGGCAGGCCGGAATCGCCGGAGTTCTTCCAGTAGGTATGCCATTCGGGCTGGTGGTCCAGTTGCAAACCCAGCCACACCTGCTTGCCCGGCCCCACGCCATCAGGTGCCCAGGCCAGCAGTTCGGCGCGCACCTGGTCGGTGGTGACAACCGGGCTGCGCGCACTGCTGCTGCCTGCGCCGGGCGCATTGCCAAGCACGCTATTTGTAATGATTTGGGCATTGGCGCCCATGGAAATTGCGCAACCAGCTATAAAAATCGTAGCAAATAGCCTGGCAAGGAAGGGACGCTTGAAATTCATGATCAGGGTGTGAGCAGGGGGGAGGGCATTAGTTCCTGATGGGGTTTTTGCAAGGTGTAGCCTTATGCATTGGTCCGGTATCCCGGGTATCTATTACAGGCCATCTGGGGACTAACTCCGATAATAAGGTCATGCAGCGCATCGCCACCCCCATCGTTCTGGCCACATTGAACGCCAAATACATTCATGCGTCGCTGGGCCTGCGTTACCTGCTGGCAAACATGGATAAGCATGGCGGCGCGGGCCTGCGTGCCAAAACGCGGTTGCGCGAGTTTGTGATCCAGCAGCGCCCCACACAGATTGTCGAAGAGTTGCTGGCGCTGCAGCCCCAGGTGATTGGCCTGGGCATCTATATATGGAACGTCGTTGAAACCACGCAGGTGGTACGGCTTTTGAAAACGCTGCGGCCTGACATCAAGGTCGTGCTGGGCGGGCCGGAAGTCAGTTTTGAAACCGACAGCCAGGAAATCTGCCGGCTGGCCGACCATGTGGTGACCGGCTGGGGCGATGTGAGTTTTCCCAAACTGTGCCGCGCTCTGCTCGATGGACCCAAACCCCTGATGAAGGTGATTGCCGGTGAACAGCCCGCGCTGGAAGCCCTGGTTCTGCCCTACAACGAATACACGGCGGAAGACCTGGCCAAGCGCCTGCTGTATGTCGAAGCCTCGCGCGGCTGCCCTTTTAAATGCGAGTTCTGCCTGAGTTCGCTCGACAAGACCGCCTGGGCGTTTGAGCTGGACATTTTCATGGCCGAGATGGATGCGCTGTACCAGCGCGGCGCGCGCAACTTCAAGTTTGTCGATCGCACCTTTAACCTGAAGGTCGATTTTTCGGTTCGCATCCTGCAGTTTTTCCTGGATCGAATCAAAACCACGCCGGATATTTTTGTGCACTTTGAGGTCGTGCCCGACAGCCTGCCGGATCGCCTCAAGGTGTTGATTGCGCAGTTCCCGGCCGGCTCGCTGCAATTTGAAGTGGGTATACAGAGTTTTAACCCCGAGGTGCAGCAGCGCATCTCGCGCAAACAGGACAACAACAAGACAGCCGACAACCTGCGCTGGCTGGTCAACGAAAGCCTGGCGCATGTGCATGCCGACCTGATTTTTGGCCTGCCCGGTGAAACGCTGGAGAGTTTTGCGCAGGGCTTTGACCGGCTTTACGAACTGGCACCGCACGAGATCCAGTTCGGCATTTTGAAGCGCCTGCGCGGCACGCCCATCACGCGGCACACGGCGGACTTTGCGATGGCCTATGACCCGCAAACGCCGTACACGATTTTGCAGAATTCGACGATTGATTTTGTCACCATGCAGCGCATCAACCGCTTTGCACGCTATTGGGAAATGGTGGCGAACTCGGGGCGCTTTTCCGCTGCATTAAAGCTGCTGCTGGAGCCGGGTTCTGCTTTCCAGCACTTTCTTGATTTCAGTGACTGGCTTTGGCACAGCACCGGCAAGACGCATGAGTTTGCGCTGGAGAAACTGGTTGATCTTCTGTTTGAGCATCTCACTGCTGTTCGCGGGCTGGGTGAAGGTGATGTACGTGCGGCCTTGCTGGCGGACTACAGGGCCAGCGGGGCTCGTGGTCGGCCGCATTGTCTGGCTGAGTTGTTGAGTGCAGAGCGGATCGCTTCGCCAGCCGCTTCCGGAAAGTTGCGGGCTGAGCGGCAGGGGCGGCATGTGAGTCAGCAGGTGCATAGGGATGAGATTCAGAAGGCTGCGGCGGCTGCCTGAGCCTGGTTTTTTGATGAAGTAGGGCTCTGGCCGTCTGGAAATGCGCGCGGCCAGCTATTGAATTTATAGCGGCCGACCAACCAACCGTTCGGGCTGAGCTTGTCGAAGCCTTCGCTGGTTTGGGTGCTTTGCCCTTCATTACCAGGCCGGGACTCGCCCCGGCGGGCGACTCACTTTCTCTTGCTTCGCCAAGAGAAAGTAAGCAAAGAGAAGGCGACCCGCAGTCTGGGTCCCTTCGCTGACGCTACGGGCAACCTGCGCTGCTCGATTCCGGCGGCGGTCCAAACAACTCGCCTTCGGCTCAAACAAGTTTGGCCCGATCTTCCGCCTCCATCTGCGCTGCTCGGCCCAGCCAGGACGGGGGTTAGTGAAATGAATTCGGATTCGGGGATCCGGCCTGGTAGTGAAGGGCGATCTGCTCAAACGACAACAAACCCAAATGGCATCAAAATACGCCAATGACCCCAGCCGCAAAGCCATCACCAGCCCACCCCTATTTCTGGGCCGACCTGAAAAGCCCTGACTTCGCAAACCTCGATCTCTCCCGGGTCATCGCGGTCCTGCCGGTTGCGGCCACGGAGCAGCACGGCCCGCACCTGCCGCTGAATGTGGACGCAACACTGGTCGATGGCGTGATCGCCGCCGCGTTGCCGCACCTGACACCAAATCCGCCGGTACTTTTTCTGCCGACACAATCAATCGGCTTTAGCCCCGAGCACACGGCCTTTGCCGGCACGCTGACCCTCAAGGCCGAAACGGTGATCCGGCTATGGACCGAGCTGGCCGAGTCGGTGGCGGCCACGGGCGTCAAAAAACTGGTGCTGCTCAATTCACACGGCGGCCAGGTGGGGCTGCTGGACGTGGTGGCGCGTGATCTCCGGGCCCGGCTGGGCATGCTGGTCTATAGCGTGAACTGGTTCAACCTGCCGCTGGGCGATGCAGTCACGGGACTGTTCAGCGCGCAGGAGCATCGCTTCGGCATCCATGCGGGCGAGATTGAAACCTCCATGATGCTGGCGCTCAAGCCGGAGCAGGTCGATATGGCGAAGGCGCAGAACTTTCACTCAACCTCGCAGGACCGTTCCGAAAAATTCAGCATCCTGGGCGATGGCCGCAGTGCCAAGCTGGCCTGGCAGATGCAGGACTACAACCCGCAGGGTGCGGCGGGCAATGCCGCTGCCGCCACGGCAGACAAGGGCCGCGCGTTGCTGGGCGCGGCAGGTCGCAGCCTGGCGCAATTGCTGGCCGAGATCGACCAGTTGCCGGCCGACACACTGGCAAATAAACCAGCGTTCTGAGTGCGCTGGCGGCTAGCCGCTGGCCACCAAAAAATCAAAGCCCCCAGCGAGCGGTAACCTGCTGGGGGCTTTGTTCTGTCAGTCGGGCCGGTAAGTCCGTTGCCATGGAAGAAAGTATCTCCCACGGGGTTCCGAATAATTTGCCTGATTTGCTGCTGAATTTTATAAAAACAGATAAAAAATCTTTCAAAGTCAGAATTTCAGCTAAATTAGCTGAATGGATACTTTGGACCGGAAAATCCTTCAGGTGCTGCAGGCCGACGCACGCACCAGCCTGCACGATATAGGCCAGGCGGTGGGCCTGAGTCCTTCGCCCTGCTGGGGCCGCATCAAAAAGATGGAAGAGGCCGGCGTGATCGAGGGTTACACCGTGCGGCTCAATGCGCAGGCGCTGGGCCTGGGCGACACGGTGATGGTGCAGGTCACGCTGGACAGCCACTCTGACAACACGCTGGAGAAATTCGGCGAAACGCTGGCAGCCATTCCCGAAGTGATTGAGGCCTGGCTGGTATCGGGTGAGTACGACTACTTGCTGCGCATTGCCGTGCAGGACACCAAGGACTACGAACGCCTGCTGCGCGAGCGGCTCTACAAGATCAAGGGCATACGTCACAGCAAGTCCAGCTTTGTGCTGCGCACCCTGAAAAAGGCCGACCTTCCGCTGTTGCCGGGCTAAGGCCAGGTTGGGGCCGGCCGCTGACAGCTCTGCGCGGGGCTGGCTGACAGTTTGGCCGCAAATGCACCGACACACTGGGTGGGGCGCCGCATTGATGCGGCATTCGGCATCCACGGGGGGATTTATGCGTTCACCGGCTTTTATTCGAAAAACATGGTTTGCGGCTGCAGTGTGTGCAGTGATTGTGGGCGGCCTGGTCGCCTGCGGTGACACCGCCCTGCTGCCGCCCGAGGCGGGCATGGGCGCCAACCCCACCTTGCCGCAGCCCAAACACAGCTTTATCCCCACGGTCAACATTGCGCCTGCCAAGGGCTGGCCCGAGGGCCTGATGCCGACACCCATGGCCGGCCTGGAAGTGACGGCCCTGGCCGCCGGGCTGGAGCATCCGCGCTGGGTCTATGTGCTGCCCAACGGCGACATGCTGGTGGCCGAAAGCAATGCGCCGCCCAAGCCCGACGATGGCAAAGGCATCAGGGGCTGGTTCATGAAGCTGGTGATGGGCCGGGCGGGTGCCGGCGCGCCCACCGCCAATCGCATCACACTGCTGCGTGATGCCGACGGTGACGGCAAGGCAGAAACCCGCACGGTGTTTTTGCAAAACCTCAACTCACCGTTTGGCATGGTGCTGGTGGGCAATGATTTTTACGTGGCCAACACCGATGCCGTGCTGCGCTTTCCTTATCAGAGCGGGCAGACCAGCATCACCGCGGCGCCCGTCAAGGTGGTGGACCTGCCGGCCGGCCCCATCAACCACCACTGGACCAAAAACATCATCGCCAGCCTGGACGGCAGCAAACTCTATGTCACGGTCGGCTCCAACAGCAATGTGGGCGAGCGTGGCGTTGAAGCCGAAGCTGGCCGCGCCGCGATCTGGGAGGTGGACGCCAAAACCGGTGCGCACCGCGTGTTCGCCTCCGGCCTGCGCAACCCCAACGGCATGGGCTGGGCACCGGAAAGCGGCGCGCTCTGGACTGTAGTGAACGAGCGCGACGAGATCGGCAGTGACCTGGTTCCCGACTACCTGACCTCGGTGCGCGACGGCGCGTTCTACGGCTGGCCCTACAGCTACTACGGCCAGCACGTGGACGAGCGCGTCAAGCCGCCGCGGCCCGACCTGGTGGCGCGGGCCGTTTCGCCCGACTATGCACTTGGCTCGCATGTGGCGCCGCTGGGCATGGTGTTTTCTGAAGGCAACGCGCTGCCGCCGTCGCTGGCCGCGGGCGCGTTCGTGGGTGAGCACGGCTCCTGGAATCGCGTGCCCTACAGCGGCTACAAGGTCGTGTTTGTGCCTTTTCGTCAGGGTCAGCCATTTGGCTTGCCGGTGGATGTTCTGACCGGTTTCCTGAGCCCCGAAGGCCACGCCTATGGCCGGCCGGTGGGGGTCGCCATGGACAAGCGCGGTGCGCTGCTGGTGGCCGATGACGTGGGAAATGTGGTCTGGCGCGTCAGCGGTAGTCAGCAGAAATAGCCCGGTTCTGGCCGCACATTGCCACCCGACGGATGGGCTGCGCAAGAATGGATCATTTCAATCCAGGAATCGCTTCGCTACTTTGGAGTCGGGCACCAGGCAGTACTCGCTCCTGCCGAACAACCAGTACCTGTTTCGCGCAATTAATCGATAGAGTCCATTTCTCAAGGGCGCAGGTACCAGCCAGGCCGCCCAAGCGGCGCGCCATGGCCACCCCAATGCATGAAGAATGCGAAGAATGGCGTCCGTGTGTTGCCAGGATTGGCCTCTGTCGACGAGAAGGAGCGTCTGCAACCCTTCAACCTGGAGCCCGGCATCCGCCAGCAGCCTGCGGCCCACATCGCCCTGAATCGCTGCAAATTGAAACCTGCCGCGTCTGTCGTGCTTCAGCAGGAACTGCACCCATCCGTTGCATAGCAAACACTGCGCATCAAACACCACAATCATGAGGCCATCTCCATGGGCAATACCAGGTGACCACGGTAGCTAGCGACGACACCCACGAATGGGACGGTTGCCTCGATTCGAAACTGCAATTGGTCACCCGCCCCAGCTTCCTCGGCCACGATGCGCGGCGCAAGCCAGGCAGGACAGCGAAGGCCGAGAAAATGCAGTCGCAGCAATCGCATCACAAGGCGTTTTTCGGTCGCGGCAAGTTCAAACGTTAATCGCGCGGCACCGAGTGACTCGACAATTTCCCGTTCGCGGCGATGAAGTGTCGAACGCATGACTTGCGTCGGGAAGAAGCGGGTCCACGTCTCGTAATTAGGTTCTGCTTGCAGCTCAAAACGGATTGGCCCTTGGCTCGCGCGCATCGGCGTACCGAGGCCGAACGCTAGCAGTTTCGCGAGTACGGAATGAGGCGCTATTGTCTCGACCCAGCCTTGCAGTTCATGGTGGCCGGACAGGCGATGAAATCTCTGCACCGCCATGCCGAGCGTTGAGAACTCCACCCCCATCACCTGCTCATACATGGACGTCGTCTCTGTCATGGCTGGAGTTCAACCATTTGAATGTCCAGACCTTCCGTCTCATTCATGAAATCTTCGAGAGACAGCAGCCCCGTACAAGGGCGAGCGCCGGTGCATGCAAGGGTGCCAGAGGCAAGCTTTCGCACCAAGGCAGTAGCGGCCAGCGTTGGAACGAATGGGCCATCTCCCGAGCCTGCGACGAGCACCCAGGCGCGTTCGCGGAGGATGCCCAGGTGGTCGCGGCCATTGACGGTAACGTGCATTGCGCCCGTATCCGTTCCCCATGCCTTGAACCAGTCGGCTGCACGTTTCAGCCGGCCAGCATGAACTGACCAGTTGTCTACCACGCCTAGGCGCGCCAACCAAGCCATCAAATTCATCCCTCTATGGAGAAACGAGAGCTCAAGGCCTGCACCAAAGCGTACCACCGGAGCACCCGCGTACCGATGAGGAAGGAGTGAAAGGTCGGGTACATCGCAGGGAGAGAGAAGGCGTTCCCCCACAGGCCCAGGGTACCGATGTCGATAGGAGCCGAGCCAGCCGAACCCCCGCTCTTGACCGCTTGTCGCTAGGCGTTTACCGCAGTAACTCAGGATTCCAGCGACAGTCGAGAGGCCGCGCTCAGTTCGATTTCCCGGGCTGATGCCTATGTCTATGGAGTCGATGGACTTCATTCCGGAGGTGAGTCGGTCAACGACTGCGGAGGACAGCGCGGGGACAGAACTTGCCCCGCTCGTCAGTATTACCCCATGCGCAGCCGCGCTTTTTTGCAGCGTTTCGATGCCACAGACGAAGTCTCGGCCATCGGCAAGGTCGACGTAGTGGACAGCCGCATTGGCACAAGCCTGGGCGACGCGATAGTCCTGGCCTTGAAAGGGTCCCGAAGTGTGAATTACCAGGGCAACACCAAGTCGATGGAGTCTCGCTTCGAGGCCCGCAGCCATCGCGTCCAACACCACGTGACTGAGAGTTGCACGGGAGTCCGCCTGTAGGCGGTCGACGAGCGCTTGTGCCGCCACACCGGAGCGGCCCGCAACGATGACGTGCAAGCCGTCCTGGCGCGCAAGTCGCGTCACCAGCCTGCTTCCGAAGAATCCGTAGCCGCCGATGACCATCACCCGATATTCGTGCATGTCTTAGTCTAGACGGTCCCTGTAGGGGGGACTCCCGTTTGTGAAGGTAAAGCGCTCAGTTGCTGGGCAAAGCGCTGAAATGTTGGCTGTTGGCCGAAAAATCCATCTGGCTTTGCGGGCGTTTGACCAGAAAATTCCTCAAGAAAGACCTGTAGCCTTTGTGGCCCGGTTAGCTGCAAATATTTCGACGGCCGTCGCCATCAAAAATGCAGCAATGCCGCCAGCTGCGACCAGAGGAACGAATATTTCGTAGAAACCTGCGGGGGGCGATGCAGCCAAAAAAAGTATGGCTGTCAGGCTGATCCCTGCAAAGGTGACGAGCCATACCCGCATCGTTGAGTTCACCAATTTTCGACGAGCAAGAACATGACAAACACCTGCTCCAATCGCAGGAAGAAAACCAACAAGATAGCTGTATTGCATGGAGACAGAGAGCAAGCTCATCCCGCCAGACCAAGCCTCGGTGTCCGTACGCCCGAGAAAACTTGCATACAGGGCGTGAGGTAGCCATGTCGTTGACCAGAAGGCGATAGCCCCGAGAAGAGGCCCTAACAGGGCGTACGAAACTATTAGCATGATTGTTGTGAAAGTGGCGGTGGTTTACTATTTTGAGCGCGCTGTTGAATGCCTGCTTCAAGCTGATTCGGGCCAGTCATGTGGTCGGCCACATCGACCACTTCCGTTGCATTGCGGTCCATAGGTACCTTAGTGCGAACAGTTGTTTACGACTTTAGCTGCGCGGAACACCCGGGTCGTGCATGATTTTTGAAAAAAGAGCCTGAGGTTAAGGTGGAGTGCGCGCGGTAAGCTATAAAAATAATAGCAAATGCCGCCGCCTCAAAAAGCCGGAAGCACCATGTCTGCCGTGCCCGGGCAGACGCCGCGCGGGTATTCGCGTGAGGTGTCTATACAACCGCCCGACTGGTACACGCCCTTGGGCTCGCGCAGGCGCAACATCAACTCGAGGATTTCCGCCGACTGCTTCGCATCGGCCATCGAATCCTTCACACGCGCTTCGACAATGCTTTCGTTGATCTGCAGCTCGCCGGCCGAGTCGGTGTAGGTGGCGTGGCGCCAGTGGAACAGCTCCAGGCATTTGGCTGTCAGTGTGTAGGGTTGCTCGCGTTTCCAGAAGTTGGTGAAGAGGCCGCCGCCCAGGTAAAACACCCAGGAGCCTTCGTAGCCGGTGACGTCGGACGAATGCGCATCGGGGTTGCGAAACCAGAGGCGGTCGCCGGGTACGTAGTATTTGGGCGGCAGCGGTGCTTCCATGGAGCCGTATTCATATAAAAACACATCATGGAACTGGCCCGACATGATGGGACGGCGCTCCCACTGCTGCTGCAGCGCCTGCATCAGCGCCGGGTTGCAATGCTCCAGTTCCTGCGCGATGGCCAGCAGGATCACGTACTCGGTGGCGCGGTAGCAGGAAAACGAATACAGCTTGCCGGAGGTGTCGGGCTGCGTCGCCTTTTGCAGCGCCGGGATCAGCGCATGGCCGGGCCGCACGGTGAAGCCCTTGCCGGCTATGTAGGTCCAGCAGTCTTCCGGCCGTTCGGCTTCGGTGGTGTGAAAGGCCAGCGCCGTCTTGCGTGCGGCCAGCACGATGTTGCGGCGTATGCGCATTGCCGATGCAAGCTCCGTATGGCCGGCAAATTCAAAGCCGACCGGGCTCAGCAGCATGGCCAGCAGGATCTCGCGCTCCAGGTCTTCGGCCTGGCCTTCGGTGTCCAGTTGCAGGCGCTGGTTCAGGCCTGTGGTGTCCAGTCCGGGCGCCCACTGGGCAGCCAGATGGGGTCGCAGGTAAAAGCTTCTGGCTGTGCCGGCGCCGCATGGCTGTACTGCGCTTTCAACGGCGTCCTGAAGTCCGAGTTGTTCCAGTTGTGCGAGGAAGTTGTCGCTGGCGGCTGCCAGCGTATCGGCAGTTTTTGTATGGAAGCGAATGCCGCCAGAATGCGGGCTGTAGCTTGGGATGGCGGTCATGTTGCCGCAAAGTATCTTTGCTCGCGGCGGATCAGGCAAGACAGGGAAACCACCCAGTCCGGCACAGGTGTGGGGCGTTTAGAGGGCGGTTTTTCTCAGGCGTAAGTGACCCACTCCGCATGCTCAGGCGCATCCAGATGCGGTAGCGTGTTGTAGGTCACCAGCATGTGGCGTTTGGGTGTGAATGCGAATTCGGTCACGGAACTGTTGCGTATGCGCAGGTTCAGTTCTATGGTGGTTTCGGGGCTGGTTCCAAGCACATGGCCCACGGCGGTGGCGATCGGCCCGCCGCTGGACACCAGCAGCACATTGCCCGTGTAGCTTTTGCGGACGTGGTCCAGCGCGCTGGTCACGCCGTTCACAAAACCGCTGTAGTCCGGCATGCCTTTAGGGCTGACCACGCCGTCCATCCATTGTTTCAGGCCGTCGCGCAGCAGTCGAAAGTGGCTGCGGTACATCTCGGGTGAGGTCGGTTTTTCGAGTTTGTGCGGATGGATGGTGGCTATCACCGCCGTGCTGTCGTATTCATTGAGCCCGGGCCACTGGGTGGCTTGCGGCTGCGTCCCCATGCCTTCACATATTCCCGCAAAGGTGTTGATCTGGCGCTGCAGGGTGCCGGTGAGCGCGGCATCAAATGTGATGCCCTTGTGCCTGAAGTACTCGCCAAGCCGCACGGCTTGCCGCGTGCCCAGCTCGCTGAGCACATCGTAATCATCTGCGCCAAACGAGGCCTGGCCGTGGCGCACAAGGTAGAGAGTTCCCATGTGCGGATTGTGGCGAAGCCCCGCCGGGTTTTCAGTCCCGTGCGTGACCCGTTCAGGCCTGCAGTAGCACCTTGGCGACAGTGGCCGTGTCCACATTGCCGCCGCACAGGGTGGTGCCGACCACCTGCCCCTTGAGGCTGGCGCGCTGCTGCATGGCCGCGGCAAAGCTGGCGGCGCCTGCACCCTCGGCCACGTTGTGCGTGTCGGCATAGAGGTCGCGCATGGCTTGGGCCACCTCGTCGTCGGTGATTTTCACGATGTGGTCAACGTGTGGTGCGAGCATGTCCAGGGCGCCCTGGTCGGCAACGCGGCAGGCCATGCCGTCGGCCAGTTGGGTGGTAACGGGGGACTCCACCACGCGGCCCGCGGCCAGCGAGTCGGCATAGGTGGTGGCATGCGCGCTCACCACACCGACTATGCGCAGGCTGCGCCCCAGCGCGAGTTTTGCGGTGATCGCCGCGCACAGGCCCGAGCCCTGGCCAATCGGCACGTACACCACGTCAAGCTGCGGCACGGCCAGCATGAACTCCCACCAGTAGGTTGCCACGCCGCGCAACAGGTCGGCGTGAAAGCTGGGCACCATGTGCGCGCCGCGTTCTGCGGCGAGCCGGATGGCAAATTCGCGGCTTTCCTGGAAGTCCTGGCCATGCTCGATCAGGGTCACGCCCAGTGCCCGCATGGCCGCGTTCTTCTCCAGCGAATTGCCGTGGGGGACAACAATGGTGCAGGCCACGCCATTGGCACGTGCCGCCCAGCCTATGCTCTGGCCATGGTTGCCGCGGGTGGCGCTGATGACTTCGGCGGGCAGCGCGCCGCTTGCCTTGAGCGCTTCAAAATAGGTCAGCCCGCCGCGTATCTTGAAAGCGCCCACCGGCGTGTGGTTCTCGTGTTTGATCCAGCAGGCTGTGCCCAGGCGCTGGCTCGACAGGTCCCAGCGGTATTGCGGCGTGGCCTGGAATTCGCGGTACACCACGCGGGCGGCGGTCTCGATGTCCTGCAGGGTCAGCATTCAATGGCCTTTTGATTCAAGCGTGACGGTACCGCGCGGTGTTTGCAGTGTGGCGACAAGGTTGGGGCGCCCCTGCACGACAGCCACATTCACCAGTCCTATCGCTTCATGGGCTGCAGTCAGGGCCTCGGGCCGCGCATGGCTGGCCTGCAACGATTGCAGGGTGATGCCCGAGGGCGGCAGGCTGCCAGAGGGATGGATGTCGCCCCATTCAATCAGTGTCGGCAGGCCGCCATAAAAAAGCCGCTGCCCGTCTTCGCGCACCGTGATTTTCCAGCTCAGCAGGCCTTGTGCTGTCATGCGCGAGGCCTGCAGCAGCTCGCCGCGATCCAGTCCCAGGCGCGCCAAGGCCTTGGTGCCGGCCTGCGCATGTGCGGTGCTGGCGACAAAGTGCACCAGTTGCGGACCATGCGACGAAAGACTCGCCTGCAGGACCCGGTCATCAAGGTCGAACCAGCGTTTGGCGCCTTCAGGACGGGCGCAGGCAGCTCCTGGATTGATAGCAATGATCTCCAGATAGGCGCCAGGAAATACCGGCGACGCAATGCTGACGATCCGGTTGTGTGTGCCCATCAGCGGGTGTTCGCCGCCCGGCCCGGGCGTGATGCCCAGTACGCGTTCGCACCACTGCACGCCTTCGGCCAGGCTGGCAGCGGCCACCACAAGGTGGTCTACGCTTGACGTTGGTGCTGCTGCCGCGCCGGTGTTCATGATTTGCGCTTGAACGGAGTCTTAAAGCGTGACGCTGCCGTCCAGGCAGGTGACGGACTCGCCGCCTACCCAGACCTGTCCTGAGCCCGTCGAAGTGGCCTGGCCGCTGCTGTCGCGCTCCAGGTAGACCAGCCCCGCACGCCCCAGGCAAACACCCTGTGAGGCGACGTAGCGGTCAGGTGTGTAGCCCTCGGCCATCAGCCATTGCGCCAGGCTGGCATTGAGGCTGCCGGTGACCGGGTCTTCGTTGATGCCCATGGGCGCGGCAAAGGCGCGTACTTCCATATCGGCGGCCGCAGGGGTGTCCGCTGCCGCTGCATGGCCGAAGGCTTTTGCTTCGCGGTTGGCGCGTGCTATCAGCGGCGGAGCTTCGGCTTTTGGGTAGAGGGCGGCAACACCAACCTTGACGTTCAGCTTTGCCAGTTCCAGGTTGTTGGGTGTTAGCTGCAATACGGTTTCGGGGCTGTCCAGCAGCAGGCCCAGCCAGACGGGGCCGTTGTCCAGCAATTGCGCGGCCGCAATTTGTGTGGCCTTCAAACCCAGCGCTGCCGCGACCTGGGCCAGCACGACCGGGCTGGACGAGGAGCGTTTGAGTGGCGGTGCGGCAAATGCCAGACGGCCAGCCCCTTCATGCCCCGGTTCGCGACGAATATTGACCAGGCCTACCTTGCATTCCTGCACGATGATGTCGCGGCGCTTGGGTTTTCCGCCCGCCTGCAGCCAGCTGTGGCAACTGCCCAGCGTCGGGTGGCCGGCAAAAGGCATTTCGCCGCCGGGCGTGAAGATGCGCACCTTGTAGTCGGCGGATGCATCCTCTGGCGGCAGCAAAAAGGTGGTTTCCGACAGGTTGGTCCAGTGCGCAAAACGCTGCATGGCGGCAGTGTCCAGGCCGCGCCCGTCCAGCACCACGGCCAGCGGGTTGCCGTAGTAAGGGGTTGCGGTGAAAACATCAACCTGCTTGAAGGGGCGTTGCTGCATGGGTTTCTTTCCGGCTTTTTTCTAGGATAGGGGCAGATCCAGCACGCCTTTGCTGGTTTGCCGGGCGCTGATGTTGGCGTACCAGCGCTCGATGTTGGGCCGGCTCTGGCGCGTTTGCGGCAGGCCAAACCAGCGCTGCACTTCGCAGGCCAGCGGAATGTCGGCCATGGTAAAACGTTCGCCGACCATGAAGCTGCGTCCCGCAAGATGTGCATCCAGCGTTGCCATCAGCGATTCAACGGCGGCGTTGGACTCGGCAACCTGCGCCATGTCGCGCTGGCCGGCCGGTGTACGTATCAGTTGCCAGAAGCCGGGACGGCTGGCCGGGTTCACGGCGGTTTGTTGCCACTCCATCCAGCGCTCGGCGTCAAAGCGCTCGCGCAGATCGGTGGGGTACAGCGGGCCGGGGGAAGGCCGCCGCGCCGGGCCGCCCCAAGCAAGGCGCGCCCCCTCGGGGGGCAGCGCAGCACGCGAAGCGGCAAGCGTGGGGGTGTCATATTTTGCGCACAGGTAACGCACGATGACATTGGACTCCCACAGCACATAACCGTCGTCGTCGATCACGGGCACCAGCGAGTTGGGGTTGAGCTCCATGTAGCCGGGCGTCTTCACAACGCCAAACATGCCGCCGGCCTCCGTGCGCTGAAAGTCCAGCCCCAGCTCCTGCGCCGTCCAGACTACTTTTTTGACATTGACGGAGCTCATGCGGCCCCAGATATGCAGGCCGTTCATCGCTGGTTCTCACTGAAGACCTGCGCCAGCGCCGCGATGCCGGTGTTGATCTGCTCGACCGTGGATGTCACAAAGGACAGGCGCAAGGTGTTGTGCTCCGGCGTGCCGCTGTAAAACGGTGCGCCCGGCACATAGGCCACGTTGCGTTCCACGGCCAGCGGCAGCAGATCCACGGCGTTCATGCCTTTTGGCAGCTTGAGCCACAAAAACATGCCGCCGTCGGGTTTGTTCCAGGTCACGCCGCTGCCTGCCAGGTTGGCTTCGAGGGCCGCAAGCATGGCGTCGCGTTGCGCCTTGTACAGCGCCCGTATGGTCGGTACATGCTGGTCCAGGAAACCGTCTTTCAGCACCTCATGGACCATGCGCTGGTTAAAGCTGGGTGTGTGCAGGTCCGCCGCCTGCTTGGCCTGCAGCAGTTTGGGATAAAGCGCTTTTGGGGCAACCAGGAAACCCAGGCGCAGGCCGGGCGCCAGCGTTTTGCTGAACGAGCCCATGTAAATGCAGCCCTCCGGGTTGCGCGCCGTGAGAGGCAGTGGCGGCGGCGCATCAAACCACAGGTCGCCGTAGGGATTGTCTTCAATGATGGGAACACCCAGCCTGGCGGCCGCGGCACTCAGCGCGGCACGGCTGGCTTCGTTCATCGAATTGCCGGTGGGGTTCTGGAAGTTGGGCAGCAGGTACAGAAAGCGTGCCCCGGCGGCCTTGGCAGCCAGGTCCTGCAGGTCGATGCCGCCCGCATTGCTGGCGACACTCACAAACTCCGGCTCCATGGGCGTGAAGGCCTGCAGCGCGCCCAGGTAGGTGGGCGTTTCAACCAGTACACGCGAGTCCTTGTCGATCAGGATCTTGGCAATCAGGTCCAGCGCCTGCTGGCTGCCGGTGGTGATCAAAACCTGGGCGGGGTCTATATCCCAGGGCAATGACGCCGCCACCCATTCACGCAGCGGGCCGTAGCCTTCGCTGGCTGCGTACTGCAGCGCCGCCTCGCCATCGCTTCCAAGCACGTTGGCGCAGGCCTTGGTAAAGGCGGCGATGGGAAAGGTTTTGGGCGAAGGCAAGCCGCCTGCAAAGCTGATGATGCCGGGTTTTTCCGTGACCTTGAGGATCTCGCGTATCACCGAGGGGTTCATCTTTTCGGCGCGGTCCGCCATTTTCCAGTTCATGCTTGCATCCAGTTCATCTCATTTTTCTCCTTGATTGATCACAGCGGCCGGCAGGCCTACGGGCATCTTTTTGCCTACAAATACGGTGGCGATCACCGCCACGCCAAAGCACAGCGTCACGGCATCCAGCGGCTCGCCCAGCAGCGGCACGGCGAACAGCAGGCTTAAAAACGGTTGTACCAGCTGCACCTGGCTGACACGCACAGCGCCGCCCAGTGCCAGGCCGCGGTACCACGCAAAAAAGCCCAGCCACATGGAGAATACCGCGACATAGGCAAAAGCCCACCAGCTCGCTGCCTGGATGGCATACACATCTGCGGGCGCGCTCAGGAATGCCATGGGCACGGTGACGGGCAGGGACATCACCAGCACCCAGCAAATCACCCGCTCTGCGCCTAGCGAGGGCGTCAGCCGCGCGCCGCCTATGTAGCCGAATGCGGCGCTGGCCATGGCGAGCAGTAAAAACACGTCTGCCAGGTGGAGGCTGAAATGCCCCGTGGCATCCTGCGAGCGAAGCACCATGAACGCCAGCACCAGCAGCGTGCCCAGTACAGCACAGCCCCAGAACGCCGTGCTGGGTTGTTGCCGGAACCACAGCGCGGCCACCATCGCCGTGGCCAGGGGCAGCAAGCCCGTGACCACCGAGCCGTGCGTGCTGGGCACGTACAGCAAGGCCAGCGACATGAACAGCGGAAACCCGACCACCACACCGAGCGCGGTAAAGGCCAGCAGACCCCATTCATTGCGCGAGGGGACGTGCTTTTCACCGCGCGTGTATTGCAGCAGCAGGTAAATGACAGACAGCACGCCGGCCACGGCGGCGCGGCCGAAAGTGACAAACCAGGGCGAGAGCTGCGGTGCGCTGCTGGAGCCCACAGCCAGCTTGGTCAGCGGCAGGGTGGCGGAAAAAATCACTATGCCCAGCAGGCCTATCCACAGGCCCTTGTTGATTTGTTTCGTGTCGTGAACGGGGGTCATAGGGTCAACATCCAGAGTGCGGTCAGCACCAGCACCAGCGCCATGATGCGGTTAAAGGCCCGCAGCCTGCGGCCCGAGCCATCAGGGCCGGCCAGCCACTCCCGCAGCAATGAGCCGGCCAGCGCATAAGTGAGGTTGCTGACAAAGGCATAGGCCAGCATCACGGGCAGTACCACGGCAAAACGCTGGCCGGGGTCGGCACGTCCGGCAATCCAGCCGCTGACGATGGCGAGGGCCAGCATCCAGGCCTTGATGTTGACAAACTGCAGCGCCGCGCCTTGCCAGAAGCCCACGTTCAGGCGCGCTGCATCGGCCTGGCTCAATTGGCGCGAGCGGGCAATTTTTGAGGCCAGCCAGAGCAGATAACCAACACCCACCAGTTTGATGAGCCAGCTCAGCAGCGGCACGGCCAGCACCAGCGCACCCAGGCCCATGGCGCAAAGGCTGAGCAGCACGCCCCAGCCGACCGGCACGGAGCACACAAAGGGCAGCGCACGGCGCAGGCCGTGGTTGGCCGCCAGGGCGGTCGAGAGTGTGGTGTTGGGGCCGGGCGAAAAACTCATCGCCGTGGCCAGCACCAGCAAAGCGGTGAACTCTTGCCAATTCATGGCCTTCACTTTATAGTTGAAACCAGCACACTATCAATACAGTTGTGCAAACAAAATCCCAAACTGTACTGTTTGCTTTGGCAGCACAGCCAGCACCGGAGATCCCGCCATGTTGTTGAAAGCCGCGTCCCAGTCCCTGACCGAGCAGCTCGCCGGGCGCTTTGCGGAACGTATTCGCAACCGGCTGCTGGCTTCGGGGGCGCGCCTGCCCTCGGTGCGGCAATGCGCGCAGCAACAGGGTGTGAGCGCCTCCACCGTGGTGGCCGCGTATGACCGGCTGCTGGCCCAGGGGTTGGTGGAAGCCCGTAAAAATCGCGGTTTTTATGTGCGGGAAATGGCTACAGCCCAGGAGGAACGTGCGCAACCAGCTATTAATTCAGTAGCGTCAACAAAGTCATCCACGGGCTTCCAGCCGCAGCACAACCCGGTCAATGCCACCGCGCTGATACGCGGAATGTTCCACGGCAGCAGCGACAAGGCGCAACCCGGCATGGGCGTGTTTCCCATGGACTGGCTGGAGACCAGCTTCATGCCGGCGGCGGTGCGCCGCGTCACCAGCGCGCGTGCCTTGCAGGAGTTTTCGCTGAACTACGGCGAGCCGGCCGGCGACAGCGGCTTGCGTCAGGCATTGTCAAAAAAACTCGCCAGCCTCAACATCCCGGCCGCGCCCGAGCAGATCATCACCACGGTGGGTGCCACCCATGCGCTGGATATTGTGAGCCGCACCCTGCTGCGTGCCGGTGACTACGTCATGGTCGAAGAACCCGGCTGGGCCATAGAGTTTGCGCGGCTGGCGGCCATGGGCATGCGCATACTGCCGGTGCCGCGCCGGGCCGACGGGCCGGACCTGGAGGTGATGGCTCGTTATTGCGAGGTGCATGCGCCCAAGCTGTTTGTCAGTGTCAGCGTGTTCCATAACCCGACCGGTTATTGCCTCACGCCCGGCAGCGCGCACCGCGTTTTGCAACTGGCCAATACACACAACTTCCACATTGTTGAAGACGACACCTATAGCCACCTGGCGCCTGAACATGCGACGCGCCTGTGTGCGCTCGACGGCCTGCAGCGCACGGTGTATGTCAGCGGTTTTTCCAAGATTTTGGCGCCCGGCTGGCGCGTCGGTTACCTGGCGGCGCCGCCCGAGCTGGTCGAACGCCTGCTGGACACCAAGCTGCTGGCCACCCTGACCACCCCGGCCCTGCTGGAAAAAGCCCTGGCCTGGTGCATAGACCAGGGGCAGTTGCGCCGCCATGCCGAACGCATACGCACACGGCTGGACATTGCCCGTGCCCGCAGCGTCAAACTGGCGCTGGCACACGGCTGCAGTTTTGCGGCCGAGCCGGCGGGCTTGTTCGGCTGGGTCGAAACCTTGGTTGACACCGATGCGCTGGCCCAGCGCATGCTGGACGAAGGTTATCTGCTCGCGCCCGGTGCGCTCTTTCATGCAGCGCGCCAGCCGAGTACGCTGATGCGCATCAACTTTGCGACCACGCAGGATGCGGCCTTCTGGAAAGTGTTTGCGAAGCTCAGGGATGGCATGAAGTGAAAATGGGCGGCAACACACACAACACAAAGGCTGGGTCATGACAGGAAAAAACCGGAACCACCGGATCGACAACATTGAATTCAACGTTGCGGACATCGCCCGTTCCAAAACGTTTTACGGCCAGGTATTTGGCTGGACCTTCACCGACTACGGCCCGGCCTACAGCGAGTTCAGCGACGGTCATCTGGCCGGTGGTTTCACCACAACGGCAGCAGTCAGGCCAGCGGGTGGCCCGCTGGTCATCCTGTATGCCGACGATCTGGCCGCGACCCAGCAGCGGCTGGAGCAGGCCGGGGCGGAAATTGTCCTGCCGGTCTTCGCCTTTCCCGGCGGACGGCGTTTTCACTTCAAGGACCCGGATGGTTATGAGCTGGCGGTCTGGTCGGCGGACTAAGGTCATTCTTTACTGCAGCAGCCCGCACCCCACCGATCTGTCGCCAGCTGGAAGCCCATGCCTTCACAAAGCAAACTTTTAAGCATCACCACCTGGTTGCTGGGGCTGCTGACGCTGGTCGCGATGGCTACGCAGTTGACGATTCATCTGCGGCTCAACTTCAGCCTGGTGAATTTTTTCAGCTACTTTACCAACCTGGCCAACCTGTTGGCTGCCCTGGTGCTGATTGCGACGGCATCCCTGCGCCTGGCATCACGCGAGTTGTCACCGGCGCTGGAGTCGGCACGCGCCGTCTCGGCCGTCAACATGGCGGTGGTGGGCATTGTGTTTTCTGTGCTGCTGCGCAACGTCGATCTCGGCAGCCTGCAGCCCTGGGTGAATGTGCTTTTGCATTACGTCATGCCGGTGGCGGTCATGCTGGAGTGGCTGCTGCGCCCGCCCCGGACCCGTTTCACGGCCAGGCATGTGGGGCTGTGCCTGGTGATCCCGCTGGTGTACCTGGCTTATGTGCTGGTTCGCGGCGCTGCCATCTCCTGGTATCCCTATCCTTTTCTCAATCCGGCCCATGCCGGCGGTTACGGCGGCGTCGCGCTGTATGTTGCCGGGATCGCGCTGGTGTTCTGGCTGGTGGCCTGCTTGTTGTTGATCGTGCCCAAACGCCGTCAGGTCCGCAATCACTAGTCATTTAGGCCTGTAGCCCTTTAGTAGTGAGCGCAAATAGCTATTAAATTAGTAGCGGATCGGATGAGGCTTTGACCTGAACTGTGGCCCGACCCTGCCGGGGCAGGGCGAAAGAAAGCTGCGGCCGCGCGACACAGCTGCGCCTAGAATCCGGCGATGAATGACGAAGACAACACGCCGGCACGGCGCACCCGCCGGGGCAGCGGCGCGGTCACCCTGCATGACGTGGCCAGACTGGCGGGTGTAGCGCCCATCACGGCTTCGCGCGCGCTGAACACGCCGGGCCAGGTCTCCAAGGCCTTGCTCGAAAAAGTCAACGATGCGGTGGCCCGCACGGGGTATGTGCCGAATCGCATGGCCGGCGGCCTGGCTTCGGCGCGCAGCCGCCTGGTGGCGGCGCTGGTGCCCACCATCTCCGGGCCGGTGTTTATGGAAACCGTGCGTTCACTCAATGAAGCCCTGGCTGCCCAGGGTTACCAGTTGATGCTGGGCCAGAGCGGTTATGCCGATTCGCGTGAAGACGCCTTGCTGGATGCCATCATCAGCCGCCGGCCGGACGGCATTGTGCTGACCGGCATCATGCATTCGCCGGAAGGGCGCAAACGCCTGCTGGCCGCCGGCATCCCGGTGGTTGAAACCTGGGACCTGACGCCCACACCTATAGACATGCTGGTGGGCTTTTCGCATGTGGACGTGGGCCGCGCGGTGGTGGATTTTTTGTACGCCCGGGGTCGTCGCCGCCTGGCCGTGATCGCCGGTGACGACGAACGCTCCAAGCGGCGCCAGCAGGCTTTCCAGGCTGCGGCGCATGCCGCCGGCCTGGGCGAGGTGGCCGTGGTGATTGTGCCGGCGCCGACCACTTTAAAGAGCGGGCGCAGCGCGCTGCTGCAGTTGCTGCAGACCTCGCCTGGCCTGGATGCGGTGTTTTGCAGCTCCGACCTGCTGGCTTTGGGCGTCATGACCGAAGCGCAGTGGCGGGGTATCAAGGTGCCCGAACAGCTGGCGGTGCTCGGGTTTGGCGACCTGGAGTTTGCCGCCGACCTGCAGCCGGCCCTGACCAGCGTGCGCATAGACGGCATGGCGATTGGCCGACAGGCCGCGCAATTTATCGTGGACCGGGCCGAAGGCCGCCCGGTCGATACGCGGGTGGTGGATGTGGGCTTTTCCATCGTTCCTCGCGACAGCACCTGAAGACCTCGAACCCCGAAGTTTCCCGTCTTGACTTTTGAAAAGGTAGCGCTACCATTTGTCGGTATTTGCCAACGCTACCTTGGTTTTCCCGTGTCAGGACTGGGAAGGTAGCGCTTGCCGCCGCTACTCATAACCTCCGGAGACATCCCTCATGAAAAAACTGTTCACCGCACTCGCGATCAGCCTGGCTTTCAGCGCCGCAGCACAAGCCCAAGCCTGGCCCAGCAAATCCGTGACCCTGGTTGTTCCTTTCCCGCCCGGCGGCTCCACCGACACGGTAGCCCGCGCCATCGCCCCCAAGCTGACCGAAAAGCTGGGCCAGCCTTTTGTGGTGGACAACAAGGCCGGTGCCACCGGCACGATTGGTGCGACGCAGGTCAAACGTTCGGCGCCCGATGGCTACAACTTCCTGGTGACCTCGCTGGGCCCGCTGGTGATTGCGCCGCACCTGATCCGTAACATGCCTTACGACACCTTGAAGGACTTCGACACCATCACCGTGGCCGTGCAAGCGCCCAATGTGCTGGTTGTGCCGGCCAGGTCGCCTTACAAAACCGTGGGCGCTTTGGTGGCTTACCAAAAGCTCAACCCCGGCAAGATGTCGTTTGCCTCTTCGGGCAATGGCTCCAGCGACCACCTCACGGCCGAGCTGTTCTGGCAGCAGACCGGCACCAGCGGCACGCATGTGCCCTACAAGGGCGGCGCACCGGCGATCACCGATTTGCTTGGCGGCCAGGTCGATGCCTCGTTCCAGAACATCAACGCCGTGTTGCAACACATCAAGTCCGGCAAACTGACGGCGCTGGCCATCACCTCCGGAAAACGCTCGGCGCTGCTGCCTGACGTGCCCACGCTGGGCGAGGCCGGCATGAAAGACCTGGTGGTGTATTCCTGGCAAGCCGTCGTGGCGCCCAAAGGCCTGCCGGCCGACGTGCGCGCCAGGGCCCATGCCGCCATCGTCGCCGCGCTGAATGACCCGCAGATCAAGCAGCAGTTTGTCTCGGTCGGTTTTGAAGTGGTTGCCAACACGCCGGAACAGTTCGCCACCTTCCAGCAGCAGGAATTTGCGCGCTGGAAAAAAGTCATTGAGACCGGCAAGATCAGCATTGATTGAGCAAGCCGACATGCCCATGAACACCACTCCCCGCATCACCGCCCTGCGTGTGATCCCCGTCGCCGGCCGCGACGGCATGCTGCTGAACCTCAGCGGCGCACACGGCCCATTTTTCACGCGCAACCTTTTGATCCTCACCGACAACGCCGGGCGCACCGGCGTGGGTGAGGTGCCGGGCGGCGAAAAAATCCGCCAGACCCTGGAAGATGCCCGCGACCTTGTGGTCGGCCAGCCCATAGGCGCGCACCAGCAGGTCTTGCAGCAGGTGCAGCGCCAGTTTGCCGACCGCGATGCCGGCGGCCGCGGCCTGCAGACCTTTGATTTGCGCACCACCATCCATGCCGTGACGGCCATAGAGTCGGCCTTTCTGGATTTGCTGGGCCAGCACCTGGAAGTGCCGGTCGCGGCCTTGCTCGGCGAAGGCCAGCAGCGCGATGCGGTCGAGATGCTGGGGTACCTGTTTTTTGTCGGCGACAAATCCAAAACGAACTTGCCTTATGCGAGTGAGCCGGAAGCCCAAGACGCCTGGTCGCGCCTGCGCCACGAAAAAGCCATGACACCCGATGCCATCGTGCGCCTGGCCGAAGCCGCGCATGAACGTTATGGCTTTAACGACTTCAAACTCAAGGGCGGCGTCTTGCGCGGCGAGGAAGAAGTCGACGCGATGCGTGCGCTGCATGAACGTTTCCCCGAGGCCCGCGTCACGCTGGACCCGAACGGCGGCTGGCTGCTCAAGGATGCTATCCGCCTGATGCGTGACATGCGCAGCGTGGTGGCGTACGCCGAAGACCCCTGCGGCGCCGAAGAAGGTTTCTCGGGCCGCGAGGTGATGGCCGAGTTCCGCCGTGCCACCGGTCTGCCCACCGCCACCAACATGATTGCCACCGACTGGCGCCAGTTGAGCCATGCGTTGTCGCTGCAGTCGGTGGACATTCCCCTGGCCGATCCGCATTTCTGGACCATGGCCGGCTCGGTCCGTGTGGCGCAGACCTGCCGTGATTGGGGCCTGACCTGGGGCTCGCATTCCAACAACCATTTCGACGTGTCACTGGCCATGTTTACCCAGGTCGGCGCCGCCGCGCCTGGCCGCGTGACCGCTATCGACACACACTGGATCTGGCAGGACGGCCAGCGCCTGACCAAAGAGCCTTTGAAGATCGAAGGCGGCCTGGTGCAGGTGCCGAAAAAGCCGGGCCTGGGTGTCGAGCTGGACATGGTCGAGGTCGAAAAAGCGCACCAGCTCTACAAGCAGCACGGCCTGGGCTCGCGCGACGATGCGGTGGCCATGCAAAGCCTGATTCCTGGCTGGAAGTTTGATCCGAAACGGCCGGCATTTGACCGTTGAGGCACGGGTGGCTTGCCCGCTGACCGGGCCTCATACGGATTTGCGTTTGACCGTCAAGAACCGTTCGGGCTGTGCCCGTCGAAGCCTCGCGTGGCGCTTCGACAAGCTCAGCGTGAACGGATTTATCTTTTCGAACGTAATTGGGTATCAGCCCCGCATCCGCAACACAATCAAATCATGCAAGGCCTGCGCAGCCACGGACAGGCTGCCTTCCTGCCTGCGCACCACATAGATCTTTCGTGTCAGGTTTTTGGCGGCCAGCGGCCGGGTCAACAAACCTTCACGTTCAAAGTGAAACAGCGTGAGCGCCGGCACCACACTGATGCCCAGGCCCGCTTGCACCATGCCCGTTACGGTGGCCAGCTGGTCCACTTCAAGCAGGGTGTTTGTCTGCAACGGGTGCAGCGCAGCGTCCAGTGCCTGGCGTACGCTGCTGTTGCGTGACATGTGGATAAATGGGTAAGGCGTCAGCTTTTTGAGCGTCAGCACTTTCTCGCTGGCCAGCGGGTGGTCCTTGCGGCACACCAGGTAGAACTGGTCGGTGCACAGCAATTGGGTGCTGAGCCCCGCGTGGCTCGCGCCTGTGGAGGCGAGTGCAAAGTCGGCCTTGCCACTGCGCACCAGGTCTATGCAGGGGTCCGACAAAAAGTCGCTGAGGTTCAGTTCAATGCCCGGCCAGGCGGCCTTGAACTCGGCGAATATGGCGGGCAACCAGCCTGCCGCGAGTGAGGGCAGGGCGGCGACATGCACGCGGCCTTTCCTGCGCTCTACGTGGTCGCTCAGGTCGCTGACAGCGACCCCGAAGTCACCGAGCAACTGGCGCGCCGAGGTTTCAAACAAACGCCCTTCGGCTGTCAGCTGCACGCTGCGCGTGTCGCGGTCAAACAGGCGCGTGCGGAGTTCGCTTTCAAGGGTGCGGATCAGGGCGCTGAAGGCTGGCTGCGACAAATGGCATGCGGTGGCAGCGCGTGTGAAACTGCGCTGGTCGGCCAGCGCCAAAAATGCACGCAGTTGCCTGGTGGAAAGATTGGGGCTGGCCAATTGATTTGATTTTCAAGTTAATCGATATGAATTTTCTATTTTACAAATAGAAAGTGAAGGCGCCAAATTCAGCGCCCGGAACACACTTTATGCACGCACCTGATTTACCTCCTTTGCTGATTGGCTGCGCCGCCGGTTTTTCCGGTGACCGGGTTGATGCCGCCGCCGCCGTGGTGGACACACTGATACAGCGCGGTGGGCCGGCCTTCCTGATTTTTGAAACACTGGCCGAGCGCACGCTGGCGCTGGCGCAGTTGCGCCGGCGTGCGGATCCCGACGCCGGCTTTGAGCCCTTGCTGGACGATATGCTGCGGCCGGTGCTGGCGCGTTGCCTGCAGCACAACATCCGCATCGTCGGCAACTTTGGCGCGGCCAACCCGCTGGCGGCGGCGCGGCTTATCCGCCAGATGGCCGGGGAACTGGGCCTGCCCGCGCCGCGCATTGCCGTGGTCGATGGTGATGATTTGTCGGGCACGCCGCATCGCCAGTTGCTGCGCGGGCAACTGGGCGCGGCGATTGATGGCATCCAGATGGTCAGCGCCAATGCCTATATAGGCGCTGAAGCGATTGCCGCTGCGCTGGATGCGGACGCGCAGATCGTGGTCGCCGGGCGTGTTGCCGATCCGTCGCTGACGGTCGGCCCGGCGATGTCGCATTTTGGCTGGCGTGCCGACGACTGGGATCTGCTGGCTCGCGCCACCATGGCCGGGCATCTGCTTGAATGCGGCGCGCAGGTCTGCGGCGGCTACTTTGCCGACCCGGCTTACAAGGATGTGCCGGATCTGCATGCAGTCGGTTACCCGATTGCAGAAATCAGCAGCGACGGCCATTGCGTCATAGGCAAGGCGGCGCATACCGGCGGCCTTGTCAGCCTGGCCGGCGTCAAGGAGCAACTGCTGTATGAAGTGCATGACCCGGCCGCTTACCTGACGCCCGACGTGGTCGCCGACATCAGCGGCGCACAGCTCAGGCAGGTTGCACCGGACCGCGTGGCACTGACAGGTGTGCGCGGCCACGCGCGGCCGGCCAGCCTGAAAGTCAATGTTTGCCATGAGGGCGGCTGGCTGGCAGAAGGTGAGATTTCTTATGCGGGACCGCGCGCAGAGGCGCGCGCCCGCCTGGCCGCAGAGGTGTTGCGCAAGCGCCTGCCCGCTTTGAACCTGCGCGTGGATTTGATAGGCGCGCTGAGCATCATGGGCGACGATGCCGGCCGGCTGCTGGCGGTCACGCCAGTTGGCGACGCCCGCGATGTGCGCCTGCGGGTAGCCGCGACCCATGCTGACCGGGCGCAGGCCGAGCGCCTTGCCAGGGAGGTTGTGGCGCTTTATACCTGTGGCCCGGCCGGCGGCGGCGGTGTTCGTACTGCACTGACACCGCGGCTCAACACGCTGTCGTGCCTGGTGCCGCGTGAAGCCGTGTCCGTGCACTTCGAGATGCTTGATGCTTTGCCGGAGGCCATGTGAAGACATCAGTGATCACTGTGCCGCTGTACCGCGCCGCCCACGGCCGCACCGGCGACAAGGGCAACCGCTCCAACATCAGCGTGATTGCCTGGCACCCGGATCTTTACCCGGTTCTGCTGGCGCAATTGACAGAGGCGGCGGTGGCCCGCCACTTTGCACATCGCCTGCCCAGCCGCGTGCAGCGGTTTGAGCTGCCGCTGCTGCACGCCATGAACTTTGTGCTCGACGACGTGCTGGATGGCGGCGTCAACGATGCGCTCAACCTGGATACGCACGGCAAGGCCTTGTCGTACTGGCTGCTCGATTTGCCTGTAGAGATTCCCGCGTCGCTGGCACCTCTTCTGGCGGGTCCGGCGACGGCTGATTTTTAACCAAAAGGAGACAAGATGAACCCATTAACAAGCGCCCGGATCCGGCCGGTCATGCTGGCGGCCGCTGCAGTTTGCGCGCTTTCACCCTTGCTTGCGCAGGCCCAGGGCTTTCCCGACAAGCCCATCACGTTCGTGGTGCCCTTTGCCGCCGGCAGCGCCACCGACCAGCTGGCGCGTGCCATCGGCCAGGCCATGACGAACGCCAACAAGGTCAGCGTGGTGGTGGACAACAAGCCCGGCGCCAACAGTTTTATAGGTGCGCAGGTGGCAGCCAAGGCCAAGGCAGACGGTTACACCGTCTTCATCACCACCAACACCACGCAGTCTGCGAATGAGCACCTGTTCAAAAAACTGCCTTACGACCCGGTCAGGGACTTCGCACCACTGACGGCGCTTGGCCGCGGCGGTCAGATCATGGTGGTCAACCCGGCGCTGCCGGTCAAAAGTGTTGGTGACTTCATCGCACTGGCGAAATCAAAACCCGGCAAGATGTCTTTTGGCAGCGGCAGTTCGTCAAGCCGTGTGGCGGGCGAGCTGTTCAAGCAGATGACGGGCACCTACATCCTGAACATTCCGTATAAAAGCAACCCACCGGCGGTGACCGACCTGCTGGGCGGCCAGATCGACATGATGATCACCGACATGGCCACCGGCCTGCCGCAAGTCAAGGCCGGCAAGCTGAAGGCCCTGGGTGTGTCCACCCGCCAGCGCTCCCCGCTGGCAC
Source organism: Polaromonas aquatica (assembly GCF_042659145.1). Classification (NCBI taxonomy): domain Bacteria; kingdom Pseudomonadati; phylum Pseudomonadota; class Betaproteobacteria; order Burkholderiales; family Comamonadaceae; genus Polaromonas; species Polaromonas aquatica. Next base: position 1,539 of record NZ_JBHSRS010000018.1, on the reverse strand, counting down.
CCGAGGTGCCGACGATTGCCGAGGCGGGAGTGAAGGGCTACGAGATGACCTACTGGTTTGCGGCCTACGCGCCGGCCGGAACGCCTGCCGATGTGGTGGCCAAACTGAGCGACATGCTGGTCAAGGCGGCGCACAGCAGTTCCGCCGCACCGTTCTATCAAAGCAGCGGCACTGAAATCTTCACCAGCAGCCCGGAAGAGCTGCGCAAGTTCCAGGCGGAAGAGACGCTTAAATGGGGCCGCATCATCAAGGGCGCGGGCATAGAGCCGGAATGACGGCGATGGTGGTTTGCCGGGGGACTTATTTCGCCAGCATCCATGCCACTGTTTGCGTCACAACCTCGGCCTCCAGGCCGTTGAAGCCATGGTAGGCAAAGGCCTCGCAGGGGTCGCCTCGGTTGTTGCCGCCCTTGAAGCTCAGCAACTGCTTGCGCGGTGCGCCGGTGAGCTGGTCCATCAGGCGGGGTATCTCACTGAAAGAGCAGAGGCGGCAGCCGTCCTGCTCGTGGTGCACGACCAGCACCGGAATCCTGAGTTTGCCTAAAGGCATGTTGGGCACGGCGCGGCCGCGTTCATCGCTGAGTATGGTGGAGGTCAATACCAGGCCGTCAGGGCCTGCCTTGCCAGGGTCCCCGCTGAGCTCGGTCGCCACAAAGGCGCTGGACTGTGTGCCGCGGCTGGTGCCGACCAGCCAGACCGGCACACCGGTCTGCGTGCGCACCCAGGCCATGACGGCCTTGATGTCGGCCAGGTGCTCCGGCGTTTGCCGGAAACCGCTCAGATAGGGAGAGGTCTGGCGGTCTGAGGGTGCATCGACGACCACGGTCATCAGCCCCTGGTCCACAAACATCTGGCGCGAGCGAATCAGGAAGTTGCCCTTGCCCTGCCGCAACTCGCCGTTGTCGGCCACCTGCAGGATGCCATTGCCGCCGGTAAAAAGAATCGCCACAGCCTTGGGTTCGGCCGGCGCCAGAACCAGCACCCGCTGCGTCACGCCCGGCCGGGTGGGAATATCAACAACCCTGGGCGCTGTCTGTGCGTGGGCGAGGCCGACGCAGCAGGCCATAAAGGAGATCGCGAGCCAGGTGCAGAGTGTTTTGCGCATGATGGCGTTTATCGTAGCCTGCCGCGTTCTTTGTGGGGAGATATTTTGGGCGACAAAAAGCCCCGCAAAGCGGGGCTTTTTGTTGTTCTCAGCCAGCCAGGAGAGGAGCCTGGCGGCGGTTGAGAAGAGGACTTAGCGGTAGATCTTGCGATTGCTGCCGTCCAGGATGACATAGTGACGAGCCTCTTCACGCACTTCAGCACGGGTCAGGGCGGTAGGAGCAGCAGGAGCCGCAGCAAAAGCAGCTTCCTGGCTGACAGGCAGGGCACCAGCCTGGCGGGCCTGCAGGTACTGGCCGGTCACTTCGGCACGGCTCACATTGCTGGCAGTGGCCACGGGATTGATGGCCAGGGCGGCTTCACCGTACAGATTGTTCTGGGCAAAAGCACCGGAGCTACCCATGGCAGCAAGAGCAACAACAGCAGAGGCGATAAA